>NZ_JBIWKH010000012.1:187627-310617 GCF_044765585.1 Streptomyces sp. NPDC102441
CGCCCCCCCCCCCGTGGTTCACCACCACAAACAACATTCGTCCGGCGCCCCCGGGGGGGGGGGGGGGCCCCGCGGGGGGGGGGGGGGGGGGGGGGCGGTTTTTTCCCCCCCCCCCCCACCACCTCACCACCTCTTATCAGCCCTCAGGGAGGCAGCCCGTGACCGCACATGCCGTTCGTACCGGAGTCTGGTTCATCGGAGCACGCGGCTCCGTAGCCACCACCGCCACCGCGGGGTGCGCGGCCATCGCGGGAGGGCTGCACCCGCCGACCGGCATGGTCACCGAGACACCGCCCTTCACCGGCACCGGGCTGCCACCGCTGACCACCCTCGTCTTCGGTGGCCACGACACCCTCGACTGTCCCCTGCCCAAGCGTGCCGAGGCGCTCGCCGCCGGGGGAGTGCTCCCGCACGGGCTCCCCTCGGCCGTCGAGGCCGAACTCACCGCCGCCGACGCCGAGATACGCCCCGGCGGCCCGCTCCCGGGCGATACCCGCAGCGACGACGAGCTCATCGCCGCCTTCGCCGCCGACATCGAGGACTTCACGCACCGCCACGGGCTGGCCCGCACCGTCGTCATCAACGTGGCCTCGACCGAACCCGCTCCGGGCGATGACGCCTCCCGGCTGCCCGCCAGCTCCCTCTACGCGGCGGCCGCACTCCGCGCCGGCTGCCCGTACGCCAACTTCACCCCGTCCACAGGGCTGCGCAGCCCGCACCTCCAGGACGCCGTCGACTCCTGCGGACTTCCCCACGCCGGACGCGACGGCAAGACAGGCCAGACGCTGCTCCGCTCCGTCCTCGCACCGATGTTCGTCCAGCGCGCACTGCCGGTGCGGGCATGGTCGGGCACGAACCTGCTGGGCGGCGGGGACGGGGCGGCGCTGGCCGACCCGGCGGCGGCCGCCGCCAAGAACGCGGGCAAGGAGCGCGTACTCGCCGACACGCTCGGGACGGCCCCCGAGGGCGAGGTCCACATCGACGACGTACCGGCGATGGGGGACTGGAAGACGGCGTGGGACCACATCGCGTTCGACGGCTTCCTCGGCTCGCGGATGATCCTCCAGACGATCTGGCAGGGCTGCGACTCCGCCCTCGCCGCACCCCTGGTCCTGGACCTGGCCCGGCTGCTGGCACGCTCCCACGAGACGGGCCTGACCGGGCCACGGCCCGAACTGGGCTTCTACTTCAAGGACCCGGACGGCGGCCCGGCGGCGCTGGCCGAGCAGTACGCCGAACTGCTGGCCTTCGCCGAACGTCTTCGGGACGCCCGGTGAGGCCGCTGCGGCTGCTCGCGGCGGTGACCGGCTCCCCGCGACTGCTCGGTACCCAGCACGCGGCACCCCCGTTCAGCCTGTCCGGTGCGGGCGGGACTGCGCCCGCACCGGACAGGCCCCCCGTCCGCGCGCGCCTGCGGGCCTGGGCCGAACTGCTGCGTGTGTCGGCGCTGTTCACCGTGCCCGGTGACGCGCTCGCCGGGGCAGCTGCCGCGGGCCGGCGTCCCGGCCGGGGCACGGCACTCGCGGTCGGCGCCTCGCTCTGCCTGTACGAGGCGGGCATGGCCCTGAACGACTGGGCGGACCGGGAGGAGGACGCCGTCGACCGCCCGCACCGTCCGATCCCCTCGGGCCGTGTCACGCCGGGGGCCGCCCTGGTAGCCGCCGGCGCCCTGACGGCGGCCGGCCTGGCCCTGGCGGCCCGAGCGGGCCGCCCCGCGCTGGCGGTGGCATCCGGCCTGGCGGCCACGGTCTGGGCCTACGACCTGCACCTCAAGCACACGAAGCTGGGACCGGCCGCGATGGCCTCGGCCCGCACCCTGGACCTGCTGCTCGGCGCGACAGCGACAGCGACAGCCGCCGGGGCAGGTACGGCCGGGGCAGGTACGGCCGGGGCGAGTACGGCCGGGGGAGAGGCAGCCCCGGCAGCCCGGTCCGCCGCCGGACCGGGCGCGTCCCGGGCCGCTCGCGGCCCCTCCGCCGCGCTCCCCGCCGCCCTCGTGCTGGGCGCGCACACCTACGCCGTGACCGCCGTCTCCCGCCACGAGGCACACGGCGGCTCCACCGTCGCGCCGCTGGCGGCGCTGGCCGGTGTCGCCGGACTCGGGGCCGCCGTCCTGCGCGGCCGGTCCACCCCGGGAGAGCCGCCCCGCACTCCCGCCACCGCCGAGCGGCTCCTGCTGCCCGCCTTCGCCGGCGCCTACCTCCGTACCTCCGCGGTCCCCCTCCTCCACGCCGCG
Source organism: Streptomyces sp. NPDC102441 (assembly GCF_044765585.1). Classification (NCBI taxonomy): domain Bacteria; kingdom Bacillati; phylum Actinomycetota; class Actinomycetes; order Kitasatosporales; family Streptomycetaceae; genus Streptomyces; species Streptomyces sp. NPDC102441. The sequence goes on from NZ_JBIWKH010000012.1 coordinate 189,864, forward strand.
CTCAACCCCTCCCCGCCCCTCACCCAACGCGCCGTCGGCGGCGGAATCCGGGCGATGATCCCGCTGCAGGCCGCGCTCGCGGCCAGGGCCGGGGCGCCCATCGGCGGGCTCGCGGTGATGGGGCTCGTCCCCCTCGCCCGTGCCCTCGCCCGGAAGGTGAGCCTCACATGACCCTCCGCCTCGGCTACGGCACCAACGGACTGACCGACCTGCGGCTCGACGACGCCCTCGGCCTCCTCGCCGATCTCGGCTACGACGGGGTCGGCCTGACCCTCGACCACATGCACCTCGACCCGCTCGCCCCTGACCTCGCCGCCCGCACCCGTCAGGTGGCCGGCAGGCTCGCCGGACTCGGCCTCGGAGTCACCGTCGAGACCGGCGCGCGCTACGTCCTGGACCCCCGGCGCAAACACGGTCCCTCCCTCCTCGACCCCGACCCCGACGACCGTGCCACCCGCACCGCACTGCTCGTCCGGGCCGTCGAGGTGGCCGCGGGACTCGGCGCGCACGCCGTGCACTGCTTCAGCGGCGTCACCCCGCCGGACACCACCACGGACACCGCGTGGCAGCGGCTGACCGGCGCCCTCGCGCCCGTACTCGAAGCCGCCGAGCGGGAGGGCGTCCCGCTCGCCATCGAACCGGAACCCGGCCACCTCCTCGCCACCCTCGCCGACTTCCACCACCTCCGCGCCCTCCTCGGTGACCCGGACCCGCTCGGACTCACCCTCGACATAGGCCACTGCCAGTGCCTGGAACCCGCCTCGCCCGTCGACTGCGTGAAGGAGGCCGCCCCATGGCTTCGCCACGTCCAGATCGAGGACATGCGACGCGGCGTCCACGAACACCTGCCGTTCGGCGACGGGGAGATCGACTTCCCACCGGTGCTCGACGCACTCGCCTCCACCGGATACACCGGCCTCACCGTCGTCGAACTGCCCCGGCACTCCCACGCGGGGCCCGAACTCGCACGCAGGTCCATCGACTTCCTGCGCCGGGCCGCCGGTGCGACGACGGGAGCCGCACCGTGCTGATCAGCCGTGAGGAACTCGACGGCCGGCTCCGGGGGGCGGCCAGAGCCTGGCTCGACGAAGCGCTCGCCGAGGCCGCCCACGCCGCGGAGCACCCCGGCGCGGACAGCGGGAACCCGCCCTGGGAACTGCGGTTCGCATCGGCGGGAAGGCACTGCGGACTCGAGAACGCCGATTCCGTCCGGGCGCTGCTGCTCGTCGAAGCCCGCGCGGGACTGCCCGCCGTGACCAGGCTCTACGAGCAGGGCACCGCCGCCGAACGCCGCGCGGTCCTCCTCACCCTGCACAGGCTCGACCTCGGAGCCACCGCCCTCCCGCTCGTCGAGGACGCCCTGCGCACCAATGACACACGGCTGGTCGCCGCAGCCGTCGGCCCGTACGGCGCGGTCCACCTCGACGCGCACGGCTGGCGGCACGCCGTCCTCAAATGCCTCTTCACCGAGGTCCCCGTCGAGGCCCTCGACCGGCTCGGCGAGCGGGCCCTCGGAGACGGCGAACTCGCGCGCATGCTCGACGACTTCGCAGCCGAACGCACCGCGGCGGGGCGTGCCGTCCCCGCCGGTCTGCGGACCGTCCTCGATCTCACGGCCCCGGCGCCCGCCCCCATCGCAACGGAGGAATCCCGATGAGGATCTTCGATCCCCACATCCACATGACCTCCCGCACCACGGACGACTACCAGGCGATGTACGACGCCGGAGTCCGCGCCCTTGTCGAGCCCTCCTTCTGGCTCGGCCAGCCCCGCACCTCGCCCGCCAGCTTCTTCGACTACTTCGACGCCCTTCTCGGCTGGGAACCCTTCCGCGCCTCCCAGTACGGCATCGCCCACCACTGCACACTCGCCCTCAACCCCAAGGAGGCGAACGACCCCCGCTGCACCCCCGTCCTGGACGCCCTGCCGCGCTACCTCGTCAAGGACTCGGTCGTCGCCGTGGGTGAGATCGGCTACGACTCGATGACCCCCGCCGAGGACGCCGCGCTCACAGCCCAGCTACAGCTCGCCGCCGACCACGGTCTTCCCGCGCTCGTGCACACCCCGCACCGCGACAAGCTCGCCGGCCTGCACCGCACCATCGACGTGATCCGCGAGTCGGACCTCGCCCCGGAGCTCGTCCTGCTCGACCACCTCAACGAGACGACCGTGAAGGACGCCCTCGACAGCGGCTGCTGGGCCGGCTTCTCCATCTACCCGGACACCAAGATGGACGAGGACCGCATGATCACCGTCCTGCGGAACCACGGCACCGACAGGATCCTTGTCAACTCGGCCGCAGACTGGGGAAAGAGCGACCCGCTGAAGACCCGCAGGGTCGCCGACACCATGCTGAAGGCCGGATTCGACGAGGACGACGTCGACAAGGTCCTCTGGCGCAACCCCGTCGCCTTCTACGGGCAGAGCGGCCGGCTCCAGCTCGACCTCGACGCACCGGGCCCGCTCCACGAGGGCAACTCCATCCTCCGCGGCGGGGAGTGAAGCATGCGCTTCCGCCACCCCGACGGCTCCGTCGTCCACCTCGCCTACTGCACCAACGTGCACCCCGCCGAGACCCTCGACGGAGTTCGCGCCCAGCTGCGCGACCACTGCGAACCCATACGCAAACGGCTCGGCCGGGACCGCCTCGGCATCGGCCTGTGGCTCGCCAAGGACGCCGCCCGCGCCCTGATCAACGACCCCGCCGCACTGCGCTCCCTGCGCGGCGAACTCGAACACCGCGGCCTCGAAGTGGTCACCCTCAACGGCTTCCCCTACGAGGGCTTCGGGGCCCAGGAGGTCAAGTACCGCGTCTACCAACCGGACTGGACCGACCCCGAGCGGCTCACCCACACCACCGAACTGGCCAGGCTGCTCGCCGCCCTGCTCCCGGACGACGTCACCGAAGGCACCATCTCCACCCTGCCGATCGCCTGGCGCACCCCGTACGCCGACGACCCCACGGCGGCCGGCACGGCGCGGAAGGCGTTCACCACGCTCGCACAGCGGCTCGACGCCCTCGCCGAACTGACCGGCAAGGGCATCAGGATCGGTCTCGAACCCGAACCGGGCTGCACCGTGGAGACCACCGCCGACGCCATCGCCCCGCTCACCGCCGTGGGCCACGACCGCATCGGCATCTGCGTCGACACCTGCCACCTCGCCACCTCCTTCGAGGACCCCGACACCGCTCTCGACGCCCTGCGCGCGGCTGGGATCACCGTCGCCAAGGCCCAGCTCTCCGCAGCGCTGCACGCAGAACACCCGCACCTGCCCGAGGTACGCGCAGCCCTGGGCGCCTTCGCCGAACCCCGCTTCCTGCACCAGACACGCACCCTCACCACGGGGGGCCTTCGCGGGACCGACGACCTCGACGAGGCGGTGTCCGGCGGCGTGCTCCCCGACAGCACGCCCTGGCGTTCCCACTTCCACGTACCGCTTCACGCACCCCCCGCGCCCCCGCTCACCTCCACCCTCCCCGTGCTCAAGTCCGTGCTGAACCGGCTCGTCGGCGGACCCACGCCCCTCACCCGGCACCTCGAAGTCGAGACGTACACCTGGCAGGCGCTCCCCGCCGCACTGCGGCCGCGCACCCGCACCCAGCTCGCCGACGGCATCGCCGCCGAACTCACCCTCGCCCGCGACCTCCTCGTCGACCTCGGACTCAAGGAGCTCCCATGACCGCACCCGGCACCGGCGCGCGCCCCACGCCGCTCCTCGTCCTCGACGTCGTCGGCCTCACCCCTCAGCTGCTCCGGCACATGCCGAACCTCCGGGCCATGGCCGGATCAGGCGCGCAGGCCCCCCTCTCCACCGTCCTGCCCGCCGTCACCTGCGCCGCCCAGTCCACCTTCCTCACCGGCACCACCCCCTCCGAACACGGCATCGTCGCCAACGGCTGGTACTTCCGCGAGCTCGGCGACGTCCTCCTGTGGCGTCAGCACAACGGGCTCGTCGCGGGGGACAAGCTCTGGGACGCCGCCCGGCGCGCCCACCCCGGCTACACCGTCGCCAACATCTGCTGGTGGTACGCGATGGGCGCCGACACCGATTGGACCGTCACCCCCCGCCCCGTGTACTACGCCGACGGCCGCAAGGAACCCGACTGCTACACCCGGCCTCCTGCGCTGCACGACGAACTGACCGAGAAGCTGGGCACCTTCCCCCTCTTCCACTTCTGGGGCCCCGGCGCCGACCTCGTCTCCTCGCAGTGGATCATCGACGCCACCCGCCACATCCTCGCCACCCGCACCCCCGACCTGGCCCTCTGCTACCTCCCGCACCTCGACTACGACCTCCAGCGCTACGGCCCCGACGACCCCCGCTCCCACCGGGCCGCGGCCGACCTCGACCGCGCGGTGGCACCCCTGCTCGACGACGCCAGGGCAGCCGGGCGCACCGTCGTCGCCCTCTCCGAGTACGGCATCACCAGCGTCGACCGGCCCGTGGACATCAACCGCGCCCTGCGCCGCGCCGGACTGCTGGAGGTGCACACCCAGGACGGCATGGAGTACCTCGACCCGATGGCCTCCCGGGCCTTCGCCGTCGCCGACCACCAGCTCGCCCACGTCTACGTACGCCGGCCGGAGGACCTCGAAGCGACCCGCGAGGCGCTCGCGGACCTCCCCGGCATCGCGGAACTCCTCGACGACGAGGGCAAGAAGGACCACCACCTTGACCATCCCCGCTCCGGAGAGCTCGTCGCCGTGGCGGAGAAGGACGCCTGGTTCACGTACTACTACTGGCTCGACGACGACCGCGCTCCCGACTTCGCGCAGCTCGTCGAGATCCACCGCAAACCGGGCTACGACCCCGTGGAGCTCTTCATGGACCCCCAGGACCCCTATGTCAGGGTCAAGGCGGTCTCGGCGGTCGCCCGCAAGAAGCTCGGAATGCGCTACCGCATGGCGGTCGTCCCCCTGGATCCCTCACCTATCCGAGGCAGCCACGGCCGCCTGCCCACGAGCGACGACGAAGGTCCGCTCATCCTCTGCTCCACCCCCCACGCGTTCAACGGCCGAGTCCAGGCCACCGAAGTGAAGTCCTTGCTCCTCCAGCTTGCCGGACTGCACTGACAATCCGTCCCGCCCGCACGTTCACAGGGAGATTCGTGATCATGAGCCGCACCCCGAAGGACCTCGAGCTCGCGCGCAGACTCAGCCGCCGCAACGTCCTGGGCGTCGCCGCCGGAGCCGCCGCCGCGACCCTCCTCAGTGGCGCCGCAGCCCAGGCGGCCGGCCCGCACACCGGCCAGGGACACGGACACGGCCACGGACACGGCCACGGGAAGGGCCGTGCGGTCCTGCCTCCCGGCCGTCTCGGCATCCAGCTCTACAGCCTCCGTGACAAGGTCTCCACCCTAGGCTTCGCCCCCGTCTTCGCCGAGCTGGAGAAGTACGGCTACGACGAGATCGAGTTCGCCGGATACACCCAGGGCTCGGCCGGTGACATCACCCTCGCCCAGCTCAAGCGGCTGGCGAAGGACCACGGCCTCCACCCCATAGGCAGCCACGTCAACTACTACGACGACAACAACCCTGGTGCCTACTCCTTCGCCCAGAACCTCACGCAGGTCCTCGACGACGCCGAGGCCCTCGGCCTCAAGCACATCGGCACCGCCTCCGGGCCGTTCCGTTACGGCTCCACCGTGGACGGCTGGAAGCGCGCCGCCGAGGACTTCAACACCTACGGCGCCGCCGCACGCAAGCGCGGCATGAAGTTCTACCAGCACAACCACGCCGAGGAGTTCTCCTTCGCCACCGACCAGCCGAAGGTCCGCCTCTACGACGTCCTGCTCGCCGAGACCGACCCCGACCTGGTCTACCTCGAGATGGACATCTACTGGGCCTTCTGCGGGCAGTTCCGTTTCGGCAAGCGGGTGGACGGCACACCCGCGCCCTTCAACCCCATCGACTACGTGGTCAAGCAGCCCGACCGCTACCCGCTCTTCCACGTCAAGGACGGCACCCGGGACGACACCGCCCCCGACGGCTACAACATGACGGACGTCGGCGACGGGGACATCGACTACACGAACTTCCTGAGCCGCGTCACCGCCCTGACGGACCGCGGCCGTACGTACCACCACTGGCAGACCGAGCACGACAGCCCGGTCGACTCGCTGGCCTTCGCCCGCAAGTCCAGTGAGCACCTGCACTCGCTCCGCGAGAGCCGCTGCGGCGACTGACAGCACACACGCGTGGGGCCCGGTTCTCCACGAACCGGGCCCCACGCGTGTGCTGCGGGTGTGCGATCAGTCGGTCTCCCTGACGATCGGGACCGGGGCGGCCTTCACCACGTTGCCCTTTCGGTCGCGGCCGGGTGCCGCGAGGAACAGGGCGAGGAATCCCGCGAAGAACGAGATGCTGCCCGCCAGGATGAAGGCGCCGTTGAGCCCCCAGGCGTCGACGACCAGGAAGCCCATCCCCGCTCCGAGCCCCGAGACGAGCTTGGAGCTGTAGACCATGCCGTAGTTGGTGGCGTTGTTGTTCTCACCGAAGTAGTCCGCTGTCATCGCCGCGAACATCGGGAAGATGGCGCCGCCCCCGAAGCCGGAGATCGCGGAGAAGAGCAGGAACAGCGGCAGGCTCTGCATGTCCGCCGCCCAGATGATGCCGAACTGGGCGAGCCCCAGGATGACGCAGACGTAGAGCAGGCACTTCTTGCGGCCGTAGAGGTCGGAGAGCCAGCCGATGACGCCGCGCCCGGTGCCGTTCACGATCGCCTTGAGCGACATGGCGGTGGCCACGATCCCGGCGGCGAAGCCCGCGTCCTGGCCGATGTCGACCTGGAACGCGATACCGAAGATGTTCACGCCGGAGGTACAGGCGAGGCAGCACCACATCAGCGCCACCCGGCCGGTCCTCCAGGCCTCACCCGGTGAGTACTGCTTGATGGCCGGCGGGTTCTTCTCCAGCGCACGACGGGCCCGTGGGTCCTCGGGCGGGTTGAGCGGGTCGACCTCGGCGGGCCACCAGTTCTTCGGCGGGTCCCGGAAGAAGAAGCCCGCGCAGGCCACGAGCGCGGCGAGGAACACACCCACCGAGACCAGGACCCACCTGAAGTTGGTGATGTCCATGAACCCGGTGAAGATGAAGACGAACGGCACCGAACCGTAGGCGAACCCGCCGTTGACGAAGCCCGTCTTGCCGCCCCTGCGCTCCGGGTACCACTTGCCGACCATGTTGACGCAGGTGGCGTACACCATGCCCGCGCCCATGCCGGAGAACACACTGAAGCCGATGTACGCGAAGATCACGTGCGGCGCGTACGCCAGTGAGAGGTAGCCGAGGAGGGTGCCCGTCGCGCCGAGCATCATCGCCCAGCGGGCCGGCAGCCTGCCGGTCTCCCGCAGTCTGCCCGCGGGCATCGCCACTGCGGCCTGGAAGAACACCCAGACGGTCATCATCCAGTAGATGTGACCGCTGTCCCAGTTGTGCGCGTGGTGCAGCGTGTCCTCCGCCGACGCGAAGGCGTACTCCGCCGAGCTGATGCCCATCATGCCGACCCACGGCAGGATGACCATCCACTTGCGCTTGCGGCCCATGATGTCGACATCGGACTCGCCGATGCGGTACATGCGCCCGTTGGCGTCCGTCACCTCCCTGAAGGGGACGGATGTGGAGATGTCTGTAGCAGTCATTGTCGATCGAACCCCTTGCGTGGAAGAAGTCTGGCCAGCGCCCCCTGCCCGTTCTCACTTCGCGCTGGGGTCTGCGGCCGAGCGGTACGCCGCAGACCCCGTGGTTCGAGCCGTGGTCATCAGGTCATCGGCCACCGCCCAACAACCCGGCGGCCCTGGCCCACCTGTACTTCGCGCCGAGTACGGCGACCGGCTGCTCCGTGGTGTACGGATACGCGACGACGCCCCGCTCGAACAGGTATGCGCAAGCCTCCTCGACCTCCGTGTCGCCCGCGAGCGACGCCACCACGGGCTTCTCGATCCCGCGCGCCCGGAACTCCTCCACCACCCGGGCCGTCAGCTCCGCGAAGACCATCGGCGGAGTGACGATGGTGTGCCAGTAGCCCAGCACCAGCGCGTGGATCCGCGGATCCTCCATCCCCAGCCGGATCGTCGCCTCGTACGTCGACGGCGGCTCACCGCCCGTGATGTCGATCGGGTTCCCGGCCGCTCCGAAGGGCGGGATGAACGCCTTGAACGCCGTGTCCAGGTCCGGGGGGATCTCCATCAGCGAGAGCCCGTTGTCGACGATCGCGTCCGACAGGAGCACCCCCGATCCGCCCGCCCCGGTGATGATCACGACGTTGTCGCCCTTGGGGGCCGGCAGGACGGGCAGCGCCCGCGCGTACTCCAGCATGTCCTTCAGGCCCGGGGCCCGGATCACTCCCGCCTGCCGCAGGATGTCGTCGTACACGGCGTCGTCCCCCGCCAGCGCGCCCGTGTGGGAGCCCGCCGCCCTGGCGCCCGCGCTCGTCCGGCCCGCCTTCAGGACCACGACCGGCTTCTTCGGCACGGTCGCCCGCGCCGCCTCCACGAACGCCCGCCCGTCCTTGAGGTCCTCCAGGTGCATCGCGATGCACTTGGTGTTCGGGTCCTCGCCGAACCAGGTCAGCAGGTCGTCCTCGTCGATGTCGGACTTGTTGCCGAGCCCGACGATCGCCGAGACCCCGGTCTTGGTCGACCGCGCGAAGCCGAGGATCGCCATGCCGATACCGCCGGACTGCGAGGTCAGGGCCACCGGGCCCTTGACGTCGTACGGGGTGCAGAAGGTGGCGCAGAGATCCTGCCAGGTCGAGTAGTAGCCGTAGATGTTCGGCCCCAGCAGCCGCACGCCGTACTGCTCGCCGATCGCCACGATCTCGTCCTGCAGGGCGTGTTCGCCCGTCTCGGCGAAGCCGGAGGGAATGAGCACGGCGTTGGGGATCCCCTTGCGGCCCACCTCCTGGAGCGCCGACGCGACGAACTTGGCGGGGATCGCGAAGACCGCCACATCCACCTCACCGGGAACGTCGGTGACACTCTTGTACGCCTTGCGGCCGAGAATGTCATCGGCCTTGGGGTTCACCGGATGAATCTCGCCCGCGAACCCTCCGTCGATGAGGTTGCGCATCACCGAGTTGCCGATCTTGCCCTGCTCGTTGGAGGCACCGATCACCGCCACCGAGCGCGGCTCCATCAGCCGGCGCATCGACACCAGGATCTCCTCCCGGCTGTAGCGGCGCCGGGTCTTCACCTCCTCGGTCGTCAGCAGGATCCGGATGTCGGCGGCGACCGCCCCGTCCGGCGACGCGATGACCGGGTTGAGGTCGACCTCCGCGATCTCCGGGAAGTCCGTGACCAGTTGCGAGACCCGCCGGATCTGCTCCGCCAGCGCCCACCGGTCCACCGCCGGCGCGCCGCGGACCCCCTTGAGGATCTCCGCTGCGCCGATCGAGTCGAGCATCGACTGCGCCTCGTCCGCCGTCACCGGCGCCAGCCGGAAGGTGATGTCCTTGAGCACCTCGACCAGGACACCGCCGAGGCCGAACGCCACCACCTTCCCGAACGTGGGGTCGGTGACCGCCCCGACGATGACCTCCTGGCCGGGCGGCACCAGCTGCTGCACCTGCACGCCCTCGATCCGCGCGTCGGCCGCGTACGCCTTCGCGTTCCTCACGATCGAGCAGAACGCCTCGCGCACCTCCTTCGCGCCCGACACCCCGACCACGACCCCGCCCGCATCCGTCTTGTGCAGGATGTCGGGGGAGACGATCTTGAGTACGACCTGCCCGCCGAGCCGGTCGGCCAGCGCCACCGCCTCGTCCACGTCCCGGGCCAGGCCCTCGCCCGGGACCGTGATCCCGTACGCGTCCGCGATGACCTTCCCCTCCGGGGCCGTGAGCGCGCTGCGCCCCTCGCCCCGGACGCGGTCGAGCAGCGCCCTGACCTGTTCCTGCTCCTGTGTCTCGACTGTTCCGGTCATGCTCAGATGACTCCGTTCGTCTTCAGAAGCCGCAGTTCCTCGTCGCCCAGGCCCAGTTCGCCGACGTACACCTCCGCGTTGTGCTCACCGAGCAGCGGGGAGGTGACGATCTCGACGGGGGAGTCGGACAGCTTCAGCGGGCTGCCGACCGTGGTGAAGGTGCCGCGCTCGGGATGCTCGACGCGGACCACCATCTCGTTGGCGGCGAGGGACTCGTCCTCGACGATCTCCTTGGTGGAGAGGATCGGGCCGCACGGGATGTTGTGCGCGTTGAGCTGTTCCAGGACGCCCCACTTGGGGAGCGTCGCCGACCACTCCTCGATCAGCTGGAACATCTTGCCGAGCTTCGGCAGCCGGGACTCCGGCGTCGCCCACTCGGGGTCGTCCGCCAGCTCGGGCCGGCCTATCAGCGTGGACAGCGGCTTCCAGCCGACCGGCTGCACGATGACGTACACGTAGTCGTTGGGGCCACCCGGCGCGCACTTCACCGCCCATCCCGGCTGGCCGCCGCCGCTGGCGTTGCCACTGCGCGGCACCTCGTCGGCGTCGGCGGTGACCTGTGCGTTCGGGTACTCGGCGAGCGGCCCGTGCTCCAGTCGCTGCTGGTCGCGCAGCTTGACCCGGCACAGATTGAGCACCGCGTGCTGCATCGCCACGTTGACCCGCTGCCCGCGCCCGGTGTTCTCGCGCTGGAACAGGGCTGCGAGTATGCCCGCCACCACATGGATCCCGGTGCCCGAGTCGCCGATCTGGGCGCCGGTGGCGAGCGGCGGCCCGTCCTCGAACCCGGTGGTGGACATCGAGCCGCCCATGGCCTGCGCGACGACCTCGTACGCCTTGAAGTTGGTGTACGGGCCTTCGCCGAAGCCCTTGATGGACGCGTAGACGATGCGGGGATTGATCTCCTGGATCCGCTCCCAGGTGAACCCCATGCGGTCCACGGCGCCCGGGCCGAAGTTCTCCACCATCACGTCGCTGCGGCGGATGAGCTCGGTGAGGATCTCCTTGCCGCGCTCGCTCTTGGTGTTGAGGGTGATGCTCCGCTTGTTGCAGTTGAGCATCGTGAAGTAGAGGGAGTCGACGTCGGGCAGATCGCGCAACTGCTTGCGGGTGATGTCGCCGCTCGGCGCCTCCAGCTTGACCACGTCCGCCCCGAGCCAGCCGAGCAGCTGGGTGGCGGAGGGGCCGGACTGTACGTGCGTCATGTCGAGGACGCGCACGCCCTCAAGAGCTTTGGTCATGCCAACCGCTCCTCTTCTACTTGTACATGGTCTGGTTCATCGTTCCGGGGGCGTACGCGTCCGGGTCGACCCAGACATTGATGAGCGAGGGCAGTCCCGACTCACGGGCCCTGCGCAGCGCGGGTGCGATGTCGGCGGGGTCGCGCACCTCTTCGCCGTAACCACCCAGCATCTGGGCGAACTTGTCGTAGTGGACGTCGCCCAGGGTGTTGCCGACCCGCTCGCGCTCGTCGCCGTACTTGGCCTTCTGGCCGTAACGGATCTGGTTCATCGAGGAGTTGTTGCCGACGATGCCGACGAAGGGGAGGTTGTAGCGGACCAGCGTCTCGAAGTCCCAACCGGTGAGGGAGAAGGCGCCGTCCCCGAACAGTGCCACCACCTCCTTGTCGGGCCTGGCCTGCTTCGCGGCCAGCACGAAGGGGACCCCGACCCCGAGCGTGCCGAGCGGACCCGGGTCCATCCAGTGGCCCGGGGTGCGGGGCTGGACGACCTGCCCGGAGAAGGTGACGATGTCGCCGCCGTCCCCTATGTAGATGGAGTCCTCGGTCAGGAAGTCGTTGATCTCGCTCACCAGCCGGTAGGGATGGATGGGAGAGGCGTCCGACTTCAGCTGGGGCAGCCGCTTCTCGATCGACACCTGCTCGGCGGCCCGCAGTTCGTCCAGCCAGGCCTTGCGCAGAGCGGAACCGCCGTTGATCCGGCCGCTCGCGGCCTCCGTGACCGCCTTCAGCACGACCGACGCGTCGCCGACGATCCCGAGGTCGATGTCGCGGTTCTTGCCCACGGTGCGGTAGTCGAGGTCGATCTGGACGACGGTGGCGGCCGGCGAGAGCCGCTTGCCGTAGCCCATCCGGAAGTCGAAGGGGGTCCCCACGATCACGATCAGGTCGGCGTTGGAGAACGCGTAACGACGCGAGAGCTGGAAGTGGTGCGGATCGCCGGGCGGCAGGGTGCCGCGGCCCGCGCCGTTCATGTACGCCGGGATGTTGAGCGTCCGGACGAGCTCGGTGGCGGAGTCCGTGGCGCGTGTCGTCCAGACCTGGCTGCCCAGCAGGATGGCCGGCTTCTCGGCGTGGACGAGCAGATCTGCGAGCTTCTCGATGTCGGCCGGGTCGCCGCCCGCACGGGTCGACGCGCGGTACCGCCCTGCCTCCGGGACCCTGGCCTTGTCAGCCGGGACCTTGGCGTCGAGCACATCGCGCGGGATCTCCAGGAACGACGGTCCTGGCGCCCCGTGGTAGCACTCCCGGAAGGCCATCGACACCATGTCCGCCGCCCGCGCGGTGTCCGGCACGGTGGCCGCGAACTTGGTGATGGGCGTCATCATGTCGACGTGCGGCAGGTCCTGGAGCGAGCCCATCTTGTGCTGGGTGTGCGCCCCCTGGCCTCCGATCAGGAGCATCGGTGACTCGGCGCGGAAGGCGTTGGCCACCCCGGTGACGGCGTCGGTCGTCCCTGGCCCCGCGGTGACGACGGCGCACCCCGGCTTCCCGGTGATCCGGGCGTAGCCGTCGGCCGCGTGGGCGGCCACCTGCTCGTGCCGTACGTCGACGACTTCGATGCCCTCGTCGACGCAACCGTCGTAGATGTCGATGATGTGGCCGCCACAGAGGGTGTAGATGCGTTCCACCCCCTCCGCCTTGAGTGCCTTGGCGACCAAGTGCCCACCGGAGATGAGGTTCTGGCTGTCCTGGCTGTCCTCGGGCATGGCGATGTTCCTGTCCCTTCGTAGGGGAGTGCGGGAGCCGCTCCGCCGCTCTCGCGGTACATTGCATACAGTCGACGAATACTGTATGAAGCTTGTTATCCCGCATCCGGTGGGTGGTGTCCAGGGGGCGTGCGGCACTTTCACAATCGGCACGATCGGGAGTGGCTATGGATCTGTACGAGCACCAGGCAAGGCAACTCTTCGCGGATCACGGCATCGCCGTACCGGACGCCGAGGTCGTGGACCACCCGTCCGCGGCCCACGCCGCGGCCGAACGGCTCGGCGGCCGGGTCGTCGTCAAGGCACAGGTCAAAGTGGGCGGCCGGGGCAAAGCCGGCGGGGTGAAGGTGGCCGCGGACCCCGGGGCGGCCGTCGTCACCGCCCGCCAGATCCTCGGCATGGACATCAAGGGCCACCTCGTCCGGACGGTGATGCTCGCCCAGCCCGTCGACATCGAGGCGGAGTTCTACGTCAGCTACGCCCTGGACCGCGCCGCCGGAACCTTCCTCGCGATCGCCTCGGCGGAGGGCGGCATGGACATCGAGGAGGTCGCCGCCACCCGCCCGGAGGCGGTGGCCCGTATCCCCGTCGACCCCGCCGAGGGCGTCACCGCGGCCAAGGCGGCGCAGATCGCGGAGGCGGCCTCCCTCCCGCCGGAGGCCGCACCCGTACTGCAGGCGCTGTGGCAGGTCCTCACCCAGGAGGACGCCCTGCTCGTCGAGGTCAACCCGCTCGTCCGCACCGTGGACGGCCGCATCCTCGCCCTCGACGGCAAGGTGACCCTGGACGACAACGCGGCCTTCCGCCAGTCCCGTTGGGGCGCGGACACCACCGACCCGCACGGGGACCCGCTGGAGGCCGCGGCCCGCGCCAAGGGGCTCAACTACGTCAAGCTCGACGGCGAGGTCGGCATCATCGGCAACGGCGCGGGACTCGTCATGTCCACCCTCGACGTGGTCGCCGGCTGCGGGGCGCGCCCGGCCAACTTCCTCGACATCGGAGGAGGCGCGTCGGCCCGCGTCATGGCCGACGGGCTCACGGTCATTCTGTCGGATCCCTCCGTGAAGTCCGTCTTCGTCAACGTGTTCGGAGGCATCACCGCGTGCGACGCGGTGGCCGACGGAATCGTCCAGGCCCTCGACTCCGTCCATCTGACGAAACCCCTGGTCGTCCGCCTCGACGGCAACAGCGCGGCACGCGGCCGGGCGATCCTCGACGACCGCGCGCACCCGATGGTCCAGCAGGTCACCACGATGGACGGCGCAGCCGACCGAGCAGCCCGACTGGCCCTGGGAGGGCACTGATCATGGCTATCTTCCTCAGCAAGGAGAGCAAGCTCCTCGTCCAGGGCATGACCGGCGCCGAGGGCATGAAACACACCAGGAGGATGCTCGCGGCGGGCACCCAGATCGTCGGCGGCGTCAACCCGCGCAAGGCGGGCCGCAGCGTGGACCTCGACGACCGTACGGTCCCGGTCTTCGGTTCCGTACGCGACGGGATGGACGCCACCGGCGCAGACGTCACCGTCGTCTTCGTCCCGCCGCCGTTCGCCAGGGAGGCCGTCGTCGAGGCGGCGGACGCGGGCATCGGCCTGGCCGTGGTCATCACCGAGGGCATCCCCGTCCACGACGCCGTGGCCTTCCACGCCCACGCCAAGGCGCGCGGCACACGCATCCTCGGACCCAACTGCCCCGGGGTGATCAGCCCCGGGCAGTCCAACGCGGGCATCATCCCCGCCGACATCGCGACGAAGCCCGGCCGCATCGGCCTGGTCTCCAAGTCGGGCACGCTCACCTACCAGTTGATGCACGAACTCCGCGAGACAGGCTTCTCGACGGCGGTGGGCATCGGTGGCGACCCGGTGATCGGAACGACGCACATCGACTGCCTGACGGCGTTCGAGAACGACCCCGACACCGAACTGATCGTCCTCATCGGCGAGATCGGCGGCGACGCGGAGGAACGCGCCGCGGCGCACATCGCCCGGCACATCACGAAGCCGGTGGTCGGCTACATCGCGGGCTTCACAGCCCCCGAGGGCAAGACGATGGGCCACGCGGGAGCGATCGTCTCGGGCTCGAGCGGCACGGCCGCGGCGAAGAAGGAGGCGCTGGAGGCGGCAGGTGTGGCAGTGGGCTCCACCCCGACGGAAACGGCCCGCCTGGCGGAGGACAGGCTGCGCGGCTGAGAACCGACCCCGGCTCAAGTGTCTCAGGCGGTGCGGCACCCCGTCCGGAGCCGAGCCGCACATGTTTGAGCCCGTCCGGCGATTGAGGACCGGGGTCCGGGGCGGAGCCCCGGTTACGGGAAGGGGCGGGCAGGGGAACAGGCCCGCCGCAGGCGCCCAACCCGCCCCGCCACGGCACCCCGCACCCCGCCACCGCACCCCGCACCCCGCACCCCGCACCCAGAGCGGAGACCCGATGACACAGTCACCCGCACCGACGCCCGCCGCCGCCCCCACCCCCCTCACCCTCGCCCTCAAGCCAGGAACCGCCTGGCAGGACGCCTGGCAACGCAGCCTGACCACCGCTCCCGAGGCCTTCGAGGACGACCGGACCCGCAACCTCTGGGCCGCCACCTGGCACCGGGACGGCCGCACCCTCCCCGCCACGAGCCCCATCGACGGCACGCCCATCACCGGCCCACCCCGCCTGGACGCGGCGACCGCCCGGCAAGCGGTACGGGCGTCCCTCGACCAGCACCGCGCCTGGCGCCACATCCCGCTCCCCGAACGCCGCGCCCGTGTCTCGGCCACCCTCGACGCCCTCACCGAGCACCGCGAACTCCTCGCCCTGCTCCTGGTCTGGGAGATCGGCAAGCCCTGGCGTCTCGCCCAGGCGGACGTGGACCGCGCCATCGACGGCGTCCGCTGGTACGTCGACCACAGCGACCGCCTCCTGGCCGGCCGCACCCCACTCGCCGGCCCCGTCTCCAACATCGCCAGCTGGAACTACCCCATGTCCGTGCTGGTGCACGCGATGCTCGTACAGGCCCTGGCCGGTAACGCCGTGATCGCCAAGACCCCGACCGACGGCGGTGTCTCCTGTCTCACTCTCGCCTGCGCACTCGCCGCCCGGGAAGGCGTCCCGATCACGCTCCTCAGCGGCAGCGGTCGTGAACTGTCCGAGCCGCTCGTCCGGTCGGCCGAGATCGGCTGCGTCTCCTTCGTCGGTGGCCGGGACACCGGCGCCCGCATCGCCACCGCCGTCGCCGACCTCGGCAAGCGGCACATCCTCGAACAGGAGGGCCTCAACACCTGGGGCATCTGGAACCACACGGACTGGCCGTCCCTCACCGCGGTCATCCCGAAGCTGTTCGACTACGGCAAGCAGCGCTGCACCGCCTACCCCCGCTTCGTCGTCCAGCGCACCCTCTTCGCGGACTTCCTGGCGGCCTACCTCCCCGCCGTACGCTCCCTCCGCACAGGGCACCCCCTCGCCGTCGAGCACCCCTCCGACCCACTCCCCGCCCTGGACTTCGGCCCGTTGATCAACACGACCAAGGCCAAGGAACTGCACGACCAGGTCACCGAGGCGATCGACCGCGGGGCCGTCCCCCTCCATCAGGGGTCCGTGGCGGACGCCCGCTTCCTCCCCGGCCAGGACACCAGCGCCTACCTCCACCCGGTCACGCTCCTCAATCCACCCCCGTCCTCCCCGCTCCACCACGCGGAACCCTTCGGCCCGGTCGACACGATCGTCCTGGTCGACACCGAGGCCGAGCTCCTCGCCGCCATGAACGCCTCGAACGGGGCCCTGGTCGCAACCCTCTCCACCGACGACCCGGCGACGTACGAACGCCTGGCCCCGCAGATCCGGGCCTTCAAGACCGGTCACAACAAACCGCGTTCCCGGGGCGACCGCGAGGAGCTCTTCGGTGGCTTCGGTGCATCCTGGCGCGGTGCGTTCGTCGGCGGCGAACTGCTCGTGCGGGCCGTGACCGAGGGGCCTCCGGGGGAGCGGCTGCCGGGCAACTTCCCCGACTACCACCTCATGCCGTAGGTGGACGGGAAGTTAAAGGATCTGTAATGCACCGTCAACTCGCCAATGCGCACTCATACGATCTTCGTACTGAAGATCGGACTCGCACCGTAAGGAATCCTCGTGAAGAGATCTAAGGCGTGGACGGCGCTCGCCCTCCCTGTCCTGGTCGCCTCGGCCGTCCTCACCGCTTCTCCGTCGGCCACCGCAGCTTCCGCCGACACCCTCGTCGCGTCCGGTGGGATGAGCACGCAGGCCGCGCTCACCTGCAAGGCGTACGGGAGGGGCGGGGTGACGAACGCCCGTACCCCGGTCCACACGGGTGCTTCGGGAAGTTCGACCGTCACCAGCTACATCGGTGCCGGACGGACGGTCCACCTGTACTACGAGTGCGTCAATTCCGTAGGGAACGTCTGGTACGAGATCACCGGTGATCTCGACGAGAACGCCCCTGGCACCCCCGTCAACGCCAGGTTCATCTACAGCGGATATCTGTAGACCGGACCTGTCTGAGCAGATCGCCGGGGGAGAACCTCAGCCGATCCAGCGCCGCCGGCCGCGGCCACGCCGCGGCCGGCCCCGCTAGAGAACGCCCGCCTCCCGCGCTGTCCACACCGACGGGACCAGCGGGCGGTAGCCCAGTTCGCGACGGATGCGGGTCGTCGACATCACGCTGTGCCAGGGGTCCGGGGCGTCCTTGTCGTACGCCTCCTGCGGCACCGGCAGGCCATGGAACTGGAAGAGGTCGACCATGGTGACCGGGGCGTCGTCGGCGATGTTGTAGACACCGTGCGCACCGGGCGCGTACAGCAGCCGACGCAGGCCCTGCGCCACGTCCATGTGATGGCCCATGTGCAGGCGCTGCATGGCAGGCCAGTTCGGCGCGTACTTCATCACGTCCGCGAGATGCGGGTCCCCGTCGCCGTACACGAACGGCAGCCGTCCGATGCGGAGGTCGTTCAGTCCTTCCATGGATCCGAGCGCCTGCTCCGCCTCCCACTTGGACTCCGGGTAGGCGCCCCACAGATGGGTGCCAGGCACCGTCTCGTCGCTCTCCACCAGCGCCCTGCCCCGGCCCGCGCCGTACACGAGACCGGTGCTGACCTGCACGAACCTCCGCACCCCTGAGGCCACCGCGGCCCGCCCGAGCTCGATGGCCGCGTCGCGGTTCACCGCCCTCGCCTCCTCGTCCGGCACCCCGCGGAATGCTGCGGCGACGTTCACCACCGCGTCCACGCCGGCGGTCGCCCTGCCGAGCACCTCCGCGTCGCGCAGATCGCCTACCAGCACCTGGGCGCCCAGCTCGGCGAACCGTTCGCCGCGCGCCGCGTCCCGCACCAGGACCCGCACCTCGTCGCCGGCCGCCGCGCCCTGCAGCAGCCGCGGTACGAACCGCCGCCCTACCTGGCCCGTCGCTCCTGTCACCAATGTCAGCATGGCCGCCTCCTCGTTGTCGTAGCCATGTCTGAAGCGTGCGGGAGCTGCGGTGAAGGCGGGAGAGACGCGTCTGTCCAGGGACCGGCACTCCCTGGCTACGGAACCGGATCCGAGGGATCCTGAAATCGTGGACCGAACCGAACTCGCCGACTTCCTGCGCCGCGCCCGTACCCGCCTGGCCCCCAGCGACGTGGGCCTGAGCGCGGGTGCGCGGCGCCGCACCCCGGGCCTGCGCCGCGAAGAGGTGGCGCAGCTCGCCGGGATGTCCACGGACTACTACACGCGGCTGGAACAGCGCCGCGGCTCCCACCCCTCGCGGCAGCTGCTCACCGCCCTCGCCCGCGCCCTGCGGCTCACGGACACGGAGCGCGACCACCTGTTCCACCTGGCGGGCGAGGAGCCGCCCCGGCCGGGCGGCTCCTCCGACCACGTCCGCCCGGGGCTGCTGCTGATCCTGGACCGGCTGCACGACCTCCCGGCGATGGTGGTGAGCGACTGGGGCGAGGTGCTCGCGCAGAACACCATGGCGGTGGCCCTGGCCGGTGACCACACCGGGACGAACATGATCCGCCGCTGGTTCACGGTGCCGGGCGGGCGGGACCTGTCCCCGCCCGAGAACCGCGTGCAGCACGCCCGCGCACATGTGGCGAGCCTGCGGGCGGTCGTCGGGTCCCGCCCCGACGACCCCGGCCCGGCCGCACTCGTGGCCGAACTCCGCTCCAGGTCGGCGGAGTTCGAGGAGCTGTGGAAGACGCACGACGTCGTGGTGCGCCGCCCGTCCCCGAAGCGGTTCCTGCACCCGGTGGTCGGCCTCCTCGACCTCGACTGCGAAGTGCTGCTCAGCGACGGCCACAGCCAGCAGCTCGTCGTGCACTCGGCTCGGCCGGGCACGCCTACGTACGAGCGCCTCGAACTACTGCGGGTCATCGGCCTCCAGGATCTGAGCCCCGGGCCGCAGGAGACGGGCAAGGCACAGCGCTAGCGCGAGCGCCCTGCGTACGCGCTTCGCCACTGAGCGTACGTGAGTCCGACGCCGGTCCGCCCGGGTGCATCCGCACCGCACTGACCACCTGAAACGCAGGTGAAAGGCGCCCCGAACCCCTGGTATTGTTTTCTTTGTCGCCACGGGGAGGGCCCCGGGACGACAGACACCTTGTCCGGGTGGCGGAATGGCAGACGCGCTAGCTTGAGGTGCTAGTGCCCTTTATCGGGCGTGGGGGTTCAAGTCCCCCCTCGGACACTCACGCTGGGGCGCTCGGGAGATCATCCTGTACGCACTGACGAATTACCGGTTGAGCCTTGATGCTCACCGGTAATTCTGCGTTGAGAGGCCTTTCGGATCCCGCGCTCGGACATGCGGCATGGCTGGGCAGCGGTTCTTCGCCGTGGCGCAGCCATGCCGCATGCCGGCCGGTCAGGGGCCGGCGACCCGGTGCAGGTCGGTTTCGATGGCGGCGGCGCATTCCTGGAGCCGGGGCACCATGGCGCGGAGTTCGTCGAGGCTGCGCATGCCCGCGCTCGCGGCGATGTTGGCCGCGGCGATGACGGCTCCCGACCGGTCACGCACGGGGGCGGCCACAGCCCGCAGACCCTGGTTGAGTTCCTGATCGGCGAGGCAGAAACCATCGGCCCTGGCCGTCTCTATGACCGCGCGCAGCTCGTCGGCGCTGCGGAGCGTGCGGCCGGTCAGGGGCTGGAGCTCGATCCGGTCCAGGTAGGCCCGGAAGGCGTCCTCGGGCAGACCTGCGAGCAGCACCCGGCCCATGGCCGTGGCGTAGGCGGGGAACCGGGAACCCACGTTGATGGACACGCTGATCACCCCGCCGGCCGGAACCCGGGCCACATGTACCACATGGTCGCCGTCGAGCACGGACAGTGCCGTCGTCTCGCGCACCTCGCGCATCAGGCTCGTCAGGTGCGGTTCGGCGATCTCGGGCGTGGACAGTGCCCGCAGGTACGCGTGCCCGAGTTCGAGGGTCTTGGGGGTGAGACCGAAGAGCGCTCCCTCGCTGCGTACGTAACCGAGCTTGAGCAGCGTCAGCAGTGAGCGCCGAGCTGAGGCGCGGGACAGCCCGGTCGCCTTGGCGACGTCGCTGAGCGAGCGGGACGGATGGTCGGCGTCGAAGGCTCTGATCACTTCGAGCCCGCGCGCCAGTGACTGGACGAAGTCCGTGTCCCCGTGCCCGTCTTCGAGCAGTTCCATGTGTTGTCTCCCAGTCCCGGCGGTGGCGGCGACCACTTTCCCACATCCGCCGGAGGGTTTCGCCGCCGGACGCGAACAGCAGTGTACGCACAGCGAACGTTTGTGCGTGCGTCTAGCGCACAGGTGTTCAGATATGTATGGTCCTCCTCACGCACATCTGGTCCGGTTCGCCGGGCCCCGTTTCGTGGAGGAACGATGGAGTTCCCGATCATGCGCAGAAGGACGGCGCTGGCGGCCGCAGCCGGACTGGCTCTGTCGCTCACCGCCTGCGGTAGTGGCGATTCGTCGGGAGGGGGGCAGGTCCCCTCGTCGAAGACGCCGGTGACCGTGCAGGCCGGTTTCATCCCGGTCATCGACGTGGCCGCGCTCTACCTGGGGGAGAAGCAGGGATTCTTCTCCAGCCGTGGAATCAAGCTCGACATCAAGACCGCCCAGGGCGGCGCGGCCCTCGTCCCACCGGTGGTCAGCGGGCAGTACCAGTTCGCGTTCAGCAACGTCGTCTCGGTGCTCTCGGCCCGTGGCCAGGGCCTGCCCTTGAAGGTGATCGCCTCCGGATCCAATTCCACGGGTACCGAAGGCAAGGACGTGACGATGATCAGAGTCCCCAAGGACAGCCCGATCAAGTCGGCGGCCGACCTCGCGGGCAAGAAGGTCAGCGTCAACACGCTCAACAACCTCCTCCAGATGCTTGGCCAGGCCGGGGTGGACGCGGACAGGGGCGATTCGGAGAAGGTCGAGTTCGTCGAAATGCCCTTCCCCGACGCGGTCACCGCGCTCGGCAAGGGCGACATCGACGCCATGGTCACCGCCGAGCCGTTCGACACCATCGCCGCGGACGCGGGCACCCGGGTCATCTCGTCGCCCTACCTCGACCTGGCCGAGACGAGCCTGACCACGTCGGTGTACTTCACCTCCGAGGAACAGCTGAAGAAGAACCCTGAACTCTTCACCGCCGTGAAGGCCGCCATCGACGAGTCACTGACCTACGCGCAGGCACACCCCCGGGAGACCCGGGCGCAGCTCTCCTCGTTCATGAAGATCGACCCCGCAGTGGCCCAGAAGGTGACCCTGCCGACCTTCGCACCCGAGATCAAGCCGGCCTCCGTCGAGACGTTCGTCAAGACCGCCAGTGCGTACGGCCTGATCGACGACGACAACATCTCCTACGACGACCTGGTGTGGTCGGGAACGGCCGACTGACATGACCACCTCTCTCCGCAGCGACCTGCCGGCCGGCAGTTCCCGCTGGGCCGTCCGACGGGCCCAGTGGCGCTCACTGGGCATCACCGACGAGGAGATGGCCCGGCCCAAGATAGCCATCGTCAACTCCTCCTCGGACCTGGCCGCTTGCTTCGCCCACCTCGACGACATCGTCCCGGTGCTCAAGGACGCGATACGCCGAGCGGGCGGCCTGCCCTTCGAGATCCGTACCGCGGCTCCGGCCGACTTCGTGACCAGCGCCGGCGCCGGCGGGCGGTACGTGCTGCCCACCCGCGACCTCATCGTCAACGACATCGAGGTCGTGGTGGAGGGCGCCCTGCTCGACGGCATGGTGTGCCTCAGCTCGTGCGACAAGACCGCACCCGCCCACATGATGGCGGGTGGCAGGCTCGACGTGCCCACCCTGCTCGTCGCCTGCGGCTACCAGCGCAGCGCCCTGCACGAGGACGGCGGCGCCGACATCGAGGACGTCTTCCTGCACGCAGGCCACACCGCCCTGGGCCGTACCTCCGCCGAGGACCTGCTCGCCATGTCCGAGGACGCCATCCGCGGTCCCGGAGTGTGCGCGGGGATGGGCACCGCCAACACCATGCACATGGCCGCCGAGGCGCTCGGCATGGCACTGCCCGGCACCACCCCGACCCGAGCCGACGGTCCTGCCATGTGGGACGCCGTCCGCTCGGCCGGCCGGCGCATAGTGGAGATGGTGCACGAGGGGCGGACCGCACGAACGGTGCTCACCCCGGCGGCGATCCGCAACGCGGTCACCGTCATGCTCGCGGTCGGCGGCTCGATCAACTCCGTCAAGCACCTCCAGGCCGTCGCCGTCGAGGCCGGACTGGACGTCGATGTGTGGCGGACCTACGAGGAACTGGCCGACCGGGTCCCCGTGATCACGGCGGTACGGCCCAACGGTCCCCATCACATCGAGCAGCTCGACGACGCCGGCGGCACCCGCGGTGTCCTCGCCGCGCTGGCACCACTGCTGGACCTCACCGCTGTCGGGGCCACCGGACTACCGCTCGGCGAACTCCTCGCCGAGGCACCGCAGTCCGACCCGGAGTTCATCAGGCCGCTGGACGACCCGTTCTCCCGTACACCCTCGATCGTCGTCCTGCGAGGGTCCCTGGCGGCCGAGGGTGCCATCGTGAAACTGCCCGCCGACGAGGACCGGCCCACCGCCTTCCGCGGCCCGGCCCGCTGCTACCCGTCCAGGGAAGCGGCCGTCGACGCTCTCGCAGCGGGAGAGGTCCAGGCCGGTGACGTGGTCGTGCTGCGCGGCATGGGACTCCACGGCGGTCCCGGCATGGCGATGGCCTCGGCGTTCGTGTTCGCCCTCGACGGCGCCGGACTCGGCGAGAAGGTCGCGGTGGTCACCGACGGCCAGCTCTCCGGACTGGTCAACAAGGGCATCGTCGTCGGCGAGGTCTCTCCCGAGGCCGCCGTCGGCGGCCCGCTCGGCCGGATCCGCGACGGCGACCTGATCAGCATCGATCTCACCACCCGCACGGTGGACCTGGAGGTCGATCCGGACACCCTGGCCGGCCGCGAGACCGCCGCCGCGGAGACCGTCCGTACCCCTGGCTGGCTGTCCGTGTACGACCGCACCGTCACCAGCCCCGCCTGCGGCTCCGTCCTGGCCCGCGGGGCCTGCGCGAGCGTGTGCGGGCAATCCCAGGGAGAAGTCCGATGAAGGTGCTCGAAGTCACCCGGCCCACCGAAGCCCCGCCGCCCGCTCCGCCGCCGCGCGCCCGCAGGCCCCGGCCCCGTGTCGCTCCGCTGGTCGGCATCGTTGTCGCCGCGCTGGTGGCCGAACTCGTCCCGCGTGCCGGCCTCGTCGCGGACGGCGCGCTGCCCCCGCTCAGCTCAGTCCTGGCCGAGCTCGGCCGGGAATCGGCCGACGGCGCGCTGTGGGAGGCCCTGGGCAGCACGGTCCGCACCTGGGCCGTCGGGCTGGTGGTCGCCGTAGCCGCGGGAGTGGTCGTCGGCGTGGCCATCGGGCTCGTGCCGGTGCTGCGCGCACTCACCGCCTCCACGGTGGAGTTCCTGCGCCCGATCCCCTCGGTGGCGCTCATCCCGGCGGTCATCCTCATCTTCGGCACCGGCTACGAGTCCGGTGTGGTCCTCATTGTCTACGCCGGCTTCTGGCAGGTGCTGGTGCAGGTGCTCTACGGCGTCCAGGACATCGACCCGGTCGCCTACGACACCGCCCGTTCCTACCGTTTCGGCCTGTGGGCCCGCGTCCGGCACGTCATCTGGCCGACCGCCCTGCCGTTCGTGTTCACCGGCATCAGGCTGGCCGCCTCGGTCGCCCTGGTCCTGGCCATCACCGGCGAACTGGTCATCGGCACCCAGGGCATCGGCCAGCTCATCTCCGTCGCCCAGAGCAGCGGGGCGACGACCGAGATGTTCGCGCTCGTACTGCTCACCGGAGTCCTGGGTGTCCTGGTCAACGTGGGCTTCCGGTACGCCGAACGGGCCACGCTCGGATGGCACCCCTCCGTCCGGCGATCGGCGGGTTCCCGATGAACGTCCTGCGCCGCACCCTGTTCGCCCTCGGGCTGCCCGCCGCCCTCGTCGCACTGTGGTGGATCACCAGCGTCAACAGCACCAGCTACTACTACCCGCCCCTGCCCGACATCTTCGACCGGTTCGGAGAACTGTGGCTTTCGTCCCGGTTCACCGATGACGTCGTGCCCAGCCTGCTCCGGCTCCTCACCGGCTTCGCCCTCTCCGCCGTCCTCGGTGTGGCCCTGGGCGTCGTCCTCGGCCTGACCGACGCGCTGCGCCGTGGGGCCGAACCGGTGCTGGAGTTCCTGCGCGCCCTCCCGCCGACCGTGCTGGTGCCGGTCATCGCGATCGTCGCCGGCATCGGGGACGGCCCGAAGGTGCTGGTCATCGTCTCCGGCTGTGTCTGGCCGGTCCTGCTGAACACCGTCGAGGGCGTACGCGGTGCTGACGAGGTCATGGTCGACACCTGCCGCACCTATGGCATCACCCGCGGCGCGAAGCTGCGTCACATGGTGCTGCCCGCGGCGAGCCCGCAGATCGCGGCCGGACTCCGCCAGGCGCTCTCCGTCGGGCTGATCCTCATGGTCATCGGTGAGATGTTCGCCGCCACCAACGGCCTCGGCTTCAGCATCGTGCAGTTCCAGCGCACCTTCGCGATCCCCCAGATGTGGAGCGGCATCATCCTGCTCGGCCTCATCGGATTCGCGCTGTCCGCGCTGTTCACCGTCGTCGAGAAGCGGGCCCTGGGCTGGTACCTGGGCCTGCGCGAGTCGCAGAGGAAGAACGGCTGATGACAGACATGGTCGAGGTCAAGGGCCTCAACAAGGTGTACGAGTCCGCCGGTCACCGGGTGGAGGCGATCGGCGACATCACCTTCTCCGTCGCCCGCGGCGAGTTCGCGTGTATCGTCGGCCCCTCCGGCGCGGGCAAGACGACCCTGCTGAAATGCCTGGCCGGACTGCTCGCCCCCACGGCGGGGGAGGTCCTGCTCGACGGCACCCCCGTGACCGGGCCACCGCCCGGCATGGCCGTGGTGTTCCAGGAGTACGGCCGCAGCCTCTTCCCCTGGCAGACCGTGCGGCAGAACATCGACCTCCCACTGCGGCAGAAGGGCCTGCCCCGCGCCGAACGCGACCGGCTGGTCGACGACTCACTCGCCGCAGTCGGACTCGCCGCCTCCGGCGACGCCTACCCCTGGCAGCTCTCCGGCGGTATGCAGCAGCGCGTCGCCATCGCCCGGGCCGTCGCCTACGAGCCGCAGGTGCTGCTCATGGACGAACCCTTCGCCGCTGTCGACGCGCAGACCCGAGCCGACCTCGAAGACCTCGTCCGGTCACTGTGGCGGTCCCTGGGCATCACCACGCTGTTCGTCACCCACGACGTCGACGAGGCCGTGTACCTCGGCGAACGCGTCCTGGTCCTGTCCGCCTCACCCACCCACGTCCTCGACGACGTCCCCATCGGACTCCCGGCCGAACGCGACCAGGTCACGAGCCGCTCGACAGCGGAGTTCGCCGAGCTGCGCACCCGTGTCCACCGGGGCATCCAGGACGCGAAGGCCGGCCGCCGCGCGGGAGCCGCCGCATGACCGCCTTCACCGACGAGGGATCCGGCGCCCCGGTCCTGCTCTCCGCCTCCCTGGGCACCACCGCCGCGATGTGGGCACCCCAGCGCGCACGCCTGCGCACCGGGCGGCGAGTGATCGCGTACGACCACCGCGGGCACGGCGCCTCCCCGGCGCCCCCGGGACCGTACGATCTCGCCGACCTGGTCCACGACGCCGTCACCCTCCTCGACTCGCTGGAGATCGAGTCCGCCGACGTCGTGGGTATCAGCCTCGGCGGCACCGTCGGGCTCGCCCTGGCCGCGGAACACCCTGACCGGGTACGCAGCCTCGTCACCCTCAACGCGCCCGCGTTCGCGGACGACCCGGTCTTCTGGCGGCGCCGCGCCGCGGCGGTCCGTGAACAG
Organism: Streptomyces sp. NPDC102441; assembly: GCF_044765585.1. NCBI lineage: Bacteria > Bacillati > Actinomycetota > Actinomycetes > Kitasatosporales > Streptomycetaceae > Streptomyces > Streptomyces sp. NPDC102441. The sequence continues at coordinate 216,062 of NZ_JBIWKH010000012.1, forward strand.
GGCATGGCGGTGGCCACCTCGGGCCTGCTGGACCGCTGGTACGCCCCGGCCGTGGCGCAGGCACCGACGGCCCTGGTGCAGGACACCGTCGACGGCGTCGGGCGGCTCGACCCCGCGGGCTACGGGGCCTGCTGCGAAGCCATCGCGGGCACCGACCTACGGGACCGGCTGGCCGGAATCCGGTGCCCCGTGCTCGCGGTGAACGGGCTCGCCGACGCCGTCGTCCCGGCCCACCACGCGCGGACGATCGCGGCCGCCGTGCCCGGCGCCCGGCAGATCGCGCTCCCCGACGCGGGCCACCTGCTGAGCCAGGAGATCCCCGACCGGCTCCACACACTGCTGACGAACCACTGGACCACCGCCACAGCCGACAGAAAGGCCACCCCGTGAACAGCTACGTCACGGAACCCACCCGTGAGACACCGGTGTTCGGCGAATGGGAGGTCGTCGTCCTCGGCGGCGGTCCCTCCGGACTCGCCGCGGCCACCGCGGCCGCCCGGGCCGGACGCAGCACCCTGCTGGTGGAGAAGAGCGGATACCTCGGCGGCGCCGGCACCGGCGGTGGCCTGTCCACCTTCTGCGGCATGTACTCCAACGTCCACGGCGAACACGTCCTCACCGTCCGAGGACACGCCACCGAACTCCTGGAGCGCATCGACCGTCTCGGCGGACTCCGCGCCCCCCACCTGTCGTTCGCCGACCGCATCCAGGCACAGGCCTACGACATTCCGGCCTACCGCAGCGCTGCCGACGACCACGTCCTGTCCGCCGGAGCCCAACTCCTGTACCACGCCTTCGCGGTGTGCGCGATCACCGGCCCGGCGGGCGTCGAGGCCGTCGTCGTCGAATCGAAGTCCGGCCGCGGCATCCTGCGCGGCCAGGTGTTCATCGACTGCTCCGGTGACGGCGACCTGCTGGCCTGGACCGGAACGAGCCACGAGAAGGCCGACCCGCACGGCGACATGCTCTACCCGTCCACGATGTTCCGCATCAACGCGGTGGACGACGAGCGCGCCGGACCCGCGTGGAAGACGCTGCCGCGCCTGATGGACGAGGCCGTCGCCGCCGGCCGCCCCCGCTTCCCGCGCCGCGGCGCGATCGTCCGGCCCCAGCGCGACGCCATCGAGTGGCGGGCCAACGCCACCCAGTTGCGCAACACCGACGGCAGCGCGGTGGACGGCACCGACGTCTGGCAGCTCACCCACGGCGAGGTGCAGGGCCGCGCACAGGCCCAGGAGGTGTTCGGCTTCATCCGCGAGAACCTTCCCGGCTTCGAACGGTCCTACATCGTCGACATCGGCCCCGAGATCGGCATCCGCGAGACCCGACGCCTGCTCGGCCGGTACCTCCTCACCGAGGAAGACGTCCGCTCCTGCGCCCGCTTCGAGGACTCCATCGGCCTCAACGGCTGGCCGGTGGAGGCCCACGTCGACGGAGACCTCGACATCCGCTGGCCCTACGGGGACGACCCGGTGGGCTACAACCAGCTGCCGTACCGCATGCTCGTTCCCGCCGAAGGCCCCGGGAACCTGCTCGTCGCCGGGCGCTGCGCCTCCATGACCCACGGCGGCCAGTCCGCCGCGCGTGTCGCCGGGCCGTGTTTCGCCATGGGGCAGGCCGCCGGCACGGCCGCCCACCTGGCACTGAAGGACCACGTCACGGCCGCCGAGGTCGACGTCGCGCAGCTGCGCGACGAACTGGAAGGAGAGGGAGCGTGCCTGACACTGTGAGGAACTCGTGCTGCTGACCCCCGCCGACGAACGCATGCTGGCCGGCGAGGAGGGCCCTGCGGTCCGCTCCGCCCTGGAACTCCTGGTCAAATACGGTGAGTTGATGGGCGCTGAGCGCCTTATCGACACCGACAACGTGTGTGGCGCCAACCTCTTCGGACCGCGCCACGCCCGGGTCCTCGGCACCACCGACCCGGCCGCCCTCTTCTCGCGCTTCTCCCTCGACCTCGACGAGACGGTCGACGTCCCGCCGTTCCGCGCGCACAGCTGTCAGCTCATCGGCCCCCGCGACCGGGACCGGTGGGACCTCCAGGGCGTGGCCCCCGTGGACGCCGCGGCGATGGACGACAGCGAGCGCTATCTCGTGGACAAGGGCGTGGACCTCCTGTCGACCTGCACCCCCTACCAAGTGGGCAACGTGCCCCGGTTCGGTGAGCACTGCGCGTGGATGGAGTCCTCCGCGGTCGTCTACATCAACTCCGTGCTCGGAGCCCGGACCAACACCGAGGGCCGCGAGTCCTCGGCCGCCTCCATGCTCACCGGCCGCACTCCCTACTGCGGCTACCACCTGGACGGACATCGGCGCGCCACACATCTGGTCGAGGTGCGGCACCCGGTCGTCACCACGGAGGACTGGAACGTTCTCGGCTACTGGGTGGGGGAGCAGGTCCAGGAAGCCGTCCCGGTCCTCACCGGACCAGGGCTCACTCATGCGGCCGCTGCCCCGACCCCGGTGCAGCTCAAGCAGTTCGGCGCGGCCGCCGCCTCCTCCGGCGACGTAGAGATGTACCACCTGCCCGGCGTAACACCGGAGGCCCGGACGGTGGAACAGGCGCTGGCCGGGCGGGAACCCGACGCGGTCTCGGTCTTCGACGCCGCCGCACACGCGGAGACCGTGGCATCGCTGAGCCGGACGGCCACCGAACGCGAGGTGGACTTCGTGATGATCGGCTGTCCGCACGCCTCACTGGAACAGGTACGCGAGGTCGCAGAGCTGCTGGAGGGCCGCCACCTCGCGGACTCCACCACCTTGTGGGTGTTCACTCCTCGCACCCTGCGCACACTGGCCGAACGCAGCGGCTACGTCGACACCATCGAGAAGGCGGGCGCACGCGTGCTGTCCGACACCTGCCCGGCGATCGGACAGTTCCTGCCGCCCGGCACACGCGTGTTCGCCACCGACTCCGCGAAGCAGGCGCACTACCTGCCGGCCATCACGGGCGTACAGGGCTGGTTCGGCAGCGTACGGACCTGTGTCTCGGCGGCCTTGGATGGGCGGTGGCCCGATGCCTGAGCTGCTGCGCGGCACCGGCGTCGTCGCCGGGCGGGCCGGCGGACCCGCCCTGGTGTGCACCGCACCGGTGTCGGGGTGGGGCGGCATCGACCCGCGGACCGGCATCATCGTGGAGAGCCGCCACCCTCAGCACGGGGCCAGTGTTGCCGGCACCGTGCTGGTGCTGCCCGGGGCCAAAGGGTCCTCCGGCTGGTCCGGGCAGTTCCACCTCGCCAAACTGCAGGGCACCGCGCCGTGCGCCATCGTGTTCACGCGGATGAACAGCAAGCTCGCCCTGGGCCTTGTCGTCCTCCACGTCCCGGCGGTGACGGGCCTGGACATCACCGGGATGATCCGCACCGGTGACGTGGTGGAGGTGGACGGGACCGCGGGCACCGTACTGGTACAAACGAAAGGCTGATCTGATGGACACCCTGCGCATCGACCGACGGGTGGTGCTGGTGACCGGCGCGGCGAGCGGGATCGGTCACGCGATCGCCCGCGCCTGCGCGGACGAAGGCGCCACGGTGCACCTCGCCGACGTGTCGGACGACGTCCACGAAGCGGCCGGGAAACTGACCGGGTCCGTCACGTCACACGTGTGCGACGTGACGGACCCGGACGCGGTCCGCGCCCTGGTGGACGGCGTCGTGGCCGCTTCGGGCCGCCTCGACGTCGCCTTCCTGAACGCCGGTGTCAACGGCGTACCTTCCCAGCTCCAGCCCGGCGGGGCGATCGACGAGCTGCCCTTCGAAGCATGGCGGCGGGTCATGGACGTCAACCTGGACGGGCTGTTCCACTGCCTCCAGCACTGTGCCCGGGTCATGAAGCAGCAGCGGTCCGGAAGCATCGTGGTCACCGCCTCCACGGCGGGCCTGCGCGCCGAACCACGCGTCAGCTACCCGTATGTCGCTTCCAAGTCCGCCGTCGTCGGCCTGGTCCGCCAGGCCTCGCTGGAACTCGCCCGCTTCGGCGTCCGCGTCAACGCCCTGGCCCCGGGACCGGTGGTCACCAACATCGGCGGCCCGGGCCCCCGGCCCGAGGCCGCCGTCGCCGCGTGGGAGAACTCCGTCCCGATGCGGCGCTGGGGCAGGCCCGACGACGTCACGGGAGCGGCTCTCCTGCTCGCCTCCGACGCTTCGTCCTGGATGACCGGAGGCGTCCACGTCGTGGACGGCGGCGCGTCGGCCCTCACCCAGGTCCCGAGCGAGATGCTCCCGGCCCCCGGTTCCGGGACTGCCTGACGAAGCGCGGCGCCCCCTTCCGGCAGCAGCGGATACATTGCCGACGGTCGGCCAGGGGCGCGGACGCCCGCCTCGCCCCCGTGCCGGACCGTGGGACGGCGCCGACGTCGACGACATCGGCGGGGCGTCCGAGCAGGATGCCGATCCGGTCGGCCAGCTGCTGCCGGCGGGCCGTCCCGGTAGAACGCCGTGAGGGACCTCATCGCGGCCCTCCGCGACCCGCCGAACCGCTCGACCGGATCCGCGCCCGCCACGACAGCCACGCCCGGCTGATGGCGCAGGTCCGGGCCGAGGCCGCCGCCCTGCTCACGGGACATTCCCAGGTCCTGGACACCCCGGATTCCCGGCAAGCCATCAAGATCCTTTCCGGCGACGCGATCTGAGGGCCCCGGGCGCCCGGCCCCGATCACGATCCGGTCTCGTCCGGTCCCGAGGTACTTGTTTTCGTGCGTGGAATCGATTCCAATCATTCTTGTAATCGATTCCACGGTTGGTTCCGCTGGTCTCGAGGCTCACGGTAACCACAAGGAGGTGGTCCGGAAATGGCGAGCATCAAGGATGTCGCGGCCCAGGCAGGAGTCTCTGTCGCCACGGTCTCCCGCGTCCTCAACAGTCATCCCTCCGTCAGCCCGGACGCACGCAGACGCGTCCTCGCCGCCGTCGACGCCCTCGGCTACCGGCCCAACGCCGTGGCCCGCTCGCTGCGCACCGACCGGACGCGCACGCTCGGCCTCGTCATCAGCGACGTGCTCAACCCGTACTTCACCGCGCTGGCCCGCTCCGTCGAGGAGGAGGCCCGCGCGCTCGGCTACAGCGTGATCATCGGCAACGCCGACGAGCGGCTCGAACAGCAGGACCACCACGTCCGTACGCTCCTGGACCGCAGGATCGACGGGCTGCTGGTCTCGCCCGCCGACGGGGAGTCCCCGCTGCTCACGGACGTCGCACGCACCGGCACCCCGATGGTCTTCGTCGACCGCTGGATTCCCGGAGTGGACATCCCCGTCGTCCGCGCGGACGGTCACCGGGCCATCCAGGACCTGGTCGCCCATCTGTACGCGCTCGGCCACCGCAGGCTCGCCATCATCGCGGGGCCGGCCGCCACCACCACCGGCAACGAACGCGTCGAGGCCTTCCGGGAAGCGATGCGGTCCCACGGACTCGCCCTGCCCGACGCCTACATCGGACAGGGCGACTTCCAGGCCGACAGCGGCAGGCGCGCAACCGAGCGCTTCCTGGCGCTGCCCGACCCGCCGGAGATCGTGTTCGCCGCCGACAACCTCATGGCACTCGGCGCCCTGGACGCCATCCGCGCACACGGCCTGCGCGTTCCCGAGGACATCGGGATCGCGGCCTTCGACGACATCCCGTGGTTCGTCCACACCGGCCCGCCGATCACCGCGATCGCCCAGCCGACCGGCGAACTCGGGCGTGCCGCGGTGCGTGCGCTGGTCGACATCGTCGAGGGCCGCCCCCCGCAGTCCGTGACCCTGCCCGCCCGCCTCGTCGTACGCGGCTCCTGCGGCGAGCGCACCATCACCCCCGGGAGCAACGAGTGAGCGAATCAGTCGAGTTGCTGCGCATCGAAGGCGTACGCAAGACCTTCCCCGGTGTCGTCGCCCTGGACAGCGTCGACTTCGACCTCCGCAGCGGGGAAGTGCACGTCCTGCTCGGTGAGAACGGCGCCGGCAAGAGCACCCTCATCAAGATGCTCTCCGGCGCCTACCGCCCGGACCGCGGCCGGATCTTCGCCGGCGGCCGGGAGGTGCGCATCAACGGCGCGCAGGACGCCGAGAAGCTCAAAATCGCCACGATCTACCAGGAGTTCAACCTGGTGCCCGATCTGACGGTCGCCGAGAACATCTTCCTGGGCCGCCAGCCACGCCGCTTCGGCATGATCGACCGGCGGCGCATGGAAGCCGACGCCGAGGTGCTCCTGCGCCGTGTCGGACTGCACATCTCGCCGAGAGCGAGAGTCCGCGAACTGGGCATCGCCCGGCTGCAGATGGTCGAGATCGCGAAGGCGCTCAGTCTTGACGCACGCGTCCTGATCATGGACGAGCCGACCGCCGTCCTCACCTCCGAGGAGGTCGACAAGCTCTTCAGGATCGTGCGGCAGCTGCGCGCGGACGGCGTGGGCGTCGTCTTCATCACGCATCACCTCGACGAGATCGCGGCCCTCGGTGACCGTGTCACCGTCCTGCGCGACGGCCGCAGCATCGACCAGGTGCCGGCCTCCACCCCCGAGGCGGAGCTCGTCCAGCTCATGGTGGGGCGCAGCATCGACCAGCAGTACCCGCGCGAACGTCCGGAAACCGGTGCGCCGTTGCTCTCCGTGCGGGGACTCACCCGCGACGGGGTGTTCCACGACATTACCTTCGACGTGAAGGCCGGTGAGGTCGTCGGCCTCGCCGGACTCGTCGGAGCGGGCCGCACCGAGGTCGCCCGCGCCGTCTTCGGCGCCGACCCCTACGACGCCGGGAGCGTCGACGTACGCGGCGAGCGCCTCGGCAAGCACGACGTGACCGCCGCCATGGGCGCGGGGCTCGGCCTCGTCCCCGAGGACCGCAAGGGCCAGGGCCTGCTGCTCGACGCCTCCGTGCAGGAGAACCTCGGCCTGGTCACCCTCCGCTCGGCGACCCGATCGGGACTCGTCGACGTCAAGGGACAGCGCACCGCAGCCGCCCGCATCGCCGAGCAGCTCGGCGTGCGGATGGCGGGCCTCGGCCAGCACGTCCGCACCCTGTCCGGCGGCAACCAGCAGAAGGTCGTCATCGGGAAATGGCTCCTGGCCGACACCCGGGTGCTGATCCTCGACGAGCCCACACGCGGGATCGACGTCGGTGCCAAGGTCGAGATCTACCAGCTCATCAACGAGCTCACGGCCTCCGGGCACGCCGTCCTGATGATCTCCAGCGACCTGCCCGAGGTCCTCGGCATGAGTGACCGGGTTCTCGTCATGGCCCAGGGCCGCATCGCCGGAGAACTCCCCGCTCACGAAGCCACCCAGGACGCCGTGATGGCACTCGCCGTCAGCGTCGCCCCCGTGACCGGCCCCACCGAGCACACAGAGAACGCAGAGGAGAGCCCCCGTGGCCACTGACACGCATCCGAGCAAGACGGGCGCGGGCGGCGCCGGACACACCCTCCGCCGCCTCCTGCTCGACAACGGCGCCCTCAGCGCTCTGGTCGTCCTACTGGTGGCGATGTCGCTGCTCTCCGGCGACTTCCTCACCACTCAGAACCTGCTGAACGTCGGTGTCCAGGCCGCGGTGACCGCGATCCTCGCGTTCGGCGTCACCTTCGTCATCGTCTCCGCGGGCATCGACCTCTCCGTCGGTTCGGTCGCCGCGCTCTCCGCGACCGTCCTCGCCTGGTCGGCGACGTCCGCGGGCGTCCCCGTCTGGCTGGCGGTCATCATCGCCGTGGCCACCGGCATCGCCTGCGGCTTCGTCAGCGGCGCCCTCGTCGCGTACGGCAAGCTGCCCTCGTTCATCGCGACGCTGGCCATGCTCTCGGTGGCCCGTGGGCTGTCCCTGGTCATCTCCCAGGGCCGGCCGATCCCCTTCCCCGACTCCGTCTCGGTCCTCGGTGACACCCTCGGCGGCTGGCTGCCCGTCCCCGTCCTCGTGATGATCGCGATGGGCCTGATAGCGGCACTGATCCTGGCCCGCACCTACATCGGCCGCTCCATGTACGCCATCGGCGGCAACGAGGAAGCGGCCCGGCTGTCCGGACTGCGCGTCAAGAAGCAGAAGCTGGCCATCTACGCCCTGTCCGGTCTCTTCGCCGCCGTGGCCGGCATCGTCCTCGCCTCCCGTCTGGTCTCCGCGCAGCCGCAGGCGGCACAGGGGTACGAACTCGACGCGATCGCCGCGGTCGTCATCGGCGGCGCCAGCCTCGCGGGCGGCGTCGGCAAGGCGTCCGGCACCCTGATCGGCGCACTGATCCTCGCCGTGCTGCGCAACGGCCTCAACCTCCTGTCCGTGTCCGCCTTCTGGCAGCAGGTCGTCATCGGCGTCGTCATCGCCCTCGCGGTGCTGCTGGACACCCTGCGCCGCAAGGCCGGATCCGGCGGTGCGTCCGCCGGCGGTGCTTCCGCGGCGCCCGGGGGGCCAGGAAAGGGCCGTAAGGGGGCGATGCAGGTCGGCATCGCGGTGGTCTGCCTGGCCGCCGTCATCGCCGCCGTGACCTTCTTCAAGTCCGGTTCCTCCGGCACCACCACCAAGGTGGGCATGTCGCTCTCCACCCTCAACAACCCCTTCTTCGTCCAGATGAAGGAGGGCGCGCAGAAGGAGGCGAAGGCGGCCGGGATCGATCTCACCGTCACCGACGCCCAGAACGACGCCTCGCAGCAGGCCAACCAGCTGGAGAACTTCACCAGTTCCGGGGTGGACTCCGTCATCGTCAACCCGGTGGACTCCGACGCGGTCGGCCCCGGCGTCCGCAACGCCAACAAGGCCGACATCCCCGTGGTCGCCGCCGACCGGGCAGTCAACAAGGCCAAGTCCGCGACGCTCGTGGCCTCCGACAACGTGGCGGGCGGCAAGTTCGCCGCGAAGACACTCGCCGACCGGCTCGGCGGCAAGGGCAGCATCATCGTCCTCCAGGGCACCGCGGGAACCTCCGCCAGCCGCGAGCGCGGTGCCGGCTTCGCCGCAGGCATCAAGGCGTACCCGGGCATCAAGGTCGTGGCGACCCAGCCGGCCGACTTCGACCGGACCAAGGGCCTGGACGTCATGACCAACCTGCTCCAGTCCCACCCCGGGATCAACGGCGTCTTCGCGGAGAACGACGAGATGGCACTCGGCGCGGTCAAGGCGCTGGGCAGCAAGGCGGGGAAGTCCGTCCCGGTCGTCGGCTTCGACGGAACCCCCGACGGCCTCACAGCGGTCGAGGCGGGCACCCTGTACGCCTCCGTGGCCCAGCAGCCCGAGGAACTGGGGAAGATCGCCGTACAGAACGCGATCAAGGCGGCCGACGGCAAGAAGATCGACAGCATGGTCAAGGTGCCGGTAAAGGTCGTCACCCGGCAGAACGTCGCCGACTTCTCCTGATCACGAAAGGCACTGCCCTGATGGAAGCGACCGATGCCTCCGCAGCCTCCACACCCTCCCGGCACGACCTCCTGGTCGTCGGCTCGGCCAACGCCGACCTGGTCGTCGGCGTCGACCGCCGCCCCGGGCCGGGGGAGTCGGTGCTCGGCTCCGACCTCGTCGTCCACCCCGGCGGCAAGGGCGCCAACCAGGCGGTCGCCGCCGCCCGCCTCGGTGCCCGTACGGCGCTGCTGGCCAGGGTCGGCGACGACGCCCACGGACGACTGCTGCGCGCCTCGCAGCAGGAGGCGGGGGTCGACACCGGCGGAGTCCTCGTCGGCGGGGCGCCCACCGGCGTGGCCCTCATCACCGTCGATCCCTCGGGCGACAACAGCATCGTCGTGTCCCCGGGCGCCAACGCCCGGCTGTCCCCCGAGGACATCAGGGCCGCGGAACCTCTCCTCGCCTCGGCCCGCGTGGTCTCCGTACAGCTGGAGATCCCGTTGGCCACGGTCGCGGAGACGGCCCGCGCCCTCGGGCCTGGCGCGCGGCTGGTCCTCAACCCCTCCCCGCCCGCGCCGCTCCCCGACGAGGTGCTGGCCGCCTGCGACCCGCTCGTGGTCAACGAGCACGAGGCGCGCTACATCCTCGGGGAGAGCGCGGGCAGTACCCCGGAGTCCTGGGCGCGGGGGCTCATCGCCCTCGGCCCGCGCTCGGTGGTGATCACCCTGGGCGCGGACGGCGCGCTGGTCTCCGACACCCGCCGCGGCGACCCCGTACGCGTGCCGAGTCCCCAGGTCGACGCCGTGGACACGACGGGCGCGGGCGACGCGTTCACCGCCGCTCTCGCCTGGCGGCTCGGTCTGGGTGAGGAACTGGCCGAGGCCGCCACGTTCGCCGTACGGGTCGGCGCGGCAGCCGTCACCAAGGAGGGCGCGCAGGCGTCGTTCCCGACAGCGGAAGAGGTCGCAGCGCTGTGAAGAAGTCAGGCATCCTGAACCGCCACCTGGCGGGCGCCGTAGCCGAACTCGGCCACGGCGACGGCGTTCTGATCTGCGACGTGGGCATGCCCATCCCACCGGGGCCCCGCGTCGTCGACCTCGCCTTCCGGGCGGGCGTCCCGTCGTTCGCCGAGGTCCTGGACGGGCTGCTGGACGAACTGGCCGTGGAGGGCGCGACGGCGGCCGAGGAGATACGGGAGGCCAACCCGGAAGCCGCCCGCCTCCTGGCCACCCGCCTCCCGGACCTGACGCACGTGTCCCACGAACAGCTCAAGGCGCTCACCGCGTCCGCCCGCCTGGTGGTACGCACGGGGGAGGCGCGGCCGTACGCGAACGTGCTGCTGAGGTGCGGCGTCTTCTTCTGACGCCGCACCCGGCCCGGGGGACTACTTCGGCGCGGCCAACCGGTCGAGGATCTCGAGGTGGGCGGGGGCCAGACGGACACTCCCCGCCGCGGCGTTCTCCTCCAGGTGGTCGATCCGGGCTGTGCCCGGGATCGGGAGGATGGCCGGCGAGTGGGCGAGCAGCCAGGCCAGGGCGACCTGTGTGGGGGTGGCCTCCAGCTCGGCCGCCACGGCGAGGATCTCGGGGTTCGCCCCGGAGTCGCCCCAGACGACCGGGCGCCACGGCAGGAACGCGATCCCTGCCGCCTCGCAGGCGGTGAGGACGGGCTCGTGCTCCCGGTCGAGCAGGTTGTAGCGGTTCTGCACGCTCGCTATCTCGACGGTCTTCCGTGCCTCCGCGAGTTCGTCGGCGGTGACCTCGGACAGACCGATCCGGCCGATCTTGCCCTCGTCCCGGAGGTCCCGCAGCGTGCCGAGCTGGTCGGCGAGCGGCGTCTCCGGGTCGATGCGGTGCAGCTGAAGGAGCTCGATCCGCTCGACACGCAGACGCCGCAGCCCCTGCTCCACCTGGTCGCGCAGGACGGCCGGCCTCCCGTCGAGCTTCCAGTCGGCCGAGGGATCCGGCCGGGTGAGACCAACCTTCGTGGTGATCAGGAGGTCCTCGGGGTAGGGGTGCAGGGCTTCCGCGAGAAGTTCCTCGTTGGCCCCGCCGCCGTACATGTGCGCGGTGTCGATCAGGGTGATGCCCAGCTCGACGGCGCGGCGGGCGACCGCGAGAGCGGCCGGACGGGCCGTCCCCGGCTCGGTCGGCAAGCGCATGGCTCCGAATCCGAGCCGCTGTACCTCTAGATCCCCACCGATGCGGAACGCTGTCGCTGTCATGTGACGTGTAGATCCCTTCGAGTCAACGGGACACGCTAGCAGGCAAGTTGTTCAGGGCGGCCGGTACGGCGAGCGTGCTCGCCGTACGTCCCGAAGTCCGTTGCGCCCGGATTCCCGAGCCCTTAGAGTCGGTTCTGTGACTGCCGGGTCGGCCTTGAGCCATGTACGAGAGAGAAGCCCGGCTGCTGCATGAGCGCGTGGCGGGCGCGAGCCCCGCCGCCCTGTCGTGTTCCTTCGCCCGGCGCCCGTTCGAGGCGCCCCTCCCAGCGGAATCCACGACACGGAGACTTCAGCAGACATGACCCGCACACAGCAGCAGGACCTGCGCGGAACCGAGCAGGGCGTCGACGTCGTCCAGCTCGACCATCACGCGGTGTTCGCCAGAGACCGAAGCCTGTCGGCCGAGTTCCTCGCCACCGTCCTGGGCCTGGAGGTCGGCCGCCCGTTCGGTCCGTTCCTGCCCGTCGACCTGGGCAACGGCGTGACGCTCGACTACTACGAACTGCGGGACGAGCCGGTGCAGTCGCAGCACTACGCCTTCCTCGTCCCCGACGCTCAGTTCGACACCATGGTCGCCCGGCTCCAAGCGCTCGACGTCACCTACTACGCCGACCCCAACCACACCGAACCCGGCATGATCAACCGCCTCTTCGGCGGCCGCGGGGCCTACTTCAAGGACCCGGACGGCCACAACATGGAGATCATGACCCGGCCCTACGCCCGGCCCAGGTAACCCGCTTCCGTCACGCGTCCGTGAGCCCGTCCACCAGTGCCGCCAGTGCCGAGGCGAGCGCGTCGAGCCCCGGGCCGGCCGGGCCGCCCGGCTCGGTCATGTACAGGTCGCGCCGGATCTCGATCATCAGCGCGCCGACCCGCCGGTCCCTCCCGTAGTGCTTCAGCGGCACGTACGTACCGGGGAACGGGCTGTTCAGCCCCGTGCCGCCGAATCCCGCGAACGCCGCCTCCGCCCGGGCCAGAAGCCCGGGCGGAGTGTGGAAGCCGTCGGTCCCCAGACAGACCTGCGGGCGCGGACCGCTGCCGTGCAGCTCGTACGGGAGCGCGGTGGCCGGGTAGGAGTGGACGTCGATGACGACGGCGCGACCCGTGGCGGCGAGCCGTTCGTCGACGGCCGCGGTCATCGCCCGGGCGTGCCAGGTCGGCCGTATGGGAGTCAGTGATGTGGTCGAGTTCGGCGTCGAGGGTCTCGTCGTCGAGCACGATGCCACTGCGTACGCCCTCCGGGATGACCCGGGAGGAGTGCGGGACGTGCAGCAGCACCGGCGATCCGGCGGCGAGAGATACGGAGGTCCGTCAGGCGTCGCAGCACTCACCGTTCAGGCCTCGGCGTGAGGGTGGCCGGCTGTCGCGTAGCCCGCGAGGGCCGGTTCCAGCAGGTCGAAGGCCACGGTGGCCTCATCCGTGATGATCGCGGCGATCTGGGGGTTGCCTGTGCCCGCGAGCGTCAGCTCCTGGATGCGCCGGAACAGGACGCGGTGCACCCCGCCGAGCAGCGCGGCCGCCGTGCACGGGGTGATGTCGTAGGCCGGCGTGCCGGTCGCCTCGGCGAGCACCTTCGCCAGAGCGTCCTCGCGCCGGTCGTGCAGGCCGCGCAGACACGTCGAGAGCGTCGGGCTGTCGGCGATCATCCGGGAGAACTGCAGTCCGGCGAAGCCCGCGACCGGGTCCTGCGCCGCGACGGAGGACAGGAAGGCCCGGCGGAGCGCGGAGAGGGCCGATTCACCGGCGGCGCGGCCGGTGACCGTATGCGCGAGGCTCGCGGTGAACTCGTCCTGGTGATCCAGCGCCAGATCTTCCTTGCGCGCGAAGTAGTTGGTCACCGTCTTCTTGGCGACCCGGGCGGCGGTCGCGATCTCGGCGATCGTCGTCCGCTCGAAGCCCTGCTCGACGAAGAGCCTGGTCGCGTGGTCGGAGATCGACTGCCGCGTCTCGCGCTTCTTCGACTCGCGGAGGCCCGTCGTCCCGTTGCCCGTCTGGATGCTCATGGGTGAAGTTTATCCCCGTCGCATCTTTACCCCGAGGGGCGTGATGCCTCCGGTGTAGAAGTACGCCCACGCCGGAGATGGCGGCCCCGCCCCGCCCCGCCCCGCCCCGCCCCGCCCCGCCGGGCCGGAGTCGGCGGGACGGCGGCGCAGGGGCCGGGTCAGCCGGCCCAGACCTCGGCGTCGTCGGCCGGGACCGTGGTGGCGAGCTTCAACTCCTTGCGGGCGGCGACCGACTTGGTCGGGTCGATGCCCGTGAAGGCCAGGTCGTAGGCGATGTAGAAGTCGTCGGTGCTTCCTGCCGCGGCGGCCTCCTTCCATGCGTCGGCCGCCTCCTCCAACTGCGCGCGGAGCTTGCCGGTCTCCGGCTGCTCCACGCTCTTCAGGTTGCTCACGTGAGTGTTCAGCGCCGCGGAGACGGCCTTCGCCTGCTTCTTGTATCCGGTGAAGTCGTCCTCGATCTGGTCCGCCTCGGGCTGATTGCTCCACAGCGCCTGATAGACGGCGTTGGCGCCCTTCAGATACGCGAGTTGGTCCGCGTCGAGGGACTTGTCCTTGAGCGAGCCGGTGTACGTCCCCGACTCCTTGGCGTAGGTGCAGCTCACTGCCCGGTCGCCGGTCTTCCAGCTCTCGTTGGTGGGGTAGTAGTAGAAGAGGTCGACACCCTTGGGGACCGCCCAGGTGTCGGAGGTGAACTTCTGTGACTCCGCCGGGCACCGCTCGTCGGCGATCTTCGAGGCTCCGTCGTCACCGGGGTACGCCGACTCGCCCTCGATGGCGAACTCGCCGACGACCTGGCCCTTGTGCGCTTCCCCGCACGGGACGATCTCGACGCTGAATTCTTCGCTCGCGGTCGCCCCGCTGTTCGGGTTGTAGCAGTCGCCCGGGGCGAGCGAGAAGACGGACCGCTGGCGAACCGCCTTCTTGGCGCCGGCCTTGGCGCTTTCGATGGCGTCGGAGCAGCCCACCGCACCGATCGCGAGAAGGGTGACGGCGGCGGATATGCCGCGCGCTGAACGGGACGTGACACCGAAAAACATGACGTGGGCATCCTCAAGCGGAAGAGCTGTGAACAGGTGTGCGCATCGTATGGCATGTATGTGACGGCTCCGTGTGCAGGTGGCGCCCCGTGCGGGCCCCCGACCTCGCGCCGCCGGATGCTCGCGAAGGAAAATTACACCCGTCGCACTTTTATGTTGACGTGCCAGGTGCGCTCGGCCTAAAGTTACGTTCATTGTAAAATTATTTGCGGTCGGCCCGGGCGAAGCAACATTCCGCAGCCGCCCCCTCTGCTGACGCGCCGCCAACTCCGCGTCTATCCTCACGACTTCGGCATCAGGAGTACACATGCAGATCACCACGTCCACCGTCTCGCTCACCGTCGATGACGTCGTCGCGTCCAAAACCTTCTTCACCGACCACCTCGGGTACAAGGAGACCGTCTCCACCGAGGACTTCGCCTCCCTCGCCCGCGAGGACAACGCGGTCGACATCGTTCTCCTGCGCCGTGGCATCGACGTCCTGCCGGCCACCCAGCGCGACCAGCACGCCTCCGGGCTGATCCTCGCCTTCACCCTCACCGGTCTGGAGGGCGAGGAGAAGAGGCTGTGCGCCGAAGGCGTCGAGATCACGATGCCGCTGCGTGAAGAGCCGTGGGGCGAGCGGCTGTTCCAGATCACCGACCCCAACGGGGTTGTCATCCAGTTCGTCGAATGGGCCGCAGCGCCGGATTCGGAGCACACATGAGAACACTGCAGACCGCGGCACTCCTCGCCTCGGCCGTCGGAGCCGCCCTGATGGCCGGGCTGTTCTGCGCCTTCTCGTACGCCGTGATGCCGGGCCTGTCCCGTGGCGACGACCGGGCGTTCGTCCAGAGCATGCAGAACATCAACCGGGCCATCATCAACGGCTGGTTCCTCACACCCTTCCTGCTGCCGCTTCCGCTCCTGGTGCTCGCGACCGTTCTCGCCGGGAAGGGGCACAGCGGGGGAGCCCTGCCATGGATCGTCGCGGCGCTGGTGCTCTACGGAGCGGCGTTCCTTGTCACCGGAACACAGAACGTCCCGCTCAACGACATTCTCGACAAGGTGGCGCTCGACTCGGCCCCCGACCGCCTCCGGGAGGCGCGCGCCGCGTTCGAGGACCGCTGGGTCACATGGAACACCGTCCGCGCCGTCCTCCATACCGCGTCCCTCGGCGCGCTGCTGTGGGCTCTGTACGTCCACGGCACGGCGGTACGGGAGTTGAGCTCGTAGGGGGACCGTCCGGAGCCCGGGGGGTCAGGCCGCGATCACGACGGCCGGCCGGGTCAGGGCGGGAGTCCCCGACAACGCCGGAGCCGGCGTGAAGACGACCACCCGCAGCAGCGCGAACCGCCCGACCCCGGCCGCCGCGGACGCCGACAGATACACGCTCTGCTCGACGAGAGCGGAGGGCGCGGACTGCACAGCGTGCAGGAAGAGCAGGGCGCCCGTGGTGAACGCGTAACTCACCACCACCGTCAGCCCGGACTGCAGGTGGACCCGCCATCCCCTGCGGTCGCTCCGGAAGGAGATCCGGCTGTGCAGCTCCGTCGCGATCACCGTGGAGACAACGGTGACCACCGCGTTGGCGAGGACCAGCGGTATCCGCTCGTCCAGCAGCACCAGCGCACCACTGGCCGCCAGTCCGACACCGCCCCCGCAGACGACGAAGCGCACGAACGCCGCGACCAGCGGATGGGCGGTGAGCTTCTTCGGCAGGTGCGCTCGGGCGGTCACGGGGTTCCTCCGGAGGGATGCGGGGACGGTGCTCCGATTCCACCCCACAACCTGGGTGCGGCACGTCCCCCCAGCGATGCAGCCGGGCCCCGACTTCTATGGGGGGATCCCCCAGGGGGACCCTGAGGGATATCCCTCACCGCCGGTCATGGCGCACCGCCCTGACGGCCGGCCCTCCGCCGGGCCGCCGGTGACCGGCACCGGAGACAGGCCGGGGCGGGAGAACGGCGGTTATGCCTTACGGGCGACCCCGCACCACATGGGAAGGGTGTCGTCCGGTGTGTCGGACGGCGCGGGACGCCAGCGGGTCAGGGTGACGACGCCCGGTTCCAGAATCTCCAGGCCCTCGAAGAACCGCTCCACCTCCTTCTCGGTGCGCGGGGTGGCGGAGGCGTGGCTGGCGGCGCGCTCGTTGTAGATCCGCATGGATTCGGCGACCTCGGGGGCCGTGACGTCGGCGGCCGGGTGGGACAGGACGAGGTAACTGCCGGGGGCGAGGCGGTCCAGCAGACGGCGGGTGATGTCCCACGGGTCCTCGGAGTCCTTGATGTACTGCAGGATCGCCACCAGCATCAGGCCGACCGGCCGGTCCAGATCCAGGGTGCGCGAGGCCGCGTCGAGGATCGCCTCAACGTCCCGCGCGTCGGCCTGCACATAGTCCGTCTGCCCCTCGGTGCCGCTCACCAGCAGCGCCCGGGCGTGGGTCAGGACGATCGGGTCGTTGTCGACGTACACGACACGCGATTCCGGAGCGGCGTCCTGGGCCACCTCATGGGTGTTCGCCGCAGCGGGGATGCCCGTCCCGACGTCGAGGAACTGGCGGATCCCGGCCGCCGCGAGGTGACGTACGGCGCGGCCGAGGAAGGCCCGGTTGGCCCGGACCGAGGGCACGATGGTCGGGTTCGCCCCGGCGGCGAGTTCGGCCGCCTCCTGGTCCACCGGATAGTGGTCCTTGCCGCCCAGCCATGCGTTGTACACGCGGGCCGGATGGGCGGCGGTGGGGTGGGGCGTGGGCAGCGGGTATTCGTTCAACGTTCGTCACCTCGTGTGGCGAGAGGCCAGGTCGAGCTCGTGTTCGGTCACGGTACCTCTCCCGTGACCCCTGACGGTCTGCCACTGGCCGAGACGCTGTCCCTGCCGGATCCGGCGGTGCCGGCGGACGGTTGAACTCGCCCGGTGCCGTCACCAGCCCTGGGTCCCTTCGGCCGTCACGGCTTGCGGGCGAGGCCGCCGTGCTCGCCGATGGGGCGGGGCGCCGGGGCGTGAGCCGTTCATCGCACAACTTACGCCCCAGGGCTCGCGGACAGCGGACGAGTTCAATCAGCCGTTCCCGTGGTCGCCCAGCACCTGCGCGACGTAGCAGGCCAGATCCTGTCTCACCTGATCAGGCGTCACATGCCCTTCGCCCGCCAGGTGTTCTACCAGGTCCGCACGCGTCGCGGCCAGGAGGGCGTGTGCGGTGAAGTCGGCGGCGGGGGTGGGCCCGATCTGCTCCAGCGCCTCCTTGAGCGTGCGGTGCCACCACGCGTAGTGCCCCGCTCCGTAAGGGCTGCCACTGCCCGCGTCCTCCAGAGCCAGGGCCAGGTGGCGGTTGTCCAACTTGAAGCGGAGCACCGCGTCCAGCAGGGCCGGGACGCGTTCGCGGGGTGGCGTCGAGGGGCCGAGAGGGGCCGGGCCTGACTGCACTGCCTCGAACACCGGCTGGATGCGGGCCTCGTACAAGGCCTGGATCAGGCCGGTCCGGTCGCCGAAGCGGCGGAAGAGGGTGCCTTTGCCTACTCCGGCGGCTGCCGCGATCTCGTCCATGGACACGCCGCGCGGGCTGTCGCTGCGGGCGAAGAGAACGTCGGCTGCGGCCAGCACGGCCTCGCGGTTGCGGACGGCGTCGGCGCGCTCCTTGCGCTCGGGCATGACCTCTCCAGTTGCTAAACGGACTACTGGTCCGTATTGTTTCGAAGGTAAACGGACTCGCAGTCCATATCTTAGGGGTTCTGATTTCGGATGAGTGACGCCATGAGCCCGGCGGACCTGTACCGCCACAGCCTGCGGCTTCTGCTGGACAAGGACATCGATGCCTGGATCGCTCTGGTCGACGACGCCGCGCTGTTCGAGTTCCCGTACGCACCTGCAGGCTTCCCGTCGAAACTGGAGGGCAAGGAAGCCGTCGCCGCCTACATGCGGGGCTATCCCGATTCCATCGACCTGCGCGAGGTCGTGGGGCTGAAGATCCACGAGCTGCGGGACGGGGGCACCGTCATCGCCGAATGGCGCGGAGTGGGCCGCATCGTCGCCACCGGAGCTCCGTACGAGATGCCCTACGTCGCGGTGGTCACCGTCAAGGACGGCAGGATCGCCGGGTACCGCGACTACTGGAACCCGCTCGCGATCCCTGGTTCCCCCGCTGATGCCAGATTCTTCGATGCCGTATGAGGAGTGACATGTCCGACCGCACGCTGGTCATCGGGGCAACGGGCACCACGGGAAGCCGAGTTGCCCGCAGGCTCGTCGCGCGGGGGCACTCCGTCGTTCCGGCCTCCCGCGGGGCGGCACCGTCGGCCGGCGCGCGGGCCGCACGGTTCGACTGGTACGACGCCGATACCCACGCCCCCGCTCTGTGTGGCGTCGACCGCGTCTATCTCGTACCGCCGATCGGCGATCCCGAGCCGGCCGCTGTCATGCGGCCGTTCCTGGAGCAGGCTCGCGCCGCCGGGGTGCGGCGCGCGGTGCTCCTCAGCTCGTCGGCCCTCCCCGCCGGGGGGCCGGGAGTGGGGCGGGTCCATGAGCTCCTGGCCGGCGGGCTGTTCGAGGAGTGGGCAGTCCTGCGGCCCTCCTGGTTCATGCAGAACTTCACCGGTCGGCATCTGCACGCCGAGAGCCTGCGGGCGAACGGCGTGGTGGCGAGTGCGACCGGCGACGGGCGCGTCGGCTTCGTCGACGCCGAGGACATCGCGGCAGTCGCCGTACGGGCGCTCACCGACGCGGAGGCGCCCGGCGCGGATGTGGTGATCACCGGACCCGAGACGCTGAGTTACGGCGAGGCTGTCGCCCTTGTGGGGGAGGTCACCGGGTGGCCTGTCACGCACCGGCAGGTCACGTACGAGCAGATGCGTGACCGTCTGGCCGCCGATGGCATCCCGGCGGAGTTCGCGGCCATGCTCGCAGGCTTGGACCAGGCGATCGCGGAGGGTGCCGAGGACCGTGTCACCGATACCGTCGAGCGCATGACAGGCCGGCCCGCGATCAGTTTCCGTGCGCATGTGGAGGCGGCGATGCGGCAGGGGTTCGGCCTGGGCCCCCAGTAGGGCGGATCTTCGGTGCGCCGGCGCTCGCCGGCGCCGGGCGCGGCCTGACGAGCCGGTGCTGCGCCAGGCATGCCACCGCGAGAGAGGCGCCGAGCACGGGCCAGGCCAACGGGCCCGCGCTGACGGCGGCCCCGACGACGACGGGGCCGAGGCTGCGCTGCGCGGACTGGGCCAGACCGTGCACACCGAGGTAGGCGCCCTGCGCCTCGCCGGGCGCGAGGGCGACGGAGAGCTCCCAGGACGAGAGTGAGTGGAGGATCTCGGCGACCGTGAACGCGGTGGCGGCCAGGAGGACGGCGGCGGTGGCGAACCATGGGCCGCCACCGGCCGAGGCGGCGAGCAGTACCCCTCCCGTCAGGCCGGCGGCGGCGACGGGGACCAGCAGCCGTCGGGCCGCCGCCCTCGTCTCCCCGAAGCGGGACAGCGGGACCTGGAGTGCGATGACCAGCACGCTGTTCACCACGAGGACCAGCGGTGCCAGTCCGACCGGGGCGTCGGTGGCGTGGACGATCCACAGGGGGAAACCCACCTGGAGGATGCTGTCGTCCAGGAACAGCCAGATCTCCGACCCGGTGAACGCGAGGTAGCGGCGGTCCCGCCAGGGTGTCGCAGCCCCCGCCCGGGTGACGGGCGCCCCGGACCGGGTGCCCGGAGCGCCCTTCGCGTCGCCGGGGGAGGCCCGCTCCGCGACGACGCGGCTGGGGGCCGACGGTTCCGCGCATCGGAGGGTCAGGGCGCCGATGACCACGTAGGAGGCGACGTCGGCGAGCAGAAGGGCCTGGTAGGAGGCGGTGGTGCCCACGGTGAGCGCACCGGCGGCGCCGGCCGCGCCGACGGCCCACCCGATGTTCGCGGCGGTGCGCTGGAGTGCCTGGTAGCGGACGCGATGGGGGCCGGCGACCCGCGCGGCGAACAGCTTGGTCAGCACACTCGACGCACGGTCCGGCAGGGCGCCCAGTGCCGAGAACAGCACCAGCAGCGCATAGTCGTTCGTCGTCAGCAGGGCCAGGAGTGCGGCGCCTCTGGCCAGTTGGACGACGAGCAGGATGCGGGTCACGGGGAAGCGGTCGGCCAGCCGCCCCGCGAGCGGGGGCCCGGCTATGCCGAGGATGCCGGACAGTCCCATCAGCACCCCGATCTGAGCTACCGACAGGTGGGCGACGTAGATGAAGTAGAGCGTGGCCGCTCCGGTCCACAGGCCGGTGCCCACCTTGTCGATGACCGCGATCACCAGCATGCGCCGTCCGTCGCGGCCGCCCGGGACGGAAAGGCGCCGGGTGAACGGCACACGGCTCGCCGTCGGTTCCATCGAGATCCCCCTTGACACATTTTTTGTATCAGTACAAACTGTGCTCTGTGGCAGAACAATATGGGATCGTGGGCGGTACGGCCAGAGAGATTTCGGCGTCCGTCGAAAGCCGTGTGGCCGACGGCACGCTGCGGCCGGGCGCCTCGCTGCCTCCCGTGCGGCGGCTCGCCGAGGCGCTGGGTGTGAGTGCCGGGACGGTCGCGGCGGCCTACAAGGAGCTGCGCGGGCGCGGGGTGGTGGTGACGCTGGGGCGCGGCGGCACGGTGGTGGCGTCCGCCCCCGTCGTCACCTCGCGCCGCCCTCCCAAAGTGCCCGGGGGGCTGCGCGACCTGGCCGGCGGGCACCCCGATCCCGCCTGCCTCCCGGTGCTGGTCCCGCCCGCGCGCGTGGAGCCCGTACCCGGATCGCACCGCGCCGCGCCACGCTTCGCGGTACTCGAGGACGCCGTCCGCGCCTGGTTCGCCCGCGACGACGTGCCCACCGGCTCGGTGACCTTCGCCCACGGCGCTCTGGACTGCATCGCCAGGCTGCTCTCCACGGAGCTCAGACCCGGTGACGCCGTGGCCGTGGAGGACCCCGGCTTCCACCATCTCCTCGACCTCGTACCGGCCTTGGGCCTGCGTATGCTGCCGGTGGCCGTCGACGACGAGGGCATCCGCCCGGAGGCACTGCGCACCGCGCTCCGCGCGGGCGCCCGTGCCCTGGTGTGCAGCCCTCGCGGGCAGAGCCCGTCCGGCGCGCGCTTCACCCCCGGCCGCCGGGACGAACTCCTGGCGGTGCTGCGCAACTTCCCCGACGTACTGGCCGTGGAGGACGACCACAACGCGGACATCGCCGGCGCCGACGCGGTGACCCTCGCATCCGGCGGGCTGCCCCGCTGGGCGCATGTGCGTACGGTGTCCAAACACCTCGGGATCGACCTGCGCTGGGCCGCCCTCGCCTGCGACCCCGCCACCCTCGCCCGTCACGACGGGCGGATGTTGCTCACCTCCGGATGGGTCAGCCATATCCTCCAGGTGACCGTCGCGGACCTGCTGGCCGACCCGGCGGTGACCCGGCTGGTGGCGGGAGCGGCCCGCACGTACACCGCCCGCCGCGAGGCCCTGGGCGCGGCACTGGCGGAGCACGGTATCGCGTCCCACGGGGTGAGCGGTCTCAACGTGTGGGTGCCCGTCAGCGACGAGTCCGCCGTCGTCAACGCCCTGCGCACCCGCGGCTGGTGGACCGCGGCAGGGGCTCGCTTCCGCATCGCGTCCCCGCCCGGGGTGCGCGTCACCACGGCGACCCTCACCCCGGCCGAGGCCGTGCGTCTCGCAGAGGACTTCGCGGACGCGCTCGGTGACTCACAGGCGGTCTACGGCGGATAGGCACGGCCGGCCGGCCGGGGCGTCGCGCCGTACGAGCAACGACAGCAGTGCCGCCCCGGCGCAGAGGGCACCGAGAGCCACCCAGACGGGACCGTACGAACCGATCGCGTCGCGGGCGGCGCCCCCTCCGTACGCGGCCACCGCGGCGCCGGCCTGGTGGGCCGCGCCCACCCAGCCGAAGACCACGGCGCCGGAGTCCCCGTAGTACTCACGGCACAGCGCGACGACCGGCGGGACGGTCGCGAGGTCGAGCAGGCCGAAGGCGACGACGAAGACCAGCATCGACGGCTGCACCGTGGCACTCATCAGCAGGGGCAGGCACATCAGGAGCAGCCCGCGCAGGGCGAAGAAGACCGCGAGCAGCCGCCGGGGGTCGCGGCGGTCCGTGGCCCAGCCGGACGCGACGGTGCCGATCACGTTGAAGACCCCGATCGCCGCGAGGAGCGAGGACGCCGTGGTGGCGGGCATGCCGTGGTCGTGGGCGGCCGGCGTGAAGTGGGTCCACATGATGCCGTTGGTGGACGCCCCGCAGACGGCGAACGCACCGGCCAGCAGGCGGAAAGGGCCGGTGCGCACCGCGTCGCGCAGGACGGCGACCGCCCTGCGGCCCGCACCTTCGGAGGGCACCGGCCTCGGCACATGACGCTCGGCGCCGTAGGGCTCGCGGCCGATGTCGGCGGGGTGGTCCCGCAGCACGAGCCACATCAGCGGCGCCGTGGCGCACGCGGCGAGCACGAGGGTGACGAGGGACGGGCGCCAGCCGTGGTGGCCCACGGTCCAGGACAGGGCGGGAAGGAAGACCATCTGCCCGAAGACGCTCCCGGAGGCGAGCACACCGGTGACCAGGCCGCGCCGCCGTACGAACCAGCGCTGGGTGACGGTCGCGCCGAAGGCCGTGGACATCGAGCCCGTACCCAGACCGACGAGCAGGCCCCAGAACAGGGTGAACTGCCAGGCCGTGGTCATGACGGTGGTGAGCCCGGCTCCCGCCGCGATGACCAGGAGTGCGACGACCACGACGCGGCGGATGCCGAAGCGGTCCATGAACGCGGCGGCGAAGGGGGCGGTGAGGCCGTAGAGGACCATGTTCACCGAGGCCGCCAGGCCGATCGATCCACGGGACCAGCCGAACTCCTGGTGCAGCGGCCCGGTGAGCAGGCCCGGCAGCGTCGAGAAGGCGCCGGCCACGACGATGGCGAGCAGCGCGGCGGACGCCACCCACCAGGCACGGTGCCCGAGGCGGCTGCGGCGCGAGAGTGTCCTGACTGCATCCATGCGTTCGATCGTCATCGTGTTCCGGGGGACCAGCCACTGGCGAGATGGACGACTTGTGCAAGAATCTGGCCATGTCAGTCATGATCAGGGAGAAGCACCAGGTGGTGGTGCTGGTGCGGCCGGGTCTGCTGCCGATGGAGCTCGGGATCGTGCACCGGCTGTTCGGGCAGGCGGTCTCATCGTCCGGTGAACCCCTGTACGACGTCGTCACCTGCACGCCGTGGCCGGGGGTCGTGCCGACGGACACCGACTTCACCGTCAACGTGGCCAACGGCCCCGAGGCGCTGGAGAGCGCGGACACCGTCGTCGTGCCGGCCGCCCAGGAGGACTACGAGCCGCAGGAACGCGGCCGGATCAGCACCGAAGTGGAGCAGGCGCTGGCCCGTGTCCCCCGGCGGGCGCGGGTGGCATCGATCTGCACCGGCTCGTTCGTCCTGGCGGCGGCCGGGCTGCTGACGGGGCGGCGGGCCACGACGCACTGGAAGTCGTGCGACGAGTTCCGGGCGCTCTACCCGGAGATCGAGGTGGACGCCGATGTCCTGTACACGGATGATCGCGGAGTACTCACCTCGGCCGGTGTGGCCTCGGGCATCGACCTCTGTCTCCACATGATCCGCACCGACCACGGTGCGGAGGTCGCCAACCGCGTCGCCCGGGGGACCGTCGTACCACCGCACCGGGAGGGCGGCCAGGCGCAGTACATCGACCGCCCGGTCACCCCGCCCGAGCAGTGCTCGACGGGCCCGGCCCGGGAGTACGCGCTGCGCAACCTGGAACGCCCCCTGAAGCTTGATGAGTTGGCCGACCGGGCGTCGATGAGCGTGCGTACGTTCAACCGGCGCTTCCGGCAGGAGGCCGGGCTCACTCCCATGCAGTGGATCATCCAGCAACGCGTCGACAGAGCAAGGCGGTTGCTGGAGCGGACCGACCTGCCGGTGGACCGGATCGCCGCCGACGCCGGCTTCGGGACGGGCACCGCGCTGCGACAGCACTTCCACGCCGCGCTGGGGGTGTCGCCGCGCGCCTACCGGTGCACGTTCAGGGGTGCGGCCGGTTGACCCGGTCGCCTGACGGGTGGTCAGCTCCCTGAAGGGGTGCGGATGGCGGCGATGTCGAACTGCAGGCGGAGCCTCTCGCTCACCATGGCGCCGCCCTCGGCCAGACGGGCGTTGTAGGTCAGGCCCCAGTCGGAACGGTTGATGGTGGTGGTCCCGTCGAACCCGACGCGCTCGTAGCCGAACGGGTCGGTGACGTAACCGATGTACGTGAGGTCCAGGACCACGGGGTGGGTGACGCCCCGGATGCCGAGGTCGCCGGTCATGCGGTAGACGTCCTTGCCGATGAGCTGCACGGCGGTGCTCACGAAGCTGATGCGCGGGTGCTGTCCGGCGTTCAGGAAATCGCGCCCCACGAGGTGCGCGTCGCGCTGCTCGACACCGGTGTCGACACTCGCGGTGGCCAGCGAGATCTCGGCCCGGGAGCGGGCCGGGTTGCGCCCGTCGAAGTAGAGGCGGCTCTCGTACTCCAGGAACGCGCCGCGCACCGTCGTCACCATGGCGTGCCGCACGGAGAAGCCGATCCTGCTGTGCGCGGGATCGATCATCCACTCTCCGCTGAGGGCAGCCAGACGGGGATCGGGCAGAACCGCGGTACCTGCGGCCGCCGGGGCGGAGGCGGGCTCCTCCGTGCGGGGCTCCGGACGGCGGAGCAGGGAGCTGCGGCTGAAGAGGTTCATGAAACAGCTAGTTACTCTGAGGTAAGTCGCGCCCGCAAGAGACGATCAAGGAACCCGAACATTCGTGGTCAGACCTTCACAGGGTGACGCCGCGGCGAAGCGGTGGCGCAGGCCGTGGCGGTGGCGGAGAGTACGGAGCCGGTACCGACCGGCTGCTCGTCAGGTCGCGGGCCCGGTTCCGTCGAGGCGGGCCGACAGCCGGTGCGAGGCGGTGACGACGGCCTCCACCACCTTCGGCACCGCATCCGGCGGCAACCGGAACACGGGCGCGGAGACGTTGAGCGCGGCGACGACATCGCCTCGGTGGTCGCGCACGGGAGCGGCGACCGCGATCAGCCCCGGTTCCATCTCCTCGACGGCCACCGCGTAACCACGCGCACGCTCCGTGCGCAGGCGTTCCAGTACGGCCGGCACGTCCCGGGGCGCGGCGTCCGTTCCTGGCAGGCGAGCGTCGTCCGCGGTGACCAGCAGTGCCCCGGCCTGCTCGTCGGGCAGCCCGGACAGCAGGACGCGGCCGCTGGCGGTGCAGTTCAGCGGGCTGGTGCGGCCGATCCACTCGTGGGCCTGGAGCCCGCGCGAGGTCCGCTCGGTCAGCACCGTCACCACGCCGTGCCCGGACAGCACCGTGAGGTACGCGGGCTCGCCGACCTGGTGCACCAGCTCGCGCAGCACGGACGGGGCCTCGCGGTGCAGCCGGTCCTCGCCCGCCGACGCCGCCAGAGCCAGCAGCTGCCGGCCCACGCGGTAGCGCAGACCGCGCGGATCCCGCTCGACGAATCCTTCCTCCGCCAGGACTTTGAGGGTCCGGGACACCTGTGTCTTCTCCCGGCCCACCGCCTCGGCCACCTCCTGGACGCCCATGGGGCCCTGCCCGAGAACGCGGAGCACATCCAGCGCCCTGCGCACGCTGCTCAGGTTCTCGCTCACCATGGCACCACACTGACGCATCCGTGCGTATGGAGCAACTTGCGTTGTTCCATTCGCACCGGCCCGCTCTATGGTCGACGGCATGTGCGGAATCACGGCCATACACAGCCCCCAGGCAGACATACATACCGAGCGCGCCTTCTCGGCCGCGGACGAGATGCTCGACCGGCTGGCCCACCGCGGCCCGGACGACCGTGGGACGCGGACGGTCGGCGGCCACACCTGGCTCGGACACCGCCGGCTGTCGATCGTCGACCTCGACGGCGGACACCAGCCCCTCGGTGGCACGAACGGCGACGACGACTGGTCGCTCGTGTGCAACGGCGAGATCTACAACCACCAGGCCCTGCGCGACGAGCTGCCCGCCACGGCCTTCGGCTCCTCCTCCGACTCCGCCGCCGCCCTGGCCGTCCTGCGCACCGACGGGCCCGAGGGCCTGCACCGGCTCCGCGGCATGTGGGCCCTGTGCGCGGCCACGCCCGACGGCCGTTTCGTCGCCGCCCGCGACGCCATCGGCATCAAGCCCCTCTATTGGGCTCGTACGGACACGACCGTGCACTTCGCCTCGGAGCTGCGCGCCTTCGCGCCCGAGGCCCGGCCGAGCGCCGAGATCTTCCCGCCCGGACACCGGTGGTCGCCGGAGGACGGCCTGCAGCGCTTCGCCGAGGCGGTCCCCGTCCCCGCCGCCGAGCACGGCAGGACGGCGGACTGGAGCGGTGTGCCGCAGGAGGTCGTGGAGAAGGCCACGTTCGAGTCCGTCGCGGATTCCGTGCGCCGGCACCTGATGGCGGACGTCGAGGTGGGCGTGTTCCTCTCCGGAGGCCTCGACTCCGGTGTCGTCGCCGCCGTCGCCGCCGAGGCGTACGCCCGGCAGGGACGCAGACTGAAGACGTTCGCCGTCGGCACCGAGGGCTCCCCGGACCTGCGCGCCGCACGGGAGACCGCCGCGTACCTGGGTACCGATCACCGCGAAGCGCTGCTGGACGCCGAGGCGGCGCGGAACGTTCTCGACGACGTGGTGGCGTGTGTGGAGTCCTTCGACGCCAGCCTCATCCGCAGCGCGGTCCCCAACTGGTTCCTGTCCGAACTGGCCGCGCGGCACGTCAAGGTGGTGCTGACCGGCGAGGGCGCGGACGAGCTGTTCGCCGGCTACGGCTACTACCATGAGCAGCACGCCGCCCCCGAGGCCCTGGACGCGGAGCTCAGGCGCACCGTGGGCGCGCTGCACGGCCTCAACCTCCAGCGCTGCGACCGCGTCACCATGGCCCACGGTCTGGAGGCCCGTGTGCCCTTCCTCGACCACGACGTCGTGGCCCACGCCATGTCCCTGCCCGCGCACATGAAGCTGCTCGAGGAGGACGGCATGGAGAAGGGGCATCTGCGCCGCGCCTTCACCGGCCGGCTGCCGGCCGGCCTGCTGTGGCGCCGCAAGGAGCAGTTCGGCACGGGCAGCGGCGCGGAGAGCCTGCTCAGCCCGCTGTGGGACACCCGCATCACGGACGAGGAGTTCACCGCGGCAGCGGCGCGGGAGGACGCGCCGGAGCTGCGCAGCAAGGAGGAACTCGGCTACTACCGCACCTTCCGGAAGGCGTTGCCGGGCGTGCGTCCGGAGGCCGTACTCACCCGCTTCGCCACGGGGTGAGGGGCGCCCGGGGTGCGTGGACACCCGGTCGGGCACCGCGCGAGCGGGCCCATGCCTCCGCACCGGCGACGACGACATCGTCCTGCTGCGCGCGGACTCGGCTGCCTGGGCCCTTCCGCCGCGCGCCGACCACCGGCTCAGTCATGTCACCGGCCAATGGGCTGCGGAGACCCAACTCCGCCGCCAGACGCTGCCGTTCGGCCGGGCAGGATTCACCGGCGGGGCGGGACACGACTCGACGACCCTGCGCCTGGCGCCCGGGGAGACACACACCACGCCGCGTTTCGCCGGACTCCACACCCGAGGCGGCTTCGGCGCCGCGAGCCGTGCCTGGCACGCCTACACCCGTACGCATGTCCTGCCACATCCGGACGAGACACGTCCCGTGCTCCACAACTCCTGGGAAGCCACCGGCTTCGACATCGACGAGGGGCGTCAGATGGCCCTGGCGGCGCGAGCCGCCGCACTGGGGGCCGAGCTGTACGTCATGGACGACGGCTGGTTCGGCGCCCGGCGCGGAGACCGGGCCGGGCTCGGCGGCCGACAACGGCATCGACTTCCTCAAGTGGGACATGAACCGGCCGTTCAGCCAGACGGGTCCGTCCGGGCCCGGAGGTGACACCGCTTGTGGGGCACGTACGTGCACAACCTCTACGGCGTCATCGACCGGTTGCGCGCGGACCACCCCCGGCTGCGCGTCGAGGCGTGCAGCGGCGGTGGCGGGCGCGTGGACCTCGGCATCCTGTCCCGCACCGATCAGGTGTGGACATCCGACAACACCGACGCGGCCGACCGCATCGCCATCCAGCACGGTTACAGCCAGTTCTACCCGGCGTCGACCATGGCCGCGTGGGTCACCGACGTACCGAACGAACTCACGTCACGTTCGGTGCCGTTGGTTTTCCGGTTCCATGTGGCGACGGCCGGGGTGCTGGCCGTCGGCGGCGACCTCACCCGCTGGTCCGACGAGGAGATCGCCGAGGGTGCCGGGTTCGTCGGCGCGTACAAGCAGGTCCGTCATCTGGTGCAGCACGGGGTCCAGTACCGGCTGCGGCGACCCGTGGACGACGGGCCCACCGTCGTGCAGTACGCCTCGTCCGACCGGGCGGAGGCCTTGGTGCTCGCCTGGCAGCTGGCGCCTCGCCGGGGGCGGCCGGAGCTTCCCGTCCACCTCACCGGCCTTGACCCGGCCGCGGTCTACCGGGATGTGTCGGCCGGGGTGTCACACCACGCGACGGTACTGATGCAACACGGGTTGCCGCTGGAGCTGCCGGCGGGGGACCGGGCGAGCACAGCGGTCCATCTGATGCGTGTGTCCCCCTGTCGCTCCCGTCGGGCGGCCCCTGGAAGAAGCCGAGCGCTTCACGTCCCGTCGGCGCCGATGGGACGTGAAGCATGTTCCGGCCGGCCGCATACCACCGCGGACATGCGGCGGCCGTCGGAAACCGCCTGAGGGGCTGCTAGCAGCTGAGACCGTCTCCGGGCTCGACGCCCAAAACCTGGGTGAACTGCTCGTAGGTGTCGATACGGCTCTGGACCTGTCCGGGGTTGCCGCCGTCGCATTCCAGGCTGCCGTTGATGGCACGGATGGTCTCGCCGAAGCCGGCACTGGTGACCATCGCGTCGTGCGGTGTCATGGTGCCGGGCCCGCTCTGGGTGTTCCAGTACCACAGGCCCGTCTTCCAGGCGACGGACGCGTCGTTCTGGACCAGGTCGGGGTTGTTGAGCAGATCGATGCCCAGGGCGTCGCCCGCGCTCTTGTAGTTGAAGTTCCAGCTGAGCTGGATGGGCCCGCGTCCGTAGTACTTGTCGTTGCCTGCCGGGCAGCCGTACGGCTGAGTGGCGTCGCAGTAGTGCGGGTAGTTGGCGGTGTTCTGTTCGACGACGTACACCAGGCCGCCGGTCTCGTGGCTGACGTTGGCGAGGAAGGCGGCGGCTTCCTGCTTCTTCACCGTGTCACTGCCGGCATTGGCGAAATCCGGATAGGCGCTGAGCGCGGCCGTGAGACCGCTGTAGGTGTAGAAGGAGTTCCTGTTCGGGAACATATCCTCGAACTGGGCCTCGGAAAGCACGAACTCGGCGGCCGTGGGCTGCCCGTCCGTCTTCTGTGCAAGTGCTGCCGGGGCGAGGATCAGGGTGCAGAGGGTGGCGGCCGCGCCGGTGGCGGCCAGTAGTGCGAGCTTGCGGGACTTCACGGGATCGACTCCTGCAGGACGAGGACGAAGGCGAGGTGGGTGGGAGCTCGGGAGGGGCTTGTCGTGAGAAGCCCCTCCCGCGGACGGGCGAGACCGGCAGACCCGGGATGGGTCCACCGCTCTCCCGGCCTCACTCCACTCGATTTGTCAGGCGCCGACGTTGACGTCGATGCAGGCGTAGAACGCGTTGTCGGTGTCGGCCACGTTCCACACGGCGAGCACCTTCTGCTGCCCGGTGAGGCCGCCGAAGTCGATCTCGTGGTTCACCACGGCGCCCGGCTTGGCACCGCCGTCGTCGAACAGGGCGATCTGCTGACCGCCGACGTAGTACTCCCAGGTGGTGGTGGAGTGCTGAGCGGTGAGCTTCCAGGAGAACGTCGCGTTCTTCGGGACCGAGGTGACGGCCCAGCCCTTGCTGTCGTCGTCCAGCTCCGCGAAGCGGCTGTTCCCGCCGCTGCAGCTGGTCAGGCCCTTGGGGCCTTCCACGCTCTGGGGCTCGTAGGTGATGTCCCCGCAGGACACCGTCCCCGCGGCGCACTGGGCCTGCCGGCTGGGCGGATCCGAGATGTAGCCGTGTGCGCTCGCCGAACCGGCCGGCAGGCTGATCGCGATGACAGGGGCCAGGGCCGCACCGATCAGTGCTGCTGTCTTCCTACTGGCGTGCATACGTACTCCTTCACATCAGGCCGTCCCGGGGCGTGTGCGGTCATATGTGGGGGTGACCGCACGCGCCGGGTACGGCCTCTGGGTGGGGGCCAAGAGGCGCGAAGGTCACGCGCACTCACCGTCCTCGCCGGCGTGCAGAGATGCCGACAGGGCTCAACTCCGGAAGCGGAGCGGTGAGTTCTGTTGGACTAGACCATACAAGCCGACGTGTCCGTGTCAAGCATGTGCCGCGGTACCGCCTACGGGCGCCGGTCGGCCGCCGTCCCGGACGCCCCCGCCGGGTCCGGCGCGCGATTTTCCCTCACGGGGCGGCTCACTTTCCGGTGTGTGATGGCGAGGGCCGCGGTGAGGCTCTCCGTGAGGGCCGTGTCGTCGTGCTCCGCGCTCGCCCAGGCGATATGGCCGTCGGGGCGGACGAGGACGGCGCGGACGTCGGTGAACTCGGCCGGTGGCTGGTACGGGGTGGCGGTGTGGAGGTGCAGTCCTCGGCGCGCGTGCGCGGCGAAGCGGCCGCTGCCCGTGAGGTCCAGCAGGAGGTGGCGGTCGACGCGCAGCAGCGCGAACAGGCCGGTGTCGCCGAGGGCGAGGTCGGGGGCGCGGGTGCCGGTCAGCGGGTGGTCGCCGGGGGTGGTGGGCGGGTAGGTGACGGCGAGGGAGCTGACCTGGGCGGCCAGGTGGTCGTTGAGGTCGGGCAGGGTGGTGATCAGCCGGGCGAGCAGGCCGCGCAGGTCGAGGCCCTCGGGGGTGAAGGCGGTCATCAGGGCGACCTGGGCGCGGCTGGTGGCGGTGAGGTCGGCGCCGACGGGGTGGCGTTCGGCGTGGTAGGTGTCCAGCAGGCCGTCGGGAGCCCATCCGTCGAGGGTGGCGGCGAGCTTCCAGGCGAGGTTGGCGGCGTCCTGGATGCCGACGTTCATGCCGACGCCGCCGGCGGGGAAGTGCTGGTGGGCGGCGTCGCCGGCGAGGAGGACGCGGCCCTTGCGGTACTGGTCGGCGAGGCGGGTGGCGTTGCCGTAGCGGGAGAGCCAGACCGGGTCGCGCAGGCCGAAGTCGGTGCCCGTCATGGCGAGGACGTTGTCGCGCAGTTCGCCCAGGGTGAGGTCGCCGGGCCAGGTGGTGGTCAGGTCGCGGGGGGTGATGCCGACCAGGCGGTGAATGCCGCCGGGCATGGGGGCGGCCATCAGGGCGCCCGCAGGGCCGAAGTAGCTGTAGCCGGGGGCGGGCGGATTGTCCAGGACCACGTCGCCGAGCCAGCCCAGCACGGTGGAGGGGGTGCCGGGGTAGTCGATGCCGGCCGCGGGGCGCACGGTGCTGCGGGCGCCGTCGCAGCCGACCAGGTAGGCCGCCTGGAGGGTGGAGGGCCCGTGCGGTCCGGCGGTGTGCACGGCGACGTGGCCGGGGTGCTCGGTGAGGCCGGTGACCTCGTGTCCGCGCAGGATGTGCGCGCCCAGGTCGAGGGCCTGACCCTCCAGCAGTGCCTCGGTGCGTTCCTGGGGCAGGGCGAGGGTGTGGGGGAACGGGCTCGGCAGGCGGCGGAAGTCCAGGCGGGAGTCGAGGGCGCCGAAATGGCCTCCGGGGAGCGGTATGCCCTCGCTCACGAAGGGCTGGTGCGCGCCGCGCGAGGCGAAGGTCTCGATGGTGCGGGGGTGCACGGTCAGGGCGCGGGAGCGGGGGTCGCGTTCGGAGCGGGGCTCGATCACGGCGACGGTGATGCCCGCGCGGCGCAGTTCGCCTGCGAGCCACAGGCCCACGGGTCCGGCACCTGCGACGACAACCTGATAGTTCATGATCTTTCTCTTTCTCGACAGACTCTCTTGGTCGGTGACCAATGCTTGGGATGGAGTAAACTAGGTCAGTGACCAAGAGGCAAGCCGGAGAAGACACCGCGGGCCAGCTCACCCGCGCCGCCGTGATCGATGCCGCCCTCCGGGTGCTGGACGAGCGCGGCCTGGACGGGCTCTCCACCCGGGCGATCGCCGACCGCCTCGGCGTGCGGATGAACACCGTGCTGTGGCACGTGAAGACCAAGGCCCGGATGCTGGAACTGATGGCCGACGCAGTCCTCGCCGGTATCCGCTACGACGACCTGCCCGACGCCCCTCTGGCACGCGCCCGTGAGCTGGTCGGCCGCTACCGGCAGGCGTTGCTCGCCCGTCGCGACGGCGCCGCCCTGGTCACCGGCACCTACCCCGCCGAACCGAACACGCTGCGCTTCGCCGACCGCCTCGTCGACGCGTTCCTGGAAGCCGGTGCCGATGAGCGGCAGGCGGCGTGGACGGCTTGGACGGTCAACTACTTCACTCTCGGCCTGACCCAGGAGGAGCAGGCCGAGGGCGAGGAGGACGACGCGAGGCTCGCCCCGGCCGTCGAACGCGGCGCACACCCGGCGCTGCAGCGCGTCCTGCCCCATCTCCGGCAGAACTTCGACGAGCGCTTCGCCTTCGGCTTGGAGGCGGTTCTGTCCCGCATTTCCGACTGACAGCGCGCCCTCCCGGGGGCATCCGGACGCCGCACCGGCAACGGGCCGCGCACCCTGCGCCCGGCACACCCGGATCCGCCCAACTTGTCGACGGAGCGCACCCTCTCCTGGACAAGAAGGATCGGAGCCCGGCTCGGAACCTTGCATCGGGGTTCCAAGCCGGGTTCTCACGTGCCCAGCGGCTCGCGGAAGTGGTACGCGACGGTTCAAGCACGGCCCGCAGCCGGCCGGCGATCCGAGGCCAGGGCCGTGGCCGGCCCTGGTCGGGATTGGCATGAGTAGTGATTACAGCCCCGCGAGCGGGCCGGTGACGGCCCCGTCGGCACCCAGGAGGGTGAGGTTCTCGACGGCCGGGCCGACAGCCCACCGCTGCTGTCCATGCATCCCCGCGCCGGCTCTCAGCCCTTCAGCTGGGTGAAGCGAAGGTGGTTGCCGAAGGGGTCGCGCAGGCCGCAGTCGATTCCGTACGGGCGCTCCGTCGGCTCATCGGTGAACTCCACGCCCCGGGCCAGCAGGGTCTCGTACGTCCTGCGGCAGTCGTCCGTGGTGAGGATGAGCGCGCTGCCCAGTGCGCCCTTGGTGAGCAGTTCGCGGACCTGCTCGGCCGTCTCCTCGGACATCGCCGGAGGGCCCGGCTTCTCCAGCAGGACCTGGCGGTCGGGATGACCAGGGACGCTGACGGTGAGCCAGCGCATGAAACCCATGTCGACATCGGCGTTGACTTCGAGGCCCAGCTTGCCGACGTAGAAGTCGAGGGCCTGGTCCTGGTCGAGGACGTAGATCTGTGAGTGCGTGATCGCGTTGAACATGTCCATCACGCTAGTCGGCACATCCGGCGAAGACTTATCCAAAGCTGCTCAGCCGATGGCGGGTGCGGAAGGGCTGCACGCGCGCCGGTGGCTCAGGTGCTCGGCCGTGTCCACGACTTCGTGAAGCACGTGGGTACGTTCATGGCCGCGGTCTCCTTGCGGTACGTCGTCGGCGGCCGCCCCACGATGTCACGGAACGTGCGGCTGAACGTACCGGTGCTGCCGAAGCCGACCTCGTAACAGATGTCCGTGACGCTGTGGTCGCTCTCGCGCAGGAGGAACATCGCCCGCTCGACGCGCCGGCGCTGCAGAAAGCGGTGCGGGGTCTCCCCGAAGGTGGCGTGCGGGCGAAGTGCGCAGGCGAGACGTGGGCTGTCCGGGCCAGGGCCGGCACGTCCAGCGGCTGCGCGTACGCACGGTCCATGGCGTCCCGCGCCCGGAGCATGCGGCGGTTGGTCTCTTCCACGGTGCGGCTCACGGCACCATCCCACCACAGGACAGCGCGGTGCCGGGGCGGCGGGGGACCGTAGCGGTCTCCCGCCGCCCGAACGTGATCCGGCCAGGCTGAGACGCGATTGATCAGGCCCGGGTCACCGGTGTCTGCAGTTCCGTCACCCAGTCGTCACGATTTCCCGGGCACTCCAGGTTGATTTCGCGGGGGTATCCGGTCGACCGGTAGTCGTTTGCGTCGGTCCAGCGGGCCAGGGCCTGGGCGGTGGGAAGTACGGCGTCCATCGAACCGCGGTGCACGATGGTCGCTGCCTGATCAAGGGACGGCAGATCGAGGATCCGGAAGGTACCGTCCTGGAGAGGGGCGGAGACCTGGACGGTGGCATGAACGCTGATCCTGCCACCGCCCTCCGGGGCGTCCTCGTAGTACGCGATGCCGGGACCCGTGGGAGTGATACCCGCTGAGCCCAGGGATCGGAACAGCTCGTCGTAGAGCGGCCCGATGACCGAGCTGATGTCCTCGGGCTCGAAGCTCGCGGCGGTCGCGGTCAGCTCCGCCACCCGGACGGAAGGGACGCTCTTGATGACGACGTCGTTCGTGGGCATGTGCCCCTCACTCTCGATTGCTCGGAGCCTCGCCTCGACCTGGACCAGCCGTGCTCCTGCGGCAGCCACTGCGGCCTTCAGTCCGGCCTGCCGCAGCCGCAGCATGCCGCGCAGTTCCTCGAGGCTGACCTTCTCGTCCACGATGTCCTGGACCTGCTGGAGCGTGAATCCGAGGTCCTTGAGTGCGATGACCCGGTTGAGGCGGGCGAGCTGGGCAGCGGTGTAGTAGCGATAGCCGCTGGCGGGGTCGACGTGAGCCGGGCGCAGCAGTCCGACGGCGTCGTAGTGACGCAACATCCGGACCGAGACGCGGCCATGCCGGGCGAAGTCTCCGATGGTGAACATGATGTCTCCGAGCTGACCACCTGACACGGTGTGAGGGTCAAGAAGCTACTTGGCGGCCGGGCCAGCGGAAACGCGGGGCTTCATCGGCACAGTTGCACAGGTGTGCCCACAAGCCACCAGTCCGTGACGACGCATTGCCACGTGAGACATCTCTAGGGCGAGTTCGTTCTCGCCCTTCAGTAATCGAAGTTTTCGAGGCCGTGTTGACCCGCGTATCGCACCTGCTCCGACTGGTCGCGACTTGCGGCCACGAGTAACCGCCGAACGGCCTGAAGATGCCGGCCGGACACGTCGGTTCCCCCATTCAGGCCGCCTCGCCACACGATGTTGCCCAGGTCCCGCGTCACATGGTCGCGCACGACCTCGTCCGGCGAGTGGAACGCGCGCTCATAAGCGTTGAACACCAGGTCCAGTCCGCCGAGGCGCTCCAACGCATCTGCGATACCGTCCGACATTCTGATATCCATGTCAACGACGACCGTATCCCCGCTGTAAGCCCGCCGATCGGTCAGCAGTGCGCTTATCACCTCCTCGGCCCGCGGATCGCCGATATTCGCGAGCGCGGACATCAAAAACGAAGGTTCTTCGAAGAACGACGTGTACTTGTCCGCCACGCTGCGCTGGAGCAGCTGACACAACGGCTCCACCGCGCGGGCATCCTTGGTCTCTCCCAACACCTTCGCTGCCTCGCACCGGATACTCTCCGACGGGTCCTCCAACTGGTCACACAGGGCAGGAACTGCGTCGGGAACCCCGAGTTCGACAAGTGTCGTCATCGCTGCGATTCTCGTCGCCTCGTCTGCGTTTCGGTCTCGCAGCGAGGCGAGCAGCGGGCCGGGAGGGTTGTCGCGCACGAACCGGCGCCGCGTTTCTGCCTCGTGTTTCTCGTGCCGCTGCCAGCAGCGTTCACAGATGCGCCGGCAGTACGACCACTCGCCCACCCGGCGGTGCACTGCGACAAGCGTGCGCGGAAGCTCATGCCGGACCCTGCTCCCCGTGGCCTTGAACCGCCGATTGCATACCTGGCAGTAGTCCGTACCCGACCTCTGACGCATGCCTTCACCATAGTGACCGCCGACGACGGCGTCTCGACGCTTCCGGTTCACCCGGTTCAGGAGCCCGTACAGCCGGCGTCGCACGTGACCTTCTGATGAGCCGACGGCGATCGTGGAGCTGTTCTCCAGGGCTGCTTCCGCTCGGCCGGAAGGCCGGACGGGCGCCCCCGTCCGAGGTCAGCTGATCGATTCCTCTGTCACGGCGGTGGGAATGGAGATCCGCCAGGTGACGAACCCGGCCACGACGAGTCCGGCGATGGCCAGGAAGCTACTGGCGAGGAAGGGGGCGGTGCCCTTCAGAGCGGGGGCGAACCCGATGCCGACGTACAGCGTGATCCCGGTGGAGCCGCCCAGTTGGCCGGCGGCTCGCTGGACGCCGGAGGCAATGCCGGCGTCCTCCTCGGTCACGTTGCTCACCGCGACGTACTGCAGCCCCACGATCCCGAGCCCCATCCCGGCGGCGGAGCACCATGGCCGGAATCATCGCCCGACCGGTGGCCCCGACGTGTGGGACCAGGGCAATGGCAATCGCCAGAGCGGTGCAGCAGACCCCGGCCAGGACACAGACTCGGGCGCCCCACCGTCCGAGCACCCGGGGAACCAGCACCGAGGCCGCGATCAGAGACACCGCCAAGGGCAGCATCGTCAGACCGGCCTGGAGCGGGCCGACAGTGCCGATCTTGTCAAGACCTGTGGATGGGGGCGGGGCCGACCCAGCGGTGGTAGGCGTCTACGTCGACGTTGCTGCCGCACACAATGGTGACGACGTGACGGCCGGCGAAGCGGTCACGGTCTTCGAGGATCGCCGCGATGCCGAGGGCGGCCGACGGTTCGACGACGAGGCCGGCGTGGTCGAGGAGCATCCGCATACCGGCGGTGATCGACGCCTCCTGGACCAGGACGGCGTCGTCAGCGACCAGGAGGAGGTCGTCCAGGACGGCCGGGATGGGACGCCGGCCGGCGACGCCGTCAGCGATGGTGTTGGTCGAGTCGGTGGTGACGACACGTCGTTGGCGCCACGAGTGTGTCATCGCCGGTGCGCCCAACGGCTGGACGCAGATCACGTCGACTTCGGGTGCCAATGCCTTCACCACATGACCCACGCCGGTTGCCAGCGCCCCACCGCCGAGAGCAATCAGGACGGTGTCGAACGACGGCGTGGTGTCCACCAGTTCCAGGCCGATGGTCGCCGCGCCCTCACAGGTCTCGATGTCCAGGCTGTCTTCGACCAGCCGGATGCCGTCGTACCGTGCGATGGCAGCCGCCCGCTCGCGGGCCATCTCGTGGTCGCCGTCCACCAGCTCCAACCCGGCGTCCAGCGCCCGGATGCGATCAAGCTTGGCCCGGGTCGCAAAGCGGGATGCCACGACTGTGACGTCGAGCCCCCGGCCGCGACCGGACCACGCGAGGGCTTGGCCAAGGTTGCCCGCGCTGGCGCACACCGCAGCTCGCGAGGCATTCTCGGCGAGTAGGCTCGCGACTACCTCGGTGCCGCGGGCCTTGAAGCTGCGGACCGGGTTCGCCGTCTCGAGCTTGATGCTCACCGTGCACCCGAGGCCGGGCTCCAGTGCCTCGCAGCGGTACAGCGGAGTGTCGAGAAAGACCGGGTCGATTACCCGGCGGGCCGCCCGGATCCGAGCAATGTCGAGACGCGTCTCCTGCACAACACAACAGCGTAGCGCCATCGGCGCTGGTTCCCTGAGCAACCGTCCGCAGTTGCTGGTCGGTTGAGGTGTCACGCTGCGGCGGCTCGGCCCCCGGCAACTGGACCTTCGACGCCAGGACCGCCGAGGCCGGTGACCTCGACGGGCAGGGGTCTGACCGGCCCGAGCGCCGACATCACGGAGATCCGGTGGGCCACCGGCGCATCGAGGCGGCAGGTCTTGGCGTCACGCCCAAGAACCACCCCCGCTGGGTCGACACGATCGGCTGGG
The DNA here is from genome assembly GCF_044765585.1 of Streptomyces sp. NPDC102441. Classification (NCBI taxonomy): domain Bacteria; kingdom Bacillati; phylum Actinomycetota; class Actinomycetes; order Kitasatosporales; family Streptomycetaceae; genus Streptomyces; species Streptomyces sp. NPDC102441. Next base: position 254,424 of record NZ_JBIWKH010000012.1, read on the forward strand.
AGGAGCCCGCTCCGGCGGCTTCCGGCAACTACGCCTACTGGCTCGGCAGGCTGACCCTGTCCAGCGTGACTGGCGCCGGCAGAGGAACGCCTACGCCGAATCGATCCGGGCTGATCAGCTCCCCGGCCCGGTCACGGTGGGCGGGCGTACCGCGGATTCGAGCAGTGACAAGGTCCGCTGCTGCGCGTCGAGGGCGACGTGAGTCCCGACGGGCATCGGGAGGTTCGGGCCGGCGTGTCCGATCTCGACGTTACCCAGGACAGGGATGCCGCGGTCGCCGAGGGCGTCGAGAACTATCTCTCGCAGGGTCGGGGCCCCCTCGGGCGAGCCGAGTCCCTCGACCGCGGTCGGGACGCCCACGACCATGCCCGAGATACGATCGAGGATGCCGGCGTGCCGCAGGACCTGGAGGTAGCTCCACACATGTGAGGCGTGGCCGCCCACCTCCTCCCAGAACAGCACCGCGCCGTCGAACCGTTCGAGTGGCAGCGCGTATCGCGTCGCCTGGTTCAGCACGATGCGGTTGATGACCCCGCCGATCAGGCGGCCTTCGGTGCGACCGGTGTGCCAGCACTCCCACGACGGTCCGGCCGGGAGTGCACCGATCGGCTCCGGACCGGTCAGCAGCGTCGAGTAGAGCTTTTCGAGTTCCGCCCTGCGTGCGGTGGATGCGGCCTGCCAGTGCCCACCGAGCCCAGGGGTGGCCAGGTCGGTATGGAAACCGACCAGGCCCGTCTGCGCGTAGAGCATCAGATGCAGCAGCGAGATGTCGCTGTGGCCGAGGATCGGCTTGGGGTCGGCCCTGATCGCCTCGATGTCGATCAGGTCGAGGTAGCCGAGCGCGGTCTGGCCGCCGTCGTGCGCGATGATGGCGCGTACCTGCGGATCACGCAGGAGGGCGTTGAACTCCCTGGCGATCTCCGCCGGCGTCGCCGCGCTCCACCAGCGGTGCCGCCCCGCTTCGAGCAGCGGCGCCCGACGCACGCAGAACCCCATCCGCTCGAGCACGACCACCGCCTGTTCGAGGTCGGGCTCGAACCTGGCGTGCAGCGGCCCGGACAGCGATGCGACAACGACGAGATCTCCGGGCGCCAGGGCACGAGGCCGAAGCAGTTGGGGCAGCGCAGCAGTGGTCACCGAGGCAGTATCCCGACTCTCTCAGCACCACACGACGTGTTTTTCGAAGGCGCGCCTGCCAGGGTCTTCGCCTCCGGGTCACTACCGGGCGCAGAGGGATTCGGCGATCCCTGATTCCGGAACGGGCTGTGGAGACCTGCCACCGGCACTACTTCGATCGGTGCCCAAAGCTTCACGCAATCTCCCTATAGTGGTGCCGCGTTGATCGTATGGCCGCAACGCGCGAAGCCGTCTCCCAGGAGTCCGTACGATGACGACCCCCTCCTTATCAGCCGCGTCCGCCCCCGGCGGCGGCTGCCCCGCGCACGCCGCGAGCACCCCCGTGCTGCTCAGCGGGCCCGCGTTCCACACCGACCCGCAGGCGCTGTACCGGACCATGCGCCACTCCTACGGGCCTGTGGTGCCGGTCGAGCTCCCGGGCGGGTTCCCGGCCTGGCTGGTCGTCGGATACCGCGAGCTCCACCAGGTCACCAGCGACGGCGAGCTCTTCCCGAGGGACGTCGGACTGTGGAACCAGTGGGAGCACATACCCGAGGACTGGCCACTGCTCCCGATGGTGGGGAGGCCCATGCCGTCCATCTACTTCACCGCGGGAGCCGAGCACCGGCGCCACTCCGAGATGGTGGTACCCGCACTCGAGGCCGCTGACCCGTTCGAGATCCGGGGGCACTGCGAGCAGCTGGCCGACCGGCTCGTCGACGGCATCGCGGCCCGGGGCACCGCCGACCTCGTCGCCGACTTCGCCGAGCCGCTGCCCGTGCTCGTCCTCGCCCGCCTCGTCGGCTTCCCCGACGCGGAGGGGAGGGGCATCGCCCGGGTCCTGAAGGATCTGGCCGACGGGGGACCCGGGGCGCAGGAGGCGTACGGCCGTTTCGGCGAGCACATGCGGCGGCTGGTGGCGGCCAAGCGGACCACGCCGGGCGATGACGTCACCTCCCGGATGCTGGCCGACCCGGCGCCCTTCACGGACGAGGAGTACGCCCTCGACCTGATGGCCATCACCGCCGCCGGGCACCTCACCACCGCGGACTGGATCAGCAACTCCCTGCGGCTGATGCTCACCGAGGACCAGTTCGCCGACTCCCTCGCGGGCGGGCACCGCAGTGTCGGCGACGCGATGAAGGAGGTCCTCTGGGAGGAGAGTCCGACGCAGATCCTCGCCGGCCGCTGGGCGGTCCGCGACACCCAGCTCGGCGGCCGGACCATCCGTGCCGGGGACATGCTGCTGCTCGGCCTGGGGGCGGCCAACACCGACCCGCTGATACGTCAGGGGGCACTCTCCGAAGGCGCGGGGCACCACGCCGCCAACGGGGCGCACCTGGCGTTCAGCCATGGCGAGTACCGCTGCCCCTTCCCGGCACAGGAGATCGCGGAGACCATAGCCCGTACCGCGATCGAGGTCATCCTCGACCGGCTTCCCGACCTCGAACTCGCAGTCCCCGCCCAGGAGCTGGTCAGGCGGCCGTCCGCCTTCCTGCGCGGCATGAACGCGCTTCCCGTCCGGTTCGCTCCCGTACACACGACTGGAGACCTGCTGTGAACTGCCCTCACGCGACCGTGGTGATCGACCCCATGGTCCAGGACCTCGACGGTGAGACGGAGACGCTGCGGGGTTCCGTCCCGCTCGCGCGCATCGAGCTGCTCGGCGTCCCCGCATGGACCGTCACCCGGCATGCCGAGGCGCGACAACTCCTCCTCGACACACGCCTGGTGAAGGAGCTGGACGCGTGGGGACTCTGGCAGAGCGGGGAGGTCACCCACGCCTGGCCGCTGATCGGCATGATCGACGCCGGACGCTCCATGTTCACCGTGGACGGTGAGGAGCACCGCCGGCTGCGGACGAAGACCTCCCAGGCCCTCACCCCACGCCGGCTGGAGGAGATCCGTCCCGACATCGAGAAGTTCACCGAGGAACTGCTGGACGCGCTCGCCGCTCAGGGCGAGGACGGGGTCGTCGACCTCAAGGCGGTGTTCGCCCAGCCGCTCCCGATGAAGGTCGTCGGGCTGCTGATGGGCGTGGACGAGGTGCTGCACCCCATGCTGACCAGGCAGTACAAGGCCTTCTTCTCGATGCTCACTCCGCAGGAGGACCGGCTGGCACTGCTGGCCGAGCTCGACGTCTTCTACGCCGAACTGGTGCGGGAGAAGGCCGCTCACCCCACGGACGACCTCACCAGTGCGCTGATCCTCGCCGAGGAGGGCGGGGAGCCGCTCACGGAGGAGGAGGTGGTCGGCAACCTCAAGGCGATGGTGGCCGCAGGGCACGAGACCACGATCGGGCTCATCCTCAACGCCGTACGCGCACTGCTCGCCCACCCTGGTCAGCTGCGCAAGGTGCTGGACGGGGAGATCCCGTGGGAGACGGTCGTCGAGGAGACGCTGCGCTGGGACACGCCCACCACGCACCTGCTGATGCGGTTCGCCACCGAGGACATCCAGGTCGGCGACCAGGTGATAGCCAAGGGGGAGGGTGTGGTGATCTCCTACCGGGCCATCGGCCGCGACGCCGCCCAGCACGGGGACGACGCCGACGCCTTCGACATCACCCGGCCGACGCCGATCCGGCACATGACCTTCGGCCACGGGCCGCACATCTGTCCGGGTGCCGCGCTGTCCCGGGTCGAGGCCGGCATCGCGCTGCCCGCGCTGTTCGGGAGGTTCCCCGGTCTGAAGCTGGCGATCGCCGACGACGAGATCCGCAAGCTGCCGGTCATGACGCAGAACGACATGGAGGCCTTCCCCGTGCTGCTCCACGGCTGAGGAGGAGCGGGACACGTCCGGACGGGCGTGTCCCACCGGAGTGAACTCCCGGCCGTCCCACCTGTGTTCGACATTTCGGACCGCGTCCGATTTCTCGGCGAATCGGCCCGCGCGCGGCAACCCATGCGCTGCCGGCGGCAACTAGCGGGGTGCACTCCCCATCCCCGACCTTCAAGGAGGTCCCCTCATGAGCCGCACTCTGAGGCGAACCCTCGCCGTACTCCCCGCCGCGTTCCTGATCGCCCTCGTGCCGGGCAGCGCCAACGCGTATCCCAACCCGGGCGTCGTCAGCGGTGACGTCGTCGTCCACGACCCGAGCATGATCCGCAGCTCGTCCGGCCAGTACCTCCTCTACTCGACCGGCGAAGGCCTCCAGCTCCGCACCTCCAGCGACCGCACCGCCTTCGGCCGCTCAGGAAACGCCTTCACCACCAAGCCGGGCTGGTGGAAGGACTACTCCTCGGCGTCCGACCCCTGGGCCCCGGACATCTCCTACCAGGGCGGCAAGTACCTCATGTACTACGCCGTCTCGTCCTTCGGCTCCAACGCGTCGGCCATCGGCCTGGCGTCCTCCACCACTGGAGAGGCCGGCAGCTGGAGCGACCAGGGAATCGTCCACACCTCCGGCTCGTCGAGCGACTACAACGCCATCGACCCCAACCTGTTCGTCGACGACGACGGCAAGTGGTGGCTGTCCTTCGGCTCCTGGTGGACCGGGATCAAGATGATCCGGATCGACCCGTCGACGGGCAAGCAGTACGCCGGTGACACCGCCCGCCGCTCGCTCGCCTCCCGTCCCACCGGGACCAAGGCCATCGAGGCGCCGTCCGTCGTGAAGCGGGACGGCTACTACTACCTCTTCGCCTCGTACGACACCTGCTGCGCCGGCGCCAGTTCGACGTACAAGATCAGGGTGGGCAGGTCGACCAGCGTCACAGGGCCCTACACGGACCGGAACGGCGTCAGCATGCTCAACAACGGCGGCACGCCCGTCATGGAGTCGCACGGGCGCTACATCGGACCCGGCGGCCAGTCCATCCTGGCGGACTCCGACGGCGACCTCCTCGTCTACCACTACTACGACGGCCAGGACAACGGCGCCCCGAAGCTCGGCGTCAACCTTCTGAACTGGAGCAGCGGATGGCCCGTCGCCTACTGACCCTGCTGAGCGCCCTCCTGCTGGCGCTCGCCCTGGGGCAGCCGACGGCAACTACTACATGAGCGCGCTCCAGGCCGTGGCCCTGCGCACCGCCGCGGACAAGGTCTTCCTCGACTCCTGACCGTCACCGGAGACCAGGACACCCTGCTGCTCGACACCGCCTCCAAGGCGACGCTCGGACGCGTCTACATGAAGGACTCCACGGTCATCGGCAACGTCGACTTCATCTTCGGGCGGGCCACCGCCGTGATCGACACCTCCGTCATCACGCTGAAGAAGCGCTGGGACGGCAGCTCCGCAGGCTACGTCGCCGCGCCCAGCACGGCCGCCGACCGCAAGGGCTTCCTGATCACCGGATCCACCGTCAACGGCGACGTCTCGGCGTCGACCTTCCACCTCGGCCGGCCGTGGCACGCCGGCGGGGACGCCTCGCTCGACCCGATGGCCACCATCCGCGACACGGAACTCAGCTCGGCGGTCAGGTCCGCCCCGTGGACGGACATGAGCGGGTTCTCGTGGAAGGACGACCGTTTCGCCGAGTACGAGAACACCGGGCCCGGATCCGGCTCGGCGGGCAGCGACCGGTCCCAGCTCACCGACTCCCAGGCCACGGAGCAGGAGACCGCGGACTGGCTGGCAGGCTGGACACCCTCGGCGTCCTGAGCCACGGTGTGCGGTAGCGAACTCTGCCGACCCCTGCGGTCGAAGCGCTTCGACGCCCACTCTGGACAGTACCTGTGAGCGAGTCTAGGCTCCAGGGTGTCTGTGCATGTCAGAGTGCGAAGGGGAGCACAGTAAGGCGCCGTCGAAGCGCTTCACCCGCTCTCCCCTCCGGTCACCATCTGTAGGGGAGAAGAATGGTCACGCTTGCCGAGGTCGCCCAGCACGCCGGAGTCTCCGCGAGCACGGTGAGCTACGTCCTCAGCGGCAAGCGGTCGATCTCGGCCTCCACCCGGGAACGGGTGGAAGACAGTATCCGCCAGCTGGGGTACCACCCCAACGCCGGTGCGCGCGCGCTCGCCAGCAGCAGGTCGAACATCATCGCGCTGATGGTGCCCCTGCGTACGGACATGTACGTGCCGGTGATGATGGAGATCGCCATCGCCGTGGCCACGAGCGCCCGTACCCACGGCTACGACGTCCTGCTGCTCACCGGGGAGGAGGGACCGGCGGCCGTCCGGCGGATCGCGGGCAGTTCGCTGGCCGACGCGATGATCCTGATGGATGTCGAACTGCACGACGAACGGCTGCCGTTGCTCCGCGACTCGGGCCGGACCGCCGTCCTCATCGGCCTGCCCGCCGACACCTCCGGGCTTACCTGCGTGGATCTCGACTTCGAGGCCACCGGGGCGCTCTGTGTGGATCACCTCGCCGGCCTCGGCCACCGCGAGGTGGCGGTGATCGGCGAAGCGGCCGCCGTCTACGAGCGGCACACCGGCTTCGCCGAACGCACCGTGGACGGCGTACGGGCCAAGGCCCATGAGACCGGCATGCGGATCCTGCACCGCCCCTGCGAGGGCGGGTACGCCGCGATGGCCGGCACCCTGGGCCGGATCTTCGACGAACGGCCGGGGACGACCGGATTCATCGTCCAGAACGAGGCCGCGGTCGAGCCGCTGCTCAACCTGCTCCAGCAGCAGGGGCGTGCCGTGCCGGAGGACGTGTCGGTCGTGGCCATCTGCCCCGAACAGGTGGCCGCACAGGCCTCCGTGCGGCTCACGTCCGTCGCCATCCCGGCACAGGAGATGGGGCGCCGGTCGGTCGAACAGGTGGTCGCGAAGCTCACCGGCCGGGGTACGGACGAAGTGGAGTTGCTGGAGCCGGTCCTGACGGTGCGTGCGAGCACGGGGCCGGCTCCGGTGTGACCGGTGAGCGCGCGTTCACTCGTTCGGGTGGAGCGTCTTCCGGCGCCGTGCCGTGGGTCCGGCAGGGTTCCGGGACATGTGTGTCACAGGTGGTCAACAGGCCCTGTAGTGAACCTGGTTGCTGAAGATCCGACGTGATAACTTCACAGTCTGTCATGAAGGTGGTACCGGCTCGACGGGGGTGGTCGGTGGTGGGGAACGGGCTGTCCGGAGCGGATGAGCCTGGCGAGGCCAGGGCACAACTCATCGTCGCACTGGTCGACTTCCTGTGCGTACAGGACTTCGTGACCGACCGCGACCAGTGCGGCCAGTTCATAGAATTCGCCGCGGAGCAGGTCGATGCGGAGATCGTCTACCGGCGCCAGAACCCGCGGGCGGACATGCTGTCCTTCCTCCGGGAACTGCTGAAGTACGAGAAGGGCCTCGAAGCCCTGGTCTCCGCCGTGCGCGCCATGGGGGGACAGGAGTGCGCGACTCAGCTGATGCAGATCGTGGAGGCGGCCCGGTCGGATGAGGAGGAGTTCGGCCACAGGGCGGTGCGGGAGGCCCATCGGCTGCTCGGAGAGGTGTGGCGCGTCGACGAGGCCCGCCTGCACACGATTCTGAACCACGAGCTCGGCGCCGACGTGCCGTACGGCCGGACCCCCGTCGAGCTCTTCGACCACCTGTGCACGGTGAACACCCAGGCCGATGGTCTGCCCCCGGCGCTGGTGCTCGTCGAGGCCACGGCGTTCCTGGCGCAACCGGTGCTTCGCGAGGAGCTCAGGGACTGGTCGGACGCGTGGGCCCGCGAGGCCGGCCCGGACGTCGTGCGGGCACTGGGGGAGCGGAGGCGTGCGATCGCGGCCCGGCCGCCGGCCGACCCGTATGTGTCACGTTGTCTCGTCGTGATGGTGGAGCCCGCCGACGACAGTTCGGCTGATGTCTACGTACGTCATTGGGTCAATGCCGCGCCGGGTTACTGGGAGCCCGTGGCGGGTGACATCGAACGCACGAGCCTCGACGCTCTGGCCGGTGCGGTGGAACGGGCCATCAGCCAAGGGGCCTCACGCTGGGCGGATGTCTCGGACAGCGAGAGCGACCCCCCGGTGCAGATCGAGTTCGTCCTCCCTCTCGAATTCCTGAACCACGACATGGCGGGCATCAGACTGGGTACGCGGTCTCGTGTCCCGACACCGATCGCCCTTCACTACCATGTCCACCTGCGGAGCCTTGAGCGAATGAGGGCCCGTGACAAGCAGGAGCTCGGCCGGTGGCGGGCCCGATGGACGCAGCTGAAGAAGGCCGGCGTGGCGGAGGCCCACCGATGGCACGGACAACAAGGCGACCGTCTGGAACGCTGGCATGCCAGACTCGTGGGGGACCCGAACCTGACCGCCGTCATACTCGACGTTCCCGTCCTGCCCGGCCACGGCATGGACGCACTCAGCATCGCCATCGAGCAGGGGGTCGGCCTGGCAGCCTGGGACCGCCGCCCGGACAGCCCCGATCTGTCCGGCCAGGTGCTGACCCTGCTGCTCGCCCATCCGCCGGCGCAACTACCGTCGAAAGTCAGTCAGATCCGCCAGGAGGCCGAGGACTTGGGGCGTGACAGCCTTTCCGTGGGTAAGTACATGGCGTTCTTCTGGGACGACCCGCACCGCCTGGTCGACTGCGAGGAGTTGACAGCATGACCGAGCAGGCCTCGGCAGCGCAGTCCGTCACGCCGCCCTCCTGGAGGGTGTTCCACGCAACAGGGCAGCCCCCTGCCGGTGACCCGCCGGCTCTGCCGCCGCCGCCGCCCTGGCGGGTGTTCGCCGGGAGCCCGCTGCAGCAGGATCCCCCCGGGGACCCGCAGTCGGCGCTGCGCCGGCTCGGCACCGTGCAGGAGGGCCCGCAGTTACGCGAGGAGGAGATCAACGCGGTCAACGCCGCGCTCCTGCTGCGCCGCCCCCTGCTGATCACCGGACCGCCCGGGGTGGGCAAGTCCACCCTGGCCTATCTGATCGCCCAGGAACTGGGACTCGGCAGAGTGCTGCCCTGGAGCGTCGTCAGCCGCACCACCCTGCGCGGCGGGCTGTACGAGTACGACGCCATCGGGCGGGCGCAGGCCATCGCCGCCTGGCGTGCCGGGACCACCCCGGCGGCGGAGAACGGCACGGGAAGCGCCCCTGACCTGGGGGACTTCGTGACCCTCGGCCCGCTGGGCACGGCTCTGCTCGCCTACGGACGCCCCAGGGTGCTGCTCGTCGACGAGCTGGACAAGAGCGACATCGACCTGCCCAACGACCTGCTCCACGTCCTGGAGAACGGCAGCTACGAGATCCCGGAACTGGTGCGGGCCGGCATGGCCGAGGTGTCCGTCTTCACGGACGACCCCCAGGGCCGCGCCGTCATCGAGGCGGGCAGAGTCGAGTGCGCGGAGTTCCCCGTCGTCGTCATCACGAGCAACGGCGAACGCGAGTTCCCGGCCGCGTTCCGGCGCCGCTGCCTGCCGCTGGAGATGCGCCCGCCCAGCCGTGAACACCTCGTCTCCATCGTCGTCAGCCACCTGGGCCGGAGTCCCGAAGGCATCGAGGACCTGGTGGACGACTTCGTCAGGCGCCTGGACGGCGGAGGCACCCAGTCCGTCGACCAGCTGCTGAACGCCGTGCAGCTCACCACGGCGCACGGATTCCGGGACGACAGCGACGGGCGTAAGCTCATCGAGATGCTTCTCCGCGACCTCTCGAAAGGCCGCTGATGAACGGCTCGCCACGGGAACGCGCCCCGGACATGACGCCCGCGCCGAGCGGCGGCGCCCCCCATGAAACCGACGGCGAGGCGAGCTGGCAGGACCTCGCCGACGCCGTCTGGCTCGCGGCGGCCTGGCACCGGGCGGGCCGGGAGTCCGGCGGGGGGACCGACCTAACCCCCGCGCCCTTGCCGGACGACAGCGAAGAAGCCCTCCCCGAGGCCCCGGCTCCCTCGTTCGAGCAGGCCGCACAGGACACCGTGCCCGCCGCGAGCCACCCGGATGCCGATCCATGGGACGTGGGACTGCTCGACGCTCTCCCGGCACGCCATGGCCGGCCCGAAACCGTACTGCCCGACCAGGCGCGTCCTGTGCGGCGCGTGGTGCCGCTGCCTCTGGCCAAGGCGCTGCGCGGCCTGGGCCGGCGTGTGCCGTCGCGCCACGAAAGCCGGCTCGACGAGGCGCGCACCGCCGAGAACGGTGTGATCGACGGGCTGTGGATCCCTTACCTCGACCCGGTCCAGGAGCGCGCCTTCGACCTGATGCTGCTCGTGGACAGCGCGCCCACCATGCCCGTCTGGAACAGCTCCTTACGTCAGCTGACCGACGAGGCGGTGCGCAGCGGTGCCTTCCGGGACGTGCGTACGGTCGATGTCTCGCTGCCCGGTGCGGCACCGCCCGAGCTGCGGTGGCCCGGCAACCGGCGGGCCGACCCCGCCGAACTCCTGGACGGCAGGGGGACACGGCTGTTTCTCGTCGTGACCGACGGACTGGCACCCGGCTGGGCCGAGGGCGGCGCCGACGAACTGCTGGGACGGCTCTCCGCGTCCGGGCCGACGGCGCTCGTCCATCTGCTGCCGCCCTACCTGCGCCACCGCTCCTCGGTGTACCCCTTCCGGGCACGGCTCGACGCCGCCGGATTCGGGGCCCTCAACCGCCACTTCCTCTGCCACCCACCCCGCGGAGTACCCGAGCACGCGCACATCCTGCCCGACACAGGTGACGGATCCGTGGCCGTCCCGGTCCTCAGCCTGCGCCCCGGCTCCTTCCGCGCCTGGGCGGATCTGGTCACCGGCGAACGAGGCGTGCGACGGACGTTGCCCGTGATTCTGGCCGGGGCGATGGCCAAGGGGGTCTCCGCTCCCGGGCTGCGCGCACCCGGGCTCGACGGGCCCCGCGCGGCGGCGGAGGCCGTGCGCCGGTTCTTCTCGCTCGCCAGCCCGCTCGCCCGGCAGCTCGCTGTCCTGCTGGCTGTGGCGCCGATGCGTTTCGACGTCATCGAGGAGCTGCGCGACCGGGCCTTTCCCGAGTCGCGGCCCGAGCACCTGGCCGAGGTGATGATGGGCGGCCTCATCGACTGGGAGCGGGACGGCGAGGGCGGGCCCGACTTCGCCGACGGCATCCGCGAGGCGTTGCTGGCCACCGGCAACCGCACCCAACTCGCCCGTGCCGTAGGCCTGCTGGCCGAGGCGCGGGCCAGCAGGGCCCAGGGCATACGGCTGCGCGCCGCGCTGCGCGACCCGGCGCAGGCAGCACTTCCGGACGGCGGGGGCGGACCGGCCTGGCTGCGCATCGAACTGGCCGTACTCCGTGCACTGGGAGGCATGCCGTACCGGAGGCGCGTGGCGCGACTCAGCCGCGCGATGGAGGGCGGCGCGGGAGAGCAGGCAGGGGCGACAATAGATGATAAAGAGGCATCTGATGTGAACGAGATCGACCCCGCTTCCCCGTCGCATTCGACGGTTCCACCAGGAGGATCTGTGTCGCCGACGACACCACCCGTAGACACCGAGCAGGACCGGGTCGACGAGCGCACGCCCGCCCTAGCACCCGAGCTCCGGTTCGTCCGTACGGGCCAGCCGAAGATCATGGGCAACGTGCCACCGAAGAACCCGAACTTCACCGGGCGGGAGAGTCTTCTGGCGGCGGTGGACCGGCAGTTGCGGGAGGACGAGACCACCGCAGTCCTCCCGCACGCGCTGCACGGCATGGGCGGTGTCGGGAAGTCGCAGATCGCCGTGGAGTACGTGTACCGCCACAGCGGCGAGTTCAACGTCATCTGGTGGATCCCCTCGGAGCAGGAGAACCTGATCCTGGGTGCTCTCGCCGACCTGGCCCGCAGCCTCGGCCTGGAGGTGGGGCCGCAGGCCAACGCCGCGGTGCCCGCCGTGCGCGAGGCGCTCCGTACGGGCACGCCGTTCGACAACTGGCTGCTGGTCTTCGACAACGCCGAGGACATCGAGGCCGTACGTTCCTACTTCCCCAACGGCGGGCCGGGGAAGATCATCGTCACCTCGCGCAACCGTGAGTGGGAACGCGTCGCCACCCCCCTGAGCGTCGACGTCTTCGACCGGGACGAGAGCATCGCACTTCTGCAGCGCCGTGCCCGCGGCCTCGCCTCAGGCGACGCGGACCGGCTGGCCGCGGCCCTGGGCGATCTGCCCCTCGCGGTCGAGCAGGCGGGTGCCTGGCACGCCGCCACCGGGATGCCGGTGGACGAATACCTCACACTTCTGGACGAGCGCCGGCCCGAGATCCTCGAACTCGACCCTTCGCCCGACTATCCGCTGCCGGTCGCGGCGGTCTGGGACATCTCCCTCGGGCGCCTCTCGCAGGACAACCCGGCTGCGCGCCAACTCCTGGAGATCTGCGCCTGCATGGCGCCGGAACCCATTCCGCTCAACCTCTTCAGGGGCGGCCGCAACATCGAGGTCACACCCGAGCTCGACCCGGTCCTGCGCGACCCGCTGCTCCTCGCCCGTGCCACCCGGGACCTCAGCAAGCTGTCGCTGGTGAGGCTGGACCACAAGACCGCCACCCTGCAGATGCACCGGCTCATGCAGAACGTGATCGTGGCCAGGATGGATCCCGAGGAACGCGCCAGGATGACGCGAGCGGCCCACCTGCTGCTGACGACGGCGAAGCCGGGAGCGCCCGCCTCGCCGGACCAGTGGCCCGCCTACCAGGCCATCCTCCCGCATGTGATCGCGTCCGGTGCGGTGAAGAGCTCCGACGGATGGGTCCGCGACCTCGTCTACGACATCGTCTTCTTCCTCTACTACTGGGGCGCGCACGAATCGGGCGCCGCCCAGGCCCGGCTGGCCTGGACCGCATGGCGTGAGCAGTCCGGTGACGAGGACCTGCACGTCATCAGGATCACCAAGCTCCTCGGCTTCTACCTGCGGCTGCTCGGGCGCCCCGCCGAGGGCGTCGTGCACAACGAGCGGGCGCTGGCCATCTCGCGGGGCGCGGACATCCCGGACGAGGAACTCGTCGACTCCATGTGGCAGATGGCGGGAGCGCTGCGGCACCGGGGTGAGTTCGGGCAGGCGCGTGAACTGGCCGAGGAGGCGTTCACCCGTGCGAGCGATCTGTTCGGACCTGAGGACCCCACGACGCTGAGTGCCGCGCACGACTACGGTGTGACACTGCGGCTGAACGGCAACTTCGCCCTCGCGCGGGAGATCGACGAGGAGACCGCACGCCAGAGGGAACTGCTCTACGGGCCGGTGAACGGCCTCACTCTGAACACGTTGAACGGGCTGGCCATCGACCTGCGTGAGGCAGGCGACTACCTGGGTGCCCGCGCGCTCCAGGAGTCCAACTACCTGCCCTACGTGGCCCATTTCGGTGAGACGAACGCGGCGACCATTCGCGCGGCGCTGAATCTCGCGGTGTGCCGGCGCAGGGCGGGCGTGGTCGAGGGAGCGTCATTCCTCGCCGAGCAGACCCTGGAGCGCTTCACCAGCCGCTACGGGCTGAACAACGCCGACGCGCTCTGTGCGGCGAACCACGCCATGGTCGAACGCCGCCTCAGCAGCGACCTCGTGGGCTCTCGGGAACTGGGGGAGCAGACACTGTCCGCCTACCGCAAGGTGCTCGGCGAGCACCACCCCTTCACCCAGTTCGCCAAGGTCAACCTGGCCGCCACCCTGCGGGCCCAGGGCGACACGGACCGGGCGGAGGTGCTGGACACCCAGGCGCTCGAAGCCCTGGAGAACAGCCTCGGGACGAAGCACATCAGCACGCTGACCGCAGCGATGTGCCGGGCCAACGACCACTACGCGCGGCTGGACTTCGCGCAGGCCATGGCTGTCGACGCGGACCTGCTGCCCAAGCTCACCGCTGTCGCCGGGGCCGAGCACCCGCTGACACTCGCCTGCACGGCCAATCTGGCGCTGGACCGGCGCGGGCTCGGCGAGTCGGAGGAGGCCGACCGGCTCAACCGCGCGGCCGTAGAGGGGCTTTCGCGTCTGCTCGGGGCGAACCACCCCTGGCACACCTCGGCCCGGCTCCACCAGCGCATCGAATGCGACATCACGCCGCTGCCGATGTGACGCCGACGACGACCGGGTGGACCGCCGGCCTCGCCCGCCGCCCCGTGGCGGCGGGCGAGGCCGCAGCGAAGAGGCAACGGGGGACGGACACATGACCACGGTGGTCTTCACTCACGGCACAGGTGTGCGTGAACCACACCTCGGCGGGCTGCTCGCGCAGATCGCTTCCGGGCTGGCCGTGACGGCTCCGGGCGCCCGTCTCGTCGCGTACGACTGGGGCGGGCCGTACGGGGCGCGGCTCGCCGCGGACGGTGCCAGCATCCCGGCCGCACCTGGCGCAGGAACCGGCAGAAGTACCGGAGACCCGGGCGAGGGCGACGAGGTGGAGGGGTGGGCCCGGCTGTACGACGATCCCTCGGCCGAGCTGGCGACGGCGGCCGCCGGAGTGGCAGGACACGCCACCCCGCCCGGAGCCGCCTTCCCGGACGAACGCCCCAGAGGACTCCTCCTGGAGATCGCCGGCCGGGGCGAATCCGGGGCAGGCCCGCTCGCCCCGGGAATCCAGCAGGCGGCGGCCGAGCTCGCGCGCAACCCCCTCCTCGCGCCCGCCGCCGAAGCCCTGGACCCGGAAACCCTGGCATCGGTGCTGGCCAGGGCGCTGACCGCCATGGCTGTCGCCGAGGACATCGCGGCCGACAGCCCCGTGCAGACCGGAGGTGACGTCAGGGACGCGGCCGTCGCCGCGCTGGCCGAACGCCTGGGTGCCGCACCGGCGGGCACCGGCCGCGGACCGCTGCTCCGGATGGCGGGGAGGCCGCTCGTGCGTCTCGGCTCGCGCTATGCCGTACGGCGCCGCCGCGCGCTCACCGACGCCGCGCACCCGGCCGCCGGCGACATCCTCAAGTACCTCGCCAGGGGCGAGGACATGCGCCGAGGCCTCCGGGAGCTGGTGGCCACGCTGGAGCCGCCCGTCGTGCTGCTCGGACACAGTCTCGGCGGCATCATCTCGCTCGACACCCTCATATCCGGCCCGTTGCCGGGGGTCGAACTCCTGATAACCGTCGGCTCGCAGGGCCCCTTCCTGTACGAGACGGGCGCGCTGCCCTCGCTCGCCCACCCGGATCCACTGCCCGGTCATGTACCGCCGTGGCTGAATCTGTACGACCGTCGTGACCTGCTGGGATACGCCGCCGAACCGCTCTTCCCCGGCAGGGCCCACGACGTCGCCACCGACAGCCGGCAGCCCTTCCCCGTGGCGCACAGCGCCTACTGGACCGATCCGCCCGTCTACCGTGCGATCGGGGAGCGGCTGCCATGACCCGGCGAACCGTCCCACCGGACCGCGTCTTCGCCCTCGTCGTCGGCATCGAGCAGTACGCGGCCGGACCGGGCTGGGACCTGCCAGGCCCCGCCCAGGACGCCCTGCGCTTCCGCGACTGGCTGCTTGCCAGGGGAGTACCCGACACCCACGTGCAGCTCCATCTCGCACCGCTGCCCGGGAACGCCCCAGGTGTCCCTTTCCGCCCGGCCGACCACGAATCACTCAGGCGCGCCTTCATCACGGACATCCCCGACCGCAGGGACGAAGCGCTGTGGGTGTGGTGGGGCGGCCACGGAGTGCTCGACACGGATGACAGCACCCGCCTCTACACCGCGGACGCCACCCTGACGGACCGGCGCAACATCCATGCCGAGTCAGCCCTCGCCCGCCTCAGAAGCGACGTGACCCCCGGCCTCGGCGTCCAGATGTGGATGATCGACGCGTGCCGCACCTTCGACGAGATGCACCGCTTCCCGCAGCCACCGCCCACCGAGCGTCTTCCCGCCGGGGGGAGGATCGCCGCGCACGAGCAGATCCTCATGTTCGCCGCAGGCCGTGGGCAGCGGGCGGGCAACGATCCGGACCGACGGCTCGGCGTGTTCTCGGACATCGTTCTGAGCGCCCTTCCCGACGAACCGCTGCCGGATCCCCCGTCCCTGTTCGAGGCGGTGACGGCCAGGATGGACGCCCTCCGGGCGGCCGGCCATGTCCATCAGACGTTCGACTTCCGTCTGGAGCGACCAGGACACGCTGCCGTCGTACGGTCGGATCCACCGCCTCCGGCCGCACCGCCGCTGGGCAGACTCATCGACGCCCTGATGGCGTATCCGCTGATGAAGGACCGTGACCAACGGCAGACCCTGGTCAACGAACTGCCCTCCGCCGTCGTCGCCACGATGCCGAGGAACCTGGTGCCGCGCACGGATGTGATCGGGATCGTACGCACTCTCGGAGCGCGGCCGGACGGACTCCGGAGGCTGTGCGCCGCGGTGAGACTGCTCGACGAGGACGCCGGCCGGGCGGCCGAACTCGAGGCGTCGGTACGGGGCTTCGTGGCGGAGTCCGCGCCAGGAATGTGACCCGCTGGCGTGATCACACGGGTTTCGGGAAGGGGTCTCAGTCGTCATGATGGAGTAAACGGTGGCATCCTGTGCCACCGCTCGCGAAGGGGGAGCGCGCCTTGTACCAGCCGGTGCCCGCCGACAACACACCCGATCACATCGAGTCCGACCTGATGGACCTGACCTCCGTAAGCGTTGCCGACCTGAGGCGTCTGCCCGCCCCGAGTGGCGCCGCACGGCTGCACGCCGAGATCCGGCGCGCGCGCACCAACGCGATGGGAAACGGTGAACCAGGGCGGGCCGAGTAGTGAGGCCCGACAGATCACCGCGATGAGCCCGCCCACGACAGGGAGCGATGTGTTCGCGCCGATCCGCATGCCAGGACCGCTGTTCGACGAGATCGCCAAGGGCGGCGGCTCGCCCGAGGCCGTCGCGTTCCTGGTCCGGGGCGAGCGTACGCGCCGACTCCTGCTGCTGCGCGAGCTCTTCGACCTGTTCGACGCGGACCCCGGCATCCTCGGTCCCCTGGACGCACGGACGGTCTGGCCCACGCTGGAGGCCGCCGCCGACCGCTCCCCGGAGCCGGTCGACGCGCTCCTGCTGACGCCCCAGGTCGGCAGCTGGCTCGCCCACGCGCTCCGTCGGCTGCACGGAACGGCCTCCGGGCCGCCTCTGTGGGCCGACGCCGGGCAGATCGCCGCGGTGGCCGCCGCTGCGGCCGTCCACGCGGGCACGGACGCCGAACTCCTGCTGCCCGCCCGGGGCAGGAGCGTCAGCCTGCCCGCACTGGGGATGGTCCGGCTGCCCGGCCCCGACGAGGACGGCTTCCACGCGGTCCGGGCAGTCGTCTCAGGCAGAACCCTCACCGTCCGGACCACGTGCGGGCCGGATGTCGTCATACGCCCGCTCACCGAGCCGGAATCGGCGCACTGGCTTCCGGTGCACCGGCTGGACACCGGCCCGGGGACGCCCACCGTCCAGCTCGACGATCTCGATCCCTATCGAGACCTGGACGAGCCGATAGCCCCCGGCCGCCTCGACCCCGGCGAACTCCGTTTCTGGCAGGAGCTGTTCCAGGAAGCCCTGGCCATCCTGCGCCGGAGCGGTGACGCGCACCCAGGTGGTCTGCGGCCCGAGGAGATCAGCCGCATCGTGCCCTGGCAGGCCAAGGAAGGCGGCTCGGCGCTCCCCGTGCCGGCCGAGGGACTCAGCGCCTCCACCGGCGACGCCTTCGCCTCCATGGTGATCGCCCGGCCGCAGAACGGCCTCGCCCTCGCGGAGACCCTGGTCCATGAATTCCAGCACAGCAAACTCGGCGCTCTGCTCCACCTGTTCCCGCTCGTCGAGGACGACCGGGAAGAGCGGCACTACGCACCGTGGCGCGCCGACCCCCGGCATCTCCCCGGTCTCCTCCACGGCGCGTACGCCTTCGTCGGCGTCACCGGATTCTGGCGTGAGCGGATGCGGGACACGGACGCGGACCTGGACGGACGCCCGTCGTTCCTCTTCGCGCTGCGCAGGCTCCAGACCCGCATGGTCCTGCGCACCCTGGGGACGCACGCCCGGCTCACCGAGCCCGGTCTGAGGCTCGTCACCCGGCTGTCCGAGACCGTCGACGGCTGGCTGAGGGAACCGCTGGAGCCCGCGACCGTGGCCAGGGCGCGGGCGTCGGCGGTCAGCCACCGGGTGGAGTGGCGGCTGCGCAACCTGCGGTGCGGTGAGGACGACCGGGACACACTCCTCAAGGCCCTGCGTGCGGGCACCGCCCCCACGCCGGGCGGTGAGCCGCTGGTCGTGCCCGACCCGGGCCGTGGGTACTGGCACGACGACCGTGCCCGCCTCTACCAGGTCCGGGAGTTCGAGGCCGGCCGGTCACCGTCGGCCGACGCGCTGCTGGTCGCGGGGGACGCGGAAGCGGCACAGGCGGCGTACACGGCTCAGCTGCGCGGCCCCGGCCCTCTCGACCCGCACGCGCTGTCCGGCTGGCTGCTGGCGCACACGGCGCTGTATCCGCGTGACCGGCGGCTGCTCGGCCGACCCGAGCGGTTCGCGGCGCTGCTGGAGGCGTCCTCGCCCGAGCGCTGGACGCGGGCAGCCCGCTGGCTGGCCGGCGGCCCCGACGCGCGCTGACGCCGAATACGGAACGCCGAACGCCGAAAGCGGGCCGGGGGCGTCCCCCCGGCCCGTCCGGATCAGCTCGACGAGACGTCGAACCCGTTGGTCACGAAGTCCAGCCCGCCCGACGACGACGTGATCTCGTAGCCGAACTGGACGTCACCGATGGTCTCGTCGCTCCACCAGCCCTTCGTGTCGATCCACTTCAGGATCGGCAGGATGTCCACGGTGCCGGCGGTCGAGTCGGAGGTCCGCAGGAACGAGAAGACCTCGTTGGCGCCGTTGTCACCCTTGTAGACGGTCCAGGTGTGGCCGCCGAGGGTGACGTTCCCCTGGGACGTGCCGAGCGGGCCGACGGCGCCGTTGTAGTTGACCCAGAGCATGACCTCGTAGTCGTAGTCCGTGTCCCAGATGTCGTACGACGTGTTGTACGCGCCGGACGACGGGACGGTCACGTCGTATCCACTGGTCAGCGACGACAGGGACGCGAGCGGCTTGTCGATGACCTTCTTGGCGTTCGGATACGACTTGATGCCACCGGTGTCCGGGTGGTTCGCCGTCACGCCCCAGTTGCTCGACGAATCGGCCCAGATGGTCTGGGTGCCCGCTCCGGAGCCCCAGATGTTGTTGTAGAGGATGTAGTTGTCGGACGTGGTGTAGTTGCCCCACTGCTCGGACGAGGTCCAGATCGCGGCGTGGGCGGGAGCCGCCGCGAAGCCGATCAGCGCGGCCACTGCCGCCGTCGGTGCCAGGACCAGCCTGGTCAGGGTGGATCGTGCCATGGAGTGTTCCTTCCATGTGGGGATGGAGGGCTGCTACCGCGCCCCCAGGGTGAGGACGCGGTCCACGCCGGCCGTCAGCTCCAGCGGAGCCGGCGGGTTTCCGGCGGAGGTCTCGGTGAGGGCGAGCCCGTCGCCCGTACGCAGGTCGACGCGGGCGTCGCGGGTGGGACGCAGGACGGCGGTGGCGCCGTCCTCCGACCACCGCAGGTCCAGATGTGCGCCGAACCGTGTGCGCAGGCCCCGGAGTTCACCCGCCGGATACGCCGCCGGCACGGCGGGCAGCAGGACCAGGCGGCCGGGCGTCGACTGGACGAGCGACTCGATCACGGCCGCGGGCAGGGTGTGGGCCGCGTCCGCGTTGTAGACGTTCCGGGACGGGTAGTGAGCGCTCATCAGGGAGTCGTGGAAGAAGTCGCCGCCCAGCACCGCGTCCAGGGCCGCCGACACCCGGGACGGGTCCCGCAGCCGGGCGGCGATCAACGCGTGGTGCAGATGGCCGTGGGCGGAGTCGTTCTCCGAACCACGCAGCTCCAGCGCGCGGTGCGCGGCCGCGGCGAGCTCCGGGGTGTCGTACGGATTGATCCCGTCCAGCGGCCACACCGGGTAGAGGTGGCTCAGATGGCGGTGGTCGTACGTCTCGCGCAGACCCGGCCACGCCCACTCGGCGAGCGCTCCGTCCTCGTTCACGGAGTACTCGGGGAGCCGGTCCGCGAGCGACCGCCAGATGCCGGCCGACGGGTGCCCGGGGGCGTGCTCGGCGGCCGTCGTCAGGGCGTGGCGGGCCGCGGCGATGTCCATCGTGGCGTTCACCGTGCCCCAGCTCGCGTTGGCCGGCCGGTTCTCCGGGGAGTACGAGGGCACGACGGCAACGTTCCCGTCCGGGTCCTCGCGGCTGAGGAAGTCCTCGTAGAACAGCGCAGCTTCGACGAGAGCGCCGGTCAGAGCCGCGTCCGGGCGGCCTGTCGTCACCTCGGCGTGCTCCAGCAGCGGCTGCAGCAGCCAGTCGGCACCGGCCGTCCACAGATGCAGCGGATAGGCGCGCTGGAAGTGCCGGGTGTGGCCCGACGCACCGTCCGTGTGGGACGGCGCGACGATGCCGCGGGCCCCGAAGAGCGCCCGCGCGTTGTCCTGCCAGTCGGCCAACTGCCCGTGGACCAGCGCTGCGTGGGCCTCGGTGACTTCCGGGAGGGCCGCTGTCGCGGCAGAGGCGATCTGCAGGTTGAGGTTGGCGTTCGTGGTGAACGCTCCGGACCAGGCGGTGTCCCAGTCGCCGGTCCACAGGCCGGTCAGCCGGGGCGGCAGCAGCCCCGAGGAGGAGAGCAGATGGTAGCGGCCCGCCGCGAAGAGCCGCTCGAGCAGCGCGGGCGACTTCGGGGCACGCAGCAGCTCGCTGCCGGCCAGCTCCCGCTCAGGGGCGGCGTCCCGCAGCACGAGGGAGGCCCGCCCGTACGCGGTCCGGTGCAGCGGCCGGTGACGGGCCAGCAGGCCGGCGTAGTCCTCGCACGGCAGAGCCGCCCACAGCTCCCCGAGATCCGGCGGGCCGGCGCCCCGGACGACCCTGGTCGTCAGCGTGAGGCTCTGCGCCCCCTCGATCCTGATGCCCTCACCGGCCACCGACACCCGGCCGCCGTCCACCCGCGCCACCGTGACCCCCGTGTACCCGAGTCCGCTGCCCGGGTAGCCCACCCGCAGCGCCAGGCGCGCGCCGTCCGGGGTCAGCACGGTGGAGCGGCCGACCGCCAGATGTGCGGGGGCGCCGGGCAGGGAGTGGTCGAGGACGAGGTCGGCGGTCAGCCCGAGGTCGGTGACCTGCTGCACGACCACGTCGTCGGCCCGCGACACGAAGACGCCGCTGCGCCAGGCCTCGTACGACGCGGTCACCTCGCCCGTGGTGAAGTCGACCTCGCGTCTGTATCCGGCGACCGCCTCGTGCAGCCCCCGGGTGCGGCGCACGCGCGTCCGGAACGCCGGGTGGAAGGGCTGCACCCACACCAGCGGGCACCCCGCGCCGAAGTCCTCGGCCGCCGTCCTGTCGCCGGCCAGGAGCGCGTCCTGGAGACGGCCGAGCCCGTCGGCGAGCTCCGGCGGCAGCAGGTCCTCGCTGCCGTTGGGCCGCACCAGGGTGTGGTGGTTGACGATCACCTGGTCGTCCGCCGGATCGCCGTACACCATCGCCCCGTGGCGGCCGTTGCCGCTGAGGAACGCGTCCTCCCAGCGGGCGGCGGGGCAGGGCTCCCACGTACCGTCGATCATGCGGAGGCGTCTCTGAGGACGGCCACGCCGTAGCGGTCCAGTTCCACACAGCCGTCGGACTCGGCGCCCGTGAGCAGATCGAGGTGGAGGCCCGGCAGCTTCACCGCTGCGGGGGACCGGCCGTGGTTCAGCAGGAAGAGCAGCTCGCCGCGGCGCACCGCCTCCACCCCGGCGGGCAGCCCTTCCAGCACCGGGCGCACGCCGGCCTCGGCCGCCGCCCGGACGAGCAGGCCGCGCAGCGCCTCGGGCTCCGGCAGCGTCGAGACGTACCACGCCGTGCCCTTGCGGAGGACGGCCGGAAGCCCGTCCAGCTCCCCGCCGCGATACGCGGCCACCGTCTCCGCGCTGCCGTCGGGTTCCAGCTCCTCCGACCACAGGGTGGAGCGGAAGCCGTCGCACTCCACCGCGGAGCCCGCGTCCAGGGGCCACCACTCGTGCACCGTGCGGATGCCGAACAGCTCACGCAGCCGGCTGTCCATGCCGCCCGGCCTGATCCGGTCGTCCACGTCCGCGACGCCGGTGAAGAAACCGCACACGAGGGTGCCACCGCCCCGCACATACGCGACGAGGTTGTCGGTCGCCGCGTCCGAGAGGAGCTGGAGCTGGGGCACGAGCACCATGCGGTATGCGCTCAGGTCGGCGTCGGGACGGGCGAACTCCGTCGTGATCCCGCCCTCCCACAGGCCCCGGTGCCACGCCTGGACCAGCTCCGGGTACGAGACGAGGGAGGACGGCCGGCCCTCCTGGGTACTCGACCACCAGGCATCCCAGTCGTGCAGCACGGCGACCTCGGCGGTCACCCCGGAGCCGCTCACCTCGCCCCCGATCAGGGCGAGTTCGGCGCCGATGCGCTTGATCTCCTGGAAGGTGCGGCCGTGCTCACCGGCATGGCTCAGCATCCCGGAGTGGAACTTCTCCGCGCCCTGCCGGGACTGCCGCCACTGGAAGTAGCAGAGAGCGTCCGCGCCCCTGGCCACCGACTGCAGCGACCGGAGCCGGTTGAGTCCGGGCGGCTTCGGGTGGTTGACGGGCCGCCAGTTGACCGGCCCGGCCGCCTGCTCCATCACCATCCACGGCCCACGGGCCTGCGAGCGGGTCATGTCGGCGAGCATCGCGTTGTACTGGCCGCCCAGCGGGTCCACCGGGTCCGGATAGACGTCGACGGAGACGATGTCCTCCTGCTCCGCCCAGGCCCAGGCGTCCTGGCCCGACCACAGCGGCATGAAGTTGGTCGTCACCGGGATGTGCGGGGTGTGCCGGGCGACGATGTCACGCTCCGCGACGTAACACTCCATCAGGGCGTCGGAGGTGAACCGCTTGAAGTCCAGTTCCTGAGCCGGATTCCGCATGTACTGCGCCCGGCGCGGCGGCAGGATCTCCGCCCAGGTGTCATAGCGCTGGCTCCAGAACGCCGTGCCCCAGGCGTCGTTGAGCGCGCCCAGGGTGGCGTACCGGGCGGCCAGCCACCGCCGGAAGTGGGCGGCGGTCTCGTCGCACCAGCAGTGCGTGCAGTACTCGTTGTTGATGTGCCAGACAGTGAGCGCCGGATGGTCCGCGTACCGTGCCGCGAGATCCTCGGTGAGGGCCGCGGCGTAGCGCCGGTACACCGGTGAGCTCGGGCAGAAGTGCTGCCGCGACCCGTAGCTGACGAGCGAGCCGTCCTCCGCCCGCGGCAGCGTCTCCGGGTGGAGCGCTCCCATCCACGGTGGCGGCGAGGACGTCGGGGTGGCGAGCACGACGCCGACGCCGTTGGTGTGCAGGAGATCCAGCAGCCGGTCCAGCCAGCCGAACTCACGGGCACCCGGGCGTGGTTCGATCATCGCCCAGGAGAAGACGCCGACGGTGACGGAGTTGACCCCGGCCTCCTTCATCAGCCGTACGTCATCGGCCCACACCTCCTCGGGCCACTGCTCGGGGTTGTAGTCGCCTCCGAAGAGGATGCGGCCACGGGTGGCGTCGTGCAGGGACGGCATGGATCTCGTTCCTCTACTGGGGTTGTGAACTGCCGGCAGGGCTCACCCCTTGACGGCGCCGGTGAGCATGCCTTCCTTGAAGTGCTTCTGGACGAACGGTGAGAGGAAGGCGACCGGGATCAGCGCCAGCACCATGACCGCCATCTGGATGGCGAGCGGTGACAGATGGCCGGTGTTGATGACCTGGGCGAGGCCGGTGGGACGCTCCTGCTTGAGTACCAGCTGGTTCATCACGTTCTGGAGCGGCAGCATCTGCGGGTCGCTGATGTAGATGGACGCGTTGAACCAGGCGCTCCAGTAGCCGACGGCGTAGAACAGGGTGATCACGGCGATGACCGCACGGGAGAGCGGCATGACGATCTGCCACAGGATGCGGAAGTCGCCGGCCCCGTCGATCCGGGCGCTCTCGATGAGCTCCTGGGCCGTACTCATGAAGAAGGCGCGCAGGACCAGGATGTTGAAGACGTTGAGCGCGCTCGGCAGGATCAGCGCCAGATAGGAGTCGGTGAGACCGAGCCCCTGGACCACCAGGTAGGTGGGGATGAGGCCCGCGCCGAAGAACATCGTGGCGAGCATGAACACCAGCAGCGGCCGGTGCAGCACCGACCCGCTGCGCGAGAGGCCGTAGGCGCACAGGACGGACACGGTCATGCTGAAGAGCGTCCCGACCAGGGTCACACAGAGGCTGATCACGGTCGCCCGGGTGACCTGGCCGCCGCCGAGGAGCTCCTGGTACGCGACGAACGTGACGCCGCGCGGGATCACGACCAGCCCGCCGGCCTCGGTGATGGTCTTCACCGAGGACAGACTGGTGACGATCACGACCCAGAGCGGGAAGAGGACGGCCAGGCAGATCAGGACCAGGACCACACCCTTGGAGGCGAGTCCCGTCCTCGACGGCTCCTCCTCCCACGCCGGACGCAGACGGCCTCGGGTTCCCGGCTTCACACCGGCCAAGCCGGTCAGGCCGGAGAGCAGGCTGCTCACTTCTTGTACACCCCCTGCTCACCCATGAGATGGGCGACCTTGTTGGCCCCGAGGACCAGCAGCAGACCGAAGATTCCCTTGACGATCCCGACGGCCGCCGCGTAACTGAATCCGCCGTTGGTGATACCGACGTTCCAGACGTAGGTGTCGAGCACCTCGGAGGCGCCCGGCCCGACCGCGGTGCGCTGGAGCAGGATCTGCTCGAAGCCGACGGTCAGCGCGTTGCCCACCTGGAGCACCAGCAGCAGGGCCACGACGGGGCGCAGGGCGGGCAGGGTGATGTGCCATATCCGGCGCCAGCGGTTCGCGCCGTCCATCGCGCTCGCCTCGTAGAGGTCCGGGCTGACCGCGGCCAGGGCGGCGAGGAAGACGATGACGCCCCAGCCGGCGTCCTTCCAGATCATCTCGAAGGTGATCAGGAACTTGAACAGACCGGGGTCGGTCATCAGGTCGAAGCCCTCGTGGCCGTGCTCCCGCAGCGTCTGCGCGATGAGACCCGCGCCGCCGAACATCTGCTGGAACACGGTGACGACCAGGACCCAGGAGAAGAAGTGCGGCAGGTAGAGGATCGCCTGCGCCACCGCCCGGACCCGGGGCCGCACGAAGCTGTTGATGAACAGCGCGAGCAGGATCGGCACCGGGAAGAACAGTGTCAGCTGCAGGAGGAAGATCGCCAGGGTGTTGCGCAGCGCCGACCAGAACAGCCGGTCGTCCACCATCTGCTGGAACCACTCGAACCCGACCCAGGGGCTCTGGGTGATCGCCTGGAACGCGTTGTCCGCGATGTACGGGTCGTAGTCCTGGAAGGCGACGACGTTGCCGGCGAGCGGGACGTAGGCGAAGACCAGCAGCAGCAGCATCGCCGGCAGGGTCATCAGCAGCAGCGTGCGGTCCCGGCGCAGCCGGTGCCGCAGCGGCATGGCCTTGGTGACCGGCCGGTCACCGTCCGCCTGTGTCTTGACCGGCGGCGTGCGTGACTCCTGCGCGCGCCGGTCGTCTGTGCTCAGTGACATGTCAGGAGGCCGACTCACCGGTCTCGTCGAGCAGCTTCTTGTACCAGTCGCGGAGCTTGTCGCCGCCCTTGGTCTTCCAGTCCGAGACCTGCTGCTGCATGTCACCGACCTTCTTGCGGCCGCGCACGATGTCCTTCTCGAGGTCCTCGAACTGCGCGTTGAGCTCGGTGTAGCGGGTCGGCTCCTGGATCTGCATCCCATGGAAGAGCGGCTTCTTCAGGTGCGCGCCCTGGCGTTGCTGCCACTCGATGACACCCTTCACCACGTCCGGGTGGTCGGGGTAGGCGCGGAACGGGGCCGAGGTGGCGATGTACTCGTAGGTGGCGAAGACCTGGTTGTTGCCCTTCTCCGTCTTGACGAGGACGCCGTCCTTGAGGGTGTGGTGGGTGCCCTCCAGGCCGTAGGCCTTCAGACGCTGCTCCTTGGTGCCGTAGGGGGCCGAGGTGAAGTTGGCGAGGGCGAGGATGTCCTCGATCGTCTTCTTGTCCGCGTCCTTGTTGACGAAGCACCAGATGTTGGAGGGGGCGGCCTCGTAGATGACCGGGGCGCCGCCGTCGTGGGCGAAGAAGTCCATCGCCCCCATCCGGAACCCCGGCTTGTCCAGCCGCTGGATCGCGGTGGCGGCGTACCAGTCGGAGATGTCCGCGTTGTACATGAGGGCGTTGCCGGACGAGAAGGTGGTCCGCATGTCACCCGTCTCGGCCTTGGCGTCCGGGTGCACGAAGCCGGCCGAGTGCAGCGAGCGCGACCACTCCAGCGCCTCGAGGTACTCGTCGGTCTCGTAGCGGTTGACCAGCTTGTCGTCGACGAGCTTCCAGTAGTACGGCTTCTCCGGCAGCACCCCGAAGAAGACGAACGCCGACCACGTCATGTCGCTGCACGCCCACACCTTGCTCTTCGGGGCGTTGATCTCCTTGCAGAGGTCGTAGAACTCTCGGGTGGTGGTCGGGACCTCCCACCCCTTCTCCTCGAAGATGTCCGCGCGGTAGAAGGGGGTGATGTTGGGAGTCGCCTCGGCCGGCATGGGCAGGCCGCGGAGCTTCTCGGCGAAGACCCCGCGCTGCCAGGCGCCGGTGGGGATGGCCGCCAGGTTCGGGTAGGCCTTGACCTTGTCGCCCGAGAGATACGGGCCGAGGTCGGCGAACTTGTTGGCGATGGCGCTCGGTATCTTGCCGCCCAGCTCCCAGCCGGGGACGACGACGGCGTCCGGGATGCTGCTGGAGGCGAGCACCGCGCCGAGCTTCTGGCCGTAGACGTTGCCGTCCTGGTTCTGCCACTTGACCTTGACGCCGACGGCCTCGTCCATGGCCGTCCAGTACGGATTGCCCTCACCCGGCGAGGTGCCCCACAGCGGAGCCATGATCGTCAGCTCGCTGCCCTTGCCGAGCTTCTTCGGCACCGAGACCGCCAGCTCGGCGGCCGGGAGCGCGGTGGTGAAACCGACCGCGGAGCCGTTCTTGCTGGGGATGTCCGGGGTGACCGCCTTCGACGGCACGTAGGCGGGAAGGAGGTCCTTCAGCTTCTTGCCCGTGGTCGTGCCCTCGTTCTTCGCACCGCCGGAACCGCCGCCGCAGGCGGCGAGGAGCGGCAACCCGCCGCCCACGGCTGCCGCGACAGCCACGGAGGAGGCGAGGAATCGTCTCCGGCTGGGAGCGGAGGAGGAATTCGGCGTCATGGGGTCAACCCTTCGTGGTGCAACAGGACGGCCCGCGGCGGCGGTTGCCGCTCGGCCCTGTGTCTGAGGTAGGGGGCGTTACCGGCCGAGCCGGCGCTGCTGCGCCGGCTGAGCTGAAGCGGTCAACGGACTGCCTCGTCGAAGCGCTTCGATGTTGCAGCGAGGTTAAGTGAAGGGTCCCGGCCACACAAGAGTTCGTTTCGATATTCCTCCGACCTGTTTCCGAACCGTTTCTCGCCTTGGCGCGGCTCCGGCTGGGTGCGCAAGACCTCTTCGGTGCGGTGGTGCCCTTGACACCTGCGGGGTTCGCCGAAGAGCATCGAAGCGCTTCGAAAGATCTTCTCCTCGCGTCGATGGACGACTCGGCGCCCGCAGACCCGAAAACCTCCCACCTCTCCAAGGGGACCCGCACGTGACGGACCATCCGCTTCCCTTCCGCGACCCGCAGCTGTCCTTCTCACGCCGCACCGACGATCTGCTCGGCCGGCTCACGCTCGACGAGCGGATCGCGATGCTGCACCAGTTCGCCCCGGCAGTGGAGCGGCTGGGCCTCGGCCCGTTCCGTACCGGCCAGGAGGCCCTGCACGGGGTCGCCTGGATGGGGCCGGCCACCGTCTTCCCGCAGGCCGTCGGCCTCGGCGCCACCTGGAACGACGACCTGGTCCGCCGGATCGGCGAGGCCGTCGGCAACGAGGTACGGGCCAAGCGCGCCCAGGACGGCCGTGTCGGGCTCAACGTCTGGGCACCGACGGTGAATCTGCTGCGCCACCCGCTGTGGGGCCGTGGCGAGGAGGGGTACTCCGAGGACCCCGCCCTGACCTCCGCCATCGCCGTCGCGTACACCCGGGGACTGCGCGGGGACGACCCCCGCTACTGGCGCACCGCCCCCGTGCTCAAGCACTGGCTCGCGCACAACAACGAGACCGACCGCGACACCACGTCCTCCTCGGTCCGCCCGCGCGTCCTGCACGAGTACGACCTGCGGGCCTTCCGCGACGCGGTGCGTGCCGGCGCGGTGGCCGGGGTCATGCCGGCCTACAACCTCGTCAACGGCCGCCCCAACCACGTCTCTCCGCTGCTGGGACAGCACCTGCGGAGCTGGACCGACCAGCCGCTCGTCGTCTGCTCGGACGCCGGGGCGCCCTCCAACCTGGTCGACTCCGAGCACTACTTCGAGACCCACGAGCAGGCCACCGCGGCCGCCCTGAACGCGGGTGTCGACAGCTTCACCGACCACGGCACGGACTCCACGGTCATGACCGGCCGCATCCGCGCCGCACTCACCAAGGGGCTCATCGACGAGAGCGACATCGACACGGCGGTCCGCCGGCTGCTCGCCATGCGCTTCGCGCTCGGCGAGTTCGACCCGGAGCTCGATCCGTACGCGCGAGTGGACGCCCTGGACACCGAGGAGCACCGGGCGCTCGCCCTGGAAGCCGCGGAACAGGCCGTCGTCCTGCTCAAGAACGACGGCCTGCTGCCCCTGGAGCCGAAGCGGGGCCGGACCGTCGCGGTGGTCGGACTTCTCGGCGACGCCTGCAAGCTCGACTGGTACAGCGGGACCCTCATGCACCGCTCGTCGCCCCTCGACGGCATCCGCGAGCGGTACGGCGCCGAGAACGTCCTCTTCGAGGAAGGCGTGGACCGGGTCCGCCTGAAGTTTTCCGACGGCTGGCTCCAGGTCCCCGTGGCCGACGGCGCGACGGAAGGGGAGGCGCGGGGCGCGGAAGGCGCCCTCGACCCGGCCCTTCTCGCCGGCCGCACGGACCTGCCCCCGCTGACCTGCGGCGAGGAGCCCACCGAACTGGCCCTCGTCGACTGGGGCGACGGTGTTCTCACCCTGCGCACCGACGAAGGGCTGTACCTCTCCGTCGCCGACGACGGCTACGTCAGGGCGTCCGCGGACGAGCCGGGCGGCTGGGTCGTCCAGGAGACGTTCCGCCTGGAAGCGGTGGAGGGGCACGACGGCGGGCACCGCCTTCTGCACATGGGGACCGGTGGGTACGTGTCTGTCGCCGCCGGCGGCGCGAAGGTTGCCGGATCCGGCGAGAGGACTTCCCCGGACGAGGCCACCGTGTTCGAGCTGGAGACCGTCGAGCACGGCGCCGACGCCGTGGCCAGGGCCGCCGCAGCCGCCGACACCGTGATCGTCGTCGCGGGCAACGACCCCCACATCAACGGCCGTGAGACCGAAGACCGCACGACCCTCGCCCTCCCCGCCCAGCAGGACCGCCTGTGGCGCGCCGCGCACGCCGCCAACCCGCGTACGGTTCTCGCGCTGACCTCCGCCTACCCGTACGCGGTCGAGGAAGCGGCCGACGCGCTTCCGGCCCTGCTCTGGACCGCGCACGGCGGCCAGGCCGCCGGCACCGCGCTCGCCCGTGTCCTCGCCGGCGACGTGTCCCCGGCGGGAAGGCTCCCGCAGACCTGGTACGCGAGCGACGATCTGCCCGGCCTGCTCGACTACGACATCATCGGCTCCCGGCAGACGTACCTCTACTTCAGGGGCACCCCGCTCTTCCCGTTCGGACACGGCCTCGGCTACGCCGACTTCACCTACTCCGGGCTGCGGGCGGAGGTGGAAGGTGAACGGCTCCGGGTGTCACTGACCGTCACCAACGCCGGTAAGCGCGCAGCCGACGAGGTGGCCCAGGTCTACGTGCGGGTGGCGGAACCGCTGAGGGAGGAGCCGCCCGCCCACAAGGGACTGGGACGCAGGCTGGGGCCCGCGTTGACCCAGGGCGCACCCGCGCCCCTGCCGCTGCGCAGACTGGCCGCCCACCGCCGGGTGCACCTCGCGCCAGGCGCGGCGCAGCGCGTCGAATTCGACGTTCCCGTCGAGGAGTTGGGTCACTGGAGCGTGGCGCACGGCCGGTGGGCCGTCGAGCCCGGCAGGTACGACGTCCTCGCGGCCGCGTCGAGCGCCGACATCCGGCTCACCGCCACGGTGGTTATCGAGGGCGAAGCGCAGGGCCCCCGCCCGGTGGCGACGCGCGGCCTGGAGGCCGCCGACTACGACTGGCAGCGGGGCACGGAGATCGTCGATCGCACGAAGACGGAGGGTG
This sequence comes from Streptomyces sp. NPDC102441, assembly GCF_044765585.1. Lineage (NCBI taxonomy): Bacteria > Bacillati > Actinomycetota > Actinomycetes > Kitasatosporales > Streptomycetaceae > Streptomyces > Streptomyces sp. NPDC102441. Next base: position 284,580 of record NZ_JBIWKH010000012.1, read on the forward strand.
ACGCCGTCGCGCCCGTCTCCGTCGGCGAGGAGGGGCGGCTCGTGTACGGGGCGTGTGACTTCGGGGAGGGCGTGGCCGGACTGACGTTCCTGGTCTCGGGGGAGGGGACCATCGCCGTGAGCGGGGGTGGGCACAGCCTGAAGATCCTGTTCCCGGCCACCGGAGGTCCGTACGACTACCAGGCCGTCGAGGCCGCGCTCGAACTCCGCGGGGTGCGCGATCTGTGCGTCGACCTCGAAGGGACCGTACGTCTCGCGCGCATCGACGTCGTTCACGGAAAGGAGTCCGCATGAGGTTCACCGACGGCTTCTGGCTGATGCGTGAGGGTGTCCACGCCTCGTACGCGACCGAGATCCGTGATCTGCGGGTCGAGGACGACCGGTTCACCGCCTACGCGGCGGTCAGGCGGGTCGCGGCACGAGGGGACACGCTCAACACCCCGCTGATCACGGTCGAATGCTTCTCCCCGGCCGAGGGCGTCATCGGCGTACGCGCCACCCATCACGCGGGCAGGGCCCGGCGCGGACCGGACTTCGCCCTCCTGGCGGACGACAGCACCGGGCCGGCGGCCCGCACCCGCAGGGACGGCGGGTTCACCGAACTCACCAGCGGGCCCCTGACGTTGCGCATGGACGGCGATGGCCCCTGGGGGATCACCTTCCTCGACGGCGACGGGCGGCGACTCACCCGGGTGGATCCGAAGGGGACGGCCTTCGCGACCACACCCGACGGCACCCACCACATGATCGCCCAACTCGCCCTGGACGTCGGCGAGAACGTCTACGGTCTCGGCGAGCGTTTCACTCCGTACGTGAAGAACGGCCAGACCGTCGACATCTGGCAGGCCGACGGCGGCACCAGCAGCGAACTGGCCTACAAGAACATCCCGTTCTACCTCTCCTCCCGTGGCTACGGCGTCTTCGTCAACCACCCCGGCAAGGTCTCCTTCGAGGTCGGCTCGGAATCCGTCGGACAGGTGCAGTTCAGCGTCGAGGACCAGTCGCTGGAGTACTACGTCGTCGCCGGCCCCACTCCGAAGGACGTCCTGTCCCGCTACACGGCGCTGACCGGACGGCCCGCGCTGCCACCGGCGTGGTCCTTCGGCCTCTGGCTGACCACCTCGTTCTGCACGTCCTACGACGAGGAGACCGTCACCTCCTTCGTCGACGGCATGGCCGAGCGCGGTATCCCGCTGAGCGTCTTCCACTTCGACTGCTTCTGGATGCGCGAGTACCAGTGGTCGGACTTCCTCTGGGACCCGGACGTCTTCCCCGACCCGGAGGGGATGCTGGCCCGCCTCAAGGAGCGGGGGCTGCGCGTCAGCATGTGGATCAACCCCTACATCGCCCAGAAGTCGGTCCTGTTCGCGGAGGGAGCCGAACACGGTTACCTGGTGCGGCGGGCCAACGGCGACATCTGGCAGTGGGACCTGTGGCAGCCGGGGATGGCCCTGGTCGACTTCACCAACCCGGCCGCCCGCGCCTGGTACGACGACAAACTGCGTCTGCTGCTCGACCAGGGGGTCGACTGCTTCAAGACCGACTTCGGGGAACGCATCCCCACGGACGTCGTCTGGCATGACGGCTCGGACCCGGAGCGGATGCACAACTACTACGCGCAGATCTACAACCGCACCGTCTTCGAGCTCCTGGAGAAGGAGCGCGGCGCGGGGGAGGCGGTGCTCTTCGCCCGGTCCGCGACGGCGGGCGGGCAGCAGTTCCCGGTGCACTGGGGCGGCGACTGCTTCGCGTCGTTCACCGCCATGGCCGAGTCCCTGCGCGGCGGGCTGTCGCTGAGCCTGTCGGGGTTCGGCTTCTGGAGCCACGACATCGGCGGCTTCGAGGGCACCCCCGACCCGGCGGTCTTCAAGCGCTGGCTCGCCTTCGGCCTGCTCTCATCGCACAGCCGGCTCCACGGAAACGTCTCCTACCGGGTGCCGTGGGAGTTCGGCGAGGAAGCCGTCGACGTGGCGAGGAAGTTCACCCTGCTCAAGCACCGGCTCATGCCCTATCTCTACGGAGTGGCCGCCGAGGCGCACCGTACGGGCATCCCGATGATGCGGCCGATGCTGGCGGAGTTCCCCGGCGACCCCGCCTCCCGCACCCTGGACCGGCAGTACATGCTCGGCCCGGACCTGCTGGTCGCCCCGGTCTTCACGGAGGACGGACAGGTCGAGTACTACGTCCCCGAAGGCACCTGGACCTCGCTGCTCACCGGTGAGCGCCTGACCGGCCCCGCCTGGCTCCACGAGACGCACGGTTTCGACAGCCTCCCCCTGCTGGTCAGGGACGGTGCCGCACTCCCGTGGGGCGCCGACGACCAGCGCCCGGACAGCGACTGGCTCGACGGGCTCACCCTGCGGGTCTTCGGCTCCGGCCCGGACGAGCGCACGGTCACCGTGCCGGACCTGACAGGTGCCACGGCGGCCGAATTCCGCGTCGTACGGGACGACGCGGGTACGCGGGTCACGGCGGAGGGCACGGACCGCCCCTACCGCGTGATCGTCGAGGAGTCCGGGGCGGCGAGGGAGGGGACGGCGACCGTCTCCGTCGCCTGACCGCGCGAGCGCGGCGAGGCAGTGCCACCAGAGGCCCGGTGCGAACGCGCCGGGCCTCTGTGGCGCTGTCAGGCCACGGAAACCCGAGCCCGACAGGCGAAATCCGGCCCGTCCGATGGCAAGATCAATGCAACTCACTGACGAAGTGGGGTCGTTTGACCGGCCGAACTCTGGAGACGTCGTGTCCGCTCGCTCCGCACTGCCTGTTATAGCCACCGCCACCCTCACCGCCGTCGCCGTACTCTCCGGCTGCACCAGCACCAAGCCCTCCGCGTCCGGCGGAACGGAAGTGGAGCTGGTGCAGTCCGGCAAGCTCACCACCTGCACACACCTGCCGTACGAACCCTTCCAGATCCGCAAGGGCGACGCCGTCGTCGGCTTCGACGTGGACCTCGTGGACCTGGTGGCCAAGAAGCTCAAGGTCACCCAGGAGATCGTGGACACGCCCTTCGAAGGCATCCAGACCGGCGAGGACCTCAACGCCCGCAAGTGCGATCTGGCCGCGGCGGGCATGACGATCACCCCCGTGCGCGCGAAGAACCTGGACTTCTCCGTCGGCTACTTCGACGCCACACAGGCCCTGATCGCCAAGAAGGGTTCCTCCTTCACCTCGCTGGCAAGCCTCAAGGGAAAGAAGCTCGGGGTCCAGCAGGGCACCACGGGAGAGACGTACGCGCAGAAGAACGCCCAGGGCGTGACGACCGTGCAGTTCGAGGACCTGGCTCTGCTGCTCACGGCCGTGAAGACCGGACAGGTCGATGCCGCGGTGAACGACAACGGCGTGCTCTTCGAATACGTGCGGAAGAACCCGGGCACCCAGGTCACCGCCGAGTTCGACACGGGGGAGGAGTACGGCATCGGGGTGCGCACCGGAAACGACGCCCTGCGCAAGGAGATCGACGCGGTGCTCGCCGACGCCAAATCCGACGGCAGTTATGACCGGATCTACAAGAAGTGGTTCCCCGCCGCTCCCAAGAAGTGAGGAAACCGCTACCGATGCCCATATCCCGCAGGCAGCGCACCCGCACCATCCGGGGTGTCCAATACGCTGTCCTCGCCGCCGTGCTGCTCGTCGTCGCCCTGGCCGCCGACTGGGGTGAGATCCGGCGGGCGTTCTTCGATGTCGGTGTCGCCAAGGCGCAGTTCCCCGACATCATTACCACCGCCCTGCTCAACACCGTGGTCTACACCCTGCTCGGCTTCGGTTTCGGGCTGGCCGTGGGGCTTCTGCTCGCACTGATGAGGCTGTCGCGCGTCCCCCCGTACCGCTGGCTGGCCATCGCGTACATCGAGTTCTTCCGCGGAGTTCCCGCACTGCTGGTCTTCATCGCCCTGGGGTTCGGTGTACCGCTCGCCTTCCAGGTGGCGATCAACCAGTATGTGACCGTCATGCTGGCGCTCGGCCTGGTCGGCGCGGCGTATATGGCGGAGACCATACGGGCGGGAATCCAGGCGGTCCCGAAGGGGCAGATGGAAGCGGCGCGTTCGCTGGGAATGTCGCAGACCCGCGCCATGGTGTCCATCGTCATCCCGCAGGCTCTGCGCATTGTTCTGCCCCCGCTCACCAATGAACTGATCCTGCTGACGAAGGACTCGTCCCTGGTGTATCTGCTGGGCCTGTCGCTCTCCCAGTACGAACTGGCCAAGTTCGGCCGGGACGCCCTGAACCAGAACCGCAGCCTGACGCCGATCCTCATCGCCGGCCTGTGCTATCTGATCATCACTCTGCCGCTCGGCCACCTGGTCCGGCGGCTCGAAGCGCGTACGGCGAAGGCGAGGTGACCGCGGTGAAGGCGGTTTCGACGGCAGACGGCGCGGCAGCGGTGAGCGGGCCGGCGATCGACGTGCGGGGCCTGCGCAAGTCGTTCGGCACGCTGGAGGTGCTCGCGGGCATCGACTTCTCGGTCGCCCGGGGCGAGGTGGTGTGTGTCATCGGCCCCTCCGGTTCGGGCAAGTCCACGCTGCTGCGCTGTGTGAACCTGTTGGAGGAGCCCACGTCCGGGACGGTCACGGTGGCCGGCGCCGAAGTCACCGACCCCGATGTGGACATCGACAAGGTGCGCCGGCGGATCGGCATGGTCTTTCAGTCGTTCAACCTGTTCCCGCACCTCACGGCGTTGGAGAACCTGACGCTGCCCCAGCGGCGAGTGCTCGGGCGCGACAAGGCGGAGGCGGCACGGATCGCTCGCGAACGGCTGGCCCGGGTGGGTCTGACCGACAAGGAATCCGCCTACCCGGCGCAGTTGTCCGGCGGTCAGCAGCAGCGGGTGGCCATCGCGCGGGCTCTGGCCATGGATCCGGAACTGATGCTCTTCGACGAGCCCACCTCCGCGCTCGACCCGGAACTGGTGGGGGACGTCCTGGCCGTCATGCGCTCACTTGCCGACGAGGGGATGACGATGCTCGTCGTCACCCATGAGATGAGTTTCGCCAAGGAGGTCGCGGACCGCGTCGTCTTCATGGACGGCGGGGTCATCGTGGAGGAGGGGACCCCGGAGCGGGTGATCGGCGCGCCCGCTCATGCCCGTACCCGGTCCTTCCTCGCACGCCTGCTGACCCCGGCCACCGCGGACCTGACGGAGGCGGCCGGGGCCGCCGACGGGGCGGGGAAGCGGTCGGACCCGGCGTAGCCGGCCGTGAATCGACCGACGCCGCACACCGGGGCCGGTCCCGCCGATGGCGCTCACTGTCCGTGTGCCGACGTGTACGACGCGAAACAGCCAGGGCACCCCTTCGGACACGGATCGGACGGCCGCCCTCCGTCACCACGCCGTCATCGGCCCTCGGGACACCGACGCCGCAAGTGAGTCGCATCACTCAGAGTGAATATCTCGGCATACATCTCTCCGGACCGGGGAGGGTCCCAGGCTGCTGGTGCCGCACCCCGGTCCACCGGCGCACAAGTGCTCGGCCGGACCGGTGCGGAGCAATCAGGCACGGAAGGCAGATCGCTACATGTCGGCTCCCACCTCGTCGGACCGTCCCACGGCCGCCCTGGAGACCCTCCACATCGACGGCACCTGGCGGGCCGCCGGATCCGGCGCGACGCGCGAGATCCTCGACCCCGCGGACGCCACCGTCCTGGCTCTCGTCTCCGAGGCCGGCACCGAGGACACCGACGCGGCCGTGGCCGCCGCCCGCCGTGCCTTCGACGACGGCCCCTGGCCCCACCGGGCCGTCGCCGAGCGCGCCGAGCTGCTGCGCCGGGTCGCCGTGCTCCTCCAGCGGGACCGCGAGGAGATCGCGATCACCGAGAGCCGCGACACCGGCAAGACCCTGGAGGAGGGCCGCGTCGACGTCGACGACGTCACCAACGCCTTCCGCTACTTCGCCGACCTCGTCATGAACGAGAGCGGCGGCCGGGTCGTCGACGCAGGCGACCCCGATGTGCACAGCGTCGTCGTGCACGAGCCGGTCGGGGTCTGCGCCCTGATCGCCCCGTGGAACTACCCGCTGCTCCAGGCCAGCTGGAAGATCGCCCCGGCCCTCGCGGCCGGCAACACCTTCGTGCTCAAGCCCAGCGAGGTCACCCCGCTCTCCACCGTCCACCTGATCAGGCTGCTCGCCGAGGCCGGACTGCCCGACGGCGCCGCCAACCTCGTCACCGGCGCGGGCGACCCCGTAGGCGCCCGGCTCTCCGAGCACCCGGACGTCGACCTGGTCTCCTTCACCGGCGGGCTCGCCAGCGGCACGAAGGTGGCCCAGGCAGCCGCTCCCACGGTCAAGAAGGTCGCCCTGGAACTCGGCGGCAAGAACCCCAACGTCGTGTTCGCCGACGCGTGCGCCACGGACGAAGGCTTCGACACCACCGTCGACCAGGCGCTCAACGCCGCCTTCTTCCACAGCGGTCAGGTCTGCTCCGCCGGGGCCCGCCTCATCATCGAGGAGTCCGTCCGCGACCGCTTCGTCACCGAACTCGCCCGCCGCGCCGACGCGATCAGGCTCGGCCGGGGCACCGTCGACGGCGTCGAATGCGGCCCGCTCGTCTCCGCGCAGCAGCTCGCCAAGGTCGAGGCGTACGTGGCGTCCGCCCGCGAGGAGGGCGCGATCGTCCGCTCCGGCGGAGCGCGCCCCGAGCCCTCGGACGTCAGGCCCGCGAGCGGCTACTTCTACCGGCCCACCGTCCTGGACGGCTGCCACCGGGAGATGAAGGTGGTCCGCGAGGAGACCTTCGGCCCGATCCTCACCGTCGAGACCTTCCGTACCGAGGAAGAGGCCGTCACTCTGGCCAACGACACGGACTACGGCCTCGCGGGCGCCGTGTGGACCACCGACGCGGGCCGCGCCCGGCGCGTCGCAGGCCGGCTGCGTCACGGCACGGTCTGGATCAACGACTACCACCCCTACCTCCCGCAGGCCGAGTGGGGCGGCTTCGGCAAGTCCGGTACGGGCCGCGAGCTCGGCCCCACCGGGCTCGCCGAGTACCGCGAGTCCAAGCACATCTACCAGAACCTCAACCCGCGCCCGCAGCGCTGGTTCGCCGGCTGAACAGAGCGATCTCCCCCTCTCCGACCGGCTGTTCGCAGCACCACACCCACGCCAGAACCTTGCAGAAGGAGCAACCGATGCCACCGTCCCCCAGCACCGCACGCCCCGAACCTGTCGACTACGTGATCGTCGGAGGCGGAACCGCCGGCTCGGTCATCGCCTCCCGCCTCACCGAGGACCCCGACGTCACCGTCACCGTCATCGAGGGCGGCCCCACCGACATCGACCGCGAGGACGTCCTCACCCTCCGCCGCTGGCTCGGCCTCCTCGGCGGCGACCTCGACTACGACTACCCCACCACCGAACAGCCCCGCGGCAACTCCCACATCCGGCACAGCCGTGCCCGAGTCCTCGGCGGCTGCTCCTCGCACAACACCCTGATCAGCTTCAAGCCGCTGCCCGGGGACTGGGACGAATGGGCCGAGGCCGGAGCCGACGGCTGGGACGCCACCGCTATGGACCCCTACTTCGCCCGGCTGCGCAACAACATCGTGCCCGTCGACGAGAAGGACCGGAACGCCATCGCCCGCGACTTCGTCGACGCCGCGCAGGCGGCGGCCGGAGTCCCGCGCGTGGACAGCTTCAACAAGAAGCCGTTCCACGAGGGCGCCGGCTTCTTCGACCTGGCCTACCACCCGGAGAACAACAAGCGCTCCTCCGCGTCCGTGGCCTACCTCCACCCGCACATCGAGGCCGGTGACCGCCCCAACCTCTCGATCATGCTGGAGACGTGGGCGTACCGCCTGGAGTTCGACGGCAACCGCGCCACCGGGGTGCACGTACGCACCAAGGACGGCGAGGAACTGCTGCTGCGCGCCGCCCGTGAGGTCATCGTCTGCGCGGGCGCGGTGGACACGCCCCGGCTGCTGATGCACTCCGGGATCGGCCCGGCGAAGGACCTCACCGAGCTCGGCATCCCGGTCCTCCACGACGCACCGGGTGTCGGCGAGAACCTGCTCGACCACCCCGAGTCGGTCATCGTCTGGGAGACCGACGGGCCCATCCCGGAGAACTCGGCGATGGACTCCGACGCGGGCCTCTTCGTACGCCGTGACCCCGGCTCCCGGGGCCCCGACCTGATGTTCCACTTCTACCAGATCCCCTTCACCGACAACCCGGAGCGCCTCGGCTACGAGAAGCCCGAGCACGGTGTGTCGATGACCCCGAACATCCCCAAGCCGCGCAGCCGCGGCCGTCTCTACCTCACCAGCGCCGACCCCGAGGTCAAGCCCGCCCTGGACTTCCGCTACTTCACCGACGAGGAAGACCACGACGGCCGCACCCTGGTCGACGGCATCAAGCTCGCCCGCGAGATAGCGAAGACCGAACCGCTGGCCCACTGGCTCAAGCGCGAGGTGTGCCCGGGGCCCGAGGTCACGTCCGACGAGGACATCAGCGAGTACGCCCGCAAGGTCGCGCACACCGTCTACCACCCGGCCGGCACCTGCCGGATCGGAGCCGAGGGAGACCCGGCGGCAGTCGTCGACCCCCAGTTGCGGATCCAGGGCCTCGAAGGCATCCGGGTCGCCGACGCGTCCGTCTTCCCGACCATGCCCGCGGTGAACCCCATGATCGGCGTCCTGATGGTGGGCGAGAAGTGCGCCGAGCTGCTCCGAGCGACCCCGACCGACGGAGGCGACGTCCGATGACCGAAGCCAGTACCCCTGTGTTCAGTGTGAAGAACCTCTGGAAGGTCTTCGGCCCCAAGGCCGACCGCATCCCCGGCAGCGAGTACGCGGACCTGCCCCCCGCCGAACTGCGCGAGCGCACCGGCTGCACCGCCGCCGTGCGCGACGTCTCCTTCGACGTCCAGAAGGGCGAGGTCTTCGTCGTCATGGGCCTGTCCGGCTCCGGCAAGTCCACCCTCGTACGCTGTCTGACCCGGCTGATCGAGCCCACCAGCGGCAGCCTCGCCATCGACGGCGAGGACGTCCTGGCCATGGACACCACCCGGCTGCGCGAACTGCGCCGGCACCGCGCCGCGATGGTCTTCCAGCACTTCGGTCTGCTGCCGCACCGCACGGTCCTCGACAACGTCGCCTACGGCCTGGAGATCCAGGGCCTCGGCAAGGCCGAACGGCGCGCCAAGGCCGCCGAACTGGTGGAGAAGGTCGGCCTCGCGGGTCTCGAGGACCGCCGGCCCGCCCAGCTCTCCGGCGGCCAGCAGCAGCGCGTCGGGCTCGCCCGCGCACTCGCCGTCGACCCGTCCGTCCTCCTCTTCGACGAACCGTTCAGCGCGCTCGACCCGCTGATCCGGCGCGAGATGCAGGACGAGGTCGTGCGGCTGCACCGTGAGGAGGGCCGCACGATGGTCTTCATCACCCACGACCTCAGCGAGGCACTCCGCCTGGGCGACCGCATCGCGCTCATGCGCGACGGCGGCATCGTCCAGCTCGGCACCCCCGAGGAGATCGTCGGCTCGCCCGCCGACGACTACGTACGCGAGTTCGTCCGTGACGTCCCACGCGAACAGGTCCTCACCGTCGCCACCGCCATGCGCCCGCCGACCGCCGACGAGAGCGACAACGGCCCGGCCGTCCGGCCCGGGGCCACCGTCTCCGAAGCCATCGAGGCCGTCACCCGCTCCGGCGAGCCGTTCGCGCGGGTGATGGAGGGCGGCAAGCTGCTCGGAGTCGTCGACCACGCGTGCCTGCTCGGTGTTGTCGCCGGGGCCGGCGGGGCCGGCGGGGCCGGCGGGGCCGCGGGAGCCCGTGAGGTGACCGTCTGATGGCCACCGCCCAAGCCACCACCCGTACCGCGTCCGGCCCCCCGGGGAGCGGCCCCCTCGCCGCCCTGCGCGGCCGGCCCGCCCTCGGCAAGATCCTGCTGCTGCTGGCGATCGCCGCCGTCGTCGTACCCCTCGCACACGCGCGCTGGGGCGGCGGAGTCTGGCCCGGCGCCCTGACCGTCGACCTGAGCGGGCCGCTCGGCGAGGTCAACGACTGGATCATCGGCAACCGCGACAGCCACCCGCTGTTCCTCTACTTCTTCGGCCACATCAGCAACGCCGTCGTCCTGTCGGTGCGCGGGGTCTATCTGGCGCTGCTCGCCCTCGGCTGGGCCGGTGTCACCGCCGTCGCCGCGCTCGTCGCCTGGCGTACGGCCGGATGGCGCCTCGCGCTGACCGCCGGACTCTCCTTCCTCGTCTGCGGGCTGCTCGGCATGTGGGTGCCGACCATGCAGACCCTCGCCCTGATGACCGTCGCGGTCCTCGCCTCCGTGGTGCTGGGGCTGCTCCTCGGACTCGCGGCCGGACTCTCGGACCGTACGTTCCGCGTCCTGCGCCCCGTCCTGGACACCATGCAGGTGCTGCCCGCCTTCGCCTATCTGCTGCCCGTCGTGCTGGTCTTCGGCATCGGTGTGCCCGGCGCGGTCCTCGCGACCGTCGTCTACGCGGCTCCGCCGATGGCCCGGCTCACCGCGCTCGGACTGCGCGGCGCGGACGCGGGCGTCATGGAGGCCGTCTCTTCGCTCGGCGCGACCGGCAGGCAGCGACTGCTCAGCGCCCGGCTGCCGCTGGCCCGCAAGGAACTGCTCCTCGGCCTCAACCAGACCATCATGATGGCGCTGTCCATGGCCGTCATCGCCTCCGTGATCGGCGCCGGGGGTCTCGGTGACCGCGTCTACCAGGCGCTCTCCTCCGTCGACGTCGGAGCCGCGCTCGCCGCGGGCATCCCCATCGTGCTGCTGGCCGTCGTCCTGGACCGCACGACCGAGGCGGCCGGCCGGAAGATCGGCACGGAACCCACCGGCCCGGAAGCCCTGCGCGGAGTGCGCGGCTGGGGGCTCGCCGCCCTGATCGCCGCGGCCGTCGCCGTCGTGGGCCGCTTCACCGGCGGCCGCATCTGGCCGGAGGGCGGCATCGTCCCCATCGCGGAACCGGTCAACACGGCCAAGGACTGGATGGTCGACCACCTCTACACCGGCATCCCCGTCATCGGCGGAACCGCCGACTGGGCCGCCCACTTCACCAGCTGGATCCTCAACCCGCTCCGCAGCGGGCTCCAGGGTCTGCCCTGGTGGGGCGTACTGCTGATCGTCGCCGCCCTCGCCTGGACCATCGGCACCTGGCGTACCGCGCTCACCGCCGTCCTGGCCATGGCCGCCATCGGGGTCCTCGGCGTCTGGGACCTGTCGATGGACACGCTCAGCCAGGTCATCGCCGCCGTCGCCGTCACCCTGGTCCTGGGCTTCGGCATCGCCGTCGGCGCCGCGCGGAGCCTGCGCCTCGAACGGCTGCTGCGACCTGTTCTGGACGTCTTCCAGACGATGCCGCAGTTCGTCTACCTCATCCCGGTCGTCGCCCTCTTCGGCGTCGGCCGCGCCCCCGCAGCCGCGGCAGCGGTCGTCTACGCGCTCCCCGCCGTCGTCCGCATCACCACCCAGGGACTGCGGGGCGTCGACCCCGCCGCGATGGAGTGCGCCCGGTCGCTCGGCGCCACCAGTGGCCAGCAACTGCGCCAGGTCCAGATCCCGCTGGCCAGGCCCGCGCTGCTGCTGGCCGTCAACCAGGGCGTCGTCCTGGTCCTCGCGGTGGTCATCATCGGCGGTCTCGTCGGCTCCGGCGCACTCGGCTACGAGGTCGTGTTCGGCCTCGCCCAGGGCGACCTGGCCACCGGCCTCGTCGCGGGCGCCGCCATCGTCTGCCTGGGACTGATGCTGGACCGTGTCACCCAGCCCACCGCCCGCCGCCAGCGGAAGGAGAGCTGACATGGCTCGCACCCGTACCCACGCCCGCCTCCGTACGTCCGCGATCGTCGCCTCGGCAGGCGCGCTGCTGGCCGTCACCGGCTGCGGAGCGGCCGACATGACCAAGCAGGCCTCCCCGTTCGCGGCCCCCGCGGACATCAAGACCGTCACCCTCTCCGTCCAGTCCTGGGTCGGCGCGCAGGCCAACGTCGCCGTCGCGCAGAAGATCCTCCACGACAAGCTGGGTTACCGCGTCGACCTCGTCCAGACCGACGAGGTGCCCGCCTGGGACGCACTCAGCCAGGGCAGGGTGGACGCCATCCTGGAGGACTGGGGCCACCCAGACCAGGAGCAGCTGTACGTCAAGGACAAGAAGACCATCGTCCCCGGGGGCGACCTCGGAGTCACCGGCCACATCGGCTGGTACGTCCCCAAGTACTGGGCGGACGAGCACCCCGACGTCACGAACTGGAAGAACCTCGACAAGTACGCCGACGAGCTGCGCACCCCGGAGAGCGGTGACAAGGGCCAGCTGATGGACGGTTCGCCGTCCTACGTCACCAACGACAAGGCGCTGGTGAAGAATCTCGGCCTGGACTACAAGGTCGTCTTCGCCGGTTCCGAGGCCGCGCAGATCACACAGATGCAGCAGTCCGCCAAGGAGAAGAAGCCCTTCCTCAGCTACTGGTACCAGCCGCAGTGGCTGTTCAACGACGTACCGATGGTCGAGGTGAAGCTTCCGGAGTACTCCGACGCCTGCGCGGCCAAGGACCCCGCGGACATCGACTGCGCGTACCCGACGACCCCGCTCCAGAAGTACCTCAACGCGGACTTCTCGAAGCGGGGCGGTGACGCGGCGGACTTCCTGAAGAAGTTCACCTGGTCGGAGAAGGACCAGAACGAGGTGTCCAAGATGATCGCCTCCGAGCGGCTGACGCCGGACGAGGCGGCCGAGCGCTGGATCGAGAAGCACCCTGGCACCTGGAAGAAATGGCTGGACGAGTGATCTGAGCCGGAGAGTCCCTTCCGTCCCACCGTCAGCCGCCGCGGCACCCAGCCGCGGCGGCTGACGGCGTTATCCGGCCATCGGCGGGAGCTGCTATTCACTCAGTACATATACCGAGGATATAGTGCGGGGCATGAGTACCCGTCATGTCCTGCTGGGCCTGCTCGCCGCCGGTCCCTGCCACGGCTACGACCTGAAGCGGCAGTACGACGCCCGCTTCCCGCAGGCCCGTCCGCTCGCGTACGGGCAGGTCTACACAACCCTCCAACGCCTGGTGCGTGACGGTCTGGCCGCGGTCGACGGCACCGACTCCGACGGCGGCCCGGAGCGCACCCTTTATCGCTCGACCGCTGAGGGATCGCGCGAACTGGCCCGGTGGGCAGACGAGATCACCGCCCCCGCCCCCTTCGTGACGAACGAGATCTTCGCCAAGGTCGTGGTCTCGATCCTCGTGGCGGCGGCCGCCGCGGAGACCGGACAGGACGGACCGGACGCCGCGGCCCACCTCAGAACCCAGCGAGCCGCCCACATGGAGCGGATGCGCGAGCTCACCGCACTCAAGACCGAGCCGGGCGCCGATCTCAGCACGGTGCTCTCGGCCGACTACGCCCTGGCCCATCTCGACGCAGACGTGCGGTGGATGACCACCACCACGGCCCGCATCGACACATTGACCGCGGAGGTCAACGGAACATGAACATGAACGCACGGGACGAACAGCCCTTATCGGGGGAGACCGCGCTGATCTCGGCGCACGGTCTGAAGAAGTCGTACGGACGGACCGAGGCACTGCGGGGCGCTTCCCTCGACCTTCACGTGGGCGAGATCCTGGCCGTCACGGGCACGAGCGGCAGCGGGAAGTCCACCCTGCTGCACTGCCTGGCCGGGATCGTCCGCCCCGACGAAGGGGTCGTCGACTACGGAGGCGAACAGCTCGACCGGTCGGCCGAGGCGCGGCTCAGCGAACTGCGGCGCCACGACTTCGGGGTGGTGTTCCAGTTCGGGCAGCTGATTCCCGAGCTCAGCGCACTCGACAACGTGGCACTGCCGCTGCTGCTCTCGGGAATCCGCCGCGGCCCGGCGAACCAGCGGGCGGGGGAGTGGCTGGAGCGCTTCGGCGTCCGAGGGCAGGCAGACCTGAGACCCGGCGAGATGAGCGGCGGACGGAGTCAACGGGTCGCGCTGGCAAGGGCCTTGGTCACCGAGCCCAAGGCGGTCTTCGCGGACGAGCCGACCGGGGCCCTCGACTCACTCGCCGGGGAACAGGTGATGACCGCACTGGTGCACACCGCGAGGGAGTCGTCCACGGCGGTGCTGCTGATCACCCACGACGCGCAGATCGCCGCGTACGCGGACCGCGAGGTGGGTCTGCGGGACGGAGTCGTCCACTCCGGCTCCCCCGATGACGTCGGTCAGGAGGCGGCTCGCCATGAAGGCTGACCTCCGTATCGCCTGGATCCTCGCGCGCGGCTCGGAGCGCCGCGAGTGGTGGAGGGTCTCGCTGACCTTCCTCGGTGCTCTGCTCGCCACGGGCCTCGCACTCACGGCCGCGACCGTCGCCGCCGTGTCGGGGCAGGTGTCCATCCCGTACGCCCACGGCCTGCTGGACCGGCCCGGCGAGCGCGCGGGCATCGTGTTCACGCTCGTGCTCCTGCTGACACCGGTGCTGGGCTTCCTCGGTCAGTGCGCGCGCATTGGCGCCGTGCACCGGCACCGGCGGATGGCCGGGATGCGGCTCGTCGGGGCGTCCCCCGCACAGGTGAGGAGAATCGCGGCGGCCGAGTCCGCGTTCGCCGGCCTGGCCGGATCCTCGGCCGGTCTCGCCGCCTTCGCCGTGCTCTTTGCCGCATCGGGACACGTCCCGCCTCCGGCGGCCTGGGTGGTCTTCGCGGTGGTCGTTCTCGCCGTCCCGGTGGTCGCCGCGCTGGTCAGTGTCTTCGCCCTGCGCCATGTGGTGGCCTCGCCCCTCGGCCATGTGCGCAGGACGGGCCGGGACCGGGGACGCCGGGCCGCGCTCGCCTGCCTGCTCGCGGTCGGGCTGATCATCGCGGCGGCACTGCTCCATCTGTCCCCGGCCGGCCGAAGCGCGACGCCGTTCGCACTGCTGGTCCTCGGCCTGGTGTTCCTCACGGGGGCGGGCGCGATCTGGATGGCAGGGGCGTTCGCGGCGTTCATGGGCCGCAGGCTCATCCCCCGTGCGAAGAGCCCGGCGGTGCTCATCGCGGCGAGCCGCCTCGCGCACGACCCCTGGGCCGCCGCGCGGACCCACGCCGCGCTGCTGCTGGTCACGGTCGTCGGAGTGGGTTTCGTCGGGGTGCGAGGGGTGCTGCTCGCGGAGCTGGGGGAGGGCGAGCACCAGCCGGGGGACCTGTCCTTCTACACCACCGGCATCGACCTGGCCGGTTCCGCCGTGCTGATCGTCGTGGCAATCAGCCTCTGCGGCCTCGCCGTCGGTACCGCCGAGTCGCTGGCCACCCGGCGCAGAGGCCTCGCGGCCCAGGCCGCTGCCGGAGTGCCAGCCACGCTCCTGGAGACCGCGCTCCCGCTGGCACCCGCACTCCTGCTCGCGGGCGTCGGAGGCACGGTGATCCACCTGGCGTACGCCACGGTCGTGGGCACCGGAACCATATCCATGCTGCCGCTGCTCGTCCCCGTGACGGTCTACGCGGCGTGTCTGCTGGCCGCGGCGACGTCTCTGCCGCTCCTGCGGCGCGTCGCGCACCCCGCGGAGCTGCGCTTCACGTAGCCCGTGGGCTCCGCCGCGCACCCGTCGCCGCCACCGCCAGCGTCGTGGCGACGAGTGCGGAGGCCAGGAGGCCCGTCGCCAGGACCGGAACCGGGATGAACGTCATGGCCAGCACGGCGAGAACGGCCACCGGGTGGATGAGGTCGTTCCGGCTGCGGAGTTCCTCCGCACGGTGGTGCAGCAGCCAGACCAGGGTGATGAACACAGCTACCGGCACGGTGAACGTCGCCGCCGCCGCCCGGTCGGAGAGGTGGCCGTGACCGGTGGAGTGGGCGACGTTGACCGCGAGCCCGGCACCGACCGCGGCAGCCGAGGCGAAGACGAGGTAGTGGCCGTAGCCCCACAGGAGCGCCGCCTTGAGTCCGGTGAGCCGTTGCGGGGCGTTCTGCGAGAAGTAGAGCCACCACAGGGCGAACACGGTCAGTACGCCGCCGACGACAAGGGTCGCGATGTCACCGAGCGCGGTCTCCTCGTCGAGGGCCGTACGGACGGCGGCGGTGGCTGCCGTCATGGTCTCGCCGAGGACGATGAGGGTGAACAGGCCGTACCGTTCGGCGATGTGGTGAGGGTGCCAGGTGGTCATGGCCGCGCTCTCGGCCCAGGCGGGGACGGCGATCTCTGCCAGGACCAGGACGGCGAACGTCGGCAGGCCCCAGTCCTCGGGCAGGGCCAGCCGGGCGACCCAGCCGACCTGCACGATGAGGATGCCGACCGCGTAGCGCACGCAGGAGCGCCGGCGTTCGGGGTCGGAGCGGGCGGCGCGCAGCCACTGGGTGACCATGGCCAGCCGCATGACGACATAGCCCCAGGTGATGACGGTGAAGTCCTCGTGCTGGAGGGCCTCGGCCGCACCCGCGGCCATGACGAGCGCACCGGCGATCTGTACCAGTGTCAGCAGCCGGTACGGGACGTCGTCGGTGTCGTACGCGGAGGCGAACCAGGTGAAGTTCATCCAGGCCCACCAGATCGCGAAGAACACCATCGCGTAGCCGAGGACCCCGTGGCCGATGTGCCCCTCGGCGAGTTCGTGCTCGAAGGCGGCCGACGCCTGGGCGACCGCGGCGACGAAGCACAGGTCGAAGAACAGCTCGAGCATGGTCGCCGAGCGGTGTTCCTCCCCGGTGTTACGGGCGGTCATCGGCCGGATCCATGCGCCGAAGGGGGAGTGTGACTGACTCATGCGTACCCGGTTTCAGCGTGGAAGGGCTGCTCAGGTCCGGCCGGCTCGACGGACCCCGCTCACGTTACGAGCGGGCCCCGGAAGCATGCAACGCCGACAGGCCGTCTCCCGGCGATGGTCACGGCACCGCCGGGTGCGCCTTTTCCTAGAAGGACGTGATGACGACCCGTGACACGTCGGGGTCCTTGAGCGCGGCGTAACCGGCGTCGACCTCGTGCAGGGCGATCCGCCGGGAGACGAGGTCGTCGAGGTTCAGGCGCCCCCTCAGATAGAGGTCGGCGTAACGGGGGATGTCGCGCCTGGGGTTCCCCGATCCCATGATCAGGCCCTGGATCCGCTTCTGCTGCAGCAGAAGCCGGGGCAGCGACAGCAGCAGGTCTCCTCCGCTCCCAGCCAGGCCCACGACGTACACACCGCCCCCGAGGGCCGTCATGCGCAGCGCCAGTTCCGTCGTCGCCCCGACGCCGACCATGTCGAAGGCGTGCAGTACACCGCCGCCGGTCAGCTCGCGGACGGCCGTGGCGGCGTCCGTGGTGGCGGAGTTGACCACATCCGTGGCGCCGAAGGCCCGCGCTCGCCGCAGTGTGCCGTCCTGCACGTCGACCGCGACGATGCGGGAGGCCCCGGCGATCCTCGCCGCGCCGACCGCGTTGAGCCCTACGCCCCCGGCGCCGATCACGGCCACGGTCTCGCCCGGCGCGACGCCGGCGCCGTTGAGGACGGATCCCGCGCCGGTCAGCACCCCGCACCCCAGCAGGGCGGCCTGAGCGAACGGCATCCGGCGCGGTACGGCGGTCAGCTGGTTCTCATGGACGAGGGCCCGTTGGGCGAAGCCGCCCAGCCCCATCCCCTGGGTGAGGGGCCGGCCGGCGCGGCTGAGCCGTGGTCCTTCCCGCTCGGCATCGCGCAGCGTGGTCCCGGGGCGGCCGCACTGGTACACCCTGCCGTCGAGGCACGCGGGGCAGCTGCCGCACCACTGGACGAGGCAGCCCACGACGTGTTCCCCGGCCGCGAACACGCCGGCATCCGGGCCCAGGGCGAGGACGACACCGGCGATCTCGTGTCCCAGGACGACCGGCGGGGGAAAGTCCCCGAACGCGTGGGTGGCGACGGTGAGGTCGGTGTGGCAGAGACCGGACGCTCTCACCTCCACCAGGACCTCGCGGCCCGCCGGCTCGGCGATGTCGACGTCCTGGAGGACGAATCCACCGCCCAGCACGTCCACCACTGCGGCTTTCACGAATCAGCCCCCTCCCGGTCGGCCGGACACCTCGACCCCGCTCAGACGCGCTCGAGGAAGAAGTAGTAGAAGGGCCCGTCCGGGCCGACGCCCTTGCGGTTCATGATGCCCATCAGGGTGTGGTCGTCGACCGCCTTGAAGTGGTCGAACACCGGTTGACCGTCATAGACCATGGTGGCGGTCGACTCGCCCCGGAACTCGACCATCCACAGGCTCGCCTCGCCCTTGCCGAGCTCGGTGTCGCTGTAGAGCCGGCCGTCCTCTCCGCGCATCATCAGCGGCTTCGCGTCTCCGGCCGAGTGGAAGGTCTTGCCGTACCAACCGGCCTTCTGCAGCATCCCGTGGAGCGGGTGTCCGGTTTCGAACTCGCCGCCCCGCCACTCGCCGAGGACCTCGTCCACACGGACGGACGGCAACGCCGCCCAGACGTCGTCGAGTTCTCCGGCCGGGACGGCGGAGTCCTTGGCGCGCAGGGCGGCGAACAGGGTCCGTGCCTCGTCGATGACCATGGCTTCCCTCCACATCGGTGTGAAACAAACGTCCATAGTATGTATCACTGTTGCGTGGAGGGCCAGAGGGTGGGCGGAGCTGTGTGCTGACCGCCCGGTCAGCGCAGTGAGCGGGCCTCGGCGTCTCCCGGCCGCTCGAACTGTGTACGGTGCAGCTCCTCGTACCGGCCTCCGGCGGCCAGCAGCTCGTCGTGCGTGCCCCGTTCGACGACCCGGCCGGCCTCGATGACCAGGATCAGGTCCGCGGCCCGCACCGTCGACAGCCGGTGGGCGATCACCAGGGCCGTACGGCCCTCCAGGGCCTCGGCCAGTGCCTCCTGGACGGCCGCCTCCGAGGTGGAGTCGAGGTGCGCCGTCGCCTCGTCCAGGATCACCACCCGCTGACGGGCCAGCAGCAGCCGGGCGATGGTGAGCCGCTGGCGTTCGCCGCCGGAGAGGCGGTAGCCGCGCTCGCCGACCACCGTGTCCAGTCCCCCGGGCAGCGACGCGACCAGGCCGTCCAGACGGGAGCGGCGCAGCGCGTCCCAGATATCCTCCTCGGTGGCCTCCGGCCGGGCGAGCAGCAGATTGGCGCGCACCGACTCGTGGAAGAGGTGCCCGTCCTGGGTGACCATGCCGAGCGTCTCCCGGATCGAATCGGCCGTCAGGTCGCGTACGTCGACGCCGTTCAGCCGCACGGCGCCGGCATCGGTGTCGTACAGCCGGGGAAGGAGCTGTGCGATCGTGGACTTCCCGGCTCCTGACGAGCCCACGAGTGCCACCATCCGGCCCGGCTCCGCCGTGAAGGAGACGTCGTGCAGGACCTCGGTGCCATCCCCCGTGTCGAGCGTGGCGACCTCTTCGAGTGACGCGAGGGACACCTTGTCGGCGGAGGGGTAGCCGAAGGAGACCCCGTCGAACTCCACGGACACCGGCCCGTCCGGTACCCGCCGGGCGTCGGGCTTCTCGGCGATCAGCGGCTTCAGGTCGAGGATCTCGAAGACCCGCTCGAAGCTGACCAGGGCACTCATCACCTCGACCCGGGCCCCGGCCAGGGCGGTGAGCGGTGCGTAGAGCCGGGTGAGGAGCAGGGCCAGGGCGACGACCGCCCCGGGCTCCAGGCTGCCCCGCAGCGCGTAGTAGCCGCCGAGCCCGTAGACCAGCGCGAGGGCCAGGGCCGAGACCAGGGTGAGCGCCGTGATGAAGGTGGACTGCAGCATCGCCGTACGGATGCCGATGTCACGCACCCGGCTCGCGCGGGAGGCGAATTCGGCGGACTCGTCGGCGGGGCGTCCGAAGAGCTTGATGAGCGTCGCCCCCGGTGCCGAGAAACGCTCGGTCATCTGGGTGCCCATGGTGGCGTTGTGGCCCGCGGCCTCCCGCTGGAGATCGGCCATCCGCGTGCCCATCCGGCGGGCGGGAACGACGAACACCGGCAGCAGCACCAGGGCGAGCAGTGTGATCTGCCAGGAGATCGTGAGCATCACGGCCAGGGTCAGCAGCAGGGTGACGAGATTGGAGACGACGCCGGAGAGTGTGTTGCTGAACGCCCGCTGGGCGCCGATCACATCGTTGTTGAGGCGACTGACCAGCGCGCCGGTCCTGGTGCGGGTGAAGAAGGCGACGGGCATCCGCTGGACGTGGTCGAAGACGGCGGTACGCAGATCGAGGATCAGCCCCTCGCCGAGGTTGGCCGACAGCCACCGGATGAGGAGCCCGAGCCCTGCCTCCGCCACGGCGATCAGCGCGATCAGCAGTGCGAGCCGGGTGACCGTCCCGGCGTCCTCGCCGTCCACGATCGCGTTGACGACCCGGCCCGCCAGCACCGGTGTGGCCACCGCCAGCAGGGCGGTGACCACACTGACGAGCAGGAAGCGGAGAATCCTGCTCCGGTGCGGGCGGGCGAACGACCCGATCCGGCGCAGCGTGGCCCTGGAGAGGGGTCTGCGGTCCTTCTGCGCGTTCACGGTGCTGTGCAGTGAGTTCCAGGCGGTGACTTCCATGTCCATGCTGTGCCTCCGGAAGAGTCGGTCGGTATGAGTGGCACGCTAGGACCTCAAGCAACCTTGAGGTCAAGCGTCCCCGGCCGGCTGCACCCGTCGGCGCGTTCAGCGTGCCCGTACGGTCGCGATGATCTCCCGGTCCGGCTGCAGCGTCAGCGTCGGTACGGGGCCGACGTCGCCCGGGTCCACGTCCAGCTCGAATCGGCGCGCCAGGACGGCGAGGATCAGCACCGCCTCCACCATCGCGAAGCGTGTACCGAGGCAGACCCGGGGGCCACCGCCGAACGGGAACCAGGCGTACTCGGGGATCTCGTCGCCGTC
Source organism: Streptomyces sp. NPDC102441 (assembly GCF_044765585.1). Taxonomy (NCBI): domain Bacteria; kingdom Bacillati; phylum Actinomycetota; class Actinomycetes; order Kitasatosporales; family Streptomycetaceae; genus Streptomyces; species Streptomyces sp. NPDC102441. Next base: position 305,298 of record NZ_JBIWKH010000012.1, read on the forward strand.
CTCCGCGTCCCAGCGCTCCGGGCGGAACGCCTCGGGCTCCGGGAACCACCGGGCGTCCCGGTGCGTGGCCCACTGGCTGCTCCACACCCGTGTGCCCTCCGGCATCGGTATGCCGCCGATCCGGGCGCCCTCCTTGGCGATCCCGGTGACCAGCCAGATCGTCGGATACAGCCGGAGGGTCTCCTTCACCACCGCCTGGGCATAGGGCAGTTGTGCGTAGTCGTCGATGCCCGGCTCACGGTCGCCGAGGACCCGGTCCAACTCCTCGGTGAGCGCCGCCAGGGCGTGCGGAGTGCGGGAGAGCAGATACCACGCCCACACCAGCGTGGAACTGGTCGTCTCGTGGCCCCCGATGTACAGCGTGACGGTCTCGTCGCGTATCTCCTGGTCGGTGAGGTGCGCCCCGGTCTCGTCCACCGCGGTGAGCAGCCGGCTCAGCAGATCGGGACGCTCCCCGTCGCCGTCCCGATGGCGGGCCACCACGCGCCCGACCTCCGCGTCGATCACCGCGGCGGCCTTCTTGATCCGGGCGCGCCCCGGAGTCGGCACCCAGTCGGGCAGGACGGCGCCGAGGCCGCTGAACTCCTTGCCGATCTCCTGCTGGGCGATGTCCATGGCCCGCCCCATCGACTCCGCGTCGGCCGGTGTGTCCACCCCGAAGATGGTACGGACGGCGATCTTCTGCGTCAGGGCCGCCATCTCCCGTTTGATGTCGACGCGTTCACCGCCCGACCAGGTGTCGGCCAGCTCCACCGCGCACGCCGTCATGGTGGAGGCGTACGACTTCACCTGCTTGGGCCGCACCGAGGGCTGCACCAGCGACCGCTTGCGCCGCCAGTCGGTGCCGCGCGCGACCACGACACCGTTGCCCATGACCGTACGGAAGGCGATGCCCAGCAGAGGCTGGTCGAAGGTGCGTTCAGTCTCGGTGAGCAGCTCCCCGATGCACTCGGGATCGGCGACGAAGACGCAGTCGTTGCGGCCGAAGCGCCAGCGGACCATGTCCCCGTATCCGCGCAGGCGCTCGAAGAAGGCCAGAGGGGTCCTTGCCGAACTGCGGCAGGCTCCCCAGCAGGGGGAGGCCCCTCGGGCCCTGGACGAGCCGGTGACCGCGCGGCTCGGCGTCGAGGGCCGCACCGGTTTCCGTGGACATGGGGAACTCCCGTCATCTGCCGTGCGCAGTACGTGAGTTGCTGAGCCTAATGCCAGTCGGCCGTGGGTTCGAAGTGGGGATCTCAGGGCGGGGGCCCGTCATGCCCCGGGGGCCGCAGGCGGTGTCCTGCGGCCCCCGGGCCCGGTGCTGCGCGGTCAGACCCCCGGCGGCACCCGGGAAGGACGTCCGCCGCCGCGGGTGAGGCCGTAGCCGAACACCGCCGCCAGCGCCGCGAGTACGCCGCCGCCGACGGTCCACAGCCAGCGGGCCGTCCACCAGCCGGATGACCAGCCGTCCTCCGGCTCACCGGCGGCAGGGGCGCTGCCCTGTGCCGAGGCGACCGAGACGCCCGGCACCAGGGGCTCGGCGAGAGAGCCGTCCACGTCGTGGGCGCCGCCCTGGCCGGCGGAGGTGACCTCGGTCTCGACGTGGACCGGCAGACCGAGGTCCTCCTCGGCCAGGCCGACCACCGTCAGGCGTACGTAGTAGGTGCCCGGCAGCGGGTCGGACGCCCACGGCTCGGACCAGGCGCGGACCGTACGCAGCACACAGGACAGCTCGACGGTGCCCGCGTCCGGTGCCGCCTTCCTGGTCTGGTGGCCGTACATGCAGGCCTGCCGGCGGCGGAGCCCGTCGTACACATCGACCTGCCACGTCGACGCGCCGTGCCGGGTGGCGCTCTCCGGCAGGCTCACCTTCGCGCGGACGGTGGGACGTTGTCCCGCGTCGGCGGGGAAGGCCCAGTACAGGTAGTCACCGGTGGACGCGTCCGCGGTGGCCGTCTGCTCCTGCTGGATCGGCGTGGCGGTACGGAAGGTGGTGCCGGCCTCGGTCGGTCCTGCCGTCCCGTCGTCCTCCGCCGGGCTCGTGCTCGCGGACGGGTCGTCGGCGACGGCGGGTCCCGCCGAGGTGAGCAGGGTGACGGCGGCGAGGAGCGCGCCCACGCATCCGCGCCTCAGGGTGTTTCTGCGGGTGGTACGCATCAGTTGGTCCTCCATACGGCAACGCGCCAGCGCGAGATCCAGCCGAACAGCAGACCTGCGATCAGTCCGGTCAGCACCATGACACCGAGCAGCCACCAGCCACGGCCCAGGCCGAAGGCGGCGACGTCGGCGGCGTCGTCGGGAGCGTCCACCACATCGATGGTGAGCTCGACGGGCATGCCGGGAGTGGTCTTCACGGACGGGGGAGCGGAGAAGGCGTTGCTGAGCTGGAGACAGACGGGCTCGGCGGCGGGCTTCGCGTCGGAGTCGTTGTCGTCCTGTTCGGGCTTGGGGTAGCGAAGCCCCGTGGAGATGGCGTCCGTACGTCCCGCACCGGACTCCGAGCCCCGTACGATCTCGCGGCCGTGGGCGGTCACCGCGCGCAGCAGGACCCCGTAGTCGTCGTCGACGGCGCGGTCCGCCGCCACACTCACCGAGGCGCGCAGCTCCTGGCCGGGAAGGACATCCACCCGGTACCAGCGGTGTCTGCCGATCTCCTGGCGGTCCGTGTAGAGCCCGGCCTTCAGCTCGGGGGCCGCGGAGCAGCTGCCCGCGCCCTCGGTCGCCACGGGGGTGACGACGGGTTCGGCGGCGCGGTCCACGAGCTGTTTGACGCGCCCGGAGAGTTCATCGGTGTGCTGGACCGCCGTGTAGGTGCCGCCGGTGGCCTCGGCGATGCAGGTCAGCTGCTGCCGGATCTTGGCGTTCGGCACCAGGCCCAGCGTGTCGATGACGAGGTGGATTCCCCGCGCGGCGATGTCGCGCGCGACCTCGCAGGGGTCGAGCGGTCCGCAGGTGTCCTCGCCGTCGGTGATCAGGACGATCCGCCGGGTGGCGTCCCCGCCGTCGAGGTCGTCGGCGGCACCGAGCAGGGCGGGCCCGATCGGGGTCCAGCCGGTCGGCGCCAGGGTGGCGACGGCGGTCTTGGCCTCGGTGCGGTCGAGCGGGCCGACCGGGTAGAGCTGCTTGGTGTCCTTGCAGCCGACCTTCCGGTCGTCGCCCGGATAGTCGGCGCCGAGAGTACGGATGCCGAGCTCCACCTCCTCGGGCACCGCGTCCAGGACGTCGTTGAACGCCTGCTTGGCGGCGGATATGCGGGACTCGCCGTCGATGTCGCGGGCGCTCATGGAACCGCTGACGTCCAGAACCAGTTCGACCTTGGGCGACGCGGCGGTGGAGGGTTCGTCGGCGGCGGCCGGAAGGGCGGTGCCGAGCCCGGCGGCCAGGGTGGCGAGCAGGACGCACACCCCGGCCGTCAGCCGTTTTCTTATGATCATCGCCGGATCCTATTGAAGATCCGCGGTCATCCCCAAAACGCGTGTGCCGGAAGCGATTTCGGGACGCCTCTCATCCGCCGAGCAGAGGCTCCGCCGCCTTGTCCAGCACCGAGCCGACGCGCTCCCAGGTCTCGGTGTCGCGTTCCACCGCCGGGAGTTCGGCGTCATCCGACTTCGCGTTCCAGCGGGTCGCGATGGCGACCGGGTCGTCGCCGCCCGCCGCGGAAGCGGCCAGCGCCGCCGCGCCGAGCGCGACCAGCTCGCCGCTGCCCGGCACGATCAGCGGCCGGCCGGAGAGCCGGCGCACGGTCTCCACCCATGTGCGGCCCTGGGCGCCGCCGCCGATCAGCCGCAGCGGACGGCCGGCGACCTCGGGGCCCGCCGGGTCGAGGCCGCACGCCCGCAGGAGTTCGTCGAGCGCCCGCAGCACGGTGAAGGCCGCGCCCTCGTACGCCGCGCCCAGCAACTGCTGCGGTGTGGAGTCGTGCCGGAGCCCGGTGAGCAGCCCGGAGGAGGTCGGCAGGTCCGGGGTGCGCTCACCGTCCAGGTACGGGAGGAGGACGGCCTCGCCGCCGGGCGTCGCGTCGTCACGGTGCAGGCCGAGCAGGGTGGCCACCTTGTCGACGGCCAGGGTGCAGTTGAGGGTGCAGGCCAGCGGGAGATACGTACCGTCCGCCGCTGCGAAACCGGAGAGGGCCGTGGACGCGGGGCGGGCCAGGGACGCGGCGAAGACCGTGCCCGAGGTGCCGAGGCTCAGGACGGGATGGTCCAGCAGTCCCGCACCGCCCAGGCCGAGGCCCACCGCGGCGCTCATGTTGTCGCCGGTGCCGGCGGCGACGGCGATCCCGGCCGGCAGGCCGAGCGCCTCCGCCGCGGTCTCGGTCAGGGAGCCGATCCGGGTCCCGCCCGTGGGGGCGACCTCCGGCAGCATGGAGACGTCCAGGCCGAGCCGGTCCAGGAGCTCCGGGTCGTAGGCGCCCGTGGCGGTGGAGTACCAGCAGGTGCCCGACGCGTCTCCCGGGTCCGTCGCGGCGACGCCTGCGAGGCGCTCCGTGAGGAAGTCGTGGGGCAGCCGCACTGCGGCCGTCTCCTCGGCGTTCGCCGGGTCGTTCTCACGCAGCCACCGCCACTTCGTCGCCGTCATCGACGCGACGGGCACCGTGCCGGTGCGCGCGGTCCACGCCTCGGGGCCACCCAGCTCGGCGACGAGCGCGGCGGCCTGTGGGGCGGAGCGCGTGTCGTTCCACAGGAGGGCGGGACGCAGCGGACGGCCGGTCCGGTCGAGGGTCACGAGGCCGTGCTGCTGACCCGCGACGGCGATCCCGGTGACCGAGGACGCGGAGAGCCCGGACTCCTTGAGTCCTGCCGCGACGGCGTCGCACAGTGCCCGCCACCAGACCTCGGGGTCGGTCTCGCGCGCGCCGCTCTCACCTGTGACGACGTGCTGGGCGCGGCCGACAGCGAGCAGCTCACCGGTCTCGGTGTCGGTGACTGCAGCCTTCGTGGACTGGGTGGAGCTGTCCACGCCGATGACGACGGTACGCGGCGGCATGGGCTACCTCTTCTCGTGCGGTTTTCCGGCAGTGCGGGTTTTGGCAGTGCGGGTTTTGGCAGTGCGGGTTTTGGGAGTGCGACAAACAAATTACGTGATCGATGGCGTCCGGAACAGGGGCGGCCCTCGTTTCGCCCTCCGGGGGGTTACGTCCACGTGGTGGCGTGTGCATAATTAATCATGTCAGTGAACAAATAGGCCCGGGGTGATGACGACGGCTCCGGACCCCGGCAGGCGAAGGCGGACACACCATGACGGATCGCTTCACCCCCACCCCCGCGGACAGGTTCACCTTCGGTCTCTGGACCGTGGGCTGGCGTGGCAACGACCCGTTCGGTGACGCGACGCGTCCCGC
>NZ_JBIWKH010000013.1:0-66668 GCF_044765585.1 Streptomyces sp. NPDC102441
GCCATCCAGAACGGCGACATCAAGGGCTACGCCGCCTACAAGGTCGCCGACAGTGTCACCACCCACGAGGGCTGGGGCATGGGCAGCTACTGCTATTTCAACGTCGACCCCACCATCCGCCAGCAGCACGGATTCCAGGCCCCGGTGAAGCCCGGGGTGAAGTTCCACGACCTGCTCGTCGTCTCCCTGGGCGGCCAGGGTCAGTACGACCACGTCATCAACAACACCGGATCCCCCACATCCGGCACATCGACCATCCCCTCCCAGGTGGTCTCCTTCCCCTGAGCGGGGATGAGATGAGCGGAGTCGGCTCATCGGACGGCGCGGGGCCCGGCGGACACTCCCTGCCGGGCCCCGCGTCATGTCCGGAGGACATATCCGGATACGCGCGTCAGCCGACGGTGCCGGCCTCGCCGACCTGGACCCCCGGCCGAACGGACCCCCGCACCACCCACCGGCGAAAGGCAATGGCGGCACACCTTCTCCACATATCCGGAGACCACGTGACGCGGTGAACACGCACCCTCGGGAAACGCTTCATAAATGCGCCGTTCATTCGCAGGCGGGGCGCAGGCGGGGCGCGTAGAAAAAGAGCCATGTTCATCTTTTACAATCCCGTGAATATCGATACCCTCCGAACTTCCCATGTCAGCCCCCGCCATGGGCACTCGGAATTACAGGAGGAGCGGGATCGTAGAAACCTGCACACGGCGTGCGCACCCTGATCACGCGGCTCGGCACGGAATGCCAGGTCCAGACTGGGGCAGAGGGCGATTGGGGCGGGAGTGCCCCACTTGGGGGGCGTGAGGTTGCGACTCCGCGGAATTCATCCGGTGAAGCTCGTGAAGGATTCGCCGCCATGAAATGAACACTTCTGCACGTAAGTCGATTCCAGCGGCCCGATAACCACAGATCCGCCGCAGTTCGATTGGCTGTACGAGGCGCAGGCGTGCTTTGATCCTGGCCCATACGGAGGCCGCACCACGGGTTTCCGTATATAGGCAATTTCCACACGAAGGGCAGCTCTCATCATGAACTACACCCCCCAGGTCGAGACCGCCGAGATCTCCGACAGCGACCTCGACAACGTCTCGGGCGGCCTCGTCGGCGGCGTGCTCGGCAACGTCACGGGCACCGTTGAGGGCATCGTCCCGGTCGCCGGCGTCGTCGGCTCGGTCACCGGTCTCGTCGAGGGTGCCACCGGCGTGAACACCGGCGCGGTCACCGGCCTGGCCACCGGCCTCACCGCCGGTCTCTGAGACACGGCAGCACCCCGCCGAGCCCCGGAACCCGTCGGTTCCGGGGCTCGGTGCCGACCGCTGACAGGTGAGGGAAGAGTTTCGTGCAGTTCCGCCAACAGGCGCTTTCCAAGCTGCAGTCGCCCGAACAGCTCGATCTTCCGGTGCGCTTCGCCCGCCCGCAGGGCCTGCTCGTCCTCTGCGTCACGCTGGCCGTGATGGCGGGCGCCTGTTTCTGGGCGGTGACCGGCTCCGTCGCCAGCACGCTCGACGCCCCCGGCATCCTCACGCACTCACGTGGCAGTTACATCCTGCAGAGCCCCGTCGCCGGGCAGATCACCGAGGTACTCGCCGACGAGGGCGCGACCCTGCCCAAGAACTCCCCCCTGCTCAAGGTCCGTACGGAGCAGGGCGAACGCGTCGTCCGTACGATCGACGCGGGCCGGCTCACCTCGGTCACGGCGACGATCGGCGCGGTGGTCACCACCGGCGCGGACGTTGCCGCCGTCGAGCGGGTCGACGGCGCCGACGACCCGCTGGTCGTCCTGCTGTACGTGTCGGGCAGCAGTGCCGCGTCGGTCCCCGTGGGTGCCTCCGTCGACCTCACCGTCCAGTCCGTGCCCGCCCAGCAGTACGGAGTGCTGCGCGGCAAGGTGTCCGCGGTCGGCAGGGCGGCGCAGACCCAGCAGCAGATCACCCGCTTCCTCGGCGACGCCCAGCTCGGCGAGCAGTTCTCCCGGCACGGACGGCCGTTGGCGGTCCTGGTGAGGATCCAGCGGTCGGACTCCACGAAGTCCGGCTACCGGTGGTCCTCGGCCGACGGCCCCCCGTACGCGATCGGCTCCATGACCCTGGCCACCGGCTCCGTCCGTCTCGCCGACCAGCGCCCGATCGATTGGCTGCTCCCGTGACCGCACCGCACCCCTCCCCCGCGGCCCAGCAGCTGCCGCCGCCCGGCCGCGGAAGGCACCGCCCGGAAGGAGCCCCGGCGAACAGGCGGCGGTCGCGTCCGGCGCCGAAGCCCGGGCGGACGAAGACCGTGCACACCCCCACCGTGCTCCAGATGGAGGCCCTGGAGTGCGGTGCGGCCTCGCTGGCGATGGTGCTCGGCCATTACGGCCGCCATGTGCCGCTGGAGGAACTGCGGATCGCGTGCGGGGTCTCACGTGACGGCTCACGCGCCAGCAACGTGCTCAAGGCGGCCCGCAGTTACGGGCTCCAGGCCAAGGGCATGCAGATGGAGCCCGCGGCCCTCTCGGATGTCCAGGCCCCCGCGATCCTGTTCTGGGAGTTCAACCACTACGTCGTGTACGACGGCGTCGGACGCCGACTCGGACGTCGGGGCGTGCACATCAACGACCCCGACAAGGGACGCCGGTTCGTGCCGGCCGAGGATTTCGACACCAGCTTCACCGGCGTCGTCCTCGTCCTCGAACCCGGCGAGGACTTCGAGCGCGGCGGCAGGAAGCCCGGAGTCATGGCCGCGCTGCCGGCCAGGCTGCGGGGCACCACAGGCACGATGCTGGTCGCCCTGCTCGCCAGTCTGCTGCTGGTGGCCGTCGGGGCGACCCTCCCGGCCCTGAGCCGCACCTATATCGACATGTTCATGATTGGTGAACAGACCTCGCTGCTGGGCGTGCTGTTCGCCGCGATGGGCGCCATGGTCGCGCTCACCGTCGTACTGACCTGGCTGCAGCAGGCGAATCTGCTGCGCGGGCGCATCATCTCGTCCACGCTCGGCAGCGCGCGCTTCTTCCGGCATCTGCTCCGGCTGCCCGTCACCTTCTTCTCGCAGCGCAGCCCCGCCGATCTGGTCCAGCGCCTCCAGTCCAACGACGCCGTGGCCGAGACCCTCGCCCGGGATCTCACCGCCGCCGGTGTGGACGGCATCGTCGTCCTCCTCTACGCGTTCCTGCTGTGGACGTACGATCCGCAGCTGACCGTCATCGGGGTGGGGATCGCGCTGCTCAACGTGGTCGCGATGCGCGTCGTCGTACGGATGCGGGCTGTCGGCACGCAGAAGCTGCGGGCCGACAGTGCGCGGCTGACGAACACCTCGTACATCGGTCTCCAGCTGATCGAGACGATGAAGGCCACAGGCGGCGAGAACGGGTACTTCCGCCGGTGGGCCGGGCAGCACGCCGCCACGCTGGAGGAGCAGCAGCGCCTCGGGGTGCCGAGCGCCTGGCTGGGTATCGTCGCTCCGGCACTCGCGACGCTCAACAGCGCGCTGATCCTGTGGATCGGCGGGCTGCGGGCCGTCGAGGGGCACATCTCGATCGGTCTGCTCGTCGCCTTCCAGGCGCTGGTGACCCGCTTCACCGCGCCGCTCACCCGGCTCAACGGGGTGGCGGGCCGGGTGCAGGACTTCGCGGCCGACGTGGCCCGTCTCAAGGACGTCGAGAACTTCCCTGTCGACCCGCTCTACTCCCGGCGTGAGCCGGCCGCGAGCACCCGCCGCCTGACGGGCCATGTGACGCTGGAGGACATCACCTTCGGCTACAGCCCGCTCGACAAACCGCTGCTCACCGGCTTCTCGCTGTCCGTGGGTCCGGGGCAGCAGGTGGCGCTCGTCGGCGGTTCGGGCAGCGGCAAGTCGACGGTCTCGCGGCTCATCTCGGGGCTCTACAGCCCGTGGGAGGGCACGATCCGCATCGACGGGCAGCGTCTGGAGGACATACCCCGGGGCGCCCTGGCCGCCTCCGTGTCCTTCGTCGACCAGGACGTCTTCCTCTTCGAGGGGACGGTCCGTGACAACGTGGCGCTGTGGGACCCCTCGGTGCCGGACGAGGCCGTGGCCGAGGCCCTGCGGGACGCCGCCCTGTACGACGTCGTCGCCCGCCGGCCCCGTGGCATCCACAGCCGGGTGGAGCAGGACGGCCGCAACTTCTCGGGCGGGCAGCGTCAGCGTCTGGAGATCGCCCGCGCCCTCGTGCGCCGCCCCAGCATCCTGGTCCTGGACGAGGTCACCAGCGCGCTGGACGCCGAGACCGAGCGGATCATCATCGACAACCTGCGCCGGCGCGGCTGTGCCTGTGTCGTGATCGCGCACCGGCTGAGCACCGTGCGCGACAGCGACGAGATCGTGGTCCTGGACCACGGGACGGTCGTGGAACGCGGCCGCCACGAGAGTCTGGTGGCCGCCGGGGGGCCCTACGCCGATCTGGTCAGGGAGCACTGACGTGGCATCCGTACATTCCCTCGCGGGCACGGAGGCTCCCGGGCAGGACCCGGTCATCGGCGCGCTGGGAGCTCTCGGTGAGCCGGTCGACTGCACCGGGCTGCGCAGTCTGTCGCTGGAGGGCCCGCAGGTGCTGTGGCTCGTCGTGAGCGGCGCCCTGGACCTGTTCGCGGTGGACGCGGTGGAGCAGGGACACTGGCACTTCCTGGGCCGGCTCGAAGCGGGAACCCTCGTGCTGGGACCGGTCGAGGGCCCGCAGCACACCCTGGTCGGGCGCCCCCTCCAGGAGTGTGTGCTGCGCCGGATCCCGCTGCGTGAGCTGTACCGGCCGGAGTACGCCGGCCAGGTGACGTACGAGGGGCAGTACAGCAGCCGTTACGACAGCGGGGACGCCACGCTGAGCCTGCTGGAGCACGCCTTCTCGCTCGGCGTGGGCCGGAGCCAGCGGGTGCTGTTCGAGGCGCCGCTGGACGGGCGGACCACCTTCGACGAAACGGTGGGCGACGACGACATCCTCTGGCTTCCGGTGTCGCCCGGCAGTGTGCAGTACGGCGCCGCGTTCAGCACCGAGGCGGCGGGTGATCTGCTCGTCGACCCTGCGATGTGGCAGGGGATGGTCAATCAGCAGTACCGCCTGCTGTCGGCGCTGGACCGCTGGATCGAACAGCTGGAGCGCGCTCACGAGGACCGGACCGCGGCCGGCATGAAGGCGGGCGAGGCCGTCCGCAAGGAGGCGGACCAGGCACTGCTGACCTCGATCGGCCGGACCCGCAGGGGCTCTTCGCCCGCGGCCGGTGGATCGGACGACGCGGTGTACGCGGCGTGCCGTCTGGTGGCCCGGGATTCCGGGATCGTCCTCTCGGAGCCCGCGACGGGCGGGGCGGTGAGCGAGCGGATCGACCCGGTCGAGCGAGTCGCGGTCGCCTCGCGCGTCCGCACCCGCGCGGTGCGGCTCGACGGACGCTGGTGGCGGGAGAACTCCGGGCCGCTGGTGGGCAACCGTGCGGCGTCCGGAGCACCGGTCGCGCTGCTCTGGCGCCGTGGCCGCTACGAGGCGGTCAACCCGCTGACCGGGCGGCGCAGCCGTGTCGACAGCTCCAGCGCGCCGGAGTTCGACGAGCGGGCAGTGATGTTCTACCGGCCGCTTCCGGAGCAGCCGTTGAACAAGCGGCAGCTGTTGCGCTTCGGCTTGTTCGGCACCCGGGGCGATTTGCGGAAACTGGTGCTGGCCGGGCTGGTCACGGTGGCGCTGGGTGCGCTGGTGCCGGTCGCGACCGGCAAGGTGCTCGGTGTGTATGTGCCCAATGCCCAGAACGCCCTCATCGTGCAGGTGTCACTGGCCGTCATCATCTCCGGGATCGTCTCGGCGGCTTTCATGCTGCTGCAGAACCTCACGATCCTGCGGATGGAGGGCCGGATCGAGAGCACCCTTCAGCCGGCGGTCTGGGACCGGCTGCTGCGGCTGCCGACGAAGTTCTTCACCGGGCGTTCCACAGGGGAACTGGCGAGTGCGGCGATGGGGGTGAGCTCCATCCGCAGGGTGCTGTCCGGCACCGGTCCCGTCGTGGTGCAGGCGGGCACGCTCGGGGCGATGAACCTGGGTCTGCTGCTCTGGTTCAGTGTGCCGCTGGCACTCACCGCCGTCGCGATGCTGGTGGTCATCGCCGGGGTCTTCCTCACCATGGGTATGTGGGAGCTCCGCTGGCAGCGCCGTCTGGTCGTGCTGGGCAACAAGCTGAACAACCAGGCGTTCCAGACGCTGCGGGGGCTGCCGAAGCTGCGGGTCGCGGCGGCGGAGAGCTTCGCGTACGGGGCGTGGGCCGGGGAGTTCGCCCGCAGCCGCGAGCTGCAGAAGCGGGCGGGCCGGATCAAGAATCTGACGACGGTCCTCAACGCGGTGTATCTGCCGCTGTGTTCGCTGGTCATCTTCATGCTGCTGGCGGGCCCGGCGCGCGGCTCCCTCACGGCCAGTGAGTTCCTGACCTTCAACACCTCCGTGACGATGCTGCTGACGGCCGTCACGCAGCTCACGGGGGCGTTCGTGTCGGCGGCCGCCGTGCTGCCGATGTTCGAGCAGATCAAGCCGGTACTCGACGAGGCGCCGGAGGTTCGCGGCGCCAGCACCCAGCCGGGCGCGCTGTCCGGGGAGATCGAGGCCAGGGGTGTGTCCTTCCGCTACACCGACGACGGCCCCGTCGTCCTGGACGATGTGTCGCTGACCGTGCGGCCCGGCGAGTTCGTCGCGGTCGTGGGCCCCAGCGGGTGCGGCAAGTCGACCCTGCTGAGGTTGCTCATCGGCTTCGACAAGCCGGTCTCGGGCAGCGTCCTGTACGACGGTCAGGACCTGACGTCGCTCGACCAGGCAGCCGTGCGCCGTCAGTGCGGGGTCGTCCTGCAGAACGCGCAGCCGCTGTCCGGATCGATCCTGGACTGCATCTGCGGCGCCGAGGTCTTCACCCAGGAGGAGGCGTGGGAGGCAGCCGCGATGGCAGGGCTGGCCGAGGACATCAAGCGGATGCCGATGGGGCTGCACACGATGATCTCCGGCGGCGGGTCGATCTCCGGGGGCCAGCGCCAGCGGCTGATGATCGCCCAGGCGCTCGTCCGGCGCCCCCGCATCCTGTTCTTCGACGAGGCCACCAGCGCACTGGACAACGAGACCCAGCGCACCGTGATCGAGAGCACCAAATCCCTGCGGGCCACCCGGGTCGTGATCGCGCACCGGCTGTCCACCGTCATGGACGCGGACCGCGTAATCGTCATGGCGGACGGCCGCGTCGTCCAGGAGGGGCCGCCCGCCGAGCTCCTCGCGGACACGGGCGGGCAGCTCCATGAACTGGTGCGGCGTCAGATGAGCTGACGGGCATCCTCTACGACCGGCGCCCGCCCGGCCTCGGGGGCTCCAGCGCATCGCGGATGCTGGCGCGGGCCGCCGCGGCGACGGCTTCGGGGGTGATGCCGAACTCCTCATAGAGCGTCTCGTAGTCGGCGGACGCGCCGTAGTGCTCCAGGCTGACGATCCGGCCGGCGTCGCCGACCACCTCCCGCCAGCCCTGGCCGACGGCGGCCTCGACGCTGACGCGGGCACGCACGTCGGGCGGCAGCACCTCGTCCTGGTAGGTGGGCGGCTGCTCGGCGAACCATTCGCGGCAGGGCATCGAGACCACGCGGACGGCCAGTCCTTCGTCGACCAGCATTTTGCGGGCGTCGAGAGCGATCTGGACCTCCGATCCCGTCGCCACGAGGATGACGTCGAGGGCGGTTCCGGAGGCCTCCACGAGGATGTAGGCGCCGCGCGCGGCGCCCTCGGCGGGGGCGTGGACACCGTCGGCCCGGTCGAGCACCGGAAGGTTCTGCCGGGTCAGTACGAAACCGGCGGGGCGGTCGGTGTGTTCCAGGATCGTCCGCCAGCAGACGGTGGTCTCGTTGGCGTCCCCGGGGCGTACGACGTCGAGTCCGGGGATCGCGCGCAGCGCGGCCAGGTGCTCGACGGGCTGATGGGTGGGTCCGTCCTCGCCCAGCCCGATGGAGTCGTGGGTCCACACATAGGTGGCGGGGAGCTTCATCAGGGCGCCGAGGCGGACCGCGGGACGCATGTAGTCGCTGAACGTGAGGAACGTGCCGCCGTAGGGTCGGGTCAGGCTCTGCAGCGCGATGCCGTTGAGCACCGCGCCCATGGCGTGCTCACGGATACCGAAGTGCAGGGTGCGCCCGTACGGGCCTCCTGCGAACTCTGCCGTCTGCCGGTCGGCCGGGACGAAGGAGGGTTCGCCGTCCATGGTGGTGTTGTTGCTGCCCGCGAGGTCCGCGGAGCCGCCCCACAGTTCGGGCAGGACGGGTGCGAGGGCGTTGAGCACCTCGCCGGAGGCCTTGCGGGTGGCCATGCCCTTGGCGTCGGCCGGGAATTCCGGCAGGGCATCGGTCCAGCCGTCCGGGAGCTCCTGTTTCCGCAGCCGGTCCAGCAGGGCTGCCCGCTCCGGGCCGGCGGTCCGCCAGTCCTCGTAGGCCCGCTCCCAGCGCTTCCTGGCGTCCCCGCCCCGCTCCCCCACGGCGCGGGTGTGGGCGAGGACCTCGTCCTCGATGGGGAAGTACGTGTCGGGGTCGAAGCCGAGGAGCCGCTTGGTGCCGGCGACCTCGTCGTCCCCCAGCGCCGCGCCGTGCGCCTTGCCGGTGTTCTTCTTCGTCGGGGCGGGCCATCCGATGATCGTGCGCAGCATGATCAGTGAGGGCCGGGACCGCTCCGCCTTCGCCGCCTCGATCGCGGCGAGCAGGGCGTCGACGTCCTCGACGTAGTCGCCCGTGCGAGTCCAGTCCACGGTCTGCACGTGCCAGCCGTACGCGGCGAAGCGGGCCGGGACGTCCTCGCTGAACGAGATGTCGGTGTCGTCCTCGATGGAGATCTGGTTGGAGTCGTAGAAGGTGATGAGGTTGCCGAGCTGCTGGTGGCCGGCGAGCGACGCGGCCTCGGACGACACGCCCTCCATCATGTCGCCGTCGGACGCCAGCACGTAGACGTGGTGGTCGAACGGGCTGGTGCCCGGTGCGGCGTCCGGGTCGAGGAGACCCCTCTCCCGGCGGCCCGCCATCGCCATCCCGACGGAGGCGCCCATGCCCTGGCCCAGCGGCCCCGTGGTGATCTCGACACCGCGGGTGTGCCGGTACTCCGGGTGGCCGGGGGTCGCCGATCCCCAGGTCCGCAGTGCCTTCAGATCGTCCATCTCCAGGCCGTAGCCGGCCAGGTAGAGCTGGATGTACAGCGTGAGGCTGGTGTGGCCGCACGAGAGGACGAAGCGGTCCCTGCCCAGCCACTGGTCGTCGGCGGGGTCGTGCCGCATGACCTGCTGGAACAGCAGGTAGGCGAGCGGGGCCAGGCTCATCGCCGTCCCTGGATGGCCGTTGCCCTTCTTCTGGACGGCGTCGGCGGCGAGCACCCGTACGGTGTCCACCGCGCGCAGGTCCACGTCGCTCCACCCCGTCCGCTCGGCCAGTGGCCGGGCAAGGCCGGGGTCTCGTGATGCCGTGAGGCCGGAAGAGGATCGCTCGGGCGCCATGGTGTTGTCTCCCTCGGACGTCGCTTCTCGGTACGACGGGGCCGGCCGGTGCGGCTCGCCACCTTTCGCATCCTCCGTTTTCTCGCCGCCCTCCGCACCCGGAGTGGCGGCGGGAACAGGCCCCGCCGACCGGTCGCCTACCCTCTGCGGCTCCCGACAGGCACGCCGAACTTGTTCGTGACGAACATGTTCGTTACCGTGGAGGAGTGACCCCCCGAGCCCCGGAGCCCCGAAGCCGCCGCGAGCGGCCGGCCAAGCCCGCCCTCACCCACGAAACCATCGTCGCTGCCGCCGTCCGGCTCATGGCCGCCGAAGGACTGCGGCGCGTGACCATGCGCCGACTGGCCCAGGAGCTCGACACCGGGCCCGCGTCGCTGTACGTGTACGTCGCCGGCACGGCGGAACTGCACGCCGCGATCCTCGAGGAGCTTCTCGGCGAGGTCGACCTCACTCCGGCCGACGGCGACGGCGACAGCGAGGGCCACGGCGACAGCGACTGGCGTGACCGGCTGGCGCAGGTGCTCCTCTCGTACACCCGCGTCCTGTTCGACCACCCCGGCCTCGCCCATTCCGCGCTGCTCGCCCGGCCCGCCGGACCGCACTACCTGGCGCTCGTCGAGACGGTCCTCGCGCTCCTGCACCAGGGCGGCGTACCCGACGGGCAGGCCGCATGGGGAGTGGACGTACTCCTTCAGGTGGCGACCGCCACCGCGGCCGAGCAGTCAGGGCGCGCGGGAGATCAGGATGCCGAGGACGAGCACAACCGCCTCGTCGAGGCACTGCGGCAGGCATCCTCCCGGACGCATCCACGTATCGCCGCACTCGGCGGCGACCTCGCCTCCGGCACCCCGCAGCAGCGGCTGGCGTGGATCTTCCGTGCGGTCGTCAACGGCGCGGCCACCACACCCCGCTGAGCCCGCCAGGCGCTCCCGTACCCGTACGAAGGAAAGCGAAGGCACGACCATGAACACCACCCCACACCTCCCCGTGACCATCGTCGGCGCCGGCATCGGCGGCCTGGTCCTCGCCAGGGTTCTTCACGTGCACGGCGTCGAGGCCGCCGTCTTCGACCTGGACGCCGACCGGCACGCCCGCACCCAGGGCGGCATGCTCGACATCCACGGGGAGACCGGCCAGGCGGCGCTGCACGCCGCCGGACTGCACGAGGAGTTCCGGGCCCGGGTGCATCCCGGTGGCCAAGCCGCGCGCGTGGTCGACAAGCAGGGCCGCGTGATGCTGGACCACAAGGACGACGGCGACGGTGACCGGCCCGAGATCGACCGGGGCGATCTGCGTGATCTTCTGCTCGACTCGCTCCCCGGGGACACCGTCCGCTGGGGCGCCAAGGTCATGGGCGCCGAGCCGCTCGGTGACGGGAGCCACGCGGTGAAGCTCGCCGACGGCACGACAGTCACCACCGGCCTGCTCATCGGGGCGGACGGCGCCTGGTCGAGGATACGGCCGCTGCTTTCCGGGGACCGGCCCGCGTACACCGGCATCTCCTTCGTCGAGCTCGACCTCCACGACGCCGATGTCCGCCACCCCGAGTGCGCCGAGCTGATCGGGGGCGGGATGTTCTTCGGCCTCGGCGAGAACAAGGGGTTCCTCGCCCACCGCGAGACGGACGGAAGTCTGCACGTATACGTCGCGCTGCGCGCAGCCGAGGACTGGCTGTCCACCGTCGACTTCACCGACATCGCGGCCGCGAAGGCCACGCTGCTGACGCACTTCACCACCTGGTCGCCCGGCCTCCGCAGGCTGATCACCGAGGCGGACGGCCCGCTGACCCCCCGGCTCATCCACGCGCTGCCCGCCGGGCACCGCTGGCAGCGCGTTCCCGGTGTCACCCTGCTCGGCGACGCCGCGCACCTGATGTCCCCGTTCGCGGGTGAGGGCGCCAACCTCGCCATGATCGACGGCGCCGACCTGGGTCGGGCCATCGCCGCGCACCAAGGGGACACCGAGGCCGCGCTGTCCGCCTACGAGGCGATCCTGTTCCCGCGGAGCGAGCAGACCGCCCTGGAGTCCGCCCGGGGCCAGGAGACTCTGTTCGACGACCGGGCACCGCAACCGCTCATCGACATGTTCACCTCTCACGGGGCATAGGCTCGCGGGTACGGCGACTTCACGGTCCACCGGCTACGCCCGCGCGAGGGCCGGCCACGGCACCGGCTCACATCACCGCCACGTCCGTGAAGCGGGCCGCGGTGTGCAGTTCGGACTCGATGGCCCCCGCGGTGCGGCGCAGTTCGGGCAGCACCTGCTCCAGGCACTCGTCGATCGTCCGGCTGCTGCTGTGCATGGCGACGTTGATGGACGCGACCGCTGCGCCTGCCCGGTCCCGTACGGGTACGGCGATCGAACGCAGGCCCGCCTCCAGTTCCTCGTCGACCAGGGCGTACCCCTCGGTGCTCACGCGCTCCAGCGCGGCTTCGAGTCCGGTGCGGTGGGTGAGGGTGTGGGGTGCCAGGGGGCGCAGCTCCGCGTGGTCGAGGAGCGGCCCGAGCTCATCCGCGGGCAGACCGGCCAGCAGGGCGCGGCCCAGAGAGGTGGCATAGGCGGGGAAGCGTGTGCCGACGGTGATGTCGACGTTCATGATGCGGTGGGTGGCGGCGCGCGCCACGTACTGCACGGAGTCGCCGACGAGGACGGCGAGGGAGGCGGAATCCTGGATCCGTCCCGCCAGCGCGGCGAGGTGCGGATCCGCGATCCGCGCCAGGGTCGTGCGGGAGAGCGGGGCGTAGCCGAGGGCCAGGACGCGTGGTGTCAGCCGGTGGTCACGGCCGTCGGCCGTGACGTATCCGAGGTGTTCGAGGGTGATCAGGGCGCGGCGGGCGGAGGCGCGCGAGAGACCGGTCGCGCGGGCGACGGCGCTGAGCGTCAGGGCGGCGCCGTTCTCACCGAAGGCGGTGATGACCGTCAGGCCCCGGGCGAGGGACTCGATGAACTCCCGGCCGGCTTCCTGCTTCGAGGCCGCGGTCCAGGAGGCGAGGGCCCCCGGGGCCGGGGCCGGGGCGGGGCTCGCGGGGGGCTCGTCGCGCAGTCGGCGCTCCATCGACGAGGCGGCGTCGAGCAGCCGGGGAAGGAGGTCCTCGCGGAGGCCCCGCACGGTGTGCCTGCTGGTGTGACTGACCACGCTGAGCACGCACGCGAAGTCTCCGGCGCGATCGCGCACGGGCACCGCGAGGGCGAGGAGGCCGGGCTCGATCAGCTGATCGTCCACCACCCAGCCGGCCGCCCGCGCCGCTTCCACCCGCTCCTCGAACAGGTCGTCCGCCGGGCGGGGCCCCGGAGGCAGGGACGGGAAGCCCGCTCCGTCCGGGCCTGAAGCGCGCCGCTCCCGCCAGGCCTGCCACTCCTCCGCTCCCCAACGGGTGGCGAACAGTGTGCCCGGGGCGGTGCGTTCGGCGGGCAGCAGGTCGCCGATACGGAAGCGCAGGGACATCGCGCGCCGACGGGTGGTCTGGTGCACGAAGCGGACGCCGCCGCCGTCGGGGACGGCGAGGGAGACGGACTCGTCGAGTTCCTCCGCGAGGGCGTCCACCCGGGCGCCGAGGAGACCGGGAAGGCGGACCGAGGAGAGGTAGGCGTTGCCCAGCTCCATCAGACGCGGCGCGAGGGTGACGACCTTGCCGTCGAGGCGGACGTACCCCGTGCGGGCGAGCGTGAGCGTGATCCGGTCGACGGTCGAGCGGGCCAGCCCGGTGGCACGCTCCAGATCGCTGAGGCCGAGGGAGCCGTCGGCGTCGGTCAGCCGGCGCAGGACGGCTATGCCGCGCATCAACGGGGCCACGGCCTCCGCGGGTACGTCCGCGCCCTGTCGCGGCGTGCTGGTCGGTGCCATCTGTCCTCCGTCGGGTGGGGGCGGCAGGGGCCGGGACCGTTGACAGAGCTCCGGCCCGGCGGCAGACTCAACTCATCCTAGTGAAGGAAACTTCACTATGCGAACACTAGTGGATGGACGGTCCCATGGACAAGGTGGTCGCGTCAGCGGCGCTGGCCGTCGCCGACGTGCCGGACGGCGCTTCGGTGGCGGTGGGAGGCTTCGGTCTCAGCGGTGTGCCGAACGTGTTGATCGATGCCCTGTACGCAAGCGGTGTCAGCGGGCTCGGTGTCGTGTCCAACAACTGCGGAGCCATGGACTCGGGGCTCGCGGTGCTGCTCTCCGCCGGCCGGATCGCCCGGGTGACCGGCTCGTACATCGGAGGGAACAAGGAGTTCGCCCGGCAGTACCTCGGGGGTGAGCCGGAGCTCGAGCTGATCCCCCAGGGCACCCTCGCCGAGCGCCTTCGGGCCGGCGGGGCGGGGATACCCGCGTTCTACACCCCCGCCGGTGTGGGAACCCAGGTCGCCGACGGCGGGCTCCCCTGGCGTTACGACGGCGAGGGCGGGGTCGCCGTGGCCTCCCCCGCCAAGGAAGTACGCGACTTCGACGGCACCGGGTACGTCCTGGAGCGCAGCATCCGCACCGACTTCGCCCTCGTCAGGGCGGCGAAGGGCGACCGGCACGGCAATCTCGTCTTCAACAAGTCCGCACGCAACTTCAACCCGCTCGCAGCCATGGCCGGCCGCGTCACCGTCGCGGAGGTCGAGGAGCTGGTCGAGCCGGGCGAGATCGACCCGGACCACGTGCACCTGCCCGGCATCTTCGTGCAGCGGGTGGTCGCGCTGACACCCGGGCAGGCCGTGGACAAGAAGGTCGAGAAGCGCACGATCACGGAGCGGGAGGCACGGAACTGATGGCCTGGAACCGGAACGAGATGGCCGCCAGGGCGGCCGCGGAGCTGCGCGACGGCGAGTACGTCAACCTCGGCATCGGACTGCCGACACTGATCCCGAACCACCTGCCCGAGGGTGTGCACGTGGTCCTGGAGTCCGAGAACGGCATCCTGGGCACCGGCGCCTTCCCGTACGACGAGGACGTCGACCCCGATCTGATCAACGCGGGCAAGGAGACGGTGACCGTGCGGCCCGGCGCCTCGTTCTTCGACTCGGCGCTCTCCTTCGGCATGATCCGCGGCGGTCACATCGACGCCGCCGTCCTCGGGGCCATGGAGGTCTCGGCCCGGGGCGACCTCGCCAACTGGGCGGTGCCGGGGAAGATGGTGACCGGCATTGGCGGAGCCATGGATCTCGTGCACGGGGCCCGTCGCGTCATCGTGACCATGACGCACACCGCCAAGGACGGCAGCCCGAAGATCGTCGAGGAATGCACCCTGCCGCTGACCGGCAAGGCGTGCGTCCACCGCATCATCACGGATCTCGCCGTGCTCGACGTGACCGACGACGGCCTGGTCCTGGTGGAGACCGCTCCCGGGGTGACCGCCGCCGAGGTCCTGGAGCGGACGGCCGCTCCGGTCCGTACAGCCGAAAGGGCCGTGTCATGAGCTTCCGCCCCCGCGACGTGTACGTCGTCGACGCCGTCCGCACCCCGATCGGCAGGTACAACGGGGCACTGGCGCAGGTACGCCCCGACGACCTCGCCGCCCACACCATCCGCACGCTGCTCGGCCGCACCCCGGAGCTCGACCCGTCGCGCATCGGTGACGTGGTGCTCGGCAACGCCAACGGCGCGGGTGAGGAGAACCGCAACGTCGGCAGGATGGCCGCGCTCCTCGCGGGACTGCCGGTCTCCGTCCCCGGTGTGACCGTCAACCGGCTCTGCGCATCCGGTCTGGAAGCGGTCGTGCACGCGGCCCGCGCGGTGGCGCTCGGGGACTACTCGCTCGTCGTGGCCGGCGGCGTCGAGTCGATGACCCGCGCCCCGTACGTCCTGCCCAAGAGCGACCGCGCCTTCCCCGCCGGGCACCCCGAGATGTACTCGACCACCCTCGGCTGGCGCATGGTCAACCCCCGGATGGACCCGCAGTGGACGGTGCCGCTCGGCGAGAGCGCCGAGCTGATCGCCGACAAGCACGCCATCAGCCGGGAACAGCAGGACGAGTTCGCGCTCTCCTCCCACCGGAAGGCTTCGGCCGCACGGGCGGCGGGACTGTTCGACGGGGAGATCGCACCCCTGTCCATCCCGCGCCGGAAGGGGGAACCGCTCGTCGTCGACCGGGACGAGTGCATCCGGGACGACGCCTCGCTGGAGGCCATGGCCAAGCTCCGCCCGTCCTTCCGTACGGAAGGAGGAACCGTCACCGCCGGCAACTCCTCCCCTCTGAACGACGGCGCGGCGGCCCTGCTGCTCGCCGACGAGGAAGGGCTCCGGGCCACCGGGCGGGAGCCGCTCGCCCGGATCACCGCCTCCGCGGTGTCGGCCAACGAACCGCACTACTTCGGGCTCGCCCCCGTCGAGGCCGTGAACAGGGCGCTGGACCGGGCGGGCAGGAGTTTCGCCGACCTGGCAGCTCTCGAACTCAACGAGGCTTTCGCCGCCCAGGTCCTGGGCTGCGTCGCCGAGTGGCCCGACCTCGACCCGTCCGTCCTCAACCCTCGTGGTGGAGCGATCGCGATCGGTCACCCGCTGGGCGCCTCGGGAGCCCGCCTTGCCGGGTCCGTCGCGCACCAGCTCAAGGCCGCCGGGTCCGGGACCGGCGTGGCGGCGCTGTGCATCGGCGTGGGCCAGGGCTCCGCACTGGTGCTGGAGAGGTAGCCCCCCGGCCGCGGCACAGCAGGGGAGGGCCCTCCCGAGCGGCGGAACGGGCGCGCCGGATGAATGATGGACGCCATGACCTTTCAGACCGTGATTCCGGCGGTGGACACGATGCCACCCGTGCGGCTGTCGCCGCGCGGTCCGGAAGACGTGATGACGTGAGCACGGGCACGGGGGTCCGTCCGAGGACGGCGAGGGCCGATCGATGAGGTCCACGGACGGGCTGCTGGAGCTCGGGTTCATGCGCACGGTGTTCGACAGTCTGGGGACTGGAGTCTTCGTCACCGACACCACCGGCCGGCTCACCGCGTGCAATCCACGTGCGCAGCAGATGCTCGGCCGTCCGCAGGAGCAGATGCTCGGTCGCGACATGCACGATCTCCTGCACCGCGGACCGGACGGTGCCACGGTCCCACGGGACGAGTGCGTCATGCTGGCCGTCCTGAAGAGCGGCCAGCCGGCCGAGGGCAGCGAGGAACTCCTCCTGCGCGGGGACGGCACCCTGGTGCCGGTCATCTGGGCGGCCACTCCGTTGCGGCACGAGGGGCGCGCGGAAGGCCTGGTGATCGTCTTCCACGATTTCAGCCTGCACCATGACGCGGCCGAGCAGACCGCGGCCTACCTCGCGGCGCTGGAAGGCCTCACCGCCCGGCTCACGATGGTCTCGGAGGTGTCGACGGTCCTGATCTCCGCCCTGGAGACGCCGGAGATGCTGAGCAGGCTGACCGCACTGCTCGTGCCGGACATGGGTGACTGGGCGGCGGCCGACATCCATACGACGAGGCAGGCCGGCGAGATGCAGCGTGTCGCCGTCCGGGCCCCTCGTGACCACCGGACGGCTGAGGCGCTCAAGGGTCCGCTGCCGCCTCTGCCCGAATTCACCCGTTCAGCCGTGGTCCAGGCACTACGGAACGCCGAGCCCGTCGTCCTGGACGCGCAAGCCCTCGCTGAACAGCCGGACAGCCCGCTCGCCCTCGCCCACCGGGAGCTGTTCGACCGGCTGGGAGGCAGCTGCGCCGTCGTGGTGCCCCTGCACACCCGGCGACAGGTCTTCGGCGCGCTGACCGTGGCGCGGGTCGGCCCCGACTCCTCCTACACCGAGGCCGAGGTCTTCGTACTCGCCGACATCGCGCGCCGCGCCGGCCTGGTCATGGAAGCCGCCGAGCTCTTCGAGCAGCAGCGCCATGTCGCCGAGACCATGCAGCGCCAGCTCCTCACCCCCCTGCCTCAGGTCGACCACCTCACGATGGCGGCCCGCTACCGGCCCGCCGAGAGCGTCGCCGAGATCGGCGGGGACTGGTACGACTCCTTCCTCCTCAGCGACGGCGTCCTGACGATGGTCATCGGGGACGTCGTGGGCCACGATCTCCAGGCCGCCGCGCACATGGCCGAGGTCCGCAACATGCTGCGCGCCCTGGCCTGGGACCGGACGGAACCCCCCAGCCTGATCATGCGCCGTCTGGACGAGGCCATGACCCACACGAGCGACGCCCCCATGGCCACCTGTGTCTTCGCCCGCATCGAAGGCGCGGAGGGCGGGCCCTGGCAGCTCCACTGGGTGAACGCCGGCCACCCGCCGCCCCTCCTGATCACCGCCGACGGACACACCCGGTTCCTCGAAGCCGGTCACGGCCCTCTTCTCGGTCTCAGCTCCGCCCTGCACATGGGGCTGGGCTGGCCCGATGCCCACGTGGACCTCCCACCCCGGTCGACCCTGCTGCTGTACACCGACGGGCTCGTCGAGAGCCGCACCCGTGACATCGAAGCCGGTCTCGCCACGCTGCGCACTCATGCCGCGGCCCTCGCCCGCCGCGACGTCGAGGACTTCCTCGACGAACTCCTCGTCCGCATCGACCCCAGCGGCGACGACGTCGCCCTCCTGGCCCTGCGTACCCCGGCGGCGGGCGTCGGCGCCGGAGACGACGAGGCACCGGCGCAGCACGCGCACAGCCCGGCCGCCGCCAATCGCGGAGCGCCCGGCTCCCGTGTCGAGGACTCGCCCGTCAGGGACACCTCGGATCCTGCCTGACGCATACGACGGGCCTTCTGACAAGGGGGGTTGACGACACCTCCGATTCGGGTCCGGAGGCCACTGATCTCACGTCGGGATCCTGGCAGTGTCGTCGGTGAGCAGACGACAGGCCCACGGGATCCGGGCCACGAATCAGGGGGAAGACCCATGCACCGCAAGCACCTCGCCGCAGCAGTCCTGCTCGCCGCCACACTGACCGGGGCACTCGCTCCCGTGGCGGCGGCCCGTCCTTCGGACCCGGTGCAGCGACAGCTCGATCTGCTCGTGGGCAAGGACGGTGTTCCCGGCGCCCTCGCGTACGACGGCAGGGCCACCCGGACGGCGGGGGTCGCGGATCTGGTGTCCGGCCGCCCCATGCCTGGCTCCGAAGGCCGGTTCCGGCTGGCCAGCGACACCAAGGCGTTCACCGCGACCGCCGTCATGCGGCTGGTCGCGGACGGGCGGCTCCGCCTCGACGACCGCGCCGGGACGTATGTGCCCCAGCTGGCGGGAAGCGCCATCACCGTACGCCAGTTGCTGAAGCAGACCAGCGGGCTTCCCGAGTACTCCGCACTGGTCAGCTGGACCGAGGCGGGCACGCCGGAGGAGTATCTGGCGCTGGCGCTCGACGCGGAGCCCGACTTCGAGCCCGGGGCGGACTGGGGCTACTCCAACACCAACTACCTGGTGCTCGGCATGGTCATCGACGAGGCCTCGGGCGTCGGCTTCCGCACCTACGTGGAGCGTGCGATCCTGCGTCCGCTGCACCTGGGCGACACCTACTGGCCCGCGCCCGGCGAAATGGCCCTGCGCGGACCGCACGCCCGCAACTACGGCGTGCACCCCGCGTCCCCGGAGGCCGGCGTCGTGGACGTGACCGAGCTTCCCGGGTACGAGTTCGGCGCGTCCGGCGGGCTCGTCTCCACGCCCGAGGACCTCAACGCCTTCTGGGACGGCCTGTTCGGCGGCCGGCTCCTGCCCGGCTGGGCGCTGCGCCTGATGACCCGGGACACCACCGACATCGGGGGCAGGGACATCTATCCCGCGGGCAGCCGCTACGGCTACGGCGTCGCCTCGGTCCCGCTCAGCTGCGGTGGCGTCTACTGGGGCCACGGCGGCGACCTGCCCGGGGGCTCGGTGGGCGGTGGCCGGGCCACGGGCGGCCGGGGCACCGTGACCGTCTACACCACGACCTGGGCGGCCGAGGGCGACAGCCTGGGGCACCTCCAGGGCGCGGTGGACGCCGCGCTGTGCGCCAGGGGCCGAGGGTGAACCGTCCCCCGGTGCCACCGCGGGCTCAGCCAGCCGTGCGCGCGGCCATGTCGAGCAGCTCCTGTATGCGCAGGCCGTGGGCGGCGTCGATGCCGGTGCCGCGGCCGGTCCTGACGGCGGTGGCGAACTCGCGCCGGAGCACCGGCCAGCATTCCTCGTGGTCGATGCCGGCCGTGTCGTAGACCAACTCCTCACCCGTGCCGAACAGTTCGACCCGGGTCCTGGCCTGCGGGAGCCGTACGCAGCCCGAGAGGGACGCCTGACTGACGGCACCGTTCTCGTGCTCACAGGTCAGCTCGACCCAGCGGCGCGGGTCCCCGGTGGCCCGTACGGAGACGATGGGCGCGACCGCGGTGTCGAGGAGGTCCAGGAGGTGGGGGCCGAGGTCGAGCAGCGCTCCGTGTTCCAGCCGCCAGGACGTGGCGAACTCCCCGCCGAGGAAGGCCCCGTGCAGATAGCAGGAGCGTGCTCCCGTGACCTCGCGCGTCGCCGCCTCGGCGAGGAAAGCGCGGGTGGCGGGGTGGTACCGCTTCGTGAGGACGAGCTGGGAGACCACCCCGTGCTCGCGGACGGCGTCCGCCACTGCGCGCGCCGCGTCGAGGTCGGCGCCGAGCGGCTTCTCCAGCAGGAGGGCGCGGCCCGCGGCCGCGGCACGGGGTGCGAGGGCGGCCTGCACGGCCGGCGGCACCGCGAACGCCACTGCCTCGCACCGGTCGAGGAGTTCCTCGAAGGAGGCCGCGACCGGGGCCCCGTAGGGCTCGGCGACCTCGGCCGCGGCCTCGGGGCGGCGCGCCCAGACCGCCGCCAGTGAGGTCTCGGGCCCTGCCGCGAGCATGCGGGCGTGCATGGTGCGGGCCCAGGGGCCGGCGCCCACGAGGCCGACGCGGACCGGTTCGTGGGTCCGGCTGTCAGAGAGGGGGGCGGTGGACATGGTGCTCTCCGTCGTTCTGCTGCGGGGCGGTGTGCTCAGGCGCCGGTACGGGCGAGTGCCGCGAGGCGGGCGTCGGCGCGTTCGGGGGCGTACAGGTGGTCGACGACCATGCGGGCGGCCCCGACGAGGGCCGCCCGGTCGCCCAGTTCGGAGGTGACGACCTGGAGGTGTGCGGTGGTACGTGGCATGGCGCGCTGGTAGATGAGTTCGCGGACTCCGGTGAGGAACGGGGTGCCGGCGAGGTCGCCGCTGAGCATCAGCACCCCGGGGTTGAGCAGGGTGACGACCGTGACCAGGACCTCGCCGACGCGCTGCCCCGCCTCACGGGCGAGCCTGACGGCATCCGGCTGGCCCGCGGCGAGATGCTCGCGTACGTCGGATCCGGACGCGGTGGGCACACCGGCCGCGGTGAGCTGACCGGCGATCGACCGGCCGCTGGCGACGGCGGCGAGGCATCCGTAGGACCCGCACATGCACAGGGCGTCGGGGCGGTCGTGCAGGCGGATGTGGCCGATGTCGCCCGCTCCGCCGTCGATGCCCCGGTAGACCTCGCCTCCGACGACGACACCGGCGCCGATCCCGGTGGACGCCTTGATCAGTACGAAGGCGCTGCAGTCCGGGTGACCGGCCCGCTGCTCGGCCAGCGCCATCAGATTGGCGTCGTTGTCGACGAACACGGGCAGAGGCCCGGCGGCCGGCACCGGACCGACGTGCTCGGCCCAGGCCTCGCGCAGCCGTTCGCGTACGGGGAAGCGGTCCCAGCCGGGCATGATCGGCGGCTGCACGATCCGGGCCGACTCCCAGTCCACCGGCCCCGGCACGGAGAGCCCGATGCCGCAGACGCGCTCGGCCCCCACCCCGGCCTCGGTGAGCAGCGGGCCGAACCAGCGCGCCAGTTGGTCCAGGGCGTGGTCGGGGCCGTCGGCGATGACGAGGTCACCGGTGTGCTCGGCGAGGACGGTTCCGGAGAGGTCGAGCACGGCGGCGCGGGCGTGCCGGGTCTCCAGGTCCGCGACGAGCACCACGGCATGGGCGGGGTCGAACTCCAGCCGGGCGGAGGGGCGTCCGCCGGTCGAGGTGCCGGTGGCACCGCGCAGCCAGCCCGCTCCGAAGAGCTGGTCGAGCCGGTGGCCCACCGTGGAGCGGGACAGGCCGGTCGCCTGCTGGAGCTCGCCGCGCGTGGTGGCTTCGCCGCTGCGAATGAGCTGCAGCAGATGCCCCGCACTGGCCTGGTTTCCTGCCATCCCCGCCGTCCTCGCCCTGTCTGTCGCGTCCGTGCCTGCCCCGAGGGGCTGTCGGTTCTCTCCCCGCCGGGCCCCCGGCTCCCGGCTCCCGGCGTCAGCCCTTGTCCGCTCCGCTGGTCAGGCCCTCGGTGAGGAGCCGTTCGGCGGAGAAGAACAGGAGTACCACAGGGATGGTGAGGACGACCGACCCGGCCATCAGCACCGTCTTGGACACCTCGATGCCGTTGGCCAGTTGCTGCAGACCCAGGGAGACCGTCCACCGTTCGGGGTCGGCCGCCAGGAAGAGGAGCGCGAACAGGAACTCGTTCCAGGCGATCATGAAGACATACAGCCCGGTGGCCATGAGGGTCGGCAGGGCGAGCGGCAGGATGATCTTGCGTACGGTCTGCAGCCGTGACGCGCCGTCGATCGCCGCCGCCTCCTCGATGCTGAACGGGATGGTGACGAAGTAGTTCTTCAGCATGTAGATCGAGACGGGGACGGTCTGCGCGATGTAGACGATGGCGAGCCCTACGAGGCTCCCGGACAGCCCCATCTTCGCGAACATGACGAAGAGCGGGACGGCCAGCAGCGTGGCCGGGAAGAGATAGACGGCCAGGAAGACCGCGCTGACCTGGCGGTTGCCGAAGAACTTCAGTCGGCTGACGGCGTACGCGCCCGGTACCGCGGCGGCCAGCGTGAGCAGGACCGTGGCGACGGCGACGATCGCCGAGTTGAGCAGCATGCCGAGGAAACCCTGGCCGCCGTCCTCCGAGGACTTGAGGACGCTCTCGTACGTGTCGAGCGTGAAGTCCTTCGCGGAGACCCAGAGGTTGCCCGGGTCGAGGAGCAGGGCGTCGATGGGCTTCACCGACAGCATCAGCATGTAGTAGAAGGGCACGATCGTGATCGCCGCGAGGAAGGCGATCACCACCCAGCGCAGGACTCCGAAGAACCGTTCCTCGAACTGGGCGCGGGTCAGCCGCGGCCGTGGCCGCCGCGGTGCGGGCAGCGGCCGGGCGGTGCGCTCGTCCGGCTCGTGGGTCATGGTCGGGGTGGGGGTCATGCCGACTCCTCCTGCATCTTCTTGCCGAAGAACTTGAAGTAGACGCCCAGGAGGGCCATGAGCACGACGGCGAGGACGAGTGCCTGCGCGGACGCGGCTCCGACGTCGAAGCGCGAGGTGAGGAAGTCGTAGACGCGGACTGCCACGACGTCCGTGCCGGAACCGCCGCCGGTGAGCAGGTAGATGTCGTCGAACTTGTTGAACGTCATGATGAAGCGCAGGACGGACAGCAGGGCGATGACGGGCATCAGCTGCGGCAGCAGGATGTGCCGGAAGCGCTGGGACAGCGTGGCACCGTCGACCTCGGCGGCCTCCTCGAGACCGTCCGGTACCGCCTGGAGGCGGGCGAGCATGAAGAGGAAGGCGAACGGGAAGTAGCGCCAGGTCTCGAAGGCGATGACGGTGAGCAGCGCCAGCGGGATGTCGAAATGGACCCCGAGTACGCCGACTTCGTAGGACCGGGTGGACAGGAAGGCGATGGGGTCGTCCCATCCGAAGAGCTTCTGGCCCCATTCGTTCACGATGCCGTACTGCGGGCTGAGTGCGACCTCCCAGACGAAGGAGACCGCGACCACGGGGGCGACGTACGGCAGGAGCATGGCGGCGCGCAGGGCGCCCCGTCCTCGGAAGGGCCTGCGCAGGGCGAGGGCGGCGATCAGCCCGAGGACGACGGAACCGGCGGTGGCGCCGACGGTGTAGAGCAGCGTGGTGCCGAGGCTGCTCCAGAAGCCGGGTGAGCCGAAGACCTGGGAGAAGTTGTCCAGGGTCCAGCGGCCGAAGAGGCCGTTCTCCTGGATGTCGACCAGCTTGGCGTTCTGGAAGGCGAGCAGGACGGTCCACAGGATCGGCAGGATCACCACGACCAGGACCACCAGGAAGGTGGGGGTCACGAAGGCGAGGCCCGCGCGGTTCTCCCGCCTGCTCGTACTCTGCGGTGGGACGCGGCGCTTCTTCGCGCCGCTCTGGATTGTGCTCATGGGTCGGTTACCTCGTGAGGGAGCGGCGGGCGGCTACTGGAGGGACTTCTGGAGGGCGGCCACTTCGTCGTTGGCCTCCTTGGCGGCCTCGTCGGGCGAGAGCTGGCCGCTGGTCATCGCCCCGATGGCCTTGGCGACGGGGAGTTCGCCGTTCGTGGCGCCGACGAGGGCGCCCTGCCCCTGGGTCAGGCCCCACCGCTTCATGCCGCCGACGCCGGTGACGAGCCGGTCGAGGAGCGCGGAGGGGTAGGCCTTCTGCATGGACTCGCGGCGGTCGACGCCCATGACGCTGGCGCGCCACGCCTGCTCGAAGGAGCCGGGCTTCTCCGCCGTGCCGGTCCGGACGGGGATCTTGCCCTCGGGCGCCATGCCGAACCAGTCGGCGTAGCCCTCGCCCATCATGTACTCGATGAACTTCTGGGAGGCGCCGGTCTCGGCGGTCCGGGTGACGGCCCAGGAGGTGATCTCGCCGAACTGGGCGGGTTCCTTGCCGTCGGGGCCCTTCAGGGAGGTGACGACGCCGGTGTTACGGGCCAGGAACTTCGGGTCCTTCTTGCACTCCGGGCAGCTGGGCAGCGCGTCCGCACGCAGGCCCGCGAGCTCGTCCAGCAGGAAGGACGACCAGACCATCATCGACGACTGCCCGGCGAAGTAGGTGGCGCGGGTGGAGTCGACGCTCTGGGTGCCGGGCGCTCCATGCTCGCGGGCGAGATCGTCGTACGCCGCGAAGGCGTTGCGGCACGCCGGTGAGTCGAGAGCGGGCTCGCCCGCCTCGTCGACCAGCTGGCAGCCGTTGGCCAGGGCGAGGTCCTCGAAGCTCTGCTGGGTGAAGACGTCCGAGGGGTCGGTGGCCAGCGACATGCCGTCCCTGCCGCCCTTGTCGAGAGCGGCGGCGGCCTTCAGGGCGCTCGGGTAGTCCTCCGGTGCGTCGAGCCCGGCCTTCGCGAACAGGTCCTTGCGGTAGACGAGGATCTGGAGCCAGGCGTCGGAGGGGACGCCGAGCCTGGTGCCGCTGTCGGAGGTGAGCTCGAGCGCGTTGCTGTTGAACGTGTCCGGCCGCAGGTCCTTCACGATGCGGTCCGCGACCTCGGTGTTGAGCAGGCCGTTGCCGTACATCTGCCAGACCTGGCCCATCGGGACCGCCCCGATCACGTCCGGGAGCTTGCCGGCTGCGGCGGCGGACATGATCAGCTGTGGGAGCTGCGCCTCGTCCACGCCGACGAGATCGACCTTGACGCCGCTCTCCTTCTCGAAACGGCTGATGACCTTCCTGGTCGCCGCCATCCGCGGCGGCAGGTTCTCCTGCGACCACACCGTGATCCTGTTGTCGGGCTGTTCTGCGCCGGAGCTGCCGGAGCAGCCGGCCAGGAGGCCCCCGGCCAGGGTCGCGGCGAGCCCGAACAGGGTCACCCTCGACCGTCGGGTCTTCATCACCATGCTGTGTCCTCACGCCACTTACGCACTGTCCTGACGCATCTCAGCATCACTTTTGCTTATTGACAAGACATAACTCTGAGATATCTTCGACTGAAGTCAGCGAGCAACACCCCTTCAAGCGCTACCGGAGCTCCCGTGGAACGCGTCGTCCAGTTCACCGGCCCCCGTCAGGTCGAAGTCGCCGAGCACGAGAGCGCTCCGCTTCCCGCGGGGCATCTGCGGGTACGCACCCGCTACTCCGGCATTTCGGCAGGAACAGAACTCACCGCCTACCGGGGGACGAACCCCTACCTGACGCGCACCTGGGACGCCGAGGCCCGGATCTTCCGCGACGGAGCGGCCGGGATCGAGTACCCGGTGGCCGGCTGGGGCTACTCCGAGGTCGGCGAGGTCACCGAGGTCTCGCCCGAGCTCGTCGGCACGCCCGGCATGCCGGTGGCGGGCGATCTGGTCTGGGGCATCTGGGGGCACCGCAGCGAGGGCATCGTCCCGGCCGAGCGCATGGTCGGCCACACCCTTCCCGCAGGTCTGGAACCGCTCGCCGGGGCCTTCGCCCGGGTCGGCGCCATCGCGTACAACGCGATTCTCGCCGCCGACATCCACCTGGGCGAGGACGTGGCCGTCTTCGGCCAGGGCGTCATCGGGCTGCTCACCACCCGCCTCGCCCAGCTCAACGGCGCGCGCGTCACGGCGGTCGACGCGCTCGACGGCCGGCTCGTGACGGCCCGTGAGTACGGTGCACGGCACACCCTCAACGCCCGTACCGGCACCGTCGCCGAGAGCATCCGTGCCGCCACCGGCGGGGCGGGCGCCGATGTCGCGATCGAGATCAGCGGTGTGTACCCGGCCCTGCACGAGGCCGTGCGCT
Organism: Streptomyces sp. NPDC102441; assembly: GCF_044765585.1. NCBI lineage: Bacteria > Bacillati > Actinomycetota > Actinomycetes > Kitasatosporales > Streptomycetaceae > Streptomyces > Streptomyces sp. NPDC102441. The sequence continues at coordinate 25,854 of NZ_JBIWKH010000013.1, forward strand.
CGGTCACCGTCGGCGGCCGGGTCGTGGCCTCCGGCTTCTACCAGGGCGACGGCGCCGGTCTGCGCCTCGGCGACGAGTTCCATCACAACCGGGTGCAGCTGATCTGCTCCCAGATCGGCGGGGTGCCCCCGCAGCTGGCGGGGCGCTGGACCGTCGAACGCCTCCAGCAGACCTTCCTCTCGCTGGTCGCCGAAGGCCAGGTCGACGTGAAGTCCCTGGTCAGCCATGTCGTCCCGGTGGCGGAAGCCGCCGACGCGTATGTGCTGCTCGACGAGACGCCCGCCGATGCCCTCCAGGTCGTCCTGGAGTTCTGAGCCCGGCCGCCCGGCCCGATCACCCACCTGAACTCCCGAGCGCCCTCCGACGGCGCCGAAAGGCATCCCATGCTGAAAACCGCCTGCCAGGAACAGCTCCTCCCCGGCGACACGCTCCAGGAGAAATGGGCCTTCGCCCAGGACGCCGGCTACGACGCCGTGGAGCTGCGGTCCAAGGGCGACTTCCACTTCCGTGACCGTCTGCCCGAGCTCAAGCAGGCCCGGGCCGACGGCGTGGTCATGCCGACCGTCTGCGTCGACATGCTGCACTTCTTCGCCGCGTTCGACGACGGCCTGCGCCGCGACGCCCTCGATCAGCTGAAGTCCCAGCTCTCCGTCGCTGCCGGGATCGGAGCGCTGGGCGTCCAGACCCCCGCGTCCTACGGGATGTTCTCGCGCAGGCTCCCCCCGTTCGAGCCGCCGCGCACCGAGGAGCAGGACCGCGAGGTCCTGCTGTCCGGCCTCTCCGAGCTGGGCGAGCACGCACGCCGCGAGGGCGTCACCCTCTATCTGGAGCCGCTCAACCGGTACGAGGACCACATGGTCAACCGGCTGGAGCAGGCCGTCGACCTGATCCGTACGGTCGGCCTGGACTCCGTCCGCATCGGCATCGACAGCTACCACATGAACATCGAGGAGGCCGACCCCTCGGCCTCGATCCTCGCGGCGGCCCCCTACATCGGTCACGCCCAGGTCAGCGACTCGAACCGCTTCCAGCCGGGGGCCGGCCACCTCGACTGGCCCGCCTGGATCGGCGCGCTGCACAGCATCGGCTACGACGGCTACCTCGCCGCCGAGTGCCGGCTGACCGGCGACCCCATCGCGGCCGTGCGCTCCGTCCCCGCGTTCCTCCGGAGGTCCGGGGCGTGACGTCGCTGCTCGAAACCCCCGTGCCCGCCGACGCCGATCACCTGACCCTTCGGCGCGGCGCGGCACGGGTACTCCTCACCAACTGGACGGGCTCCTCCACGGTCCCGTCGCGTGGTCTGTATCCGCACCAGTGGAGCTGGGACTCGGCCTTCATCGCGATCGGGCTTCGCCATCTCTCGGTACGCCGCGCCCAGCGCGAGCTGGAGAGCCTGCTGGGCGCGCAGTGGGCCGACGGACGTGTCCCGCACATCGTGTTCAGCCCCGCTGTGCCCCTCGACGCCTACTTCCCCAGCCCCGACTTCTGGCGTTCCTCCACGGACGGTGCCCCGGCGGGCGCCCCGGCCGGCACCGAGACCTCCGGCATCGTGCAACCCCCGGTGCACGCGCTCGCCGCCTGGCTCGTCCACCAGGCGGACCCGGAAACCTCGCACACCCGGGGCTTCCTGCCCCGGGTGTACGGCCGGCTCGTGGCCTGGCACGACTACCTCACGGGCCGCCGCGACCTCGGCGGCGGCGGGCTGGCGGCCATGGTGCACCCCTGGGAGCCCGGCATGGACAACAGCCCTTGCTGGGACGGCCCGTTGCGGCGCGTCGAGCCGGCCGCCCCCGGTTCGTACCGGCGCGCCGACCTCGACCACGGGCAGCCGTCGGAACGCCCCACCGACCTGGACTACGGACGGTATGTGCGGCTCGCCGCCGACTACCGGGACAACGGCTACGCGGACGTGCGGGGCGAACACGCCTTCGCGGTCGAGGACCCCTGCGTCAACGCGTTGCTGATCGTCTCGGAGCACGCCCTCGCCCGGATCGCAGCCGAGACGGGGGCGGACCCCATCCCCCACCAGGAGCGGGCGGCGCGTCTCACCGCGGCCCTGGTGGAGCGGCTCTGGTCGCCCGCCGACGGCATGTTCCTCTCCCGTGACCTGGTCGGCGGCGAGCTGATCCCCGAGCGCAGCGTCGCCGGGCTCGTCCCGCTCATCGTCCCCGGACTCCCTCAGGAGATCGTGGACTCCCTGCTCGATACGGCGACGGGCACCGGTTTCCGCCTCGGCGAGGTCCCGATGGCTCCGTCGTACGACATCACCGGGCACGCCTTCGACCCCTCCCGATACTGGCGCGGTCCCGCCTGGTTCAACACCAACTGGATGCTGGAACGCGGTCTGCGCGGGTACGGGCGGGTCCACGAGGCGGACGCGCTGCGCACGGCCATGCTCGACGCCGCCGGCGCCAGTTCCTTCGCCGAGTACGTGGACCCGTTCACCGCGCAGGCACGCGGCACCCGTGCCTTCGGCTGGACGGCGGCCCTCACCCTCGACCTGCTGGCCGCGTCCCGGCCGGCGGACGACGGCACCACTGACGCGTCGATCGGAGTACGCACGTGAACGGCACAGCGGACACCACCCTGGTCCGCGCGGGCACCTTCGCCGTCCTCGGGGCCGACGGCGGGGTGAGCGGCCGTCGCGGCACCTCCCCCGACGGACTGTTCCATCGCGACGCCCGGCACCTGAGCCGGTGGACACTGACCGTCGACGGCACCGAACCGGCCGTGCTGGTGCCGTCGGACGGAGAGGCGTCCGCCCGGTGCGTACTCACGCCCCCGGGCACCCGGGACGAACCTGCGGCCTACACCGTCTTCCGTGAACAGGCCGTCGAAAGCGGTGTGCTGACTGAGCGTCTGCGACTCGTCAACAACCGTCCCGCGCCCGTCACCGCGGTCCTCTCCCTCACCGCCGACGCCGACTTCGCCGACCAGTTCGAACTGCGGTCCGACAAGCGCCGGTACGAGAAGGCCGGTGCCCAGCGCACGGCGAGCGCCCACGCCGAGGGGGTCGGCTTCACCTACGAGCGCGGCGCGTGGCTGTCCCGTACGACGGTGTGCGCCACGCCCGCCCCGGCCTCCGTCCGGCCCGTCGGCGTGCAGGACACCGCCCACCGGCTGGACTGGCACCTGGAACTGCCCGCCCACGGCACGGCCGAACTCCTGCTCACCGTCAGGGCGTACGCGCACGGCGCGCCCGCGCCGGCCCTCGTCGGCACACCGGCCGAGGCCGTCGCGGAGCACGCGGCGGACACGTCGGCGTTCACGGACGCGCCGCTGCCCGTTCCGGCCGGCGCACCCGCGGGTCTGGCCGCCGCCTGTGCCCGTGGGCTGAGCGACCTGGCAGCGCTGCGGGTTCCCGCCACCGGCCCTGACGGCGAGCGCGTCCGCGTACCCGCGGCGGGGATCCCCTGGTTCCTCACCCTCTTCGGACGCGACTCCCTGTTCACCTCGCTCTTCGCGCTGCCGTACCGGCCGGAGCTCGCGGAGGGCACCCTGCGCGCCCTCGCGGCCACCCAGGGCGCGGAGTACGACACCGGCCGGGGCGAGCAGCCGGGGCGCATCGTCCACGAGATCCGGCACGGCGAACTGGCCCACTTCCGCCAGGTGCCGTACGGCCGCTACTACGGCTCGGTGGACGCCACCCCGCTCTTCCTGGTGCTCCTGGACAGCTTCACCGAGGAAACCGGCGACCGCGCGCTCGCCATCCGCCTCGAACACCACGCACGGGCCGCCGTGGACTGGATGTTCCGCGACGGCGGCCTGGACGACAGCGGCTACCTGATCTACTCGCCCGACCCGCAGGGGCTGGTGAACCAGAACTGGAAGGACTCCGACGGCGCCATCTGCTTCCTCGACGGCACCCAGGCCGAAGGACCGATCGCCGTCGCCGAGGCACAGGGATACGCCTACGACGCGCTGGTGCGCACCGCGCGACTGGCCCGCTCGGTGTGGGGCGACGACGCGTACGCCGACCGGCTCGACAGCGCCGCCACCGGTCTACGGGCCCGGTTCCTGAGGGACTTCTGGATGCCGGGCCCCGACTTCCCGGCGCTCGCCCTGGACGGCCGGGGCAGGCAGGTCGACTCGCTGGCTTCGGACGCCGGGCATCTGCTGTGGTCCGGCATCCTGGACGCCCGGCACGCGCAGCGCGTGGGGCGGCGGTTGCTGGAGCCCGACTTCTTCTCGGGCTGGGCGATCCGTACGCTGGCGTCCGGCCAGCCCGGATACCACCCGCTCTCGTACCACCGGGGCACGTCCTGGCCGCACGACAACGCGGTCATCCTGCTCGGCCTCGCACGGTACGGCCTGAAGGACGAGGCGCGCACGGTCGCCCTAGGCCTGCTGGAGGCGTCGGCCCACCACGGTCACCGGCTGCCCGAGGTCATGGCGGGCTACTCGCGCGCCCAGCATCCCCGCCCGGTGCCGTATCCCCACTCCTGCTCACCACAGGCATGGGCGGCGGCTACTCCCCTGGCCGTTCTCACGGCGCTGCGGGAGGAGGATTGACGCGTCGCCGCCTGCCGCGGCGCTCCAGGAGTGCACAGTCATGTCCCGTGGACCGGCGGCGGTAGCGACCGTGACGTCAGCGGGAGAGAGTGATGCGCGATGACTGTTCCCGGACGGCGGCGCCCCGGTCGGCCCGCGGCTCGTCAGCCACAGGACGACGGGGCGCGGGCTCTCGGTCCACACCTTCGAGTCGACGGGGCTCCCGGAGCAGGGCGTGTACGGGGCCGGGGCCTGAGAGCCGTCCCCGTACGCGGGACTGTTACTGCCGCACCCCGTGCCCCTGGTCCTGCAGGCGTCGGCCCTCATCCCGCAGCCGCTGGTCCTGCAGAGCCTTGCCGTCCGCTTCCATCTTCCGCCCTCGCAGCAGCTTGAGCGTGGAAAACATCTTGCCCATGAGATCACCCTCACGATCTCGATACCGCCGGACCCGTGCACGACAGATCCTTCCGCCCGGCTGACCGGGGCGGCTCCGAAGAGCCGCGCCGGTCCTCCTTGCCCCAATTTCTCCCACCCATCGAAACCGAACGCAAGTGCGTGCAGGTCGCTCGTCGCCTGGGAGTGAGCGGATGGCGTCGCGAAGGCTCCGGAGCGGCCGACGTGGCGGGGAACCCACACGGCTGAGCCGTACCTCCTTGTCGGGCGCACACGGCCTGCCGACGCACATCGGTCAGGCCGGTGTGGGCGCGGCACCCACGCGGATGATCGTCTTCACGTCCGCGCCCGCAGTCCCCTCCGTCCAGGCGCGATGTGCCTCCTCCAGGGACAGCGTGCGGGTGACGAGCTCGTCCGCCTGGAACCGTCCGGCCTCCAGCCCGGCGATGACGGTCGGCCAGGTGAAGCGGTAGCGCATCACCCCCCGGATCTCGACCTCGCGCTCGAGCACCGAAGGCATCGGGACGCTCGCATCCTGCGCACCCACCCCGATGAACACGGCCTTGCCCCCGGGGCGTACGTAGGTGCAGCCGGTGTGCCGGACCGTCTGGACGCCGGTGCACTCCATGAGCACGTCGAACTCGTCCTTCACCTCGTCGAGCGAGGTGACGGCTTCGGCGCCGAGGCGGGCGGCGATCTCCCGCCGGGAGCCCTGCGGCTCGACCAGGACGACCCGCTCCGCGCCCCGGTTGCGGGCTACCTGCAGGGCGAAGAGACCGATGGGGCCACCGCCGGTGATCAACACATGGTCACCGATGGTGACTTCCCCACGCTGTCCGGCCCACAAGGAGACGGAGATCGTCTCCACCATCGCCGCGGCGTCGTCGCTGACCGAATCAGGGATCGGGAAGGCGTTGGCTGCCGGCACGACCACGTACTCCTGGAGCGCTCCCTCCGCTCCTGGCACGCCGTGGAAGAGCTGGTCCGGGCAGATGTTGTACTCGCCACGCCGACATTGACGGCACTCGCCGCACGGCACCAGCGGCTCCACGGCCACCCGTCGGCCGGAACGGTTCGCGTCGACGCCTTCGCCGACCGCCACGATCCGGCCGCCGAACTCGTGCCCCATGACGAAAGGCTCGGTCATGACATCGCTGCTGGCCCGGCCCTCGGCGAAGAAGTGCTTGTCCGATCCGCACACACCGACCGAGCCGACCGCGATCAGCACCTCGCCGGGCCCGGGGGACGGCACGGGCCGCCGCTCCAGCCGCAGGTCCTGCCTGCCGTGCAGCACCAGTGCCTTCATCGTCGTGGGCAGGGGCCGCCCGGGAGTGCCGGCATCGGCCGCGGCACGGTCCGTCCGGGTTTCACGGGTCTCGCTCATGTCGGCTCTTCTCTCTCGTGTCTCTCATACAGGGCCATCCGCCGGGGCCCCGGGAACTCAGGATTCAGGCCCGGGGCCGGGCGGCGCGCGGAGCGAACGTGCCGGCGTCCAGGCTCGCCTCGATCTCTTCCAGGGTGCGGCCCTTCGTCTCCGCCATGCGCCGCAGGGCGAACAGCCAGGCCGCTATGTTCATCACCGCGAGGGCGCCGAAGACCAGGCCCACGCCGAGCCGGTCGGCAGCGAAGTACAGCAGCAGCGTCACCAGGAAGTTGGTGATCCACAGCACCAGCGCGGTGAGGCCGGTTCCCTTGCCCCTCAGCCGCAGCGGGAAGATCTCGGCGAAGTACAGCCAGGCCACCACCGACAGGCTGCCACCGTTGAAGGCGAAGTAGGCCAGCAGGCAGATGATCACAGCCGCCTGGCCGCCGCCTCCCAGGGAGGCCGTGGAGCCGCTCGACCACGGGAGCATGGCCGCCATCAGGCCCAGAGCGATCACGGCGCCGGGCAGTCCGAGCAGAACGAGCCTGCGTCGTCCCCACTTCTCGACCAGGTAGATACCCAGGACCGTGAAGACGGTCAGGACCACACCGACACCGACGGAGCCCAGAGTCGCCGCCGACGCTCCGAAGCCCGAGAGCTCGAGGAGCGACGGCGCGTAGTAGATGATGGCGCTGATCCCGGTGATCTGCGAGAACAGTGCGACGCCGACGCCGGCCACCACCGCGGGGCGTACCGACGGCTGGAACAGTTCCTTCCAGGTGGCGCCCTCGAGCTGGAGAGTGGCACGGATCTCCGCGATCTCCGCCTCGGTCTCGTCCTCGGAGGCACGAACCCTGCGCAGCACGGCGCGCGCCTCCTCCTCCCGGCCCCGGGCGAGCAGCCAGCGCGGGCTCTCCGGCAGGCGGGCCATCGCCACCAGGAACAGGGCGGCAGGCACAGCTGCCAGAGCCAGCATCCAGCGCCAGGCCTCGGACGGTCCGAGCAGGTGGCCGGAGAGATAGGCGAGGAGGGTGCCTACGCAGATCATTACCTGGAAGAGGGAGGTCTGAGCACCGCGCATGTGGGGCGGTGCGAGTTCGGCGATGTACACGGGGACGATCTGCGACGCGCCGCCGACCGCCAGACCGAGCAGGAAGCGCATGACCACCAGCGTGGTCAGGTCCGGGGCGAGGCCACAGCCGACAGCGAACGCCACGAAGAGCACGGCGACCAGCATCGTTGTCGGGCGGCGTCCGATCCGGTCGGAGACCGGACCGGTGAGCAGCGCCCCGAAGATCGCGCCGAGGAGCGTGATCGCTGTGACGGTGGACTGCATGAACGTGTCGTCGGCTATACCCATCGGGGCCTTGAGATACAGCAGGGCGCTGCCGATGATGCCTGTGTCGTAGCCGTACAGCAGGCCGCCGATGCTGGCGCTCAGGGCGATCATGAGCGTGAAGCCGTTGCCGCCCTTCCCTCCGGCGGCGGGGTCCGCGACGGCCCCCGGGCCGGGGCCGGCGGCCGTCATGGCTGCACCCGCAGGTACTCGGCGCCGAGCAGGTCGGCCAGCGCCTCGATGTCTGCGGCCCGGTGGCCGACACCCATGGCCCAGTGGTGGGTGGAACCGGAACGGCTCCAGGCGTCGGCCCAGTCGCCGGGATCGCATCCGAAGTCGACCCTGGACGTCGTGTTGCCGATCCTCAGCAGCGGACCGTCGACGACCGTGCCCTCGGAGGCGATGAACTTCAGGCGCCCGTCGTGGAGTTCGCCGATGGAGTACTGCGTCACCGGCCCATGCGCGATGTCGACCTCGACGGACACTCCCCCGCCGGACTTTCCGTGGTAGACGTCCAGGCTGCGGAGCAGCGGCTTGCGCGCGGTGATCGCCGTGTCCGCGGCGTCGTTGTGGCCGACCTCGCACACACCGTCGTCGAAGTTGAGCGCCTGGCCTTCCGTCAGGGTGCCGCCCGCTCCGTACTGATCGAGGACGTACATGGCGGTCGCCGCCCGCACCTCGTACTCGGTGACGGTGGGTATACCGCACGACGAGAGCAGTGTGGCGCCGATGGCGAAGCCCGCGCCGAGGCGCTGGAGAAGAGTGTCCTCCTCTCCGAAGTAGAAGTACGCGAGCGTGTCGAGGGCGTAGTCGTCGACGAGGTGGTCCAGCGCCGCGGAGACCCGGGCCTGGAAACGTACGTTGGCACGGTCCGCACTCGGGTCGATGTCGAAGACCTGCTCCACGACGTCGAGCACCTTCTCGGTCTCGGCGTCGGTGACCTTGTCGTACCGAAGCTTCAGGTCGTCGAACTCGAGAACCTCCACATGGCCGCCCAGGGTGCCGGTGATCGCCGTGATGTTGGTGGCGATGTCGAACATGCCGGGGTACAGGTGCCCCATCATCCCGTGGCGTGCCCTGCGCAGGGCACGGACGACACCCGCGGTACGCACCCAGCGGTCGATCTTCTCCCAGGCGCGGGGGTCGTCGAGGTGGCCGGAGACGCTTCGCACCGGCATGCCGAGCCGTTCCAGGGCGACGCCGATCTCGGGGAGACCTGCGAAGCCCGCGTAGCCGAGCCAGTCCCCCGTGCCGAAGGTGGCGTGGTCCATGGACGAGGAGGGCTGGAGACTGACGAGCAGGATCGGGGCGCCGCCGTACTTGAACACGGGCAGCACCTGCGCGGACGTCATGTAGGTGGCGACGAAGACGACGATGAGGTCGCAGTCGGCCCGGCGGAGCCGCTCGGCCGCGGCCGCTCCTGCCACTGGATCGGAGACGACTCCCGCGTCCTCGACGAAGGCGCCGCTACCCGCGATGTGATCCCGGATCCGTGCCGCGGACGCCTCGATGGTGGGGAGAAGCCCGGGGAACTGCGGCCAGTAGTTGCCCAGGCCACCGGTGACAAGCCCGATCCGGGCGTGGTGGGTGGGGACACGTGTCAGCGGAGTCGGTGGGACGACGGGTGCGGGGAACGTCATGAGGTGGAGCTCCTGAGGTGAGATGCAGGGAGGCAGCGGTGGCACCCGGGGAAAGGGGCCGAGTGTGTGTGGGCCGCCGGTGGAAGGACCCGGCCGGCCCACACAGCGCGCAGGCGCAGAGGGGAGCAGTACTCAGAGATCGTTGGGGCCGTCGACCGCACGGAAGGGGATACCGAGCAGGTCGGCCGCGGCCTTGAAGTCCTTGGCACGGTGGCCGGTGCAGACGGTCCAGTGGTGGCCGATCCCGGTCGAGGACCAGGCGTCCGTCCATTCCCCGGGGTCGAAGCCGAAGTCGACACGCGAGGTGGTGTTGCCGATCTCCAGCAGCGGCCCCGGAACGACTTCGCCCTCGGAGACGATGAAGCTGAAGGTACCGTCCGCCTCCTGGCCGATGCCGAAGGTGGTGACAGGTCCGTGTTTCACATCGAACTCGACACTGACTCCCCAGCCACGCTTGCCGTGGTAGACGCCGAGTCCGCGCAGGAGCGGGTCCTTGGACGAGATGGCGAGGTGGGCCGGTCCGTCGTGCCCCATCTCGACCACTCCGTCCCGGAAGTTCAGGGCCTGGAGCTCGGTGAACGACCCGCCCGCGCCGAGCGTGTCGGCGATCAGCATGGCCAGGCTGGTGCGCAGTTCGTACTCGCCGGCGACCGGGATCCCGCGGGCGGTCAGCAGAGAGGCACCGAGGATCATGCCCGCGCCGAGCCGCTCGTGGATCTCGCCGTCGAGCCCACGGTGGTAGTACGCGAGACTGTCGAGATCGAAGTCCTCCACCAGGCGGTCGAGGCCCACGGAGACCCTGGCCGCCCAGTCGAGGTCCTCCTCCTTCACGGAGCCGTCGAGGGTGAAGACCCTGCGGGCCAGGGCGACGCGTTCGGCGGCCTGCTCGTCGGTCACCGCGGCGACCCTGACCCGCAGGTCGTCGAATTCGAGCACCTCCACATGCCCGCCGAACTGGCTGGACACCAGAGTCATGTCCGTGGAGACGTCCAGCATCCCGGGATAGAGGTGGCCCATCAGACCGTGCCGGCCATGACGCATCGCGCCGCGCACGCCCGCCGCCGAGATCCACCTGCCGATGCGGGTCCAGGCGTTCTCGTCGTGCAGATGCCCCGAGACCGAACGGAACGAGATGCCGCTGCGCCTGAAGACGTTGGCGACCTCGGGCAAGGGGCACTGCCCGCAGTAGGCCAGCCATTTGCCCGTGTCGGTGTTCGGGTGGTCCATCGCCTCGGTCGGCTGGAGGTCGATCACCAGGACGGGCGCGTGGGTGCGCTGGGCGATGGGCAGCACCATCGAAGCGGTCAGGTAGGTCGTCAGGAACGTGACGATGACGTCGCAGTCGGCCTTGCGCAGCTCCTCTGCGGCCTTGGAGGCTTCCTGCGGGTCCGAGATGAAGCCGGCGTCGATCACCTCGCAGCCCATCTCTTCGAAGCGTCGGGTCACGTGGAGCGCCGAATCCTGCAGCTGGTCGAGGAGGCCGGGGAACTGCGGCCAGTACGCACCGAGCCCGCCGGATACCAGTCCGACACGCGTGGGGCGCCGCCGCACCGAGGCGAGCGCACCTTCGAGTACGGAGGAGACGTCGTCAGTCATCAAGCATCCCTTCCTGGATGTTCCATTGCTGAGAGATTAAACATCGATGACACATTTCGACAAGGGGTTGAAACGTATCAATCGCGTGGGGAGCGAGACGTCCCGACGGACGATCCCCGGGAACATGAGCGGATGACAACGACGACCGGGCAAGCATCGGAGCACTCCTGGTCTGCCATGTTCACTGTGGTAAAAACAGACCATGTCAGAGGAGAGCACTGCCGAGGGAGACCACCGAAGGGCGTCGATCATCACGGCGCTCCGGGAGGGGGTTCGCCGCGTCGACGACCTGGCCCGCACCTGCGGCGTCAGCACGATGACCATCCGGCGTGACCTTCTGGCGCTGGAGCAACGGAACGAGATCCGCCGGGTCCGTGGCGGAGCCGTGCCTGTCGATGCCTGGACGTTCGGCCATCGTCTCGGGCGCTCCACCGCGGCCAAGGACGTGATCGCCGCGAAACTCCTGCCTCTCGTGCCGGACAACGGCGGAATCGGCTTCGACGGATCGACGACCGTCCACAGCCTCGCGCGGCGCCTCAAGGAGCAGCCCCTCCACGACCTGACGGCGGTGACGACCGGCTTCGAGGTCTTCCATGAGTTGTCCAGGAGCCCTGGATGCAGGGCCTATGCCACCGGCGGCACCGCGGATCTGCACACGGGCAGCCTGGTAGGGCCGCTGGCCGAGATGACGCTCCAGCAGTTCGCCCTGCACACCTGCTTCCTGTCCGCGACCTACCTGGACGACTCCATCGGCTCGACCGAGTTCACGGCAGACGAGGCAGCGGTCAAACGCGCTGTGGCCGCCGTCTCCCAACGGACCGTGCTGGCCGTCGACTCCTCGAAGCTGGGCCGCCGCGCCGTGGCAAAGTGTCTGTCACTGGACGAGGTCGACATCCTGGTGACCGACCTGAGCCCGGATGACGAGCGGCTCGAACCTTATCGGGGCCTCGTCGAGCTCATATGATGACAGGATGGAGAGCAGGTCACCTGCCGAGAAACTCGCGCGCATCGCCTTGAATTTTGAGTGATTCAGTCAACATTTTGCGATGCCGAGGTGACAGGTTTCCAGCTGGCCGCGCATTTGCCAACTGCCCCCACACCGGCGCCACTCCCCCGGGTGTTCAGCCGACCGAAGACACTCCAGGCCGGTCGGACTGATTCCATACGAGCGAATACCGCCAGAACAGCCGGCGCCGCAGCCGCGCACCGGGAAGAATCTTCCCGGCCTCACCGACGATGTCGTCGAACGCCATGTCCGCCGGGCGGGTTCGAGCCGTCATGGAGGCGGGCGGGTTCGAGGGGCGGCCTCTGTTCTTCAGCCAGCCCATGGCAGCGTTGGCCGGAACGGCGATGACACCGATCATGTGGTCCACAGGGGCCCGGGCACGGGACAGACCGAGGACCACCAGGGTCCCTCCCGGCGCCAGATGGCGGCGGAAACAGGTGAGCGCTTCGGTGAACGGCAGATGGTGGATCGCGGCGACGCACGTGATGACGTCGTAGGAGCCGGCAGGGAGCTCGGCCGGTACATCCGCTACGGCGAAGGTCACCGGAAGCGCCGTGGGAGTCAGCTCCCGGGCCCGGGCGGTGATCACCGGATCGGAATCGATCGCCGTCACGGCTGCCGCACGTCCGGCCAGCAGCCTCGCGAGGTCACCGCTGCCGGACCCGACGTCCAGGGCGCAGCCGAAGCGTCTCGGCAGCTGCCGAAGGATCCAGCGGTGGTAATGGGCGTTGTGATCCCAGGGATAGGTGGCATTGAACCGCTCGAGAGCCCGCAGGGCGCGGGGCGAAAGAACCTTCATGCACCAAGTCCACCAAACCCTGACTGCGTGCGCGCCCTGTTCCTGGAACAAGGGCCGGCCGCCACCCCACCCGTGCGGCGCCGTCAGGCGTGCCGGTTCCGCCGGAGCGTGACGAGGGGAAGGAACAGCAGGTCCACGATTTCCTCCAGGCCGGCTTCGGAGGGGTGTGCCCATGAGGAGTTCATGGAGGACCAGGACCACCGGGAGCGTGACCAGCCGGTCGGGAGTGGAACCGCCGGGTCGATCTCACCGCGACTCTCCGGTACGGGCGGCGCTGTGCGGCACAGAGCAGTCAGGACGGGTTCCCGTTTCGTCGGCCGGCGGCGGTAGAGGACGGCGCGGCTGGTGCCGCAACGGACGGCGACCGCTTCGCAGGTCGGCTGTTCGTGTCCGGATCCTCCTCGCGTCGTACGTCGCCGGCCGGTCCCCAGCGGCCCACGGCGGTTCCCCTCCGGGAAAGGGCCGGTGACGGTGCGTCCACCGGTTCGAAAACCCTCGGGCAGGGGGCGGCGGCACCCGACCATGACCCTATGGGTTAGGTTAGGCATACCTAAGTAGCCGTAATGAGGTCTCCCCGCCCGCTCCTCTGGAGAACTTGGATGCGTCCTTTCAACTCCCGCGTCACACAGCCCACCCCCGCCGAACGCGTGCTGTCCATCCTGACCGCCGCCCACTCGATGACGGTGGTGAGCGATGGGCTCGACCCCGTCGAGGTACACCGCCTCGACGGCACGGCCGCGATGGGCCACATCCACCTGCACGAACCCTCCGATGCCGACTCCCCCCAGCCCGGGCCACGCGTCCCCGTCCGGCTGGAGTTCACCGACATCGCACCCACGTCCGTACGGGACCGCATGCGCGCCCGCGTCACGGTGACAGGCCTGCTGGCGGCCCCGTACAGCACGGACGCGGCGGCGAGCAGCTGCATGGAGTTCGGCCAGGCGGTCCTCGAGGATCACCGGGGCCGCACGTTCGTCACGCTGGACACGCTGCAGGAGACCACTCCCGATCCGATCGCCACCAGCGAGGCGGCGATGCTGACGCACCTCGTGGACGACCACGGCGAACTCGTCCCCCTGCTCCTGCGCCTCGTGCAACCGCAGCCGGAGAAAGGCGTGACGCGAATCCTCCCGCTGGCGATGGACCGCTACGGCGTGACCCTGCGTCTGGAGTACCCGAGCACCCACCGCGATGTCCGCCTGCCGTTCGCGAAGCCCGTGGCCCGGCTCGACCAGGCAGGTCCTCAGATCCACGCCCTGCTGGCAGCCGCCCGTCGCGCGTCCCACCGGAACCAGCTGCTCACCTGACCGCCGAGGCGCGCCCCGCGCACTGCGGCCGGCACCGCCAGGAAGACGACCAGGGGACGGCACATGCCATCCCCCGGTCGTGTCGGCTGCGTCCCTCAGGTCTGCGGGCGGCTGCCGTGGTTCGCGCCGTTCTTGCGGCGGGCCTTCTTCTTGCGACGTCGCTTCGAGGACATCGAACCTCCTGAGTCAGTAGTTTTTCGCACACTATCAACCGGATTGTCGTCTCCGGTGACCACAGGGCCCCTTACCCGCCGACGCGTCGCCAAACACCCGGCCCGGATGCGGAGAGGTGGCATGCGTCACGGCGTGCGACAAGCGGTTCACTCCGTGTCGGCTCCTCCCCGGCCGGCGTGGGCCGGCGGGGCCGGTCTCCATGGACAGTCGTCGACCCGCTGTGATGTGATCCGTGCGGTGGAACGGCCTGATCCGGCGCTGCTCACCGGGCGATCCTCAGGTGTGTCGCGCGAAGGCGGCCGGGCCCCTCGTCGTTTCTTCCGCCGCTCGATCACCCGTGGGTCCCCGCATCGCCACGGCGAGCGCCAGGGTCCGTCCCCCCAGGCTCGAAAGTTCCGTACACATGCAGAAGACCAAAGCCGCACTCTGGGAATTCCTCCAGGGACTCGGCAAGACGTTCATGCTTCCCGTCGCCCTGCTCGCGTTCTGCGGCATCATGCTGGGCATCGGGTCCTCCCTCTCCAGCGAGGCCGTCACCGACAACCTGCCGTTCCTGAAGGCCGAGGGCTTCCACCTCGTCTTCACCTGGATGGCCAACACGGGCCTGGTCGCCTTCACCTTCCTGCCCGTCCTCTTCGCGATGGCGATTCCGCTCGGTCTCGCCCGCGAGGACAAGGGTGTGGCGGCGTTCTCGGGTTTCGTCGGCTTCGCCGCCATGAACCTCGCGGTGAACTTCTACCTCACCGCCAAGGGCGTCGACTTCGAGGACGAGGCCGCGATCAAGCACTACGGCATAGCCGACGTGCTGGGCGTGCAGTCCATCGATACGGGACTCCTCGGAGCCGTGGTCGTTGGCATCGTTGTCAGCCTTCTCCACCAGCGCTTTCGTGCACAGCGGATGCCTGACGCACTGGCCTTCTTCGGCGGGCTGCGCTTCGTCCCGATCATCTCCGCTCTCGTCCTGAGCGTGCTCGGTCTGCTCATCCCCCTGGTGTGGCCGGCCTTCAACGGCTGGATCACCGCCGTGGGTCGCGGCATCGGGCACACCGGTGTCTTCGGGCCGTTCTTCTTCGGCATGGGCGAGGTGCTGCTGCGACCGATCGGGCTGCACCACATCCTCGTGGCCATGTTCCGGTTCACCGATGTCGGCGGCTCGGGAGCCGTCTGCGGGGACAACGTCTCCGGGGCGCTCAACATGTTCTACGCGCACCTGGACTGCGCGGGCACGCCGAACGCCGCCGTCACCGACGCCACGCACTTCCTCTCCCAGGGCAAGATGGCGTCCTACCTGGGCGGTCTCCCGGGCGCCGCACTCGCGATGTACCACTGCGCGAACAAGAAGATGCGTCCGGAGATCAAGGCCCTGCTCATCTCCGGCGTGGTGGCCTGTGTGGTCGGCGGGATCACGGAGCCGCTGGAGTTCCTGTTCCTCTTCGTCGCGCCGTGGCTGTACGCCATCCACGCGGTCCTGGTGGGGCTCGGCTTCCTCACGGCGGCCCTGCTGGGCGTCTTCATCGGGAACACCGACGGCAACGTCATCGACTGGCTGGTCTTCGGCGTCCTCCAGGGATCGACGACCAAGTGGTATCTGGTGCCGGTGATCGCGGCGGTGTGGTTCGCCGTGTACTACTTCCTGTTCCGCTGGGCGATCACCCGCTTCGACCTCAAGACCCCTGGGCGCGACGAGGAGCAGGACGACGCGGACGGCGAGTCCGCCGCCCAGGACGCGGCCGGGGAGCCCGCGCGTGAGCTGGTCGCGGGGAAGTACGACGCCGTGGCGATCCTCGACGCGATCGGCGGCGCCGGCAACATCCGGTCCCTGGACAACTGCATCACCCGCCTGCGGATGACGGTGGAGGACGCCGCGCAGGTGGACGAGGCACGGCTGAAGAAGCTCGGCGCCGTGGGTGTGATCAAGCTCGACGGGCACACCGTGCAGGTCATCATCGGGCCGCAGGTCCAGTCGGTGAAGGACGCCATCGCCACCATGATCCCGGTGGGCTGATCATGGTCTCCCCTCCCCCGGGCTCCTCGGCCCCGGCCCGCAGGACCGCGCAGGATCCGTACGGCTTCGACGTCACGGTGGACCGGCACGGCACCTGGTGCACGCAGTGGGACTACGTCGAGGACCGCTTCGGCGTTCCGGATCTGCTGCCGTTCACGATCTCCGACATGGACTTCGAGGCCGCCCCGGCGATCATGGACGCGCTCCGCGGACGGCTGGACCACGGCGTGCTCGGCTACTCGCGGTGGCGGCAGGACGACTTCCTCTCCGCGGTCGTCCACTGGTACGCGACGCGGCACGGGACGGCCGTCGATCCCGGGGCGGTCGTCTACGCGCCATCCGTCGTCTACCAGCTGTCACAGCTGCTCCGGCTGTGGTCGCGTCCCGGTGACGGTGTGGTCGCCCACACCCCCATGTACGACGCGTTCCCCAAGACCGTGGCGGCCCACGGGCGCCGGCTCCGGGAGTGCCCTCTCGACGACTTTGCGGAGCTGGAGCGGCTGCTGGCGCTGCCCGACACGACGGTGCTGCTGCTGTGCTCGCCGCACAACCCGACGGGCCGTGTCTGGTCCGCGGACGAGCTTGACCGGATGGCGCGGCTGTGCGCGCGGTACGGCGTGGCCGTCATCAGTGACGAGATCCATTCCGACCTGGCACACCCTCCGCACGTCCACCGCCCCTGGTCCCTGCACGGCGGCGAGGGCCGGTGGGCCGTCATCACCTCGGCGTCCAAGTCGTTCAACATCCCCGCTCTGACCGGCAGTTACGGCATCATCGGTGACCCTGCGTCGCGCGACGCCTACCTGAGGCAGCTCAAGGAGGCCGACGGCCTGTCCTCCCCCGCCGTGCTGTCACTGGTCGCGCACATCGCCGCGTACCGGGAGGGGGCGCCCTGGCTGGACGCCTTGCGTACGTACCTCGAGGGCAATCTCGCGATGGTCGCGGACCGTCTACGCGGCGCGTTCCCACAGCTCGGCTGGGAGCCGCCCCAGGCGGGGTATCTCGCCTGGATCGACCTGCGGCCGCTCGGCGTCGACGACGACGCGCTGCAGCGCGAGCTCGTCGAGGTGGAGAAGGTGGCCATCATGCCGGGGGCGGCGTACGGCTCCCCGGGCCGGGTCCGGCTCAATGCCGGATGCCCCCGGTCCAAGGCGGTCGCGGGTGTCGAGGCGCTGGTGCGCGCGCTGCGCCGGCTGACACGGGCGGGGCAGGTGGCGGACCTTCGGGACGGTGGGGCCTGACGTCCGGGCGGGTCGGGGTGGCACTTCGGGCGAGGGCGGGCATTTTGCCCGCACATGGTTCCGCGCCACCTCTTGACATATATATAATTGCCATATGCATCAATCGTCGCCCCTGGCAGGTCCCACCGACGAGCAGCGCATCGAGTGCGCTGCCAGGGGCCTGCTCAGAGGCATCGGGCGGCTCTCGCAGACGCTCTTCCGCGCCGGCGAGTTCGAACTCAGCCGCAGCCAGGTGGCGGTACTCGACGCCCTGGAGGAAGGCCCCCGGCGGGTGACCGCCCTTGCCGCGTACACGGGCATGGCCCAGCCCCGCGTGACCGTGGTCCTGCAGAGCCTCGAAGAGCGCGGCCTGGCCACGCGCGAACGCCGCGCCGCCGACCGACGTGTCGTGGAAGCCTTCCTGACCCCGGCCGGCCGGGGCCTGCTCGACCAGGGGCGCCGCCGGATGGCCGCGGCGCTCCTGCGCGGTCTCGACGCGGGCGTCGACGACTCCGAGCACGCCGTGGGCGCCGCCCGGGATGCCCTCACCACCCTGCTCGAAGCGATGGATTCGGAGACCAGTTGATCAGCCCAGGTACCGCGCCGTCGGACACGACGCCGGAACTCGCACCCCCCACCAACGCCTCCGCGCCTGCGGCAGTCGCCGCGCGCGCCGTCGCACCGGGCCGGGTGGGCGGACCCCCACGATGGTGGGACTGGGTGCTCGCCGCCGATCCCGGCCTCGGACAGCTCCAGGCGGGATGGCGCACCCTCGTCGCGATGGTGACCTCTCTCGCGGTCGGCTACGGCATGGCACGGGCCCTGGACATACCGGCCATGATCGGCATGATGGTCGGCGGGATGATGGGCCTGATGAGCGCCTTCGCCGTCGCGGAGAACACCTGGCAGCGGCTCAGCCGCGCCATCCTGTGGATGCCGTTCCCCTTCGCCGCCATCCTGTGGCTGGCCGCCGAGCTGCACGACGACCGGGGGCTGGAAATCAGCCTGATGGTCGTGGCACTGGCCCTGACCTTCTTCCTTGCCCGGTTCGGACAACTGCCGCTGCTCACGGGCATGATGCTCTTCAACGGCCTGATGGTCGGCATGATGGCGAACATCTCCCCGGACATGACGGGCAAGGCCTTCGCCGCCGCCCTGGTGTCCGCCGTCGCGGTTCTCCTGACACGGTTGCTGCTCTGCTATCCGATGCCGCGCGAGGACCTGCTGCGCACCCAGCGCGCCTTCGTGGTGGAGGCACGCCGGGTGGCCGACGCGGCCGTCGAAGCGCTGGACCCGGACGCCGATCAGGAACGGGCCGCGCGCCGGATGGCGCGTGCGCTGCACCACCTCAACGTCACGACCGTCACCATCGACGGCCGGCTCGCCCAGCCGGAGGTCGCCGCCGACCCCGACATGGCCGAGCTGCTGCACCGCCACCTGTTCGACGCGGAACTGGCCCTGCGCGGGATAGGCCGGGCCGTGCAGGACCTGACCCGCCTCGACGTACCGCCGCACCTGCGCGAGGCGATGGCCGTCGGCCTCGTCATCGCACGGGACACCCCCCTCGGCAGCGCCCAGGGTCTGCGCCCTGCCGCCGAACGCATCCGCCGGCAGGCCGACGCTGTACTCGACCACCCCGGTGCGGGTGCCGGACAGACGGAGACGGTCGAACTCGCCTACCGCGTGGCCCACCTCCTCGACTCCCTCGCCGGATCGCTCTCCCACTGGCTTGCGCTGGGCTGGAACACCCCGGATTCACCGGCACAGGTCCCCTTCCAGCCGACCGTGGCCCTGGAGCGCAACCAGCCCGCCGGATCGGCTGCCGCGACACAGCGCGTGCTCGCCGCGCGGACGGAGAAGAGCTGGCGGCGCGCCATCCCCTTCGTGCGCGCGCCCCTGCACGCGGGGATCGCCGCCGCCATCGTCTGCCCGATCACCGACGCGATCGACCCGCAACGCTTCTACTGGGGTCTCGTCGGCGTGATGATCACCCTCTTCGGCACGAACACGACACACGAGCGGCTGCGCAAGCTCGGCCACCGCATGGCCGGCACCGTGGTCGGCGCGGTGCTCGGCATCGCGCTGCTCCGTCTCCTCGGCCACGGCCACGTCTACGGGACGCTCGCGATCATCGTGGCGGGGCTCACCCTGGGCGCCTGGGGGATGCAGCGCGCGTACGCCCTCTGGGTCGTCGGACTTGTCGTCGCACTGGTCCAGCTGTACGGACTGACGACGCCCTACGGTGGCATGGACCACCTGCTCGGCGAGCGTCTGCTGGACAACGGCCTCGGGATACTCGTCGCGACCGCGTGTGCCGCACTGATCTTCCCGCTGTCCAGCCGCAGGATCACGCGGGAGGCGGAGCGCGGTTACGTGTCCGCCGTCGACACGCTCGTCTCCCAGCTCGCCCTGCGCTGGGAGGACCCCGAGGCCCCCGTCCGGCTGCGCGGAGCCGCTCGCGCGGTGGACTCCTCCCTCTTCCAGGTCGTGAGCCTGGCACGTCCACTGGTCCGGATGCCCGGCCTGCGGGGAGGTGACGCGGACAACCGCACCGCATTGCTCACCACGGCCACAGGCCACGCCCGCGCCCTGGCGGCAGCGGCCGACATCGACATCGACCTGGCTCCCCGGTCGGCGGAGCGGT
Source organism: Streptomyces sp. NPDC102441 (assembly GCF_044765585.1). Taxonomy (NCBI): domain Bacteria; kingdom Bacillati; phylum Actinomycetota; class Actinomycetes; order Kitasatosporales; family Streptomycetaceae; genus Streptomyces; species Streptomyces sp. NPDC102441. The sequence continues at coordinate 45,828 of NZ_JBIWKH010000013.1, forward strand.
TTGCCGTCATCACCTCGACGCTGAGCCGTTCGCTGCGCGCCCTGGACCGCTCGCTGACCACCGGTGAGCCCGAGGAGGGCTGGCAGCGGGTGAGCCCGCTGATACGGGAGCTGAAGGCGGACATGGACAAGGCGCCGCCCGGACCACGGGCCTCGCGTGTCCGCACGACGCTGCGGGAGCTGGCCGCGCTCGACGAGACGCTCGCCGGGTACGCGGAGCGGTGCGGGCTCACCGTGCACGACATCTCGGCCGAGGACACCACGGGATCACCGATGGAACGCCGGACCCAGGCGCTCGTGGCGCAGTGGGCCCTGCCGCCAGTGCCCCGGGACAAGGACACCCCCGGTGACGCGGCCCGCACCGCGACGGCCACTGCCGCGCCCCGGACGGACACGGCCCCGGTGACCGGGACCGCGTCTGCCGTGGCGAAGTCTTCGGCCGTGGCGCGCTGCGGAGTGACCGTCACCGGCGCCGTCGGGTGCGCGGCACATCCCGAGGGGTGTGCCGGCTGGGTCACCGTGATCGACGCACGGGGGAAGCGGGTCGCGGCAGGGCCCGTGCGGTCGGGCCGTTATCGGGTCGACGGACTCCGGCCGGGCAGCCACACGCTCATCGTGTCGGCGGCCTCCCACGCCCCGCACGCGGAGTTCCTGTACGTACCGGAGTCACGGGAGGCGGGCCAGGTCGGGCACGACATACGGCTGTAGCGGGAGGCGGGGCGCCGCCCGTCCTCGTACCGTGTACGCCGACGGCCGGGCTCTGGCGCCGTGTCAGTGCCCGGCGGCAGTCTTCACCAGCGCGACGGCGACACCGATCACCGCGTCGGCCACACCGGCGAGCACCGCGAGAAGAACGCCGCCTCCCATACGCAGTCCTCCCGCACAGCCCCAGGCGAAGAGGGAGGCGATGCCCACGCCGGCCGCTGTCATCAGCGCGGCGGACAGGGAGAGGACGTCCAGCGCCGCGAGGGCGATCATCACGGCCGGGCCCACCGCGCAGGACAGCAGCGGAGCGCTGACGTACAGCATGCGGCGCAGGTCGTGGCCGGTGGCGAGGTGGCGGTGCACCGTGCGGTGCGCCTGCTGGTCGGCGACGAACGCCGCGAGCCACAGCCCCAGAGCGGTCGTCAGGACCGTGGCCAGGGCGCCTGTGGTCCCGGCTTCGCTCAGGGACAGGCCGACCACCACGGCGATCATCGTGATCGTCGCGTAGATGCGCTCCTTGAGCCGGTCCGCCTGCGCGCCCACAGCCTGCTCGGGCGGCAGTGCTGCCCGCCGGTCGTCCGCCATCCGGTTTCCCTCGCACGTCACGGGACGGCGGACGTCGCGCGTCCCTGGTCCGGCACCGCAGCAAGCCCATGGACGGCGCCGTGGACCCGGCCATCAGCATGCCCTGCCGGCGGCAGGAAACCCGGAACCACGGGGCTGCTGCCGTCCGTGTCACACCGCGCACCGCCTGTGCTGCCCCGTCGGCGACCGGGGCGGCGGAGGAGCCCGTCCGGACGGTCAGCCGAGGACGGTCAGCCGAGGACGAAGGGGAGTCTCGCGGCGAGCCGGCCCAGGCCGGCCGTCTCCTCGTCGGTCGGGAGGCGCCGTCCGGTGCCGACCAGCAAGGCGTCCTTGTCGGAGAGCGAGGCGGGGAACGCGGTCCCGGCGATCTCCTCCAGCAACTGGCGGGACCGGGCGAGCCCTTCCTCGGGCACTTCGCGGGCATCGGGGAGGTAGGCGACCAGGTCGAGGTGGTGCAGCGTCCACTCCATGACGTACGTGGTGAGGTAGTCCTCCACCGTCATGACCTCGTCGCGGGTGCCGACCCGGAGACCGGGGGCGGCTAGGCCGGCGGCCCGGCCGGCCGCGGACCCCACATCGTCCAGGTGGAACTTCAGCAGCCAGGGCTCCTCGTACGCGGCGGCCAGCCGGACCGTCAGCGCGTCGAGCGGGTCGTCGCCGCCCGGCGGGACCCCGGTGACCTCCCAGTAGGTCACCGCGTCCCGGGTCGGCTCCGTCGCGGCGGGGGTCGCGAGGGTGATCAGGACGTCCTGGGCGTCGATGACCAGATGGCACACCAGGTCCCGTACGAGCCACCCGGCGCAGCCGGACGGCCGCGAGAAGTCCTCGTCCTGGAGTTCGGCGACCGCCGTGCGCAACGCCGTCCACGAGCGTGAGAAGAGATCCACGCGGGCAACGCTAGTGCAGTGCCGCAAGGGCCCACAAGCACATACGGATCCGCCTCAGCGCGGGGCCGGCAGGCTCTCCCGCAGCCGGGCCCGGAGGGAGCGGGCGATGTGGTCGGCCTGCTCGTCCGTCACCCGATCCGGTTCCGGGGCGCCGAGCAACCCGAAGATGCCCGGCCCTCGTTGCCCGGGAGGCAGATCCACCATGCGCGGCACGATGTGGAAGTGCGCGTGGGCGAAGCCTTCGGCCTCGGCGAACTGGACGACGTAGGTCTTCGCGCAGCCGGTCACGCTCCGCAGAGCCCTGGAGAGCCTGACCTGCCATGTGCCCAGGGCCGCGGCCTCGGCGTCGCTGAGGTCGTGGACGGCCGTGACATGGCGCCGAGGCAGCAGCACCAGCCAGCCGGGCACCGCGGTGTCGAAGGCATGGGCCACCCGCCAGTACTGGTCGGACGCGACGCACTCGCGTGGTGGGAGTTCGGCGAACTGTGCTTCTTTGCCACAGACATAGCACTCGGGAGTCGTCATGCCGGGATCGTAGAACCACCGTGCCGCTGACAGCTCCCGGCGAGAGCTGTCAGCGGCACGGCCGGGGCCTCCCGGACGTCAGAGCCAGGTCATGACGTGCTTGATCCGGGTGTAGTCCTCGAAGCGGGGGCGCGGAGACCTGGCCGAGCTGCTGCAGGAGATTCTCGATCCGGAGGCGGCACGGCGCCGGCTCGCCCGGCATGCGACCGGGGGTGACGCGGTGCTGCTCGTGGTCCGCCGCACCACGGACGAGGCCCTGCTGCACTCCTTGGAGGATCACCCCGCCTGCTGCTCACCTGGGGCGAGGACCGCTATGTCCTGGGAGCGCCGGACCTGGCGGGGGCCATCGGTGAGCTGCCGGACGTGGCAGCCGGGATGAGCCGCCCGTCTCCGCCCGCACCTGGATGGAGGGCGACCGCCGCACGGAGACGGCCGCGGCGGCGCTCCTCATCCACCCGAACACCCTCGCCTGCCGGCTGCGCCGCTTCGGCGCCCTCTCGCATCGTGACCTGACCCCGAAGGGCGCCCTGGCCGAGGTCCGGCTGGCGATCCAGGCGGCCGGCGCGCTGGGCCTCACCGACTGACACCGGGCCGCCCGCCGGCGCTCGGAAGCGGTATTCCGAGCGGGATGCGTGTAGCGGGCCTGTTTTTCGTGTCCTCTCCGAGTCTGAAATGTGTACCGCCGGGTAGGCGGGCGGTGTACGAGCCGCGTGGTGCGGCCGACCGACGGGGGAAGCGAAATGGGACGGCTGGAGACGAGGTGCGGGTCCGGGCAGGAAGGGCCGGAGCCGGGCGTCGTGGCGGCTGGTGCCGCGTACGACATGGACTCGGGAAAGATTTGCCGTGCCCGGGGCTTCGTCCGGGACTTTCTGTCCGACGCGCGGTGCCGGCGAGGTGTGGACGTCCCCGAGGGGGCACTGGAGATAGCGCAGCTGGTCGTGAGCGAGCTGGCGACGAACGTCTGCAAGTACGCGCCCGGTCCGTGCCTGCTGGATCTCGAAGTGGACGGCAGCACGCTGGGCATCACGATGTGGGACTCGGGTTCCGTGCTCCCCAGCGCCCACCAGGGCGACCCGGCACGTGCCGGGCATCACGGCCTGGAGATCGTTCTCGCGGTCTGCACGAGCTTCGAGGTGCGCCGCGAGCCTTTGGGCAAGAGGGTGCACGTGCAGATCTCGCTGTGCGACGGGCTGTTCGATGGCCCGGTCAGACCGACCGCCCTGACCGGACCATCGACCGGCTGACGCGGCTGATCTTCGTGCCTCTCCTACGGAGCGCCGCTCACGGCCCAGGACACATGGCACGGCCGCAACCCACGTGGGTTGCGGCCGTGCCATGTGTCACCGGTGCTCAGTAGGCGGAGTCGACGTTGTCGATCGAGCCGTACTTGTCGGCCGCGTAGTTGGCCGCCGCGGTGATGTTGGCAACGGGATCGGTCAGGTCACTCGGGGTGCCCGAGACGTGGTAGGCGTCGAAGGTCGGCTGGATGACCTGCAGCAGCCCCTTGGAAGGCGTGCCGTTCTGCGCGTTGACGTCCCAGTCGTTGGATGCTTCGGGGTCACCGCCGGACTCACGCATGATGTTGCTGTGCAGGCCTTCGTAGCTGCCCGGGATCCCCTCGTCCTCCATGATCTTGAGGGACTCGCGGATCCAGTCGTTCAGGTTGTCCTTCTCGGCAGCCGCCTTGCCGGCCTTCTCGCTGATCGCGTCCGCCTGTGCGGCGACTCCGGCCGCGGAGACCCCGGCCGACGTGGCCACACCGTGTGAGGCGGGCTCGGAAGCGTGGGCGGGGGACGGGGCGAGGGTCAGAGCCGCTGCTGCGGCTCCGGTTGCACACAGCGCGGAAACCGAGAACCTGCGGATCCGGGCGGTACGGGCGGCGGGGGCCAGGGACTGAACGGACGTACGGATAAAACACTCTCCTTGCGCTGCTGTCAGGGACGTCACGGGGCCGGCGCCAACAGGGCGGAAGCACGCGGCTCGTCCGTTCGTACGGAACGTGCCGCGCTCGACCGGTCCTGAGCGTCAGCTCCCCGGGACTCGAACCATGGTTAGCGGCACGCCAGGACAGCGGCAACGACCTGCACTACTAAGCCCCTACGTAGACCGGGGCCGGGGGTGCGTCCGCTCGAACACCGCGACCTGGGAACCGGCTCCTACTACCGCGTCTCGTATGTGATCCGGGACCTATGGGCCGACTCACAGACCGGCTCGCGACGGCCAGGCATTCGGGCGATGTCGTCCCCGGATCCACGGGGGTGCGGATTTTCGGGGAAGGGCTCGTGTACGGCCCCTTCCCCGCGGCGCGCGCCGCGCGCCGGAGGCCACCGGCCGCTCGCAGGGATGGGAACGACGACATGGGCCACTGGCTGTCACCGGACCAGATCGACACGGTGACCCGCTGGCTGGATCTGGCCGGTGTCTTCATCTGCGCCCTGCTCGGCGGTGTCGTCGCGAGGCACGAAGGGCTCGACCTCTTCGGATACCTGGTCGTGGGCACCGTGTCCGGGCTGGGTGGCGGACTGATCCGCGACACGCTGCTCCAGCACGGCACCCCCGTGGCGCTCACCGACGCCGCCTACCTGCCCACCGCGTTCGCGGGCGCTCTCCTCGCCTTCGTCCTCTCCTTGGACCAGGACCAGTGGGCCAGGGCTTTCACCGCCCTGGACGCCGCTGTCATCGGCTTCTGGTCCGTGGCCGGTGCGCAGAAGACACTCGCCGCCGGACTCGGCTGGCTGCCCGCCGTCCTTCTCGGCACCATCACGGCGGTCGGCGGCGGCGCGGTGCGTGACCTGCTGCTGCGGCGGGTACCGGAGGTCTTCGGAGGCAACGGCCTGTACGCCACGGTGGCCGTCGCGGTCGCCGGGGTCTACGTGCTCTGCGCGGACCTGAACCGGCCCACCCTCGGCATCGTCTGCGGTGTACTCCTGGCCCTTGCCTTCAGACTGCTCGCCCACCGGCGCGGCTGGTACCTGCCGGTAGGGCTCTCGCTGGAACCACGTACCGCCTTGAACGCGGTGCGCGACAGAACCCCATGGGGAACGGCTACCGGCCATCGACGTCCACGAGGAAGGAACAATCCCATGTCAGCGCCGCTCGACCACGTCCTGGCCGGCCTCCCCGGCATCCGCCAGGCCGCCGAGGACTTCTACAAGGACCTGCACGCCCACCCCGAACTCGGCAACGACGAGCACCGCACCGCCTCGCGTGCGGCGGAACTCCTGCGGGGCTGGGGCTACGAGGTCACGGAGAACATCGGCACCACGGGCGTCGTCGGGGTCCTGGCCAACGGCGACGGCCCGGTGGTACTGCTGCGCGCGGACATGGACGCCCTGCCGGTCCGCGAGACAACCGGGCTGCCGTACGCGTCGACCGTCACCGTGACCGGGGACGACGAGCAGGAGCACCCGGTCATGCACGCCTGCGGCCACGACGTGCACGTCACCTGCCTGCTCGGCTTCGCACAGCTCATGGCCTCGGGCAGGGACGCCTGGCAGGGCACCGTCATCGCGCTCTTCCAGCCCTCGGAGGAGAACGGCGACGGTGCGGACGCCATGGTGGACGACGGTCTGGCCGATCGTGTTCCCAGGCCGGACGTCGCTCTCGCGCAGCACGTCCTCCCCTACCCGGCCGGATACGTCGGAGTGCGGCGGGGATCTTTCCTGTCGGCTGCGGACAGTCTGCGCATCACCCTGTACGGGCGCGGGGCGCACGGCTCCATGCCACAGGCCGCCGTGGACCCTGTCGTCATGGCTGCGATGTGCGTGGTGCGCCTGCAGACCATCGTCTCGCGCGAACTGGCCGCGACCACGCCCGCCGTGGTCACCGTCGGCAGCATCAAGGCGGGTGCGAGCCCCAACGTCATCCCGGACACCGCCGTCATCGAGCTCAACCTCCGCACCTACGACGACGCCACCCGCCAGCAGGTCCTCGACGCGGTCCGGCGCTGCGTCAACGCCGAGGCGGCCGCGTCGAACGCACCCAAGGATCCCCTCATCGAGCGGCTCAACGCGTTCCCCCCGACCGTCAACGACGCCGACGTCGCCGACCGCCTCGACCGCGCCTTCCGCACGCACTTCGGCGACGACGCCCACACCATCGACCTCCAGACGGCCAGCGAGGACTTCAGCCGCATCCCCGAGACGCTGGGCGCGCCCTTCGCCTACTGGGGCATCGGGGGCATCGATCCCGGCACCTACCGGGCGGCCGACGAGCGAGGCACCGTCGCGCAGGACATCCCGGTCAACCACTCCCCCGCGTTCGCTCCTGTCATCCAGCCCACCCTGGACACCGGGATCACCGCGCTCACCGTCGCCGCTCTCGCTTGGCTCGGCACGGATGCGGCCGGATGATGACGGGGCCCGCGCGATTACGGAGACAGCTCCCTGAGCTTTCTCCCGTCACTCGGCACCGCCTCCATCACACGGACCGGCAGCAGTTCGCTCGCCTTCACCGACACCGCCGTCGGCCTGTGCCCGTTCCACGACGCCCACGGGCACAACTACACCGTCTGCTGGGACGCCGAGGGCAGTTGACGCAGGATCGACCGGAGGTCGGAGAGCGGGATCTTCGGCTTCCGGTCGGCCGTGAGAAGACCGTTGGTCTCCTGTTCGGTGTCGGTGAGCTGGGTGTAGCAGAAGCCGGCGAGTCCCGAGTCGACGGCTGCGCCGACGAGGGCGGTGAGCCGGTCGGCGAGCTCCTGCGGCGTGGTGAGGGTGTCGTATCCGAACGACTCGGTGCCGGCCGGTGCGAGGGTGGCGCCACCGAACTCGCTGAGGACGACGGGCTGTCCCTGGTGCTGGACCCCCGGGAGGGTGAGCCGCCTGGCGCCCGGCCACAGGTCGACGACGCGGCCGCTGCGGAGCGAGGAGTGGCCGTAGCGGTGGCGGAGTACGTCCGCGCGCTGGGTGTAGTCGTGGACGCCCCAGATGTCGCTGGTCGAGACCTCCCAGCCGTCGTTGGAGACGGTGGGGCGCGAGGGGTCGAGGGTCTTGGTGAGGTGGTAGAGGGTGTCGATGAAGTGACGTTGCGCTGGGACGAGCGCGGGGTTGGGGACGGACCAGGACTCGTTGACGGGCACCCAGGCCACGATCGAGGGGTGGCTGAGGTCTCGGGTGACGGCTTCCGTCCATTCGCTGATCTTGCGGTGGACGGTCCGGGTGCTGAAGGCGAAGGCGGAGGGCATCTCCTCCCAGAGCATCAGGCCGATCCGGTCCGCCCAGTAGAGAAAGCGGGGGTCCTCGATCTTCTGGTGGACGCGCAGTCCGTCGAGACCCATCTCCTTGGCGAGTTCGGCGTCGCGGCGCAGCCCGTCGGCAGGCGCCGAAAGGTGTGTGTCGGGCCAGTAGCCCTGCTGGAGTGCCAGGCGCAGGAAGTACGGCTTGTGATTGAGGAGGAAGACTCCGTCGCTCCAGCCGATGTCGCGCAGGCCGAGGTAGGACGTGATGTGGTCGACGGTGGCATCGCCCGCCGGGTCGCCGATGGTGACCGTGGCGTCCACGAGGTGCGGGTGCTCGGGGCTCCAGAGCAGGTCATCGAGGTCCTGGGCGTTGCGCAGCGCGGGGACGGCGATGTCGAAGTCGGTCTCCTGGCCGTCCGCCAGGGTGCGTTGCTCGGCGAGTACCCGGTCGCCCTGGGTGAGGCGGACCGTCACGTACAGGGGCTGCCGCGGCCACCGGCTGAGGTGGAGTTGGCAGCGTACGCGGGCGTGGGCGACGTCGGGCGTCCAGTGCAGGAGAGTCACGTGCTGGTCCGGGACCTCCTCCAGCCACACCGGCTGCCAGATCCCTGACGTGCGGTGGTACCAGATGACGTGAGGGTCCGGGCGCCAGTCCTGCTTGCCGCGCGGCTGGGCCGCGTCGGCCGGCTGGTCCTCGGCCCTGACCACGAGGACCTGTTCCCCGTCGTGGTCGACGACGTCGGTGAGATCGCAGGTGAAGCCCGTGTGCCCGCCTTCGTGACGGCCCACCAGGTGGCCGTTCACCCAGACTTCGGCACGGTGGTCCACCGCTCCGAAGTGCAGAAGCAGACGGCGGCCCGGGTCCGGCACGGTCACCTCGATGGTGCGCCGGTACCAGAGCACGGGGTGGAAGCCGGTGTCCCCTATGCCCGAGGCCTTGCTCTCGGGCGGGTACGGCACGGTGATGGTTCCCGTGAAGGGGGTGGACACGTCCGGGGCCATCCAGCGTTCGGACCGGCCGCGGTCCGCGTCGTCGTAGGCGAATTCCCACGTGCCGCTCAGATCGCGCCAGTTCGGGTCGCGGATGAGCTGCGGCCTCGGGTGGCCCGCGGCGTCCAGGTGGGTGTGGGGCATGCGAGAACTCCGGTGGTGTCGGGGACGTGCGCGGGGGAAGGCGGTTCAGCCTTCGTGCGGAGCGGCGGTGGTGGAGCGGACGTCCACCACGGTGGCGGCGAACGCCAGCGGTCCGGGCAGCAGCGGGATCAGCAGGGGCATCGACCACGTGATGAGCACGGCGAGCACCACGGCGGCGGCCAGCAGGAGGGCCCCGCCGGGGTCGGCGGCCGAGCGGAGGAGCCCCTCGCGTACGGACAGCCGGTGCGGGGCCTGGAGCGCGGTGGCGCGCAGCCCCACGACCGTGGCCGCGAGGGCGAGCAGGGCCAGGGCGGGTGCCATGACGGCCGCACCGGGCAGCTCGCTGCGGACCAGAGCGGAGTCGACCAGCAGCACCACGACGAGGACCGGCACCAGCAGTCCGGCCGCCAGTGCGCGGAGGGTCAGGTGCGCCCGCAGCCGGTGGGCATACGCGCCGACGCCGACCGGCAGGCCGTCGTGCGCGGTCCGGTGGAGGCTCCCGGACGCCGCGGCGAACGCGGCCGGAGCCGTGACGACCGGCAGGCAGGCGACGCTGGTGAGCAGGCCGACGAGCAGCATGTCGGCGAAGAGGCTGAAGCCGGATCCGAAGACCTCGCCGGGCTCCCGGCGGTCGCGGCGCGGCACCGTGGGTGCGTGGGACATGGTGGTCAGCCCTTCAGCCCGGAGGTGGCCATGCCCTGCACCAGGTAGCGCTGGAACACGAAGAAGAACAGCACGATCGGGAGTACGGAGATCACCGACATGGCGAACATGGGCCCGTAGGCGGAGGTGCTGGACTGGTCGACGAAGCTGCGCAGGGCCAGGGTGATGGTGAACTTCTCCGGCGCGAACAGATAGATCATCTGTGTGAAGAAGTCGTTCCACGTCCAGATGAACGTGAAGATGGCCGTGGTGATCAGCGCGGGCCGGCTCAGCGGCAGAGTGATCGACCAGTACGTACGGAAGGGGCCGCACCCGTCTATGCGGGCGGACTCCTCCAGTTCGCGGGGAAGCCCGCGCATGAACTGCACGATGAGGAAGACGAAGAACGCGTCGGTCGCCAGGAACTTGGGCAGGATCAGCGGCCAGTAGCTGTCCACCAGACCGAGCTGGTTGAAGACGATGTACTGCGGGATCAGCACGACGTGGTGCGGCAGCATCAGCGTCGCCACCATGAAGGCGAACATTCCCTTGCGCATACGGAAGCGCATCCGGGCGAAGGCGTAGGCGGCCAGTGAGCACGACAGGACGTTGCCGAGGACGGCGCCTCCCGAGATCACCAGGGTGTTGCTGAGCAGCCTGCTGACGGAGACACCGGACACACCTTCGAGGGCGGTCGTGTAGTTCGACCACTCCAGGTGGCTCGGCCACAGGTCGAGGCTGGTCACCACCTCGTCGGCCGGCTTGAGTGACGTGGCGAGCAGCCAGGCCAGCGGGTACAGCAGGACGAGAAGACTCACGGCCGCGGCCGTCTGCGGCAGCCACCGCTTCGTGGCGATGTTCATCGGCTCTCCTCGTCCGCGTAGAAGACCCAGGACCGGGAGGTCCGGAAAAGGATCAGAGTGACCAGGCCGATCGCGATGAGCAGCATCCAGGCCATGGCCGACGCGTAGCCCATGTGGGAGGCGGTGAAGCCGCGCTCGTAGAGGTACAGCGTGTAGAACATGGTGGAGTCGGCGGGGCCGCCGTCGCCGCCGCTGATGGCGAAGGCCGGGGTGAAGACCTGGAAGGACTGGATGGTCTCGAGCACCAGGTTGAAGAAGACGACCGGGGACAGCATCGGCACGGTGATGGAGACGAACTGCCGCCGGCGGCCGGCGCCGTCGAGGGCCGCCGCCTCGTAGAGGTCCGGCGAGATCTGCTGCAGACCGGCCAGGAAGATCACCATGGGTGCGCCGAACTGCCACACCGTCAGCAGGACGATGGCGAAGACCGCCAGGTCGGGGTTGCCGACCCAGCCGCCGGCGTCGATGCCGATCGAGCTCAGGACTCCGTCGACCGAGCCGCCGTCGTTGAACAGGGCCTTCCACACCAGCGCGATGGACATGCTCGCCCCGAGCAGGGAGGGCGCGTAGAACGCGGAGCGGTAGAAGGCACGGCCCCGGCCGAGGTTCTTCAGCAGCATCGCCACGGCGAGTGCGAAGGCCAGCTTCAGCGGGACGGCCACCACGACGTACAGCAGGGTGGTTCCCACCGAACGCCAGTACCGCGGGTCCTCGGTGAGCATCTCGGTGTAGTTGCGCAGGCCGACCCATTTCGGCGGGTCGAAGAGGTTGTAGTCGGTGAACGACAGGTAGAGGGACACGACCATCGGCACCAGGGTCAGTACCCCCGCGCCGATCATCCACGGTGAGAGGAACACATAGGCGGGCCACTGCTTCTCGCGCACCCGGCGGCGCTTCCCCGCTGGCGGCTCCGGGGCCGTCGTCCGGTCGGCGGAGGCGGGCTCCCTGGTGGACACGGTGCTCATGACCTCAGCTCCCGGTTCGCCTCGTCGATGAGTTCACGCGCGGACTCCCGGGGGGTCGCGAGGTCGTACGCCACGCGCTGGTACTGGTGCTTGAAGGCGGTCTGGATCGCGACGTCACCCCGTGGCGGTGCGGGCGGCGGGGCATCCAGGCCGTACTTCTCCATCTCCTGCGAGTACCGGTAGATCTCCAGCTCCGAGCCCTTCAGGGTCTTGGCGACACGGCTCGCGACCACACGGTTGGGCGGAGTGGACCGGGTGAAGCCGAGGATGTCCCCGGCCCGCTGGTCGTTGAGCAGAAAGTCGACCAACTGTGCCGCCTCCTTGGGGTGTTCGGTGCCGGATCCGACGCCGAAGAGCATGGAGGGCTTGAAGTACGAGCCCTGCCGGCCGTCGGTCGAGGGGGTCGGCCCGAAGCGGATGTCCTCGCCGAGGAGGTCCGTGTACCCGGGGAACGGTGCGTCCCAGGTGTAGTCGGATGTCGCGAGACCACGGCCGATGGGGCTGGTCTCGGTGGTGGTGGCCTGCACCGTGTCCTTGGCCGCGGCGGCGGCGCCCTCCCTGCGCAGTCCGTCGCAGAGCTCCCAGAACTCGGTGAGGTCGTCCTCCGTGAACCCGAGCTCGGTCTGGCTCGCGTACAGCTTCCCGCCCCGGCTGCGCAGCCAGGTCTCGAAGACGTCCTCGTTGACCCCGCCGTCATTGGTGCCCGCGACAGGGCGCCCGTCGGGCGACTTCATGCCCAGGGCGGCGATCCGCCTGTTCGCCTCCGCCCATTCCTCCCAGGTCCGGTCCGGCCGGGGGGTGGCGATGCCGGCCTTCCGGTAGACCGCGGAGTCGTAGGCGTATCCGGTGATGCCGCGGCCCGCGGGCAGGGCGTACTGCTTGCCTTCGTACGTGCCCGTGGCCACGAACTCCGCGTCCATCCGGGAGGTACGGATCGTCCTGTCCCGGATGGCTTCGCCCAGCGGCAGGAGCGCGCCGCCGCCCGCGTACTGGGAGATCTGACGGTAGTCGAGCTGGGCCACGTCGGGGATGCCGCCGCCGGCTGCCTGGGTGGCGAGTTTCTGCATGTACGAGCCGAAGTCCCCGTTGGAGGTCCGGACGGTGACGCCGGGATGTTCCTTCTCGAAGAGCCGCACGGCCTTCACGGTGCGTGAGGCCCGGTCGTCGTTGCCCCACCAGGAGAACGTGAGGGTGATTCCTTCGGAGTCGCCGCCGCTCTCCGCGGAACACGCGGTGAGCGAGGCCGTCAGTGCGGTACCGAGACCGACGCCGGCCGCGGCCAGGACGGCCCGGCGGCTCGGGTGTCGGCGCCGGCCGGTCAGGGGCTCGGGCATGGGGGCCTTCCAGGAATGGGCTTGGATGGAGGAGGGGCTCGGGTATGTGCGGCTGCCGGGCGCCGGGGATCCGTCAGATGCCCGGGTAGACGTCCAGCCGGCCGCACATGCCGAAGCGTCCGCGCGCGGTGGGACCGGTCGAGGTGACCCGGGCGTCGGCCAGATGCCGTCCGTCCCCACCGCGCAGGGCGCCGAACTGTGCCTCGGTCGCCGACGAGGCAGCGTGCGCACCGTCCCGCCAGCGCTGTTCCCAGCCGTCGAGGCGGGGCCGCACCAGCTCGGCGGCAGCCCGCTGGAAGGCCGCGAGCGGCTCAGGGTCGCCTCCCTCGGTGGCCTCGCGCAGCTCCAGGAAGCGGCGGGTCGCCAGATCGCGGCGGGCCCGGGCGACGCCGGCCTGCTCGGCCTCGGGGACGTCGGCGGGGATACGGACCGCGTCGGCGTACGTGCCCGGGTCGGTGAGACGGTCCTGCGGCAGTGTGAGGACCGCGTCCCCCGCCTCCGGCAGTCCGCTGTTCTGCATCACGACGACGATCTCCAGACCGCCCTCGTTGACCAGGCGGTGGATCGTGCCGGGGGTGAACCAGGCCACGGAGCCGGCCTCCAGGGGTGTCTCCTGGAATCCGGATGTGGTGAGGGTCTGCACGGCGCCCCGGCCGGCGGTGACCACGTAGCCCTCGCTGCACGTGAGGTGCAGATGCGGGGTGCCGCCGCCGGGAAGGCCCTCGACGGTGGGCCAGTCGTAGACGCTCAGCCGTGACACCCCGACCGCTGCCGGGAACCCGTCGTACGTCACGCTCACCATGCCTGTGCCTCCAGGTGTGCGGCGACCTGCTCGCGGTCCCAGGCGCCGTCGGCCACGAGCACGCGGTAGCTCCGGTCGAGCGTGTCGCCGGGAGCGAGGACCAGCTCCTCGTGGAACGCCCAGGACGGCGCGACCGCGGCGAAGGGGTCGCTGCGCACGAACCAGTGGGCCGGGTGGGCCCCCTTGTCGCCCGTGTGGTCGTTGCCCGGCGCGTGCTCGAAGACGACGGTGGCGTGACCGTCCCGGCCGTCGTGCTCGCCGACGTACGCCAGCCAGGGTGCCTGGCTGCCCATCAGGTCCTCGCCGTCCGAGTCGGCGGTGAAGACCTTGCCGTCGCGGAAGGCGCGGGGGCCGCGCCAGAAGAGGCCGGTGTATCCGGCGGCAGGGCGGCCATGGGTGGTGGGGCTGCCGAAACGCAGCGGTTCGGCACGCCGGTTGGTCACCGACGAGGTCCAGCTGAGCGTCCAGCTGCCTGCCTCCGGGTCGACGTCGCACACCTCGATGCGGCGCTCCTCCTCGGCCCACAGCTCGCCGTCGTGCGGGTGCCAGGTCAGCCGCTCGGCGATGACGGCCCGGTCACCGGCGGCGGAGACCTCCCCGAAGGCCACATGGGCCATCGAGCCGATCCTCTCCGGCAGTGCGAGGTACCCCTCACCGTGCACGTAGGTGTTGCCGCCCCACAGGTTCTGGCCCGACAGGTGGGAGGCCGTCAGCTGCAGCCCCTTGTGCCACCGGTGGTCGTTGGGGCGGTAGTCCGTGACCAGTCCGCCCGAGAGGGTCCTGACCGGGTGCAGGTAGGGCTTGGGCGCTTCCCAGGGAGCCTCGGGACGGTACACGTAGGCGAACAGCTCCGTTCCGGTCGCCTCGTGCGCCACGGTGATCCGGTCACCGTGGGCGTGGGTCAGCGAGAGCGTCATACCTGGTCCTCTTCCTTACGGGTGGTGGCCGGCGCCCAGCCGGGGGCGCCGCCGTGCAGCTCGGTGTAATAGGGGTCGCCGGGGCCGATGTCGCCCGCGCGCACAGGAGTGTCGGTGAACGCGGACTTGTACAGGGCGGTGATGAACTCGAGCGTCTGCCTGCCGCCGGCGCCGCTGGTGGGGTGGCGCCGTCCGCCCCTGATGTCGGCGACCAGGGCACGCAGCTGCGCCATGTGCGAGCTGGGTTCGTCGGCACCGAACTCCTGCCAGGCCGCCGCGGTCTCCTCCGGAACTCCGGGCGCCGGGGTGATACGCCAGTCGGCGTTGCGGTAGCCGTACAGGTGGGTGAGCTCGATCGTGGCCCTCTCGCAGTCGATGCGGATCCGGCTGACCTCGTCGGGGCTGAGCACGCTGTTGACGACGGTCGCCACGGCTCCGCCCTCGAAGCGGATCTGCGCGGTGGACACGTCCTCGGTCTCCACGTCGTGCACGAGCCGGGCCGCCATGCCGCGCACCTCGGCCCACGGTCCCATCAGATCGAGCAGCAGGTCGGTCTGGTGGATACCGTGCCCCATGGCGGGGCCGCCCCCCTCGGTCGCCCAACGGCCGCGCCACGGAACCGCGTAGTACTCCGTGTCCCGGTACCAGGTGGTCTGGCAATGCGCCACGAGCGGCCGGCCGAACGCACCGTCACGCAGCAGCCGGCGGACATGGCGCGCGCCGGAGCCGAAGCGGTGCTGGAAGACGATGGAGGCGTACGGGTCGGCGTCGCCGCCCTTCTCCGCCGCCTCGATCGCGTCGAAGTCGGCGAGGGACGGGCAAGGCGGCTTCTCGCACCACACCCAGGCGCCCGCCTCGAGTGCGGCCACGGACTGCTCCCGGTGCACCGCGGGCGGCGTGCACAGCACCACGAGATCGGGGCGGACCTCGGCGAGCATGGCGCCGAGGTCCGTGCCGGCGTACGGGATGCCGAATTCGTCGGCGAACGACCGGACGGCGTCCACGACCACGTCGACCGCGGCCACGACATCCACCTCGCCCTCTGCGGCCAGGGCCTGAAGTGCGGGCAGGTGACTGCCGCGCGCGATCCCTCCCGTGCCGACCACGGCTGTGCGCAGCGGGGCGCTCGAACGGTGCGGAGACATGCAGACCCTCTCGTGAAGCGGGTGGGTGGAGCACCACGGGCCTCGGCCCGTGACGGCGAGCCGGCCCGGACGTCGGCCCTGGTGAGGACGTCCGACCGCGCACCGCAACCGTGCGGCGACTCGATAGAAAGCGTTTGCCGCGATGGCCGTCGTCGACGTGTTCCAACGTTGTAACCGGCGTAAGTCTCCGAGGTCAACCCATCGGACACAACGAGCTCGAGATCCACCCCGGACGCTGACACTCCGCGACAGGCCATGCATAATCCGGTGAGTGATGACTAGGGAGGCCGGTCCGTGGCAGCGGTGACACTCAAGGACGTGGCGGATCGCGCAGCGGTGTCGATCAAGACCGTTTCCAACGTTGTACGTGGGGCTCCACGGGTATCCGAAGCAACCCGGGAGAGGGTGATGCGCGCCGTGGCCGAACTCGGCTACCGCCCGAACCCGACGGCGCGTCGCCTCCGTACGGGACGCAGCGGCCTGATCGGGCTCGCCGTCCCGGACCTGGCGACGCCCTACTTCGCGGAGCTCGCCCACCACGTCAGGGCGGAGGCCGCGGCGCTGGACCTCACGGTCCTGATCGAGGAGACACTGGGGGACGCGACGGAGGAGCTGCGCCTGGCGACCGGCGTCGGGGCCTCGCTCCTCGACGGGATGATCCTCTCGCCGCTGCATGTGTCGCTCGGCGAACTGGCCCCTGTCGCCAGCGAATTCCCCCTGGTACTCCTGGGCGAACGGAGCTACGAGGACGACCGGATCGTGGCGGACCACGTGCTGATCGACAACGTCGCGGCGGCACGTGAGGCGACCGCGCATCTGGCCGGTCTGGGACGGACACGGATCGCTGCCGTGGGCGTGGACCCCCAGGCGTCCGCGACCAGTCGGCAGCGGCTCGAGGGCTTCCAGCAGGCCCTGCACGACGCCGGGTTGACGTTCGACCCTCGACTGGCGCCCCCCGTGAGGGAGTTCGACCGGCGCAACGGCCTGCTGGCCACGCGTGCGCTGGTCTCCCTGCCGCCCGGCGTGCGGCCCGACGCCGTGTTCTGCTTCAGCGACCCGCTGGCGGTAGGGGCGCAGAGGGCCCTGTACGAAGTGGGTATGAGCGTCCCCGGGGATGTGGCGGTGGCGAGCATCGACGGCTCGGACGAGGCGCTCTACAGCACGCCGTCCCTGACCTCCGTCGTGCCCGACAAGGCTGCGATCGCGGCCTTGGCCGTGAAGTGCCTTGCGACACGCATCCGTTCGGACGTGCCGCTGCCGTTCGAAGTGCACACCGCCCCGCACTGGCTGGAGGCGCGGGAGTCCACGGACGGGGTGCGGCGGCAGCTGGCCCCGTGAGCGGAGCAGGCTCCCCGGGTGCCCGGGGAGCCGGTGGACGACCCGGGCGTACGGATCGAGGTGGTCGGACCGGAACGGGCAGGCCCGGGCCGCTCGAACCGATGGGCGTGCACCACCCGCCGTCATACGGTGGGCCGTAGGCACCACGAGACCGGCGGGTGGTCTGGCCGGACGTCAGAGGATGAAGACGCTCCCCGCGGTTTCGGAGTGGTACGTCTCGCCCGGGTAGACGAGCGCCTCCACCTGCCCCGTGCAGTTGGGACCGGAGTGCACCTCAGCGATGGCGTCGGTGTTGTTGGCCACCGACGACGGATACCACTTGATCGAGTAGCAGCCGGACGGGTCCTTGTGCTCACCACCATTGATGACCAGCACACCTTCGGCCGCGTATGCGGAACCCGGGACCGTGAGGGCCAGCGCTGCGGCGGCCGCGAACACTCCCAGGCTTGTCGCCATACGTCTCTTCATGCGCGTCGTTCCTTCCGATGCCGCGAGCCGTATCTGCGACGACTCGCTGTCATCACGCAACGTATCGGCGAACGAACAAATAGTGAATGATCCGGGCGGCGCTCCCGGACGATGGCTGCTCGCGAGCGCCACCCGGATCACGGTCGCGGTGCCCGGACCGCCTCCCTGCCCCATGGCACAGACCAGTTCTGATCGAACCCCGTTGCCCGATGGCACACTTGGTGTGCGCGTGATATTTACGACGCCGACCGCATCAGCTCAGGGAAGGTGGCTTCACATGATCGCCATTCGTCGTGCGCTCGCCCTTCTCCGTAAGGTCTTCACCGCCCATCCGCCCGTCCCCGTCCCCCCACGGGACCCGACCCGGCCACGGCACAACGTCTTCGAAGCCGCCGCGACGTACGTGACCGCAAGCGCCGAGGACGACACGGACCGCCTCGACGACGCGGCGGGCTGGGTCGCACCCGACGCCTTGGCCTTCGGGATCAACGAGCTCGCCTGCCGAGCCGTGATCGCTCTGGCCAGGGAGCGCGACGAGCCCGTGGAGACCGTGGCACGCGGTCTGCTCGGCTTGCCGGGAGCGCAACCGGCGCGGCCCGTAGGCCCGAGTGCGGATCCCGGGGTGAATCGCCCTTCGTGACGGACCGCCCACCGGCGGAATCTCGGCAGGCACAATGCGATGGTGGCCACGATCCTGCGCGATCCCATGGAGATGGTGTCCAAGAGGGCGGTGGTCACACGGAACGAGTGATCGACCGGGTCGTGGCGCCGATGATGCACCGCATTCTCTTCCGGCCTGGTCGACCGGACGCCACGTATGCGTGCGAACTCGTGACGAACGCTCTCGGCCGGCGCCGACGACGCGTGCTGTCGACTGTGGTTGGCGCCCCAGGTAGGCGGCCGACCGGTCAGCGTTTGACGCGGTTGCGCACGGCGAGAACCGCCAGGCCCAGAAGGATGGGCTCAGCGACGCGGGACATCATCTCGATGTACTTACCGGCAGTGGTCAGGTTCTGGCCGGAGGAACGGAAGACCACCGAGTTCAGCGTGCCGTTCAGCGCCTTCTCGAAGCGCTCGCCGGTGAACCTGTCCCCCGTGGGATTCCGAGGGGCAGCCATGTCGATCTCGAAGGTGACCTTGCCTCCCCTGGGTGGCACCGTGCCGGTGGCCTCTTGTTTCACGCCACCCTGAGGAAGCCCGAAGCCCATCATCAGCACGATCGTGACGAGCATCGAGGCAGCGAGCCAGGCCAGGGCGCGAGAGGCGCGCAGGCCGTAACCGGAGAGCGCCCAGTACGAGGTGAGCAGAAACCGTTCGCTTTGAGGTATGTCGTGCGCGTGGCGGCGCATCTCCATCTCGCCGTAGTAGAAGTCGGCGGCACCGGGCTCGTGCTTACCGTCCTCGAATGCTTTGCGCAGCGCCCGGTACACCGGCGCGAGTTGCAAGGGCCCGACTCGGCCGGACCCGAGCACGGCCGTATTCCAGCCTGGGGCCGCTCCTGGCTGGTGCGCACGCCAGTGGTGCTCTTCGGCGAGCGTGCGGCGCCGGGTGAACCGGACTGGACGCCAGCGCTGCCGGTGCGTGCCGGCCGGAACGCTGTCGAAGGAACAGGCGCCTTCCAGCCGCAACTGATCCAGGTGAACGGTGCCCGTGAAGAGACACTCTGAGAGGTCGATATCGGCGAGGACCAGGTGAGCGGCGTCCACGCCTCGAATGGAAGCGACCCTCACCGACGCATCGGGCGTGCCGGCCAGTGCCGGCTCGGCCATCGGCTGGCCGGCGTGGAGCACGAAGGGGTCGGCCTCCGCGGACATCGTCAGCGGATGCTCCAGGACAGCGTGGGAGAAGTCCACCTGGGCGTAGCGCAACCGCAACTCGGCCATGGAAGACCAGCGGGTCCGCCGGCACTCGAGACGGCGCACAGCGAACAAGAGTGTCGCTGGGCCGCAGAAAACCGCCCCGGACAGACGTATTCGCCCGGCGCACACCAACGGTCCCATGCTGACCGGACGTTCGAATACGGTCCCCTCGAACAGGGCGTCGCTCTCGAAGATCACCGAATCAAACCGGACGATGTCCTGGAAATTAACTGAATCGAATAGGGCGAAGCCCTGAAAAGCCGTCGACCCAAACCCGGCGCGGCCCTGAAAGGTCGCCGAGCTGAACTGGGCAGGGCCCTGGAAGATCGCCTCGAACCAGGCAACACCCTGGAAGATCGCCGCATCGAACGTGGCATTGGCCTGGAAGATGGTCGCGTCGAACCAGACGTCGCCCTGGAAGATCGCTGACTGGAACCAGGCCCTGTCCTGAAACATCGCTGACCCGAACTGCGCGTGCCCCTTGAAGGTCGCCGACCCGAACTGGGCGCCTAGTTCGAACAGTGCCAACCTGAATCGGGCAGATCGTTCGAAAGTTGCCGACGTGAAGATTGCGTTGTATTGGAATATGGCCGATCCGAACGCGCCGTCCGAGGTGAAGGTCGCCGACTCGAAATGGGCGTCGCGCGTGAACGTCGCCGACATGAAGCGGGCGTCACGCTTGAAGGTCGCCGACTCGAAGTCGGCGTCTCTCCGGAAGGTCACCGACTCGAACCGGGCGATGCCGTGAACGGTCGCGGACCCGAATCGGGCGACATGCTCGAAGGTCGCTGACTGGAACCGAGCGTCATCCTGGAAGGTCGCTGACTCGAATCCGGCCGGGCCCTCGAAAGTCGACAACCAGAACCCGGCCATCCCTTCGAACACTGCTGAATCAAATCGGACGTGGCCGAAGCGGGGGCCTCCGGTGGCGGGGTCATGGAGAGCGTTGAGGAGAACGCGAAGAAGCGGTTCGGTGAAGGTGGTGCCGCGGTGGTCCAGGTCGGCCCCAGGGGCCAGGCCGGCCAGGTAGGCCGCACGGTCGGTGTCGTCTACATGCGCGAGGCACTCGGTGCGACCGGGGACGTGGGCGCCCGAGCAGCCGACCGTGTCCTCAAGGGTGGCGCCGTGGCCGCAGTGCGGCCACGTGTGCGAAGTTGGGGGCGAGGCTGGTCCGGGATGCGTCATACCCGAAGGACGATCAAGCGGGGCACACGGTTGCCGAACGTTGCCTCCGAGCCGGCCGCCGCCCTGTCTGGCAAGGGATCATCCCGCGAGAGCGGAAAGCATGGGTAGAACGGCGGCCGATTCTTGGGCACGGGTAGGATCCGGCGGTCCTCCTTACCGGTACGGATGGCGATTCACTTCTTCTGGACCGGCGGGCACGTCCCCGTCTCCTCGCCGACGGAGTTGATCTCGGCGTTGGAGCGCGAGTCACCCGCATAGTTGATCTGGTCCGTGCACTTCATGTCGGACGGCGACTTCTGGACCGGCGGG
>NZ_JBIWKH010000013.1:66765-305983 GCF_044765585.1 Streptomyces sp. NPDC102441
GGGCACGTCCCCGTCTCCTCACCAATGGAGTTGATCTCAGCGTTGGAGCGCGAGTCACCCGCATAGTTGATCTGGTCCGTGCACTTCATGTCGGACGGCGACTTCTGGACCGGCGGGCACGTCCCCGTCTCCTCACCAATGGAGTTGATCTCAGCGTTGGAGCGAGAATCACCCGCATAGTTGATCTGGTCCGTGCACTTCATGTCGGACTTGGCGGGCGTGCCTGACGACTTGCCCTCCGCGGTGTCGGACTGCGGGGTGGTGCTCGTGGCCGCCGTCGATGAGCTGCTCGCGGAAGAGGACGCGTTGCCGGCGCTGTCGTTGCTGCATGCCGTCAGCGTCAGGCCGAGGGCCACTGCGGTCATGGTCAGTACCGAGATCTTCCGAGTGCGCATGCTGTGTCATTCCTCTGCGTGGGGATGCTCTTGGGGAGCGGACGGGCAGGTGATCCGGGCGACTGTTCGCCTGTGTGGCTTTCTGCCTTCTCAGACAGTCGGCCTGGTTGCCCCAGTTGCGTCTTGATCGTTCTCAGAACACGTTCGTGACATGACGGTGGCCGGTCCGTGAAGTCTGCATCTGGCGTGCTGCTGGGAGGGCGCACAAGGGCCAGCCAGAGAGTTCAGGTGCCCGGTCAGACACAGACGAGAACCCATGGCGGCCGTCCAGGCACGCAGAGTTACCAGGCGACGGCTCCCTTGTCGTCGAAGAAGCCGCCTCGGGGGCCGTCGTCGGGCAGGGTGGCGAGGCGAAGCGCGATCGCGGCGCCCTGTTCGGGTGTTCGTTCCCCGGCGAATCCGGTGAAGTCGGTTGCGACGTACCCGGGGCATGCCACATTCACGATGATGTCCGTGTCAGCGAATCGGCGGGCGTACTGTGCTGTGACGCTGTTGAGCATCGACTTGGAGGGTGCGTAGGCGGCCATGACCGGGCCGGTCTGCAGCGTCAGCGAGCCCATGTTGCTGGACATGTTGACGACCCGGGGCGAGGCGGCACGGCTGAGCAGCGGGAGCATCGCGTTCGTCACCCGTACAACCCCGAACACGTTCGTCTCGAGGACTGTGCGCAGGACGTCGAGGTCGAGGGTCGTGGGGTCCTGCGCCCCGTCCTCGAACCGGCCGGAGATTCCTGCGTTGTTGACGAGGACGTCGAGTCGTCCGGCCTCCTTCTCGATGCTCGCGGCCGCTGCGGCGACACTGCCGTCGTCGGTGACATCGAGGGCGACTCCGAACGCGTCTATACCTGCCGCATGCAACCGCTCCACAGCCTCCTTGCGTCGGACTTCGTCACGCGCCCCCACGGCGACGGTGAAGCCAAGGACTCCGAGGCCCTGAGCAATGGCGAAGCCGATTCCCTTGTTCGCACCGGTGACCAGCGCTGTCTTGGTGTTGTTCACGCTGCCCATACTCGGCGTGGGGCGTCCGTTTCGTCCAATATCGATCAAGTACGTCGTGATACCCGGCAGGTATCAGGAGGTGGATAGGCTGTGCGCATGGACGACCTGGAGACGCGTGAGCTGCGGTACTTCGTCGCGGTCGCCGAGGAGCTGCACTTCGGGCGCGCGGCCCAGCGGCTCGGGATCGCCCAGCCACCGCTGTCGCGCGCCATCCGGCAGCTGGAACGTCGGCTCGGCGTCCAGCTTCTGGACCGGGACCGACGGGGGGCGGCCCTCACCGGCGCCGGCGAGGTGTTGCTGCGCGAAGCCCGGGTGTCCCTCGATGCGGTCGCAGCTGCCGCGCGCCGGACCCGGCGGGCATCGGATCCCCAGCGGCCGCTGGTACTGGTGACAAAATCCGGCGCATCACACGAGCTGCTGCAACGGCTCCTCGCCTCGTGGGCAGCCGACACCGATACGGCACCGGTCGAAGTCGTCCTGTGCGAGGTCGGTGAGCAGGCACGGTACCTGCGCAGCGGGCGCGCCGATGTGGCCCTCATGCACCGGCCGGTCGACGACCTCGCCGGGTTCGGTACCGAGGACCTCTGCACCGAAGGCCAAGTCGCCCTCCTCCCATCGGGACACCCGCTCGCCGCACGTCCCCAGCTCACCCTCGCGGACGTCGGCAACGTGCCTGACCTTCCCATCGCCCGATGGCCCCGGCTCGACGGCAACTACCCCGACGGCCCCGGGCCAGAGGTGCACACCCAGTCACAGCTCGCTCAGCTCGTCGCGCTCGGCAAGACCCTGCTCGTCATCCCTGCCTCCAGCCGCGCTTGGCAGTGGCCCGACCATGTCGCGGTGCCCGTCGTCGACGCCCCGGACATCACAACCGTGCTTGCCTGGCCAGCCGGACACCACTCATCGGCCCTTGCCGCACTGGCCCGAGCCGCGGCCGGGCTTCGTAACGGGCCACCAGTTGCGCCCACACGCTGAACGCCGACCAGCCCCGATCGATGCCCTCCCGCCGACCACCGACCCCGGGCGCTCGCCTACTGGTATTGGCCTGCAAGGCAGACGTCGACGCCGACCTCAGGCACAGAAGTCGGCGTCGAGAAGCTGTGCTGCCTAGAACCCGGAGTTGAGGCAGGTGAAATCTGAGGTTTCGTCACCCTCAATGAAATCTGTCGGTAGCATCGAAGCGTTGGTGCTCTCGATGAATGGGGCGGGCGATGAGTCTGGCCGTGTTGCGCACCCTCCTCTCCGCGCGCGGGCCGGGGTATCGGCGGAATTCTCTGAATGATCGCGCAAGGAAGAACGGGCGGCCGTGGGCCGTGGATTCTTCATCCGGTACCCCCTCGCGAGTGCCGCTGCCGCCAAGCCCGAGGGCCGGCCGAGCTGCACTCGCCTGCCTCGCCCTTGGGCTCACACTGGCCGCCTACGGGCTCATCGGCATTTTTACAGCCGGGAGTGAGTACCGGGTTGCTTTCGTCAAGTCTGGAACCGCATGTACGGCAAGGGAGATTTACCTGGACAGTCGTACGGGGCGATCAATGCTGTGCTTCCCCACCTCAGGGAAAGACACCCTCGAAGGGTCATTTCCGTTCTCGGCCGAGGAAGAAGAGCGAGTTCTCGATTTGGCGAGCCAGCTGGGATCGGACGGCTTGTCCAGCGAGGACAGAGCCGAGATCGAGCGCCTTGTGCACTCGATCGGCGCCGCAAATGGAGATCCGGACGAGTCGAACCAAGCCAGCTCGCCGGAGCTCATATCCTTTCTCGTCGGTGTCCCTCTGGCAGTGGTAGGCGCCTTCTGGACAGCGGTCAGCCGCCGACGGTAAATACGGCGTGCCAGACCGGAGGCCGGAGGCCGGCAATTGAAGGTTGGTACCAGCAGCTGGATCGGCTGCACGAACAAGTCGGCGAGACCGGCGAGCTCTCCTTCGCCATGGGAGCCCTCAGCCGCTACGTCTCCGCCTCCGCCTCCGCCGGGATGCTGGAGAACCTGCTGAAGACGGACCCGGCCGAGCGCACCGAGTCTCAGACGGTGGCCATCGTGCGCGAGTGGCAGCAGCTGCGCGCCACCGCTCACCCCTTCAACCACTGTGACGGCTTCGACTGGGACCGCTGGTGGAACTCTCTTCAGCACTACGACGCCGCCGGCGAGGCCGCCTTCCGTGCCCGGGTCACCGCCGCTGTCGAGAAGGCGGGCCGGCCGTGACCGGCCGGCTCCCGTCGGGCGAGGAGTGTCACCGCCGGACGATCACTACTCTGCACGAGTGCTCTTGTACGACGAGTTGACTTCATCCGAGCGTGAACTATGGCCCCGGTCGAACAGTTCGCGCCATGGTGATCGTGGCGCTCCTCCAGGGCGCAAACAGACGGGCGCCATCGCGTCCCTGAGTCTGGCCGGTGCCCGGATATCCGGGCGCCTCAGCCTGGCTGCCGCGCAGGTCGATCACGCTATCTGGTTCGAGGACTGCTGGTTCGAGCAAGGCTTGGATCTCTCCGGAGCGTCGGCCCGGTCAATTACGATCACCGGCCGCCGTCGTGTCGGTCCAGGCGATCTCGAAGTACCTGACGCGTTCGTCTTCTCCGGCCGGCCGCATTCCGACTGCCGTCATGACGTGCTGGGACGCGATGTTGTCGTGATCGGCGTCGCCCTTCACGCAGGTGACGCCGCGTGCCCGCGCGAACAGCAGCAGTTCTCGGAGGGCTTCGGAGGCGTATCCCTGGTCTCGCGCTGACGGGATGAGGCCGTAGCCGATCGTGACGCTGCCGTTCGCATCCGCGGGTCCGTGGAAGCCCAGGCCGCCGATCGCCTGACCGTCCTCGCGGCGACGGATCTCATAGTTGCCGAACGGCTGTGGATCACCGGTGTCGGCGCAGGTGGCCAGGAAACGCCTGGCGGCTGACACGTCCCCCTCGGTGGGATATCCGGGCGCCCATCGGGCACCGCTGTGCGACTCGCCCGCCACCACTCGCTCCGACTCGCTGACCGACAACGGATGAAGCACGAGCCGCGCTGTCACAAGATCACTCATGGCAAGGAGGAGTATCACGCTGGGCGACCGGAGCGCACTTGGATTATCCGACCGGGCAGCGCCCGCAGTGCTTCGTGTCCGGTGCGTGAGGCGCGACAGTATCCAGGGCCATGGGGACACGGCCCAGGGGCTGTTACGCCGGTCTTGTGATCAGGCCGGCCATGCCGTGGGCAGCCGCGGCACGCTCTCGATCAGCCGGCGGGTGTAGGAGTGCGCGGGTTCACCGAGCACCTGGGAGGTGGTCCCCTGCTCGACGACGAGGCCGCGCTCCAGCACGGCGGTGCGCGCGCACTGGGAGGCCACGACCGACAGGTCGTTCCTCCTTGAGTTCGGCCGGCAGATCAACGACCTTCACCCGGGTGGTGACGTCCAGCGCGCTGACCGGCTCGTCGGCCGGCAGGACGCTTGGATCGCAGACCGTCGCGCGGGCGATGGCGATGCGCCGGCCGCCGGCGAACTCGTGCGGGCAGCGGTCTACCGGCGTCCGCCTGGAGACCGACGCGCTCCAGCGCCTCGGCCACCTTGGGGAGCGCTGTGGTACGGATGCCGAGACCGAGGGAGCGCAGCGGTTCCGCGACGATCACACCCACGCGTCGGCTGGGGTCGAGCGAGGAGTACGGGTCCTGGAAGACGCACCGTCCCGTCGAAGCGGAGGGTGCCGGCCGTGGGACGGGCCAGGCCCAGCAGCGGGCGCAGCAGCGTCGTCCTGCCCGCGCCGGACTCGCCGACCAGCGCGAGGCTCGCGCCGGCCTCGACGGCGATGCGGGAGCCGGTCATCACCTGGGTGACCAGGTCACGCCCGAGCTTGTCGGTGCCGAGCAGATGGCCGCCGCCCGGTCCGGCGAGCCGCCCGCCGGAGGTGTCCCCGGCGTCGTAGGGCACTCATGGGTGAGGCTCTTTCGGTGCGGGGAGCTGCGGGCCGATCAGTGCTGGGCGTCGAAGCCGTCGCGGAAGAGGGGGAGCTTCTCGCCGGCCTCGACGGGCAGGTGGAAGCGGTTCTGCCGCGGCGGCATCGGACAGTTGTACTGATCGGAGAATCCGCAGGGCGGCACGAAGGCCTGGTTGAAGTCGAGGACGACCCGGCTCTCGTCGTGCGTGCGCCGCACGAAGAGGAAGCGGCCGGCCCCGTAGGTGATACCACCGTTGGTCGGGTCGCCGAAGACGAGCAGCAGGGTGCCGTCGTCGTCGAAGGCACTGAGCGTGTAGCCGCGGCCGTCGATGGTGAGCGTGATGTCGCCGGGGACGGCCAGGTCGCGGCTGCCGCCGTTGTCCCGGATGTGCTCGAAGGCGATGCGCCGGGCCCCGGCGACGGGTGTGTACGACGCTTCCAGGACCCAGGCCGGGTCGTAGGGGAAGGCGTCGACCCGGTCGAAGTGGCGGATGGCGGGTGCGTCGGCGTCCCAGAAGCGCAGGCCGTGCTCGTCCTCGCCGGTGACCCGGTCGGTGCGCCGGAGCGTGGTGACGGTCACGGTGCCCGGCCGGCCCGCGCGCGCGTCCGCCGCGTCCGGGACCTCGCCCGCCGGGGCCCAGCGGGTCTCGACCAGGGCGAGATTGCCCGTCGGGGCCGTGAGCGCGCGGTGGCGCCCGGCGCGCCAGGCGTCCCATTCCTCCGCAGGGTCGAGGGATGCGCGGTCGGGGGCGGAGTGGGACACGGCAGTACTCATTCGTCTAGGCGGGGCAGCCCTCACGGTCCCCGGGCAACAGGACGTGAATAAGTGGCCAAAGCATGACCTTTATTGACTATAAGCTCATCTAATGTCAAACTTCCGCACCACATGCTGAGACGGATGTCTCAGCATCGGGGCCTACCGGACGGACTCAGACGTGCGGAGCCGGCCGGTAGACGAGCTCCTGGATGTGGCCGTCGAGGGTTCGGCACTCGATCAGCTCGAGGTCGAAGTCGGCCGCGCCCTGGAAGACCGGGTCCAGCCCGGTCCGGCCGGTGATCACGGGGAACAGCGTGACCTGCACACGGTCGACCAGGCCTGCGGCCATCAGCGCACGGTTCATCGACAGACTCCCGTGCGAACGCAGCGGGACCTCGGACTCCTCCTTGAGCCGGGCGACGACATCGACGGCGTCGCCGCTCACGACGTCCGCGTCCGGCCAGTCGAGAGGTCCGTCCAGGGTGGTCGAGACCACCGTGGCCGGCAGGCTCCGCATTCGCGTGACCCATGGGTCACGCACGTCGGACTCCTCGGTGCTCGCGGCCAGCATCCGCGCGAACGCCCTGTAGGTGTTGGCCCCGAAAACCATTCGCTGCTCCACCCCGTAGAGGGCGAGGCGGTGGGCGAGGAGCTCGGGGCCCTGCTTACCCCAGTAGCCGGTCCAGTCGCCGCTTGCGGCGCCGAAGCCGTCGAGGCTGGAGAAGACGTCGAATGTGTAGGTAGCAGTCATGATGCGCTCCTCGGGTGCCGTCGATCACCACTGGTAATAGAGACCGGAAACCACGGCAGAACTCATCGCCCTCGACCCCGTGCCGGGACGAGGGCCCGGCTCAGCGTGCGACTGGACCGTCCGTCGTCACCGTGCGCACAACCGGTCCAGCGCCGACCGGCTGTCGTCGTCGGCGGCACGGTAGATCACCAGCCGCTGGTCCGTGTCCTGAAGCGGCATGAGCACTTCGAAATCCAATGCGATCACACCGACGTCAGGATGTCGCATCAACTTGCTCCCGCGACCGTTGGCCTTCACGTCCCGCTCGGCCCACAACCGCGCGAACTCATCGTCACGAGTGATGAATTCGGCGATGAGGTCGGCCAGCGCCCGGTCCTCCGGATGCGCAGCCCACGCGGCACGCAGATGGGCGATTCCCTCGCGCACGACACGCTTCCGGTCGACATAGAACTCACGCGTCACCGGATGCACCAGGCAGAGCCACATCGAATTGCGCTGCGACGGCGGCAGGGTGCCGAAATCCAGGAGCAGGCTCGCCATTTCGGCGTTCCAGGCGAGGATGTCGTAGCGGTGGTTCAGCAGCATGGCGGGCAGCGGCGACAGGTCCGCGACCAA
Source organism: Streptomyces sp. NPDC102441 (assembly GCF_044765585.1). Taxonomy (NCBI): domain Bacteria; kingdom Bacillati; phylum Actinomycetota; class Actinomycetes; order Kitasatosporales; family Streptomycetaceae; genus Streptomyces; species Streptomyces sp. NPDC102441. Next base: position 74,191 of record NZ_JBIWKH010000013.1, read on the forward strand.
CCCGGCCAGCGGCGGCGCCGCGGTGGTGGCGGGCGTGTCCGCGCTGCGGGGGCGGTGCTGTGCCAGGTCGAAGAGGTAGGCGCGCTCGTCGGGGCCCAGGCGCAGCGCCCGCGCCAGCGCCTCCACCACGTCCGCCGAAGGCCGCAGCCCGCGGCCCTGCTCCAGCCGCACGACGTAGTCGATGCTGACCCCGGCCAGTTCGGCGACTTCCTCGCGGCGCAGTCCCGGGGTCCGCCGGGCCTGCCGACGGGGCGGCAGACCGAAATCGTCCGGGTCCAGGCGCTCCCGACGAGTCCGCAGGAACGCGGCCAACTCCTGTGTCATGTCAACAGTGCGGGTCATCGTCTTCGATGCTACAGCCAGGGTAGGACTGGCGTTCCCAGGAAATCTTCTCCCTTACCCCCGGCCCGCGGCGCTCACAGACTCGTGTCCGGCAACGGATCACAAGCACAGGAGGACACGATGTCACTCACCCTCGACACATACCGGCTGCTGGGCCGCTCCGGGCTGCGGGTCTCACCCCTGGCACTGGGCGCGGCGACCTTCGGCACCGAATGGGGCTGGGGCGCCGAGCAGGACGAGGCGCGCAAACTGTTCGACCTCTATGTCGAGCGCGGCGGCAACTTCATCGACACCGCCAGCACCTACACCAATGGCAGTTCCGAGCGTCTGCTGGGCGAATTCACCCGCGACAACCGCGAAAGCCTGGTGCTGGCAACGAAATACACGACCCTGCGCCGGCCCGGCGACCCGAATTCCGGTGGTCCTGGGCGCAAGAGCCTGTTCGCGTCGGTGGAAGCCAGTCTGCGACAGCTGAACACGGACTACATCGATCTGCTCTACCTGCACGTGTGGGACCACACGACGCCGGTCGAGGAGATCCTGCGCGGCCTGGACGATCTGGTCCGGCAGGGCAAGGTCCTGCACGTGGCGATCTGCAACACCCCCGCCTGGCAGGTGTCGCGCATGCAGGCGACAGCGGACCTGCGCGGCTGGTCGCCGCTCGTCGCGCTGCAGATCGAGTACAACCTGATCGAGCGCACCGGGGAACGTGACCTGATACCCATGGCGCGCGAGATGGGGCTGGGGGTCGTCCCGTTCTCACCGCTGGCGGGCGGGGTACTCACCGGCAAATACAGCCGCGACGACCTGACCGCGACGAACGTCGCCGACAGCACCCGCAAGAGCGTCACGATCGCCACCGGCGCGCTCACCGAACGTAACTTCGACATCGTGGACGCCGTGAAGGAGGTCGCCGCGGAGCTGGGCCACACACCCGCCCAGGTCGGGCTGGCCTGGACGCTGCGGAATCCGGGCGTGACGGCACCGGTCATCGGCGCCCGCACCACCGCGCAGCTGGAGGACAATCTGGGCGCGCTGGAGGTCGACTTCACCGCCGCCCAGCTGGCCCGCCTCGACCAGGCCAGTGCCATCGAGCTCGGCTTCCCGCACGACCTGCTCGCCGGCGACGCGATGCGCGTGGCGACCCGCGGCGACACGAAGCTGGAGGCCCGCCGCTGATATCCGGCCGGTAACCGCCCCGAGGGCAGCACCACGGCCGCCCTCGGGGCGATGTCGTGGGCGTCGTGACCCCGCCCCGCAGGTGAGCTCGGAGCGAAGCCCTGTTCCCCCGCACGCGGTCCCATGGCATCGTGGGTTCCCCTGCCACAGAAAGCACTCACATGCGACTAGGCGTGACCCTCCCGACCTTCGGCCCGGACGCGCAGCCGGAAGGCATCATGAGAGTCAGCCGCACCGCGGAGGACATGGGTTACGACTCCCTGTGGACGGGCGACCGTGTACTCGCCCCCGTCGCGCCGAGCGTCCCCTACCCCGGCCAGGACGGCGTGATGCCGCGCACCTACGAGAACCACCTGGATCCCCTGGTGGCCCTGACCTTCGCCGCGGCGCACACGAACAGGGTGCGTCTCGGGACCAGCACGCTGAACGGCCTCTGGCAGCCGCCGATCATGCTCGCCAGGTCACTGGCCACGCTCGACGTGGTCAGTCGCGGACGTCTCGACGTCGGCCTCGGGCTCGGCTGGATGCCCGAGGAGTACGAGGCCGTGGACGTGCCCTGGAGCGGCAGGGGCGCGCGACTGGACGAGACGCTCGACGTCCTGGACGGGTACTGGTCCGGCGGCACCTTCGCCCACGAGGGTCCGCTGTTCACCGTCCCCGAGACCAGGGTCGGCCTCAGGCCGCATCAGCGGCCCGGGCCACCTGTACTCCTGGCGGCGTTCACACCCCGGGGCTTCGCACGCATCGGCCGGCGGCTCGACGGCTGGTTGCCCGGCGCCATGCCGCTGACGCGTCTCATGGACATGTGGGGCGCCATCGTGGAGGAAGCCGAGAAGGCGGGGCGGGACCCGGCATCCCTGCGTATGGCGCTGCGTGTGAACCCGGTGCTGACCGGCACCGCGGCCGAGCCTGAGCAGGTGCCACAGCGGGGGACGCTGGAGCAGTACGTCGACTACGCCCGGGAGGCCGCCGAGGCCGGCGTGCACGAACTGTTCGTGGACTTCGGCCAGACGCCCACCACGCTCGACGAGCGCGTCGACATCGCCGGTCGTTTTCTCACCGGAGTGCGTGCGGGCTGACGTACGGGCGCGAGGCGCCGTGGCTCTGTGCCCGGCTCAGTCGGCGGGCACACTCTTCTTTCGCGCACGGTAGGCGGCCGCCTTGATCTTGTTGCCGCACGAGTCCATCCCGCACCACTGCCTCCGCATGCCGTGGGACCGGTCGATGTAGACGCGTGTGCACTCGGGGTTGCCGCACTCCTTCATCAAGGGCACCTCGGGCCCACCGAGCAGCTCGACGGCGAGCCGGGCCACGGCCGACAGAGCCTGCGCCGGAGTCGCTTCGGTCCGGCGCCCGGTCCGTGTGAGCTGCGGCGCAGCGGCGGGCCTGGACGCCGCGCCGTTCAGCACACCGCGCGCCTCCTCGCCGAACTCCTCCCTCAGGCGCCGGGCCGTGACCAGCTCGTAGATGGCTTCCCGCACGGCTCTCGCCTGCCGCACGTCACCCTCCGTGCCGGGGGTGACGGCATCGACGACTCCCGATTCCACGTACCAGGCCGTCAGCCGGTCCGGCGTCGCGAACATCTCGAACCGCACCGAACGGCGAGCCCGGAGGGTAGCGGCGAAGTCAAGGGCGGGGTTCCCGCAGACGAAGACGTGTTCGAGATTCACATCACCAGTCTGACAGGTGACGGAGGGGGGCCGCAAGGAGCGGCACCCACTCGGCCACGTTCCGTTTCACATGGGGTCCGCTCCGGTGAGCGCGGCTCGGGTCGCTCGAACTCCAGCGTCACGACAATGTGTTGGCGATTACAGGATGTTGACGCGAACACACCCTCGGTGCTCTGATGATCATCAGATCATCTCCGGCCCTCACGGTCGTCCCTGAAGGAGTATTCATGCGTCCCTCCCTGCGGCGTACGGTCACCGGTGGCGCTCTCTCGATGACCTTCCTCGGGGCCGGCCTCGTCGCCGCGCCCTCGGCCTCCGCGGCAGCGGCGTACAACGGCGCCTGTGGAGCCGGATACTCCGTCGTCAATTCGGGTGCGGTGGGCACCCGGGGCATGACGTATCTGACCTACAGCGCGGCCACCGGGAAGAACTGCATCGTCACCATTCGCAACACGCCGGGTTCGGCTGTCTACGTCTACGCGGGATTCCAGCTCGCCGACCAGGGCGACACCGCTGTCGACGACCACGGCACGTACACCAGCTACGCGGGCCCCGTGTACATCAGCGGCAAGGGGGCCTGCATCGACTGGTCCGGCGCCATCGGCCCCGCGCCCGAGCAGTACGTCATCAGGTACGCGACGAACTGCGGCTGATCCACCGCGGCCGGCGTACCGAGACCGAGACCGCACCGTGCCCCCGGCCAGCAGTGGCAAGGGGCACGGTGCGTCGCCACATCAAGTACTTGGCGCGCCTGGAGCGGGCGCGCAGAGGCACGGTTGACCGTGTCGCCCCATGTGCCGGAGCACACACCCGTAAGCCCCTGCGTGATCCGGTGATGACGCGGTGCCAGGGCACGCACCCCGCCACCGGGCTCTTGAGCACGAGGGTGACTGATCACGTACGTCACCCCGACACACAGCTGCGCGATCGAGCGGGGCCACTCCTCCCCTGCACGCGCCTCCGGTCCGGCTGAATACGTCCGGCTGGATCACGTCGTCACCCGGACAAACATCGTGCGGACGCGATCATCGTATCGAGTTAATGTCGGCGACTTTCCTTGGCCCAGGAGGCTGAGCGGACATTAGTGTTTCCCTGGGTCTGGACGGGTTCCCGTTCATATACCCCTTTCACCTCCTGTTGCCCGTGACGTCCGTATGCGCACATCACCGCCCGACCAAGGAGCGCTCCCCCGATGACTGTTGACTCGAGTCCGGAAGTGGGACTGGAGCCGCCGCGGCAATCCAGCCTGAGCACGGCGGCTGCCCGCAACCTCGCCTCCACGACCAAGTCCGCCCCGCAGATGCAGGAGATCACCTCTCGCTGGCTGCTGCGCATGCTCCCCTGGGTGGAGACCCAGGGTGGGGCCTACCGGGTGAACCGCCGCCTGACCTGCACCGTCGGCGACGGAAAAGTGGAGTTCGTCCAGGACGGCGCCGAAGCCCGGGTGATTCCCCGTGAACTCGGTGAACTGGCCCTGCTGCGCGGCTTCGACGACGTGGAGGTGCTGACAGCCATCGCCGATCGGTGCGTTCAACGCGACTTCCGCGTCGGCGAGACGCTGGTCGAGCGCGGGGCACCGGCGGACAAGCTCCATCTGATCGCCCACGGCCGCATCGGCCGGGCCTCCGTCGGCAGTTACGGCGACGAGGTCACCCTGGACGTACTCGCCGATGGCGACCGGTTCGGAGAGAAGGCCCTGCAGGACGAGGACGCGCGGTGGGAGCACACCGCCACCGCCGAGACCTCGGGCACGCTCCTCACCCTGTCACGTGCCGACTTCGAGGCCGTGCTGTCCACAGCGCCGAGCCTCCGAGCCCACCTCGATGCGTTCTCAGCACTCTCCCGCCGACGGCAGAACCATCGCGGCGAGGCTGAGATCGCGATGTCGGCCGGGCACACCGGAGAGCACGAACTGCCCGGCGCGTTCGTCGACTACGAACTGAAGCCGCGCGAGTACGAACTCTCGATCGCCCAGACCGTTCTGCGGGTCCACACGAGGGTCGCCGACCTCTACAACGGACCGATGGACCAGACCAAGGAGCAGCTCAGGCTCACCGTCGAGGCGTTGCGCGAGCGCCAGGAGCACGAGCTGATCAACAACCGGGAGTTCGGCCTGCTCCACAACGCCGACTTCAAGCAGCGCATCCAGACGCACTCGGGCCCGCCGACCCCTGACGACATGGACGAACTGCTCTGCCGGCGCCGCGGCACCAAGTTCTTCCTCGCGCACCCCCGGGCGATCGCGGCGATCGGGCGCGGGTTCAACTCGTACGGGATCTATCCGGGCCAGGTGGACGTCGGCGGTCAGCAGGTCCTGGCCTGGCGCGGGGTCCCGATCCTCCCCTGCGACAAGATCCCCGTCACGAAGGAGAAGACCAGCTCCATCCTCGCCATGCGTACGGGCGAGGAGAACCAGGGCGTCATCGGACTGCACCGGACCGGACTGCCGGACGAGTACGAACCGGGTCTGTCGGTCCGCTTCATGGGCCTCGACGAGAAGGCCATCACCTCCTACCTCGTCAGCACCTACTACTCCGCCGCCATCCTCGTGCCGGACGCGGTCGGCGTGCTCGAGAACGTGCAGATCGCCCACTGGCCCAGGTAGCCCGCCCGGCCCGCGACGGCTGTGTGACTCCCCCGGAGCCCTCCGGGGCGGTCACGCATGCCCCGGAGGGCTCCGGGACAGCTGCCCACCCCATCAAGGAGCCATGGATGCCCGCGCCTGAGCTGCCACCGACACAGCCGAGCCTGCCAGAGGCCGCTTCCCACTTCGGGGCACATGTACTCGCTTCCGCCGCCCGCGCCTCCGGCGTCAGGGCCGCCACCGGCGGCCCGCCCCACGAGCCCTCCCTGCCCGCCCCGGCCGCACTCTCCGCCCCCGTCCCGACGCCCCCCGCGGCCCCGGCAGCGGGTGTGCCGGCGCCCGCCGCCGGCCTGGAACGGATCCTGCGTGGCCCCAGCGGCCTGGGCACGGCGGGCCTGCGCCTGATCCTGCGGGAGGAACCGGCGACGCCCGCGGCCACGCCTGCCGACATGGCGGAAGGCAGACCGGTCCCGGGCCTCTACTACCACCCGGTGCCCGAGCCCGACCCGGCGCGGGTCGAGGAGGTCAGCCGAAGGATCAAGTCCTGGGCGCTGGAGGAGATCAGTCTGTATCCCGAGGACTGGGAGGAGGAGTTCGACGGCTTCTCCGTGGGCCGCTACATGGTCGGCTGCCATCCGGACGCCCCCACCGTCGACCACCTGATGCTCGCCACCCGCTTGATGGTGGCGGAGAACGCGGTCGACGACTGCTACTGCGAGGACCACGGGGGCTCGCCCGTCGGCCTCGGCGAGCGTCTCCTTCTGGCACACACCGCCCTCGATCCCCTGCACACGACGGCGGAGTACCAGCCGCAATGGGCGAAGTCGCTGCATGCGGACGCGCCCCGGCGCGCCTACCGCTCCGCCATGGAGTACTTCGTCCGGGCGGCCAGCCCCTCCCAGGCGGACCGGCTCCGGCACGACATGGCCCGGCTGCACATGGGGTATCTCGCCGAAGCGGCCTGGGCACAGCTGGACCACGTCCCGGAGGTGTGGGAGTACCTGGCTATGCGCCAGTTCAACAACTTCCGCCCCTGCCCGACCATCACCGACACGGTCGGCGGCTACGAACTGCCGGCGGACCTGCACGCCAGGGCCGCCATGCAGAAGGTCATCGCCCTCGCGGGGAACGCGACGACCATCGTGAACGACCTGTACTCGTACACCAAGGAACTCGACGCTCCCGGTCAGCACCTGAACCTGCCCGTCGTGATCGCCGAGCGTGAGGGCCTCTCCGACCGTGACGCCTATCTGAAGTCGGTCGAGGTCCACAACGACCTCATGCACGACTTCGAGACCGAAGCCTCGGCCCTGGCCGCTGCCTGTCCCGTCCCGGATGTGCGGCGCTTCCTCCGGGGAGTGGCCGCATGGGTCGACGGCAACCACCACTGGCACCGGTCCAACACCTATCGCTACAGCCTGCCCGATTTCTGGTAAGAGAATGGATGCATCTGTGACCGACACCGAGCTCACCACCGCCGCCACCACCGCTCCCGTGCGCATCCCCCGCCCGGCAACGCCCTACCAGGGGGACATCGCCCGCTACTGGGACGGGGAGGCCAGGCCCGTGAACCTGCGTCTCGGCGATGTCGACGGCCTGTACCACCACCACTACGGCATCGGCGAGGTGGACCATGCCGCACTGGGCGACCCCGAGGACGGCGCGAGCGAGAAGAAGCTGATCTCCGAGCTCCACCGGCTGGAGTCGGCGCAGGCCGAGTTCCTCCTGGGGAACCTCGGTGACATCGGGCCCGACGACACTCTGGTGGACGCCGGCTGTGGCCGCGGCGGCTCGATGGTGATGGCGCACCAGCGCTTCGGATCCAAGGTCGAGGGTGTCACGCTCTCCGCCAAGCAGGCCGAATTCGCCAACGGCCGTGCCCGCGAGCTCCGCATCCAGGACCGCGTCCGGGCCCGCGTCTGCAACATGCTCGCCACGCCGTTCGGGACCGGGTCGGCCGCGGCCTCATGGAACAACGAGTCCAGCATGTACGTCGACCTGGACGACCTCTTCGCCGAACACTCCCGCATCCTCTCGGTCGGCGGCCGCTACGTGACCATCACCGGCTGCTGGAACCCGAGGTACGGGCAGCCCTCGAAGTGGGTCTCGCAGATCAACACGCACTTCGAGTGCAACATCCATTCGCGCCGGGAGTACCTGCGCGCCATGGCCGACAACCGCCTCGTGCCGCAGGCCGTCATCGACCTCACCCCCGACACCCTGCCCTACTGGGAGCTGCGGGCGACTTCCTCGCTGGTCACGGGGATCGAGGACGCGTTCATCAACTCCTACAAGGACGGTTCCTTCCAGTACCTCCTCATCGCGGCGGACCGCGTCTGACCTGCCGCTGACCGGGGGCCCGCCACGACGGCGCGAGCCCTCCCCCGCGAACGTGGCATTCTCCTGAACGTCATGGAGCGTTCGGAGTGGCCTCTACCCCCGCATGCGGGCACGCGGTCGTGCTGCTGCCACAGCGGGGGACGCCACAGCAGTACGTCCACTACGCCCGGGCTGCGGTCAGCCCGGGCATCTGCCGTGACGCGAGGCGCATGAGCTGAGGCAGCAGAGCACCAGCCCGTTCCGTCGGGGTGTCGGAGCGGAGCAGGCCTTCGTCGATGGCGCGCTCGACGGCCCCCAGCCGGGACGCGCGAACCTCCCGCGCGGAGTTCCTCGCGGGAGGTGAACCGCCGGCAGGCGGTTCCACGTTGCGAACGGCGTCGGCTCTCGCGCCTGGAGGCTACCGTTGCGCGAGAAACCTGCGGCTTCGCATGCCCCGTCACATGTCCCGTCCCTGAGCGGTTTTCACGCCGTAGCGCCACATACAGGTTCGAGTGACGCCGAGGCCTCCACCCGCCGGTGGGGAAACCGGGCGACGGGAGACCCACCGCACCGGTCGCCGCCGGAGGTCACTGCCGGGTGATCACGATGACATCGTCGTCCCCACTCCAGCGCCGGACGTCGGTCTTGCAGGGGTTGACCCGCACCCCGTAGTCGGGGCCCGTCGTCACACGGTCACGGCACCGGTATCCGATGGCACACTCCCCTCGGCGCGAGGCCGACTCGACGACGGTGGCGAAGGAAGCGTGGCACCCCGACCTGACGTAGTGGCCGGCCGGCTTGAGCTGGATCGTGCTGCCGCCCGGAGCGAGGAGTTCCTCGAACAGCTCGGCGAGGTGCCGGTTCTGCGAGATCTGAGACATCAGGAGGCCGACCAGTTTGCCGCTGACGATGAAGTCGGCACCGGGGCCGACCGGCGCGATCGCCCTGTTGCGGTCATCGGTCATCTCGGTGACCACGGCGGCCGGGCCCCCCGATGTGCGTTCCAGTTCGCGCAGGAGCAACAGGGTGACCAGCGTCCGGTCGTCCGGTGCGCCGCCACAGGTCCTGCGGTCGGGGCCGAGGACGATGACGCCGTCGTACATGGCGAGATCCAGGCCGTTCACCGTCCCGGGCAGGGTGGGGTCCCCGGGGTTGAGGACGACGGTGAGGCCGGTGGAGGCCTCCGTCTCCGCGGCCCGCACCTCCGCGGCGGTGAGCTCCCCGCCGTCCGTCACGACGTGGAGGACCGAACCGGGGGTGACGTGGTGGGACAAGTGGCGGACGATGCGGTGTGCGCGGCGGTTCCACCCCAGCAGGAGCATCCTTTCGGACCGCACCGCTGCCGGTGGCCGGGACACGATCACCGACGCGTCGACGGCCGCGGGCTCAGAAGCCTCCACCGTGGTGTCGTCGTCCTCCGCGATCACGACGAGCCGGTCGCCCGTGCACACGAGCGAGTCGGGTGGCGGGGCGAGCCGCAACGCCCCGTCAGCCCGTAGGACGCCGACCACGGTCGACGACACATAGGCCCTCAGGACCTCGGCGAATGGACGACCGGCCTGTGCCGGCGCCTCGACGACGTAGAACTCGTCTCCGGCGAAGTCGAGCAACTCCTGGTACACGAGCGACAGTCCGGGCTGCCGGGCGCACTGCGCCACGAGCCGTGCGGTGATGTCGTCGATCTCCAGGACGACCGCACCCGGGCCGGCGGCGAGCGTCGCGGCGAGCCGGTAGCGCTCGTCCCGGACCACCGCCAGGATCCGGGCACGGCAGTTGCCGTCGATCACGGACCGAAGGGACAGCAGGTTCTTGACGATCTCGGCGTCCTCGTCGGGTTCGTCGCGCGGTAGCACCAGGACGACGTCCGCCGTGGCCGGGCTGACCCGCTCGATTGCGGCCGGGTCCGTCGGGCGCCCGTTGCGGCAGATGATCCGAGTACCCCCCGTGTCGCCCAGTTCGGTACGCAGCTCCTCCTCCATGTCCGTCTTGTCCCGGTCAGCGAGAACGACGACAGCTTTCCGCCCCTGGTTGCTGTTGGCCTCCACGATCTCGGCCACGACCGTGAAAATCTGGTCGGACCAGCCGAGTACGACGGTGTGGCCGTTCTCCAGGACGGTGGAGTGGCCGCGCCGGAGGTCGAGGAGTTTCTCGGTGATCGCTGCAGTGATCAGGCTGACGAGGGTGGACACGTAGAAGAGTGCGACCAGGGCGAGGAGGACCGACAGGGCGACGCGCAGGGGTGATCCGGCCTCTCCGCCCAACCGGAGTGTCTGTCCGACGCTCCGCCACACCGCCGCGGCCTTCGCCCACCGGTCGTCGGGGGCCCCGTCGTCCGTCCACACCAGAATGGCACTCGCCGGGACGACGATGACCAGGCACGCGACAGCGAGCCAACCGATGAGGACGGCGGCGCCACCTGCCAGCGTGTTGTCGAACCAGTACCGCGCCTGCTCGCTCGGTGCTGCCCGGCGAGGTACTCCCGCCGAGGGGTCCGCCGGGGCCGTGGGGGCGTCCCGGCCCTGCCGCTGCTTCCCCACCCTGGCGATCCCGGCCCGCCGGCGCCTGTCCTGATCGTTGCTCGTCTTGTGCACAGCAGCAGCGTGGAGAGTCGTTGATCACGGCATACGGGTATCCGGCCATGGTTCATCCTTTAGAGGGCCAGGCGGATTTCGGCGCAGCTTCTCCCCGTCCGGGCGGGCCTCCACGCGAACACCGTCACGCCGGACCCTCAGCTCAACCGGAACAGCGGGCCGTGCGGTGTGAACGGCGGAGTGGAGCTCGTACGGTCCGATCCGCCGGTCCAGGATCAGCGAGTAGAAACCTTCTGGACGTCGGGGGTGGCGGCGTCCGGCTCGGATGACCTGCCGCTCCCCGGAGGAACACGGGGCGTGTGCCGGAGGGGCGCCCCCTCCCCGGCCGTGGCGGGCGGTCCGGCGTCGTCCTCGCTGTGGCTGAGCGGGAGCTCCGTCCCGGATCAGCCCACCAGATCCGGCGCGCGCAGCATCTCGGCCGGGATGCCCCAGGCGTCGACGAGGCCGACCGCGAGGGGCCGGACCTTGCGGCAGAGGTCGTTCACCTCACGGCTGATCGCCTTGGAACGCTGGACGGTCAGCCGGCCGTGTTCCATGAACCAGGCCCGGTCCGCCTCGATCGTCGACAGGGCGAACAGGTCGCACAGCAGGCCCAGCGCGACCTTGTTGCCGCTCTCGGGCAGTGCACGCACCTTGTCGACGAACGCCTCCAGCACCAGCCGTTCGACGTGTGCGTGTGCGACCGCGATGACGTGGTCCTGCACCTGCGAGAAGACGACGCCGGGATCGCGCTTCTGGTCGATCCCGCTCTTGAGCCGGCGTGCCACGCCCGCGAGCATGTGCTCCTCGCGGTAGCGGCACATGGCGAGCTGGTATTCCGAGTCGAGCAGGCCTGCTTCCTGGTCCCACTCGTCGCCACCGGGCAGCAGGTCACGTACCCGCTCGAGCAGCTTGTGGGCCGACGTCCTCTCCATGACCGTCTCGACGGCGAGGCCGGTGACGTAGCGGACCATGCCGAGCTGGTCCAGGTCCTCGAACTCGCTCGCGTAATGGGTGAGCAGGCCCTTGGCCACGAGCTGCAGCAGGACGTGGTTGTCGCCCTCGAAGGTGGTGAAGATGTCGCTGTCCGCCTTGAGGGCGGCGAATCGGTTGACGGCGAGATAGCCGGCGCCCCCGCACGCCTCCCGGCACTCCTGGACGACCCGGGTGGCGTGCCAGGTGCCGAGCGCCTTGGTGCCGGCGGCCCGTGACTCCAGCTGTCGGCGCGCGTGCGCGTCGTCCTTGATGCCGGAGAAGACCTCGTGCAGTTGTGTGCGGACCACGTCCTGCGCGAAGTGCAACGCGTACGTACGGGCGATGAGCGGCAGCAGGCGACGCTGATGCAGACCGTAGTCGAGGAGCAGCTGCTCCCCCGCGTCCGGGGCCGCTTCGAACTGCCGGCGCCGCACGGCGTACTTCGTGGCGATCGCGAGGGCGACCTTCGCGGCGTTCACCCCTGCGCCGCCGACGCTGACCCGGCCCTGCACCAGCGTGCCGAGCATGGTGAAGAAGCGCCGGTCGGGGTTTTCGATCGAGCTCTCGTAGGCGCCTTCGGCGGTGACGTCGGCGAAGCGGTTGAGCAGCGCCTCGCGCGGCACCCGCACGCCGTCGAACCAGATACGGCCGTTGTCCACGCCGTTGAGGCCCATCTTGCGGCCGTCGTCCTCGATCCTGACGCCGGGCGCCACCTCGCCGCCGGCCCGGATCGGCACGACGAACGCGTGCACGCCCTCGGACTTCCCGCCCACCTCGAGCTGGGCGAAGACGACCGCCAGCTCGCCGTGGCGGGCCGCGTTGCCGATGTAGTCCTTGCGCGCCTGGTCGCCGTCCGTGGTGATGACGAACTCCTGGGCGACGGCGTCATACCTCGCGAAGGTGCCGAGTGCCTGGACGTTGGAGCCGTGCCCGCTCTCCGTCATCGCGAAGCAACCCATCAGCTGCCCCGTGATCAGGTCCGGCAGAAAGGCGTCGTGGTGGCGTTCGGTGCCCAGATGCAGGATCGCGCCGCCGAAGAGTCCGAACTGCACGCCGACCTTCACCAGGACGGACAGGTCACCGAAGGCCAGCGTCTCGAACGCGGCGATCGAGGCTCCGATGTCGCCGCCCCCGCCGTACCTGCTCGGGAAGCCCATACCGGTCTGCCCCGTCGCAGCCATGTCGACCACGAGCTCACGCACCCGCTCGCGAAAGGCGTCGACGCCGAGCTCGTCGGCCTCCTCGAGAACGGAGGCATACGTGACCAGGTTGTTCCGGACCAGGCCGCGAATCTCGGCATACTCGCCGTCGAGCACCTCGGTCAGTGCCCGGACGTCGACCTCGGGCTGCACGTAACCGCTCGCGGCAGTAGATGTCTTGTCAGTAGCCATGTCACTTCGCTACCCCGCCCAAGGACGGTCAAGCGGTCGACCGGGGCTCTCGGAGCCGTACGGGGGAAGCGCGGCGGCCACCGCACGGCGAGGACGCGCAGGGAGAACACTCAGGGAGCGAGATCGAGGGCCAGACAGGAGAACCGGTTCCACGAACCCTCGGGGTCGTAGCGGTTGTCCGATCCGGCGCCCGGAGCGGTGGCCTCCTCCTCGATGAGGTCCTGGTAGGGGATGCGGTCGGGCAGCTTCCCGAAACGCGCGCGCCGCCGCATCGCAGCGGTGTCCTTCTCCGACGCCTGTTCGCTCTTCACGGTCGATCTCCGCTCGTTCGGTGACGGCTGGCCACAACGCCTGACTCCTTGCAGCATGCACCCCAGTCCATCACCGGTCAAGGCGGTGACGCGGGCCGGACGCACGGCAGCCCGGGCACGTCACCACCTCCCGCCCGGAAACGCCCGACACACCTCGCGTCACCGCCTTGACCGGTGACGCGAGGGCATGTCAAAGTCGGCGAGCGGCACGCCCGGCGGGCACCGCACAACTGATGCCGGCCGGGACGCCGTACGCCTGCTCACGCACGGTGCGGGACGGGCGCGTCAACAGTCGGCACAGGAAGGGCCACCACATGATCAACAGGCGCAGGTTCGGCAGGGCCGTCGGTATGGGTACAGGCGCGGTCGGCATGTCACTGGCCGGTTTACGGGATGCGTCGGCCGTGGAGCCGGCCGGCACGCCGCCCCGGACGGCCGCCCCCACCCCGCCCACGGCCACCCACCCCTCATTCACCGGCCTGAAGCAGGTGCGTGCAGGCGTGCTGGACGTCGGTTACGCCGAGGCGGGACCTCAGCACGGCCCCGTGGTCATCTGCCTGCACGGCTGGCCCTACGACATCCACAGCTACATCGACGTCGTCCCCCTCCTGGCCGACCAGGGCTACCGGGTCGTCGTCCCGTATCTCCGCGGTCACGGCACGACACGGTTCCTGTCCTCGCGCACGGTCCGCAACGCCCAGCAGTCGGCAATCGCCCTGGACATCATCGCCCTGATGAACGCCCTCAAGATCGAGAAGGCCGCCCTGGCCGGATTCGACTGGGGATCTCGCACCGCCGACATCATCGCCGCCCTGTGGCCTCACCGGGTCACGGCTCTGGTCTCGGTCAGCGGATACCTCATCACCGATGTCGATGCGCAGAAGACACCGCTGCCTCCGAAGGCGGAGTACAGCTGGTGGTACCAGTACTACTTCTCCACAGAGCGGGGCCGCACCGCCATGGAGACACCGGACGTCCGCGACGACCTGTGCCGCCTGGTCTGGGACACCGTCTCTCCGACCTGGGACTTCGACGGCGCCACCTTCGCACGCACCGCCGCCGCCTTCGACAACCCCGACTACGCCGCCATCGTCATCCACAACTACCGCTGGCGACTCGGCCTCGCCGACGGCGAACGCCGCTTCGATACCTACGAGAAGAAGCTGGCCACCCGCCCCTTCATCCACACGCCCACCATCACCATCGACGCGGAGCGCGACCCCTTCACCGCTCCCGGAGAGGGCTCCTCCTACCGAGACCGCTTCACCGGCCGCTACGAGCACCGCACCCTCGTCGGCATCGGCCACAACGTGCCCCAGGAGGCCCCGGCCGCCTTCGCCCGGGCGGTCGTCGACGCCACCCGTCTCTGAACCCAGGTGTGTCGAACCTGGGTCCAAGCAGTCCTCTCGGCACGGACGGACCCCGCAACCCGCCATGGCCGGATCCCGCTCCTCGGCGCCACCCATCTGTTGCTTTTTGATCGTAAACGTAGGTGGCTGACGTTCACGTAGATGGAATCAAATCGCTGAACTGGGCGGATTCCAGGCCTGTCTGCTATCCGCTCAACTCATCACGCACGGACCCGTAGCACACCTCAAGGCACAGGTGTTCTTTTCTGGTTGACTATGTTGACACCTGTCGTAGCGCATGTGACGGTTGCGACGCCTGTCCCTGGCCCTGCACGTGCACTGTTCGTCGTCGACGGAAGTGAGAGACATGAGCTCAGGAATACGCCGCCGCAGCGTCCTCGCAGCGGCGGCTCTCGGCAGCGCGGCCGGCTCGCTCGCCCTGGCCCCACCGGCGTCGGCACAGCCGGTCTCTCCGGGCGGCGCACTGCCCGCCGAGAACGGCTACGAGCTGTGGCTGCGCTACCGGAAGGTGGAGGACCCTGATCAGCTCGGGCAGTACCGGGCGGCCCTCGGATCCCTGGTCTGGCAGGGCGGCGGACCGCTCCAGCGATCGGCCGTGGACGAGCTCGTCCGGGGGCTGACCGCTCTGCTCGGCACCCGGGTCACGCCGCGCGCCCAGGCCCCGTCGGACACGGCGCTCGTGGTGGGCACTCCGACGAGTTCCACCCTGGTCCGTGCACTCGTGCCCGAGGCCGACCTGGCCGAGTTGGGCGACGAGGGCTACGTCATCCGCCGGGTCGCGAAGGGCGGCAGGACCCGCATCGTGGTGGCGGCCCATGCCGACCGCGGCGTGCTCTACGGGGCCTTCCACCTCCTACGGCTCGTGCAGACCCGGCAGCCACTGGAGCACATCTCCCTCACCGAACGGCCGTCCGCCCCGCTGCGCGTGGCCGACCAGTGGGACAACATCGACGGTTCGATCGAGCGAGGCTACGCGGGCCGGTCCTTCTTCGACTGGGAGAAGCTGCCTCAGCTCGACGACCGCTACACCGACTACGCGCGCGCCCTGGCCTCCCTCGGCATCAACGGCGCCGTGATCAACAACGTCAACACGCCCGCGACGTACCTCGCCGAACCGTTCCTCACCAAACTGGCCGCGCTGGCGGGCGTGCTGCGCCGCTACGGCGTGACCCTGTACGTCACGGCGAACTTCGCCGCCCCCATCGATCTGGACGGGCTCACCACCGCCGACCCCCTGGACCCCGGGGTGCGCGGCTGGTGGACGAGGAAGGCCGAGGAGATCTACGGCAGGATCGAGGACTTCGGCGGCTTCCTGGTGAAGGCCAACTCCGAGGGCCGCCCAGGCCCGTTGGACTACGGCCGTACCCACGCCGACGGGGCCAACCTCCTCGCGGGCGCGCTGAAGCCGTACGGCGGCATCGTGATGTGGCGGGCGTTCGTGCATGACACCGACGCGAAGTGGGACCGGCAGGGCTACCTCGACTTCACGCCGCTGGACGGGAAGTTCGCGGACAACGCCGTCCTGCAGATCAAGAACGGGCCGATCGACTTCCAGGTCCGTGAACCCGCCCACCCGCTCTTCGGTTCCCTGCCCCGGACCAACTCGATGATCGAACTACAGGTGACACAGGAGTACACCGGGCACTCCACCCACCTGTGCTACCAGGTGCCTCAGTGGAAGGAGGTTCTCGACTTCGACACGCTGAAGGCCGGCCCGGGCAGCACCGTGGCCCGTGTCGTGACCGGCCGGGTGCACTCCTACTCCCACTTCGGGTTCGCCGGCGTGATGAACGTCGGTGACGCGACGAACTGGACCGGCTCCCACCTCGCCGCCGCCAACACCCACGGCTACGGGCGGCTGGCGTGGAACCCGGAACTGTCCGCGGCCGAACTCGCCGCCGAGTGGACCCGGATGACGTTCGGGAACGACCCGCACGTCGTCGGTACGGTCTCCGGCCTCCTCCTCGGCTCGTGGCGCACCTACGAGGACTACACCTCGCCCCTCGGCACGGGGTACATCACTCATCCCCCGGACGGCTCGGTGACCGGGCACTTCGATCCCAGCCCGACCACGACCACCCAGTTCCACAAGTCGGACCACGAGGGTCTCGGGTTCGACCGCACCGCCGCCACCGGCGACGGCTACACCGAGCTGTACGCGCCGGCGATCCGCGACGCCTACGAGTCCCTGGAGAGTTGCCCGGAGGAACTGCTCCTCTTCCTGCACCACGTGCCGTACACCCACCGGCTCGACAGCGGGAAGACGGTGATCCAGCACATCTACGACACCCACTTCTCCGGCGCCGCCCGGGTCGCGGACATGCGCGAGGCCTGGGACGGGCTGCGTCGCCGCGTCGATCACCGCCGGCTCTCGGACGTCCATCGTCAGCTGGGCGAGCAGACGGCCCAGGCGGCACGGTGGCGGGACACCCTGGTCGCGTACTGGTTCGACCTGAGCCGGATCCGCGACGCGGACCGCAGCTGGCTCCAGGCATCCGTCGCTCCCGCCGACACGGCACTGCTGGGCGGGGAGCGCAACGAACTGCCAGTACAGGTGGTCAACGCGACCGGCTCCGGGCTGCGCACGCACATCACGCTCGGTGTGCCCGAAGGATGGAGCTCCGAGCCGGCGACATGCTACGTGGCCTCCCTGGGGGACGAGACGGTGAGGATGACCGTCGTGCCTCCGGCGGCCCCCGCGCTCGCCACCGTGCACGCGCGCCCGAGGTCGGGATCGGTGCGGGTCCTCGACTCCTCGCTGCGCAGTCTGGCCAAGGCCGTCGTCGTCCCGCCCGCCGCCCGCTGCGTGCACGCGCTGGACGCGGGGCCCTCCGACGCACCGGTACTGAAGGACTACACCCGCCTCGCGCCCGACAGCGGCTGGCACGAGGGCGCGGACTTCGGCTGGGTCGGCACCACGCCCGACGCCACCGACACGGGGCTGTTCGACGTCGTCCGCCGCGACTACGTACGGGACAGCGCCCCCGCCGTGCTGCGGTTGAAGCTGCCCGCCGGGCGTTCCACGGCACATCTGCTCACCGGCGACCCCAACACGTTCAACAGGACACTGATCGTGCGCGTGGACGGAGCCGAGGCGGCCCGCAGCGAGCAACTCGACGGCCGGGAGTTCACCTGGCTCCAGGTTCCGCTGGACGGCGGTCCCACCGGGCGGGAGGTGGATCTGGAACTCTCGGCGAAGGAGGATCAGACCTGGCATCTCAGCGCCTGCGTCGTCCTGGCGGACGAGGTGTCCTAGGGCGAAAGCGCCGTACGGACAGCGCTCGGTGTCACTCCCACGTGTCGTAACCGCCGTCCACGCGTACCGCGCTGATGCCGCTGATGTGCCGGGCGCCGCAACGGTCCTGCGGGAGGACGAGCTGCGGCCCGGCGCGGTCCAGCGAGGCGCCGTCGACGGTGACCGCGAGCAGCACCTGGGCCCGTCCGAAGTCGGGATCGATCTCCGCCCAGGACAACAGCGTGTGGTGGCCGTCCGCGCCGGACACCGCGATCAGGAAGCGCAGGCGGTCCTTGCGACGGGCCGGATCGAAGCGGGGCCCGGCGCCCACGAGCACGTCGTGCAACAGCGGCCCCGTGTATCGGTGGTGCTGGACGCCGCTGGTGGCGCACTCGAAGCTTACGGCCGCCCGGTGCTGCGGCCAGGCGAGCAGGTCGGGCACCGTCAGCCGGGACGGACGGCCCAGATCGCCGGTGAGGACGAGTTCCGGCACCGGGCCTGCGGTCGGACCGGCAGCTGCGAAGGACTGACTCACGGGCTACCACCTCCCGGATGAACGTACCCGGCCACACACCCCGTACAAACGCACATACCAGCCATGGCCATGGCTACTCGGCCTCATGCGAAGCGACAGCAGACTTTCCCCTCGCATCTGCGGCAGTATCATCAGCGCACGCATACCTGCCGGATCGAGGTCCGCCAGGACCACAGGTGATTGAGTCCATCAGGACAAGCAGGACAAGAGGGAGCAGACCCGTGATGACCCGTACCGCACGCCGGACCCACCGGACTCTTCAGGTGGCCGGTGCAGGTGCTGCCGCGCTGCTGGCACTGAGCGCCTGTTCGTCGTCCGGCGACTCCTCGTCGACGGCGTCGGGCTCTTCCGCGTCCGCCTCCTCGTCGGACAAGCTGTCCGGCACGGTGACCGTGTTCGCCGCCGCCTCCCTCAAGGAGAGCTTCACGGCTCTGGGCAAGGAGTTCGAGAAGCAGCACCCCGGCGCGAAGGTCACCTTTAGTTTCGGGGGCAGCGACTCCCTCGCCGCGAGCATCACAGGCGGCGCCCCGGCCGACGTCTTCGCCTCGGCCAGCCCCAAGACGATGAAGATCGTCACCGACGCCGGGGACGCCTCCGGCACACCCGCCACCTTCGTGCGCAACCAGCTGGAGATCGCCACCCTTCCGGGCAATCCCGACAAGATCTCCTCGCTGAAGGACCTCACCGGGTCCGATCTCAAGGTGGTGCTCTGTGACAAGGAGGTGCCCTGCGGCGCCGCCGCCCAGAAGGCCCTCGACGCCAGCAAGCTCGAACTCACCCCCGTCTCCTACGAGCAGGACGTCAAGTCCGCTCTGACCAAGGTCGAGCTGAAGGAGGCCGACGCTGCCGTCGTCTACAAGACCGATGTGCACGCGGCGGGCGACAAGGTGGAGGGGGTGGACTTTCCCGAGTCCGCCGACGCCATCAACGACTACCCGATCGTGGAGCTCAAGGACACGGAGAACGCCGAGGCCGCCAAGTCGTTCATCGCCCTGGTGCAGTCCCCCGAGGGCCAGCAGGTCCTGACCGAGGCCGGGTTCCTCAAGTCGTGACGAGGCTCGACAAGTCCGACGCCGCGACCCGCCCCGGGCCTCGGCGTCGGCGCGTCCGGACCGGTGGGGGCCGGGGCGTGCCCCTGCCGCTCCTGGTGCCCGCGCTGCTCGGCCTGGCATTCCTGATCGTGCCGCTGCTCGCGCTGCTCGTACGGGCCCCGTGGGCCAGCCTGCCCGATCTGCTGACCAGCGCCGAGGTGTGGCAGGCGCTCCAGCTGTCGTTGGTCTGTGCCACGGCCGCCACGGCGGTGAGCCTGGTCATCGGCGTGCCGCTGGCCTGGCTGCTGGCCCGCGTCGAGTTCCCCGGCCGCGGTCTCGTACGGGCCCTCGTCACCCTGCCGCTCGTCCTTCCGCCCGTGGTCGGCGGTGTGGCACTGCTGATGGCACTCGGCCGCAACGGCATCGTCGGGAAGTCACTGGACGACTGGTTCGGGATCACACTGCCGTTCACCACGGCTGGAGTCGTGATCGCGGAGGCATTCGTCGCGATGCCGTTCCTCGTCATCAGCGTCGAGGGCACCCTGCGCGCCGCCGACCCGCGCTTCGAGGAGGCCGCCGCCACACTCGGCGCCTCGCGCTTCACCGCGTTCCGCCGGGTCACGCTGCCGTTGATCGCGCCGGGCATCGCGGCGGGCGCGGTGCTGGCCTGGGCTCGCGCCCTGGGCGAGTTCGGTGCGACGATCACCTTCGCCGGCAACTTCCCGGGCCGAACCCAGACCATGCCGCTGGCCGTGTACCTGGCGCTGCAGAGCGACCCGGAGGCGGCCATCGCCCTCAGCCTGGTCCTGCTCACCGTGTCCATCGCGGTGCTGGCCGGTCTGCGCGACCGTTGGATGACAGCAGGATGACCGAAACCCCCGACACCCGCGACACCGCCCGCACCCCGCGCTCCGACAGGCCCGAAGAGGGCCTCGACGCCCGCCTCGTCGTCGAGCGCGGCACCTTCCGGCTCGACGTGGCACTGGCCGTCCCGCCGGGAGAGGTCGTCGCTCTGCTCGGCCCGAACGGTGCCGGCAAGACCACCGCCCTGCGCGCTCTGGCCGGTCTGACGCCGCTCACCGAGGGCCATCTGCGGCTGGACGGCACGGCGTTGGAGCGTACGCCGCCGGAGTCCCGCCCCGTCGGCGTCGTCTTCCAGGACTATCTGCTCTTCCCCCACCTCTCCGCGCTGGACAACGTGGCCTTCGGACCGCGCTGCCACGGCGCGGCCAAGGCGGCGGCCCGGGCCCAGGCCGCCGAGTGGCTCGTCCGTCTGGGGCTCGCGGACCACGTCGACGCCAAGCCGCGCAAGCTGTCCGGCGGCCAGGCCCAGCGTGTCGCGCTCGCCCGCGCGCTGGCCACCCGCCCGCGCCTGTTGCTCCTGGACGAGCCGCTGGCTGCGCTGGACGCCCGCACCCGCCTGGAGGTCCGATCGCAGCTCCGGCGGCACCTGGCCGAGTTCGAGGCCGTCGCCGTGCTGGTCACGCACGATCCGCTGGACGCCATGGTCCTGGCCGACCGACTGGTCGTGGTCGAGGACGGCCGGGTCGTCCAGGAGGGCGCACCCTCCCACATCGCACGCCATCCCCGTACGGACTACATCGCTCAGCTGGTCGGCCTGAATCTCTACCGGGGCACGGCCGACGGCCACACCGTCCGTCTGGACGCCGGCCCTCCGATCACCACTGCCGAGGTCCTGTCCGGCCCGGCCTTCGTGGCCTTCCCGCCGAACGCGGTCACCCTCTACCGCGACCGGCCCGCCGGCGCCAGCGCCCGCAACCTCTGGCACTGCGAGATCGCGGGCCTGGAGACCCACGGTGACCAGATCCGCGCCGACCTCACCGGAGAACTGCCGCTCGCCGCGGACCTGACCACGCTCGCCGCCGCCGAACTCGACCTGCGCCCGGGCGCGGCGGTCTGGGCGACGGTGAAGGCGACACAGACCCACGCCTACCCCGTCTGAGAACACGCGGCCGCGACACGTTCACGCTCGGCGCGGCATACGTGCGGGAGTGCCGGAACTCTGCTTGCCCGCCGCCGGGGTCAGCCCGACGTCGGCGGCTTCTGCGCGTCGAACGCGAAGAGAGTGTTCTCGTCCGCGGCCACGACCAGCGCACGCCCCGCGACGGTCACGCGCGGGCTTGCGCCCTGCTCGCCCGTCACTCCGTCGACCTGCGGATCCGTGGTCCACAGGGGCTTGCCGTCGTGCGGAGAGAGAGCGACCACCCGACCGGTGGCCGAGCTGAAATACAGCGTGTCGGCTCCCGCCACAGGACCCGACGCGCCCTCCACGCCTGTCTGCCGCGACCACTTCTTCCGGCCGGTCGCGGGGTCGAGCGCCGTGATGAGACCGGCCTGCCCGCTCACGTAGAGGGTGCCGCCCGCCATGCCGGGAGTCCCCTCGTACGTCTTGGCCAGTCGGGAGTACGTGACCTTCCGCGAGGCCGGGTCGACCAGCGCCACCCCGTCGTAACCGGTCGGCTCCGGCCCCTCCCTGTGCTCCTGAAGGAGTACGAGCCTGCCGTCGGTGACGCCCATGGGCACGGCGGGGCCGTCGACCGCGATGGGCCTGCCCAGTGCCCCCGAGGCGCGGTCGACCGCGTACAGGGTGGGGTGGCGCACCTCCGAGGCATCCACCTCCGCGCCATCGGCGCACATCGCGACGAGCCGTGGACCCACCAGGACGGGAGCGCACTGCGTACCCGTGGGGAACGACGTCGTCCAGGTGACCTCACCGCTGTGCGCGTCCCGGGCCTCGAAGCGGGAGCCGGAAGCGTCGACCGTCACAACGGCGGAGCCGACCACGAGGGCGTCCTGAGTCCGGCCCGTGACGGCCGTCGACTGGGCACCGGTCGGTACGGACCACAGCTCCTTGCCGCTGTCCGCGTCGACGGCCACCACCTCGCTGGGAGGGCCCTGCGGGGCGTCCTGGGAGGCGAAGCGGTAACCGAGCACCGTGTCGTCGGTGGCGCCCACCAGGTGCATGCCCTGGACGGGGACGCCCGGGCTCTCCACCGTCCACGCCCGTGAGCCGTCCACGGCCCTGATACGGGTCGCGACAACCCCGCCGCCCCCGCAGAACAGCGCGTCGCCGCGCGCGACACAACGCAGCTCGTCGGGGATGCCCTCGCCACCGCTCTGCACGGTCTTGCGCCACGGCTCGAAGCCGTCCGGAAGTGCGGCGCCCGGCGCTGCGACGCTGTTGCCCTGGTCGCCGCCGGTGTTCCCCCCGAAGCCACCCGCCTCCAGCGCGGCGACTCCCCCGCCGATCGCTGCCACCGCGACCGCGGCCGCGAGCACAGGACGCCATCGGTTGCGCAGACGGCGGCCGATGCGGGTGCTGGTGCTCTCTGTGTCGGGGCCGGCCGGGGCGGTGGCCGGGGCCGGCGTTGCGCGGTGAGGCTGGGTGATCATGTCGCGGGTGCGGCCCGTGCCGGCCGTGTCCGTGGCGGTCCCGCCGAGGTCGGCAGGCAGGTCCCGCAGCAGCACGAGGAGTTCGTCCGCCGAGGGGCGCCCCTCGGGCTCCTTGTCCAGACACGACTCCACGACCGCGCGCAGAGCCGCCGGCACGGCATCCAGCGACGGCTCCTCGTGCACCACTTGGTACGCCGTCATGTACGGGCTGTCCGCGTCGAAGGGCCCGTGGCCCGTTGCCGAGTACACCAGCAGCGTCCCCAGCGAGAAGACATCGGACCGTGGCCCCACACCACGCGGCGCCTGCAACTGCTCCGGTGACATGAAGGGCGGCGTACCGATGACCCGTCCTGTCATCGTCAGCGTCTGCTGGTCCGCGGCGCGCGAGATACCGAAGTCGATGACGCGCGGGCCCTCGGGCGAGAGCACGACGTTCGAGGGCTTCAGATCACGGTGGACGACTCCCACCCGGTGGATGTCGCGCAGCGCCTCCGCCAGCCCGATGGCGAGCCTTCGCAGCTCGGCCCCGTCCAGGGGGCCGTTGGCTGCGATGTGCTGGGCGAGCGTGTGTCCCTCGATATAGGTCGTCGCCATCCACGGCTGTTCGGCCTCAGGGGCGGCGTCGACCACGGCGGCGGTGAACGCGCCGCTCACCCGCCTCGCCGCCGCCACTTCCTGCCGGAACCGGATGCGGAACTCGTCGTCCCCCGCGAACTGCTGGTGGATCAGCTTGATCGCGACAGGCCGCCCCGAACTCGTACGGGCCAGAAAGACCGTGCCCATGCCACCCGAGCCGAGCCGCGCCTCAAGCGGATAACCGCCGATCTCGGCTGGATCGCCCACGCGCAGCGACACTCTCCCCGACCTCCCGTCCCCCGTGCACCTCTGCCACCACGGGCCCGCTTACCTGTCCTGCACCCAAACTAGCCGCAAGGCATCATGGCCTGAAAGTCGCCCCAGGGGCCCTGGTCTCCGTCGGCGGCTTTTCGCCTCGCCACCGAGGGCGAGGAGGAGCGTCAGCGCGGCCAGGGACGCCCCGTGAGCCGTTCGATGTCCTTGTTGAACTGCTGAAGGTCCGCGATGAAACGGCCGAGGCGCTCGGGAGCCCAGTCGGTGACCACTTCGGCGAGCCCGTCGACCACCTTCCCCCGGTCGGCTCTGAGGGCGTCGACGCCCTTCTGGGTGATACGGAATTTCCTGGCCACCCCGCCGTTTGGGTCGAGGGTCCGTTCGACGAGTCCGTCCCTGAGGAGGGCGGCCGTCTGACGGTTGAAGGTCGAGGCGGCGAGCCCGAAGGCATCGACGAGATCGGCAACCGACATGGGCCCCTGTGCCTCGATCCGGCTGAGGAGCACATAGGCGCTTCGCTCCAGGGCCTCGCTGCCGTGCAGCCGGCGGGGAGAGGCCATTTCCTGGTGCCGCGTGAGGATCAGGAGCTCCCGCTCGAGCTGCTCCCCCGCCTGCTGGGAATCCATCTGGGGCATCTCCGGCTCTGTCATTTGCACATCCTCACCCTACGTCACAAATGTGCATGATGCTCATAGAGAGCACAATGCAACTTGTATGCATGATGCTTTTTTTGTGTGTGGTGCAATGCGTGAATGCTTCCGCCTGGGGACGCCGACCGGCCGACGCCGCACGCTCCGCGTGAAACCCACACGCCACTCCGGGTGACAAGGCCCCGGTCGCCGAGCAAAGGGAGACCTGCCCACGCCCCCGGACCAGCACCACCCCGCAGCGACACCCACCGGACGAAAGCCCCACATTTCCGAGGGAGATCATTGATGAGTCAGAACCAAGAGACCGTGCACTACCCGCTCCCCCAACAGGGCCCCCTGGACGCCCCCGCCGACTGGCAGCGGCTGCGCAGCCAGTGCCCCGTGGCCTCGGTCGAACTGCCCAGCGGTGACGGAGCGACGCTGCTCACACGCCACCAGGACGTCAAGGCACTGCTGTCCGACCCGCGCTTCGCCCGCCCTGCCGCAGAGGACGGCGCGGCCCGCCTCGCGCCCGGAGGCGAGGGCGGAGCCCTCGCCTCCGGCAGCTCGGACGCGCTGTCCCTGCCCGCGAAGGGCGAGCCCCACCAGCAATGGCGCCGCCGGGTCAGCAAGTGGTTCACCGCCAAGCGCATGACAGCCCTTCGGCCCGGCATGACGGCAACCGCCGAACGGCTCGTCGACGACATGGTCGCCGTCGGCGCCCCCGCCGACCTCAAGGCACACGTCGGCTTCCTCCTGCCCGTCTACGTCATCTGCGACATGCTCGGGGTACCCGCGGAGGACCATGACCGCTTCTCCCACTGGTCCGACGCACTACTGAGCATCACGCGCTTCACCCAGGAGGAGACCGAGCGGGCCCAGACCGAATTCGTCCAGTACATGTCCGGTCACATCGAGGCCAAGCGCGAGAAGCCGACCGACGACCTCATCAGCACGCTCATCCGGGACTCCGCGGATGGCCAGGGACTCACCGACGCGGAGCTGCTGGCGACCGCCATGGGGCTCCTGGTCGCCGGGCACGAGACCACCGCAAACATGATCGGCAAGATGGTCGCCATGCTCCTGGCGGACCGGGGCCGATGGGAGCAGCTGCTCGCCGACCCCTCCCTGGTGCGCACCGCCGTCGAAGAGGCGCTCCGCTTCGACACCAACCTCGGATTCGGCCTGCGCCGCTATCTCACCGAGGACGCGGAGATCAGCGGCCGGACCCTCCCCGGCGGCACCACGGTGATCTGCAGCATGCCCGCCGCCAACCGTGACGAAGACGTCTTCGACAACGCCGAGGAGATGGACCTGGGCCGCAGCCCCAACCCCCATCTCATCTTCGGCGCCGGACCCCACTCCTGCCTCGGACAGGCACTGGCCCGCACCGAACTCCAGGTCGTGCTGGATGTCCTGCTGCGCAAGCTGCCCACCCTCGAACTGGCCGTGCCCGTGCACGACCTGCAACGAGTGGAAGGGCTCCTCGTCGGCGGTCTGCGCACCGTCCCCGTGCGCTGGTGATCCCCCTCCCCCGCCGCCCGGCGGCCCGCTCGGCCAACTCCACCACCACCCCGCTGAAGGGAGCGTCCGCGTGAACGTCACCGTCGACGAGGACAAGTGTTGCGGCGCGGGCCAGTGCGTCCTGATCGCCCCAGAGGTCTTCGACCAGCGCGACGACGACGGCATCGTCGTCCTGCTGGACGCCGCGCCCCCGCAGGACCAGCACACCGCGGTCCGTGAAGCCGCCGCGGTCTGCCCGGCCGCCGCCATCGACCTCACACCGACGTCGCCGTAACCCCGGAGAGGCCGGCCCGGACACACCGCCGGGCCGGCTGCCGCAGAGCACTGGCCGACCGGCTTCCACCTGCCTCGGATGCGCCCGGAGTCCGTCCTCGGTCGACCGGCGCTTACGGCTGCGTCCCGCGAGGTTCCCGCGCGGCGGTGTACTCCGAGAGCAGGGACTCGAGATGGCTCACCATGAAGCGGTAGTACTCCTGCATCTCGCCGAGCCGGTGCTGCTGCACGGCCGTCATGCCGGCGCCTCGCACCTGCGCCTGTTCGGCGAGCTCGCGCAGCTGTGTGGTCGAAGCGACGATGTGCCGTAGGCACCCGGCCCAGGCGTCGTCCCTCCAGCGGTAGACGAAATGCCGCTGTCCGGCTGCCTTGTAGCGCTCCACGGTGCCGTTGGTGACGAGCAGTCGCGTCATCTCCGAGACCGACCCCTTGCTCGCGTCGAGGGCGTCCTGGAGTTCGGCGAGGGTCATCGGTTCCTCGCTCAGCATCAACAGGCCGGCTGCCCGGCCGGCCATCGGCGGCCAGCCCATAGCCCGGCCGACATGCATGCCGAACTCCTCGACAAGGGCTTCGCGCGCGTCGGCTCCGACGCCCTCGGCCGCCTGGGACACCGAGGCCTCCAAGGATCAGAATAAAATGAACGTTCAGTATTGACTGAACCATATGCTCGAGTGGAGAGTACCGGGCAAGCCTGCACACCTCCGAGGCCACGACCGATCACCCTACGGCGGGAGACGAGATATGACGAGCGGCGACTGGGACGTCATCGTGGTGGGGGCGGGATCCGCGGGTGCGGCATATGCGGTTCGCTCGGCGCAGAAGGGCAGGCGGGTCCTGCTGCTGGAGGCGGGACCCGATTACCGGTCGGCGCAGATGCATGAGGCGTGGCGCTCGCCCAACCCGGTGGTCGCGCTGATGGATCCCACTGCGGCCGATGGGCTGCTCTGGACGGGCCTGATGTCCTCCCGCACCGACAAGCAACAGCAAGCGCCGTACTGGCGCGGCCGGGGGGTCGGTGGCAGCTCGTCGGTCAACGGACAGATCGCGATCCGTCCGCCCATGGCGGACTTCGAGGACTGGGCGGCCCTCGGCTGTCCGGGATGGTCACCGGAGGATGTCCTGCCCTACTTCGCGAAACTGGAGGACGACACGGAGTTCGGGGACGAGCCGCACCACGGCCGTGGTGGGCCGACGCCGATCCACCGGATGCCGCAGGACCAGTGGGGCGCTGTCGACACGGCGCTGGCCCGTTCCGCTCTCGCGGCCGGTTTCGGCTGGGCCCCGGACGTCAACGCGCCTTCGGCGACCGGCGTTTCGCCGTATCCGATCAACTCGCGTGACGGCCGGCGGGTGACGGTCAACGACGCGTACCTGGAGACGGCCCGGGACCTGAGCACACTCACCATCCGCGGGGACGCCCTCGTGGACCGGGTGATCTTCGCCGGGAGTCGGGCGGCGGGCGTCCAGCTGCTCGTCGGCGGACAGGTGGTGACCGAGCGTGCCGACACCGTCGTCCTCAGCGCCGGTGTGATCCACTCCCCGGCGATCCTCATGCGTTCGGGCGTCGGCCCCGCGGCGCACCTGCGCTCCGTGGGCATCGACGTGCGTCAGGACCTTCCGGTGGGGCGCGGCATGCAGGACCACCCGATGGCTCTGGTGTCGATCCCCCTGACGGACGCGGCAGCGATCAGGACGCCGCACGATCGGCACACCAACGTCTGCGTGCGATGGACCAGCGGCGCCGACGCCCCGCAGAACGACCTGATGTTCGTCTCGCTCAACCAGAACGTGCTGGCCATGGCCACCGCCTCGACCGGCACCAGCTCGGGAGCCTTCGGGGTCTGGCTGAACCGGAACCACTCCCGCGGCGCGCTGACGCTCGCCTCGGCCGACCCCTCCGACCAGCCGCTCGTGCGGCAGCGGATGCTGTCCGACGAGAAGGACCTCGCCCGCATGCGCCACGGTGTGCGGGCGCTGGTCGACGTGGCCCGCAGGCCCGAGGTCGCGGAGATCACGGCCGGCTCGCTCGAGCACGACAACGCGGCTCTGTTCTCCGTGCTGGAGAGCGACACCGGACTCGACGACTACCTGCTGGCCACGGTCGTGGACGCACAGCACGGCACCAGCACGTGCCGCATGGGCGCGACCGGCGACCCCGGCACGGTCGTCGACAGCGAGTGCCGCGTCCTCGGCGTCGACGGCCTGCACGTGGTCGACGCCTCGGTCTTCCCGACCGTGCCCCGCGCCAACACCAATCTCGCCGCGATCATGGTCGGTGAGCTCATGGCCGACCGGATCGCCTGACACCGCCCCGTTTGCCGATTCTTGTCAGCGGGCCGTGCCGGTGCCACGCTCCCCGCTCCGTCCACGGAGGAGATCTTCCCTATGAAGACCTTGCGGAACCTTGTCGGCGGCATCTGGGAGGACTCCCTGGATGACGCACTGCTCGATGTCGTCAACCCAGCGACCGAGGACGTCGTCGCCCGCGCTCCCGGTGGCTGCCGGGGCGACATCGACCGCGCGGTGGCCGCAGCGGCGCACGCCCAGCCCGCATGGGCAGCACTGCCTGTGGCCGAGCGCGTCGCGCACATCTCCGCATGGGCCGACACCATCGCCGAACACGCCGATGAACTCGCCGAGCTCGAGTGCCGGGAGATGGGCAAGCCGACCGGGATCGGCCGCACCTTCATCGACGGCGCGGTGGCCGGTCTCAAGGCCGCGGCGGCCCAGGCGCTGTCGTACGGCTTCGAGGAGACGGTCGACCACCCGGACGGCAGCGCGACGAGGATCCTGCGTCACCCGCTGGGAGCCACCGCGGTGATCACCCCCTGGAACTTCCCGGTTCCCATGGTTCTCGGCGCGCTCGGTCCCCTGCTGGCGGCCGGCAACACCGTCGTCGTCAAGCCCTCGGAGCACTCCCCGCTGTCGGCCGTGAGGCTCTTCGAGCTGCTGAATCTGCCGCCGGGGGTGGTGAACCTGGTTCTCGGCGACGTACGTTCCGGAGTTCCTCTGGCCGAGCACGAGCAGATCCAGCTCGTGCACTTCACCGGATCTGTCGAGGCAGGCCGGAAGGTCGGAGCGGGCACCGGCAGGCTGTTGCACCGCGCGGTGCTCGAACTCGGCGGTAAGGACCCCGTCGTCATCGACTCGGGGGTCGACCCCGCCGCGACGGCCGCCGCCGTCGCGTTCGGCGCCTTCGTCAACACCGGGCAGATCTGCACGTCCATGGAACGCGTCTACGTGCATCAGGAGATCGCCGACGAGTTCGTCGACGCCCTGGTGCGGGCGGCGCGGACGTACACCATGGGCGACGGCCACGACGAAGGCGTCATGATGGGCCCGTTGGTCGACGGGCGTCAGCGCGACATCGTCCGGCGGCACGTCGCCGACGCGGTCGAGCGCGGTGCGACGGTCCGCACGGGAGGGGTCGAGCCGGACGGCAAGGGCTTCTTCTACCCGGCCACAGTCCTGACCGGCGTCGACGACTCGATGCTGGTGATGAGCGAGGAGACCTTCGGCCCGCTCGCCCCCGTCGTGGTCGTCTCCTCCTTCGAGGAGGGCCTCGATCGTGCCTCCCGGTCCCGCTTCGGCCTCGCCGCGACGGTCTACACCGACGACCCCGGCCACATCGCCGCGGCCGCCCGGCTCCCCGCAGGCGTCGTCTGGATCAACCAGTGGCAGGGCGGTGGTCCCGAACGCCTCTACGAACCCGCCGGCGACAGCGGCATGGGGGCCACCGGCGCGACCGCGGCCTATGACGCCGCCACCCGCCCGGCCACCGTCCACATCGCCGCGCGGCCGGCGCCGTGAGGAGCACACCGTTGAATCCCAAGAGCGTCATCGAGCGGCGGATCCGGGCGGCGGAACGCGGCCTGGTGGGTCTGTCCCACCGGATCCATGCCCACCCGGAACTGGCCTTCCAGGAGATCCGGGCCAGTGACTGGGTCGCCCAGCACCTGAGCGAAGCCGGATTCGAGGTCGAACACGGCTGCTACGGCCTGCCCACCGCGGTCCGTGCCACCGTGGGCTCCGGCCCGCTGCACATCGCGGTCTGCGCGGAGTACGACGCGCTGCCGCAGATCGGCCACGCCTGCGGACACAACGTGATCGCCGCCGCGGCGGTGGGCGCCGGTATCGGGCTGGCAGGCCTCGCGGACGACCTCGGAATCACGCTCACCGTGCTCGGGACACCGGCCGAGGAAGGCGGCGGCGGCAAGGTCCTGATGCTCGAACGCGGAGCCTTCGACGGACTCGACGCCGCCATGATGGTGCATCCCGCGGCCGTCGAGATGGATGCCATGCCCGGCTCGGCGGTCTCCATGTTCGACGTGTCCTACCGCGGCACGCCCGCGCATGCGGGTGCCTATCCCGAACGCGGCCTCAACGCCGCCGACGCCATGACGGTCGCCCAGGTGGCCATCGGGCTGCTGCGCCAGCAGACCACGAGCGGGGACCGTATCCAGGGCATCGTCACTGAGGCCGGCAGCGCGGCGAACATCATCCCGGAGGCCAGCCGAGGACAGTGGGTGGTCCGCTCGGACACACTGTCGGCGCTCGCACCGCTCACGGCACGCGTACAGCGCTGCTTCGAAGCCGGGGCACTCGCGACCGGATGTGAACTGTCGATCGCCCCGGCCGGCCCCGACTACGCCGACCTGCGGCCCGACCCCCGGCTGCTGGCGCTGTACCGGGCCAACGCAGAGGCCCTCGGCCGGACCTTCGCGGACCTGTCCGGCGGCGCGGCCGTCGGAGCCGCCACGGACATGGGCAACGTCTCCCACGTCGTGCCCACCATCCATCCCATGCTCGGGCTGGACTGCGCGCCAGCGGTCAACCACCAGCCCGAATTCACCGCCGCGTGCATCACACCGGCCGCCGACCGTGCCGTCCTCGACGGCGCCGTCGCGATGGCCTGGACCGCCGCCGACCTCGCCGCGTCCTCCCGGCCGACCCGATCGTGACGTGCGGCCTCCGTGGTCGCGCCGGGGCGCCCGCTCCCCGGCGACGGGGATCCAGCCGGCCCAATCTCAGAGCCTTCTGATTTCACGTCACTAACGTCCCGGCCCATGGTGCGCGACTTCCTCATCATCGGGGCCGGACCGGCCGGACTTCAACTTGCCTCTCTGCTGGAGCGTGACGGGTGCGACTATGCCGTTCTTGAACGCGGGAGTGGGCCGGGGACTTTCTTCACCCGGTATCCCCGTCATCGGCAGATGATTTCGAACAACAAGGTGAACACGGGTTTCACGGACCCGGAACTCAACCTGCGCATGGACTGGAACTCGCTGCTCAGCGACGACCCGGATCTGCTCTTCACCCGGTACAGCGAGCGCTACTTCCCGCACGCGGACGACTGGGTGCGCTATCTGACCGACTTCGCGGACCGGACCCGCATCCGCGTCGAGTACGGGACCGAGGCCGTACGGATATCCCGCGCGGACGGTGTCTTCACCGTCCTCGACCGCGGCGGCCGTACCTGGCGGGCCCGGCGCCTCGTCGTGGCGACCGGCCTGTCCCGGTTCAACGAGCCACCCGTCCCGGGCATCGAACTCGCCGAGCGGTACGACACCTTCGACCCCGACCCGGCCTCCTTCACCAATCAGCGGGTGCTGATCATCGGCAAGGGGAACTCAGCGTTCGAAACCGCCGACTCCCTCATCGAGAAGGCCGCGGTGATCCACGTCGCCGGCCCGCACTCGGTCAAACTCGCCTGGAAGACCCACTACGTCGGGCATCTGCGCGCGGTCAACAACAACTTCCTGGACACCTACCAGCTCAAGTCGCAGAACTCGGTTCTCGACGGCATCGTGGAAAGCATCGAGAAGTCCGGGGACGGCGGCTTCCGGGTGATGCTCCGCTACACCCGGACCACGGAGCCGCTCCGCGAGCTGCACTACGACCGGATCATCGCGTGCACCGGCTTCCGCTTCGACGCGTCCGTCTTCGACGAGACCTGCCGCCCAGCGCTCGTCATCAACGACCGGTTCCCCGAGCAGACCTCCGCCTTCGAGTCGGTGAACGTACCGGACCTCTACTTCGCCGGCACCGTGACGCAGCAGCGGGACTTCAAGAAGTCCACCAGCGGCTTCATCCACGGATTCCGCTACGGGACGCGCGCCCTGCACCGCATCCTCGGCGCCCGGCATCTGGACACGCCCTGGCCGGCCCGGACGCTCACCGTGTCGCCGGAGGCGATCGCGGACGCTGTCATCACCCGCGTCAACCGCTCGTCGGGCCTCTGGCAGCAGTTCGGGTTCCTCGGCGACGTGGTGGGCGTGGAGGACGGCCGGGCCGCGTACCAGGAGGAGGTCCCGCTCGACTACATCACCGACGGTGGTCTCGGGCCCGCCGCGCACCGGTTCGTCATCGACCTGGAGTACGGACCCGATCACGACCTGACCGATCCGTTCGACGTGGGCGTCCCGCGCGTCGTCGAGAACGACGTCGACCATGCCATGGACTCCATATATCTCCATCCCGTGGTCCGCCACTACCGGGACGGCGTGCTCACCGGTACCCATCACCTGGCGGAGAACCTCGAGAACGAGTGGAACCTCGCGGCGATCCACCGGCAGCCGCTCACCGCTTTCGTGAAGGAGTGCCTTGACTGAGCAGTTCCCCGGCGCCGTACTCGACATCCTCGACGCGGCGGGCGACCGCCCGGTGTTCGAGCACGCCGGCCGGTACGTGTCGGGAGCGGAGCTCCTTCGCATGGTGCGGTGCGCGACGAACGGGCTGCGGCTGCACGGCGTCGCACCCGGCGACGGCCTCGCCCTGCTGCTGAAGGTCAGCCCCGAGGCGTTTGCCGCGATCATCGCCGCCCATGTCGTCGGAGCCCGGGTCGTCGGCGTCCCGCCGGGGCTGACGGAGCGTCAGCAGGGCCATCTCGTGCGGGACATCGGCGTATGGATCACGGACGGCCCCGACGGCCCGGCCACGCGTGGGAGCCGGCTCGTCCTGGCGGTCGACGAGCTGCTGTCCACGGCGGACGACGGCAGCCGGCCGCGGGTCTCCGCACGGCCCGGGGACGTCGCCCGGCTCCTGCACACCAGCGGCAGCACCGGCGTCCCCAAGGCGTGCGCCCAGACCTATGCGGCGCTGACCGCGGGCTGGGCGCTCCGGCCGGACCGCCGGCCGCCCGCCATCCGTGAGCTCGCCCGGCGTCTGGACCGGTTCCTGGTGTTCGGCACCCTGGCCAGCCAGGTGATGATGGAGTACGGGCTGCTGGCACTGTCTGCCGGGGGCACCCTCGTCACCGCCGACCCGCCGGCTTTTCCCGATGCCCTCGTACGGCACCGGGCGACCGCGAGTGTCATCACGGTGGCCCGGCTGACGAAACTCGTGGCGAGCCAGCGTGAGTCGCCCGTGGACCTCGGCGGTCTGCGCGCACTGATGGTGTCCGGGTCACCGCTGGAGCCAGGACGGCTGCGCGAGGCCGCCGAGGTGCTCGGCCCGGTCGTCTTCCACGGCTACGGACAGACGGAGACAGGCATGATCTCCATGGCCGTGCCGGAGGAACAGCCCGGCTCCCTCGGGGTGCCGCCCGTCGACCTGGAGATCCGGGACGGCTCCGGCCGCCCGGTCCCGCACGGCACCGACGGCGAGGTCTTCGTCCGGACCCCGTCGCAGAGTTCCGGCTACTGGCAGGAACCCGCCCTCACCGCAGAGGTGTTCAGCGACGGCTGGGTGCGCACCCGCGACCTCGGCCGGCTCGACGCCTCGGGCCGGCTGTGGCTCACCGGGCGGACCCGCGACGTGGTCATCGTCAACGCCCAGGTGTACTACTCCGGACCTGTCGAGCGGCTGCTCGCCCGTCATGCCGCGGTGGCCGAGGCGTACGTCGTCGCTGTCCCCGACGACCGTACGGGCGAGGCCGTCCACGCGTTCGTCGTACCCACGGCAGGCCACACCCCGGGCCTCGGTGAACTCCGCGCTCTGGTGACGGCGGACCTGGGTGAGGCGTGCGCTCCGACCCGCCTCACCCTCATCGGAGAGGTTCCGCTCACGCCTGCGGGGAAGCCGGACAGACGGCGTCTCGCAGCCGGGATCTAGCCGGCCGTACCTCCCTTCTCCGGCAGGGGCGTTGTCGTCGTGGTCCTGTCGGCGGGGACGGCTTCGCTGCGCACCAGATCGTCGAGTTCGGCATCCAGTTGCATGGCGTCCTCGTCCTGGGCAGCGGCCGGCCGGCTGCTCCCGCGGGCGGCGACAGCGATTCCCGCCACGGCCATGGGCACCGCGACGAACACCGCGGCGGTGCGCATGCCTCCCGGAGCGGAGAGGATCATGGCGATGAGAGGTGGCCCGAAGGCTCCGCCGGATTTGCCGACGGCCGCGGCCCAGCCGCCGGCGGTCCCCCGGATGGCCATGGGGTAGATCTCGGCCGTGTAGGGGCCGATGAGGGCGATGACACCGGCGGTTCCGGCGAACAGCAGCATCACGGCGGTCAGGAGGACGGGCCGGCTGCCGTCCATCCCGACGACGGCCAGAGCGAGCAGCGCCGCGACGGTGAGGGCCGCGTAGACGACCATGGTGCCCCTCGCCGACCAGCGCATGTAGAGCCAGGCGGCCACCACGCAGGTGGGGATGGACAGCAGCGACGAGACGAACAGCAGCGTGGCCGCGGACATGCCGTGCCGGCCCGAGGACTCCAGCTGGCTGGGCAGGAACGTGATGAAACCCCAGTAGACGAGACCCCATGCGAGTGCGTAGCCGCTGACGACCAGCGTCTTGGCCGTCTGAGGGCGTTTGAACAGGGTGGAGGCGGGGACGTGCCCGGGCTGCGCCTGCCGGGCGGTGAAGGCGGCTGATTCCGGAATCCAACGGTTCAGCGCGACCAGGATCAGGACGAGCGGCAGTTGGGCGAACCAGAGAACGCGCCACCCGGCCAGCGGGACGAGCACAGCGGCCAGTCCGGCGGCCGCCATGTAGCCGCCGGTGGTGGTGAGTCCGGCCTGCAGCACCATGATGGCGGCGCGTCGGCCGGGTGGAAGGCTCTCGGTCATCAGGGCGTAGACGACCGGCAGCATGCCTCCGGCGGCCATCCCCATCAACGAGCACATGACCAGGATGCCGCCGAAGGTCGGCATGGCGCCGCACACCGTCGTACCGAGAAAGAGCAGGGACGCGATGAGGATCGTGGCCCTGCGCCCGATACGGTCCGCGGCGCGGCCCCACACGAGTGATCCCACTACCGTGCCGCTCAGTGCCACTGTGGGCAGCCATGACACCTCGGCGGCGCTGAGGTGGAACTCGGCACGCATGCCGGGCTGGATGAACGCCAGAGTGGCGGGTTTCATCTGGTCCACCATCAGCGCGAAGCTCAGAACGGCGATGAGGCGCCGCCGGCTCGCCGGGGTGGTCCTGGCCGGATCGGGGCCGGCCGCAGGACCGACTCCGGGACGCCGCACGACCGCGAACCCGGAGATCACCACGCCCACGAGGATGGAGGCCATGGCGCCCCACATCACCCACGACGTGCCCATCATGGCCATGTGGAATCCCATGGACGCGGAATCGATGAACATCCACAGGTGCTGGGCGACGCCGGCACAGGTGAGGGCGACACCGGTCCAGAACATCAGGGGCCGGGGTATCAGCGATGCTGATTGCTCGGGCAAGGTCAGTCCCCCACCACGTGAAGGACCGGACGCGGCTCGTGGGAGATGAGGCCCACCGCGGTCCCGGGGCCGGGCTCCGTGCGTGTCATCCGTTCCATCCTTCCGGGTGGCGGACCGGACAGCCCCCGGCCCGCCCCTCCTCGAAGTAGCGTGCTGCCGGACGCTGCTGACGGGCATGCAGCACCATGACCGTGCCGAGCACCAGCTGACGCACGCCCCGGGTCACGTCCTCCACCCCGTCCCGCAGCCGGACGAACGCCCGCAACGCGTGGAGGCGACGGGGCTGAGGGGACAGGCCGCGTGGAATCAGCAGACAGGGAGCCCGGTGCGGAATGGAGCGGGTCTGCGATGCCGTCGAGTCCAGCCGGTACCGGTGCAGCACCTCGCGGACCGCGGCGCGCAGCACGAGCGGCGACAGCCGCCAGGCCGGGCAGGGGCGGTTCGCCGCCATGCCGTACGGGATGTGGTGGACGTCCTTGGTGGCCAGGTCGGTCCAGCGGTCAGGGTCGAACTCGTCGGGCCGTTCGTATCCGGTGGCGTGGTAGTCGGGGTAGTTGAAGCACACCACCGATCCGGCCGGCAGCACGGTCACGTCGTCGAGCGGAATCTCGCCCGTGGTGATGCGGTGGGCGATGCCGAACAGCGGGTACAGCCGCATCGTCTCGTCGAGCACCTGCGTCAGGTACCGGTCGTCCTCCGGATCCGCCACCAGGCGGTGCTGCACCTCGGGGTGGCGGGCGAGAGCGAGCAGGACGTGTGCGGTCGCCTCGGACAGCTGGACGACCGCCGTGTTGAAGAAGGTCCCCTGCAGGTAGTGCACCTGTTCCTGCAGGGACAGGGAGGCGGGCAGCGGGTGCGCCACGTCGCCGGCCGCGACACGGTCGCGCAGATAGGTGGTCAGCCGGGCGCGGCGCCGCGGATGGCGCAGACCGGTGCACTTCAGAGCGGTGATCACGTCATCGGCGTGCGCGGTGATCAGATCCCGGGCATGCGGGGGGCACGGCTCCTGGAAGACCAGCTCGTAGCAGAACGCGGCCCACGCGGGCATCACCAGATCCCGCAGCCGTACGAGGCTCACGCGGTTGTCCGGCACCGCGTCCAGCGCACCGGCCACGGCACGGCCGGCCGCCGCCGTGAGTCCGGCCGAGCTGCCGGCGACGATACGCCGCGTCGTCGCGGCCACGTCCTCGTAGCGTTCGCCGGGCTCCAGGTGCTCCTGGTGCACCTCCGGCCCCGGCGCCAGCCAGTACCAGAACAGATCCGACAGGCCCGCCCCCTCGCTCCGTCCGTCAGCGGCCGGGTGAGCGTAGACCCGCTCGAAGACCTCCGGCCCGTGCGCCGTGCCGGGCAGGGTCACCACACGGTCGCCGTTCACCTTCTCGAAGATGCGCACCCGCAGCGCCACCACGGCGCGGGGCACCCACCACGTGTCCGTTCCCGTCCGGCTCCTCACCACGTCCCACCCTTCCGGACGGCCGAACCGGCCGTCAGATCGGTGTTCCGGCGCCCGCCGCACAGGGCGAGGGTGTGGTCGTACTCGTCGCGCAGCGTCGCCAGGACCCGCCGGACACCCGCCTCCCCCTCGGCCGCCAGGCCCCACATGACGGGGCGTCCCACGCCGACGGCCGTCGCGCCCAGCGCGATCGCCACGGCCACGTCGCTGCCCCGGCGTACCCCGCCGTCGAGCAGGACCGGCACCCGGCCCGCGACCACGCGGGCGATCGCGGGCAGGCAGTCCACCGTCGCCGGCACCGCGTCGCACTGGCGGCCACCGTGGTTGGAGACGATCACACCGGCGGCGCCGTGCTCGACGGCGAGCCGTGCGTCGTCCGGATGCAGTACGCCTTTGACCAGCACGGGAAGTGACGTGCTGCGCACGGTCTCGGCGAAGTCGGGCCAGTGGACCGCCGGGGACATGGGGATGTCGGTGAGCGCGCCAGGTCCGGCGCCGGGCAGGTCGCGCATGTTCTCCGCGGCGTGGCCGGGCGGAAGGTCGGTGAACCCGTTGCGCAGGTCCCTGGTGTGCCGGCCGAACACCGGCGAGTCGACGGTGACCACCAGCGCCGTACAGCCCGCTTCCTCGGCACGCCGTACGAGCGCCTCGGTGACCTCCCGGCGCGGATGCAGATACAGCTGGAACCACACGGCCGGGTCCGCGGCCGCCTCGCGCGCCGCGGCGACGACCTCGGAGACCGCGGTGGTCGCCGCCGTCCCCGTCACCATGACCGCGCCCTCGGCGGCGGCGGCACGGGCCGTGGCCCGTTCGCCGTCCGGATGGACCAGCCGGTGGAAGGCGGTCGGTGCGACGACCACCGGCGCCGCCCGACGGCCGCCCGGCAGATCCACGGCGGTGTCCCGCTCCTCGCTGCCGCACAGCACCCTGGGCAGCAGCAGGTACCGGTCGAACGCCTGCTCGTTCTCGGCGAGGACGCGTTCCTCTCCCGCGCCGCCCGCCACATAGTCGTAGGGAACCGGATCCAGCATCTTCCGTGCCGTCTCGTGCAGTTCGCGGAGTGTCACGACGCCACCGGGGCGGCCGGGCTCCGGTGAGCGGTGAGGAAGGTACGCAGCGGGGCGCGGTGGACCTCCTCGTCGTCCCACTCGTTCTCCAAATTCTCGGTGATGTGGTGCTCGGCCACGAACGCGCCGTCCCGGTACCAGCGGACGACCGGATGCAGATAGCGGCCGTCCAGGCCCGCCACGTCCTGCTGGGACTTGCGGCCGTTGGAGACGTCGAAGGGGTCCACCGAGTCGTGGCCCGCCCCGTACTCCAGGGTGATCACCGCGTACGCGTCGGCCTCGCCGAAGTCCCCGGCGCGCACCGCGTCCGGCACGTGGTCGACGGGAACCTCCTCGGCGTAGCTCAGCGTGCCGTCCGGGGCCAGCAGCAGCAGGTCACCGAGGACGGCGAACTGCTGCCACAGCGCGGAGGACCGGTTGACGCGTGTGATCACCGCGTCGACGGCCCGCTCCGTGGCGTCGCCGAGTTCCGTCACCGGCCAGGGCACGCCGTCATGGCGCTGCCGCAGCCCACGGTGCAGTGCCCGCACCGCGTAGCGGAAGCCGTGGATGAAGCCGGTCGTGGACTTCCTGAAGTCACGGCCCTGCATCAGTGTTCCCGCGAAGTACAGGCCGGGCACGTTGACGGACTCGCCGATCGGCGTCAGCGCCGGGAAACGGCCGTCGACGATCAGGTCCGGCGTGCACGTGTCGTCGAAGACCGAGGAGTCGAACCGGAATCCGGTCGCGACGATCACCCGGTCGTAGCGAAGGTCCTTGACCACCTCGTCGGCCCGCTCGAAGGCGACCGGGACACGGAAGCCGTCCGCGTCCCGGTGGATGGCGAGCACACGGCCGTCGAGGAGGGCGTTCTGCGACTTCAGCTGGTAGCTGTCCAGGAAGTTGTTGTAGACCGCGCGCAGATGTCCCACGTAATGCGTGCGCCAGGCCATTTTCAGCGAGCCCGAACCGACGACGTGGATGACCGCCGCGGTCTCCATCAGGTTCTCGGCCGTCTCGAAAGCGGAGTTGCCCCGCCCGATGATGAGCACCCGCTGGTCGGTGTAGGATTCCGGATCGGTGTCGATCGTGTCGTAACGTTCGGCCAGTTCGACGCCCGGGACCGACGGCAGGTTCGGCAGCGGCATCCCGGTGGCGGTCACCACACGCCGGGCCCGCCATTCCTTGCCGGTGTGGTCGGTGACGACGAACCCCTCGTCATCGCGGGAGACCCTCTCGACCGCGGTGTCGTACCGCACCCGCGCCCCGGTCCCGGAGGCGAAGTCCGACAGGTAGCGCACCAGGTCGTCGGCCGGCGGGAAGTAGCGAGGACTGTACCGGGTGAACAGCAGCTCCGGATCGTCGCTCAGCAGGGAGTTCCAGTCCATCCGCAGCCGCAGCTCCGGATCGTCGTACCCGGTGTGAACCTTGTTGTTCGAGATCAGATAGCGATGCCGGGGGAACCGCGTGAAGAACGTGCCCGGACCACTGCCGCGCTCCAGAACGACGTAGTCCGCGCCGTCCCGCTCCAGGAAAGCGGCGAGCTGAAGTCCGGCAGGCCCCGCTCCGATGATCAGATAGTCATGGGTCATGCTCCGGAAGCTATCCACCGGATTTCAGAGCGCTCTGAGATTCCCCGCCTACGTTTCCGGACGTGCTCACCACCACGGACAGCGTCTCACTCACCGGCCCTCTGGACTCCGCCGCTCTGCTCCGCGCGGCGGCACCGCTCACCGTCACCGTGGACGACGCGGCCCGGTCGCGCCTGGACCGCGGCCGCCGCTTCTTCCACGACCTGCGGCACGGCGACAGCGGCGAGGCCCCCGCGATCTACGGCGCCACCACCGGCTTCGGCGCGCTCGTGGGTTACGCGGGCCGCCCCGACGAGGCCGACCAGTGCGACAACACCCTGGCGCACCTCGGCGCGGGCCAGGGGCCGGACCTGCCCCAGGAGATCTGCCGCGCCGCCATCCTGCTGCGTACCTGGTCCCTCGCCCAGGGGCTCTCAGGCGTGTCCGCCGAGGTGGTCGACCGGCTCGCCGCGATGTTCGCCACGACCTTCGTGCCAGCCGTCCCCCGCTACGGATCCGTCGGGGCGAGCGGAGACCTGATTCCACTCGCCTACGCCGCACAGGCGCTGCGCGGCCGGGGACACGCCTATGTGGACGGCCGCCGCATGCCCGCCGCCGCGGCTCTGACCGCCGCCGGGCTGCGCCCGCTCGCCCTGGACGGCCGTGACGCCCTCGCTCTCGTCAACGGCACCTCCGTCACCACGGCAGCAACGGCACTGGCCCACGACGCCGTCCGGGCGGCTCACCGCTCGCTCATGGACCTCACCTGCCTGCTGGCCGACCTCCTCGGCTGCGACCCCGGCTTCCTCGACGAGGACCTGTTGCGCGCCTACGGACACAGCGGCGCGATCGACGTCGGCGCGCACATGCGGCGCACGCTCACCGGCACCAGCCCCTCCGGAACCCGGCCGCTGCAGGAGCCGTACAGCATTCGCTGCTCCCCGCAGCTGCTCGGCGCGGCCGAGGACGCGCTGCGTTACGTCGACGGTGTGGTCGCCGCAGATCTCGGCGGCGTCAGCGACAACCCGCTGTTCTTCCACGACGACGCGGAGAAGGGGATGGCCGGGAAGGGCAAGGTGGTGCACGGTGGGAACTTCTTCGGGCAGCCCGCCGCGTTCGCGGCCGACCTGCTCGCCTCCGTGACCGCCCAGTTGGGCAACCTGGCCGAACGCCAGCTCGACCTGCTGATGGACCCGGCACGCAACGGTGGCCTGCCGCCGATGCTCGCCACCGTGCCGGGCGCCCAGCACGGCCTGCAGGGCGTGCAGCTGGCCACCACCGCGTTCGTGGCGGAGATCCGCCGGGCCGCGACACCTGCTGGTATGCAGAGCCTGCCCACGAACCTGCACAACCAGGACGTCGTACCGTTCGGGACCCAGGCGGCCCTGCGCTCCTACGACATGGCGGAACTGCTCGGTCTGCTGTGCGGCTCGCTCGCCCTCGGTCTGCGCCAGACCGTCCATGTCGGCGCCCGGCGTCCCACCGCCCCCGGGTGCGCCGAGCTCCTCGACGCCCTCATCGACCTGATCCCGCCCGTTGATCCGGACCGTCCGCTGGACGCGGATGTACGCGCCGCTGCACACCTGCTCGCCACCCGCGACCTGCCCCTACCGGACGTGCCGGGCCGGGGGCGGGCCGGGGACCGCACTCCGGGAACGTGATGGTGAACCGGGCACCTCTCCCCGGCCGGCCGGCTGCGGCGACCGTGCCGCCGTGGTGCGTGACAACCTCCCTCAGCAACGCGAGACCCAGCCCGTACCGGCCGCCTTCCCCGACGCGGTGGAAGCGCTGGAACAGCCGTTCCGCCCCGGCGATGTCGAAGCCGGGCCCGGTGTCCGAGACCGCCAGCTCGACCGTGCCGCCGGAGCGGGTCAGTATCACCTCGATCCGCCCGCCCGCCGGGGTGTGGCTGATCGCGTTGGACAGCAGTTCACCGACGGCGCGGCGCAGCGCGGACTCGACACCGTCGACGGACAGCGGATGCGGCGGGCTTTCCACGACGACGGTGAGGCGTCCCTCGCGTGCCCGGTCGGACTCCTCGGCGACCACTGCCCTGGCCAGCGCCACGAGATCGACCGGGCGGTGCTCCGACCGGCGTGCCGGGTCCGTCGCGAGGCTGGCCGACAGCAGCAGGTCGTCCAGCACATCGCCGAGCCGGCCGACCGATCCGACCAGCCGGGTCAGCCCTTCACGATGCGGGCCGGGCAGCTCCTCGGCGGCCGCCTGCCGCACCAGCACCTGGGCCCGCGTGTACACCAGGGTGAGCGGGGTGCGCAGCTCGTGGCTGGCGTCGGTGACGAACCGCCGCTGCCGGGCGAGCGCCATGGCCAGCGGCGCCACGGCCCTGCGCCCGAGGACCACCCCCGTGACGGCCGCGGCGAGCAGCCCCACCAGCTCGGCGACGCCCAGCGCGGTCCACAGGTGGTCCCGGTCGGCCAGCTGGAAGCGCAGGTCGAACACCGCCTGCACGGGCTTCCCGTCCAGCCGGAGCTGCGTACGGACCAGATACTCCGTGTGGTCGCGCCGTACGGTGCGCTCCACGGGCTCGTGGGTCCGTAGCACCTGGGCCACGTCGGCCCGCACCGGGAAACCGGAGGGGGCGTTCGCCAGTGGAGTCGCGCCGGGCGCGTACAGCCAGGTGCACACGGGCGGGCTCGACAGGTCGCCGTATGCCGCGCCGTAGTGCAGCTCCCGCCGCACCTGTTCGTTCTGCGCTTCCACCATCAGCCCGTACGAGACACCGCCGACGACCGTGATCAGCAGCGTGATGGTCACGCCTGTGATCACGGCGATCCGCAGCCGTGCCCTGCGCACCGCCGCCCACTCCGCGTCCGCCGAGGACTTCACAACGCCCCCAGCCGGTAACCGACTCCGCGGACCGTGCGTACGACCCGCCGGCCCAGCTTGCGGCGCAGGTAGTAGACGTAGGTGTCGACGAGGGACGAGGCGGACGCCTCCTGGAACACCGTCCGGCGCAGTTGCTCCCGCGAGTACACGGTGTCCGGGTGCGAGGCGAGCACCCACAGCAGCTCGAACTCCCGGGCCGCGAGGGTGATCCGCTCCCCGCCGGCCAGCCCGACCTCCCGGTGACCGACGTGCAGATGGCCCGCACCGATCCTCAGCACATCGGTACCGTCCAATGCACGACGGCGCAACGCCCGTAACCGTGCGCTGAGTTCGTCGAGGGAGAACGGCTTCACCAGGTAGTCGTCGGCGCCTGCGTCCAGCCCGTCGACCCGGTCGTGCACGGTGCCCATCGCGGTGAGCAGCAGCACCGGTGTGCGGACCGCGCTCGACCGCAGCCGGCCCAGCAGGTCGATGCCGTCCAGCACCGGCAGGCGCCGGTCCAGGACGAGCACGTCGTACTGCCGGGTGAGGCCGAAATGCAGTCCCCGGTGGCCGTCGGCCGCCACGTCGACCGCGTACCCCTCTTCCCACAGCACTTCGGAGAGCATGGCCGCCAGCTCCCGGTCGTCCTCGACGAGCAACAGCCGCCACGGATCCCGCGTACGCTTCTGCTTCACCGTCTCAGTCTCCTCACCCCTCCCCGCAACACCAGTCAACGCCGTTGCACGCCAAGGGGTTCCCGGCCGGGAGGCGCGCGTGAACTGCCGTCAGAGTTGTCGGCGGAATCCGGGGTCTACGCAACTTACGCCGACGCGAAAGGGCCCTCCGGCGCGGGACGGTGTCCCCATGAAACGACGCACAGCGCTGAAGGCCCTCGGATTCGGCATCGGGGGCCCGATCGTCCTGACCGGCGGTGGTTACGGTGTCTACTACGCCGTCGCGAAGCAGGACACGGTCGGCCGGATCGCCTTCGACAAGGCCCTGTCGATCCCGCCGCTGGCAGAATCGAAGACCAGCACGTCGGGTGCCCGGGTCTTCACGCTCGGCATCCAGTCGGGCAGGACCCGGTTCAAGGCCGGGCCGGCCACCCGCACCTGGGGTGTGAACGGCACATACCTCGGTCCGACGATCCGCGTTGCGCGCGGCGAGAAGGTCGAGTTCGCCGTGCGCAACGGCCTGGATCAGGAGACCTCGCTCCACTGGCACGGGATGCGCCTGCCGGCGGCCATGGACGGCGGACCACACCAGGTCG
Organism: Streptomyces sp. NPDC102441; assembly: GCF_044765585.1. Taxonomy (NCBI): domain Bacteria; kingdom Bacillati; phylum Actinomycetota; class Actinomycetes; order Kitasatosporales; family Streptomycetaceae; genus Streptomyces; species Streptomyces sp. NPDC102441. The sequence continues at coordinate 118,178 of NZ_JBIWKH010000013.1, forward strand.
TCCCGGCCGGAGAGACCTGGCGACCGCGGTGGGCGATCGACCAGCCCGCCGCGACGCTCTGGTACCACCCGCACATGCACGGTTCGACCGCCGACCACATGTACCGGGGCCTCGGCGGACTGTTCATCATCGACGACGAGGACACCGAGGTGTCGAAACTGCCGTCCGAGTACGGCGTCGACGACATCCCGATGATCGTTCAGGACCGTGCGTTCGACGGGGACAACCAGTTCGAGGAGCGGGTGCCTCTGGGCGGCTCGCTGGGCGTGATCGGTGACGAGGTGCTCGTCAACGGCACGATCGGTCCGTACGTCGACGTCACGACCAGGCTCGTACGGCTGCGGCTGCTCAATGGCTCGAACGCACGCCTGTACAACTTCGGGTTCTCCGATGACCGGACGTTCTCGCTCGTCGCCACCGACGGTGGTCTGCTCGCCAGACCGTGGAACACCGAGCGTCTGTACCTCTCGCCGGGGGAACGCGCCGAGATCGTGGTGGCCTTCAAGCCAGGAGAGCAGGTCGAGCTGCGCTCCTACCCGTCCGAGTACGGCGGCAACCTGGGACGGGTCGACGGCTTCGACGACCGTCTCGACATCTGCCGGTTCCGGGCCGCGGCCACCTTGTCCGACGGCGCAGAGATCCCCGCCGCGCTCGGCGTCGCGCCGGACCTCGCCGGCGAGAAGGCCGCGCGGGAACGCTCCTTCGTGCTCGCGTCGGACCAGATCAACAGCCGGTCGATGGCGATGGACCGCATCGACTTCGGTGTCCGCGAGGGCACCGTCGAGGTGTGGGACGTGGTCAACGACAACGGTTTCCTGCACAACTTCCACGTCCACGATGTGCAGTTCCAGGTGCTGACGGTCGACGGCGGGAAGCCGGAACCACACCTGCGCGGCTGGAAGGACACCGTCCTGCTGGCGCAGGGAAAGCACTACCGGCTGGCGATGCGCTTCCGCGGCCACACCGACCCGAACACGCCGTACATGTACCACTGCCATCTGTTGCAGCACGAGGACGAGGGAATGATGGGCCAGTTCGTCGTCCTGGGCGAGGGCGAGAAGGTCGGAGTCGTGCCGCGGACACACCACCACGCCTGAAGTCCCCGGAGCGCTGGACGTCCCTGACGGCTGGACGACCCTGGACCGGCTGGATCACCTGCGCGCTGTAGCGTACGCGCTGTGCAAACGTCGGCTCCCACTCACGGTCCGCTGCTCGGCAGGCAGTACGAGACACAGCGCCTCCAGGAGCTGATCGGCGCGGCACGGACAGGCCGGGGCGGCGCTCTGGTCCTGCGTGGTGAGGCAGGGATCGGCAAGAGCACGCTGCTGAAGCACGCGGAAGGGGCGGCGTCCGGATTCCGCGTGCTCCGCGCGAGCGGGTCCCAGATCGAGGCGGAGCTGCCGTTCGCCGCACTGCACCAGCTCTTCCTTCCGCTGCTGGGGCACCTGACCGAGCTGCCCGCCGGGCACCGCCAGGCGCTCCGGATCGCTTTCGACCTGGCGTCCGGGACACCGGACGTGTTCCGGGTCGGCCTGGCGACCCTGGGGCTGCTGACGGCAGCGGGCCAGGAGCGCCCGGTGCTCTGTGTGGTCGACGACGCGCACTGGCTCGACGCGGCCTCGTCGACGGCGCTGGCGTTTCTCGCCCGGCGCGTCTCCGCGGAGTCGGTCGCCATGGTGCTCAGCGTCCGGCTGCCGTGCGAGGCAGGCGATCTGGACGTCCTGCCGAGCCTGAGCGTCGACGGGCTGAGCGACGCCGACGCGCGGGCGGTGCTCGCCGCGCAGAGCCACGAGACGCTCGACGAACAGGTGCGTGACCGGCTCGTGGACGAGGCGCGGGGCAACCCACTTGCTCTGGTCGCCCTGCCCAGAGCCGGTGGGTTCGCCCCGCCGCGGCTCACCTCGGTGCCGACCCGGGTCGGACACGAATTCCGGGCCACGCTCTCCGGTCTGCCCGCACAGGCGCGACTCCTGCTCACGATCGCCGGTGCCGACCCGACCGGCGATCCCGGGCTGCTCTGGCCCGCCGCACGCCGTCTGGACATCGACCTGCCGACCGCCGGTACGGCCGCCACCGCCACCGGACTGGTCGAGTTCGGAACCCGCGTGCGCTTCTACCACCCCCTGGCGCGGACCGCGGCGTACGACGCCGCCGCGGCGGACGAACGGCGGCTGGCCCATCGTGTGCTCGCCGAAGTCACCGATCCGGTCGCCGACCCCGACCGGCGCGCGTGGCATCGCGCCCAGGCCGCGGCCGTCCCCGACGAGGACGTCGCCGCCGAGCTGGAGCGCTCGGCGTCCCGGGCGCGGGCGCGTGGTGGTGCGGTGGCCACGGCCGCCTTTCTCGAACGCGCGGCGGAGTTGTCTCCCGACGCCGAACAGCGTTTCGAACGGACCCTCGCGGCCACGCGCGCCCACCTCGACGCGGGCGCCACCGACAAGGCGGCCACGCTGCTCAGGACAGCGGGGGTCTCGGGTCTTGACACGTTCCAGCGGGCGGAGACCGACCTGCTGCGGGGCCGGATCGCCCTGGCCCGGGCCGACGACAGCGAGGGGCCGGCGTGGATGCTGCGCGCCGCGCGGCGGCTCGCGCTCCTGGACCCCGAACGCTCCCGGGAGAGCTATCTGGAAGCGCTCGAGATGAGTCTGCTCGTCGGACGCGCGAACGGTGTGATGGACGTGGTCCTCGCCGAGGCGAAGTCCGCGCCGCCACATCCACCGGACATCCTGGACGCGCTGGACATCCTGACCTCGAACGGGCACCGGGCGGCCGTACCCCTCATCAGGGAGGCCCTCGACGGGGCGGAGGGCCCCCTGTGGACCCGGCATCCCGCACTCGCGACCATCCTCGCGGCCGAGCTGTGGGACCCGGATGCCCATATGCGGATCATCGAGTGGCTGCTGAAGAACGGCCGTGAGTCGGGATCGCCGCTCGTCCTTAGGCTCGGTCTCGCGCAGGCCGCCTCCGCCGCCGCGCTCACCGGCGACCTCGACGAGGCGATGGCCGCGATCGCGGAGGAGGAGGCCATCGCCGACGCGACCGGTGCGCCTCCGGTCATCTACCACCGGCTGCAGCTGGCCGCGATGCGCGGACGCCGCGAGGAGGCGACCGCGCTGTTCGAAGCAGTCATGGCGACGGCCCCCGCCACGGGACAGGTGGTCTCCAACGTCCACTGGGCGAGCGCCGTGCTCAACAACGGCTCGGCCAGATACCAGGAGGCACTGGCCGCCGCACGACGTGCCACCGCCGACGGGGAGCTCTTCACCGCGGGGTTCGCCCTGCCGGAGCTGGTGGAGGCCGCCGTACGCTGCGGCGAGCAGGCCGCCGCCGTCGCCGCGCTGGCGTCGCTCACCGAACGCACCGAGGCCTGTGGGACCCCGTCGGGCCTGGGGATCGCCGCCTACGCGCGAGCGCTGGTGACGGGAGCGGAGAACGACTACCGGGAGGCGATCGACCACCTCGCCGGCACGCCGATGCTCCCGTACCGGGCCAGGGCCCACCTCCTGTACGGGGAATGGCTGCGGCGGCAGGGCCGCAGGCAGGACTGCCGATTCCACCTGCGCACCGCGCACGAGCTGTTCTCCGGCGCCGGGCTCGAGGCGTTCGGCCGGCGCGCAGCCGACGAGCTGCGCGCCACGGGCGAGACGGCGCGCAGCCGCACCGATCACGCCCGCGACCAGCTGACCATGCAGGAGCTGCACATAGCGCGGCTGGTCGCTACCGGTGCGACGACGAAAGAGGTGGCCGCCCGGCTGTTCCTCAGCCCACGGACCATAGACACCCACCTGCGCAACATCTACCGCAAGCTGGGCATCAACTCCCGCAGGCAGCTGAGGGACCGGCCCGACCTGCACCCTGCAGACCAGGCCGTCCCGGCCGGGCCATCGGGCGCACTGTGAGGACCCGCCTTCAGCAGCGCGGACGGTGGTGTCGACGGTGGCGAAAACGGTCACCGCACCCGCCGAGGCCACCAGCAGCAGACCGGCACCGGCACCGGCACCCACGGGCAGCCTTCCTCCGGTGCCGCGCCGGGCGGCCCGGCGTGCCAGCAGACCGTGTGCCAGCAGGACCACGCCGCTCCAGGCCGAGGCCGCGAACGAGGTGGTCCATACCGTCGATCTTCGGAACGAGGCCGCCGTCGCCGCACTGACCGCCCCGCTCCGCACACGCTTCGTCACGGCGTACGCCGTCTCCGCCGACACCCGCCGTTTCCGGGAGCTCCCCACGGAGTCCGAACTGGCCTACGCGCCCATCGACGCGTTCCGGTGCTCTCGCCCGGGCGGCGAAAGGGTTGGTGCGCGGGGCCGACAGAACGGGGTAACGTCTTTGTCATGTTCTTCCAGGCGCCGATTTACGAGTGAGAGCGTGATGGGCCCCTGCTGACGTCCTTCGGACGTCGCCGCCCGTCCCTCACCGATGAATCCGCAGATCACTTCACATCATTACCGGGAGAACCCGTGACCGTCAGCAAGAACATCAACAACCCCGTAGGCATGGGCGGCGGCCAGCGCAAGAAGCTGTCCCGCGCCGAACGGCAGAACAATGGTCCGCACCGCAACCTCGACCGCCAGGGTGCAGCCGACCAGAAGGCGGAGCTGGTGCGCAAGATGCGCGAGAAGGCAGGCGCATCCAAGGGCGCAGGGCAGGCGGGCGACGCCGCCGCACAGAGCTGACGCGCCCGCCACCGCAGGGCGGCACCGTACGGAAGCAGGGCCCGGACCGCGTCGCGGTCCGGGCCCTGCTTCCGTACCGGCCTCGGCCGCAGAGCCTGCCGGCCGCCCCGGCCCTGGCCGCGTGCGGTACCGCCGACGCTACGCCGGTCCGGTCCGGTCCGGTCCGGTCCGGTCCGGTCCACCAGCGATGTCGTGACCCGGACGGTCGCGCAAGCGGTCGCCGACGGGAACACCTCCTACCTCGCCGGCATCGTCGTGAACCAGTACTCCCACGTGTTCACTCGGGCAGGATCAGCGAAGGGCACTGCCGGGGGCCGCTTCCAGCAGGGTCAGTTCGTCACGGTGCGGCAGCCCTTCCCAGTCGCCGTTGGAGGCGACGGCGAAGGCCGCGGTGGTGGTGGCACGCTGGAGCCTGGCATCGGGATCGAGGGCGTCGATCAGGCCGGACAAGTACCCGGCGCAGAAGGCGTCGCCCGCACCGACGGTGTCGGTGACCGGCACCGGGCGGGCGGCCGCGCGCACCGGGGCCGCCCCGGGGAGGTACAGGTCGGCGCCGTCCGCACCGCGTTTGACGACGACTTCTCCGATGCCCGCCCCGACAGTTCCGCGATCAGGTCTGCTTCCCCTCGCTCCGGGGACGTCCCGGGGGCGGCGAAGAGCAGGGGAAGTTCGTCGTCGGACGCGATCACGACATCCACGTAGGGGAGCAGGGGGCGCAGTGCCGTTGTGGCGGCCTCCTGGCTCCACAGCCGCGTGCGGTGGTTGACGTCGAGGGTGACCGTCCAGCCGTGCTCGGCGGCGTACGCGGCAGCGGTCCTCACCGCTGCCAGAGGGCCCTCTCCCAGGGCGCAGGTGATGCCGGTCAGGTGGAGGATGCGGGCCCCCGCTTCCAGTGCCGGGGCCAGGTCCTCGGGCTGCTGGCGGGATGCGGCGGATCCTGAGCGCCAGTAGTGCACGCGCGCCAGGTCGGCGACGCGGCGCTCCCGGAGCATGGCGCCGGTCGGCGCCTGCGGGTCCATCGTGGCGTGGCTGGTCTCGACCCCCTCGCCGCGCAAGGTGCGAAGGATGAGCCGGCCCGGCTCGTCCCTGCCGGTGCGTCCGGCCCACGAGACGCGGTGGCCCAGCCGCGCCATGCCCACCGCGACATTGAACTCGGCCCCCGCCACCGTCGTACGCGCCGTACCCCCGGCTCCCAGCGGCCCCTCGGTCTGCAGCGACAGCATGGCCTCACCGAAGGTGAGGACTTCGACGGCCGGGGAGTTCACGAGCGTCCCTCCGTTCGGCAGGCGCTCAGGAAGTCCTTCGCCCGCTTCCGCAGGTCGCTCAGGTCGCCGCCGTGCGGTGCGTCACCGGCGAGCGGGCTGCCCACTCCCACGGCGACGGCCCCCGCCGCGAAGTACTCCGCGGCTGCCTGTGCGTCAACGCCCCCGACCGGTACGAACGGCACGTCGGGGAAGGGGTCGCGCAGTGCGCGCAGGTATGCGGGGCCGCCCAGTGAGGCGGGAAACAGCTTGACGGCACTCGCGCCTCCGGTGCTCACCGCGACCGCCTCGGACGGGGTCAGCGCGCCCGCCAGCACGGGCAGGTGCCGGGCCACGGCCTCCTCGAATCCGCTGCCGAGCGCGGGAGTGACGATCCAGGTCGCGCCCGCTTCCTGGGCACGCCGGGCATCGTCAGCGGTGACGACGGTCCCCGCCCCGATCGCGATGGAGGAGTCGACGGCGTCGGCCGCTCGGGAGATGACGGTGAGGGCGTCTGCCGTGTTCAGGGAGACCTCGATGAGCCCGATGCCCTCCTCCGCCAGGGTCAGAACTGTGCGCAGCGAGGCTTCGGCGTCGCGGCCTCGCACGATCGCGACGAGGCGGTCCCGGCGCAGCCTGGTGGTGAAATCGTCTGTGTCCATGTGGGTCAACTGCTCCGTGAGGTGGTGACTGGAGATGTGCGTCCGGTACGGACAGCGGGGCGGTGTGGCGAGCAGGACAGTGTGCGGCCGCTCACCACTCGGCGAAGGAACCATCCGGATGGCGCCAGATCGGGCCACGCCAGTCCGGTGTTTTCCCATCGGCCGCCCGTACGACCTTCTCATCCACCTCGATCCCCGGTTCCGGCCGGGTGGGCCGGTTCAGATGTCCTTCGCCGAAGCGGAAGACCTCGCGGTCGACGACGTCCGACGCACGGGCATACCGGCCCCGCGGAGTACACCGACCCGAACCGGCCTCGCCCCTGAGCTGACTCCCTCTGCCCCATCCGACCGGCGCCCGGGCCCGCTCGCGCGGATCCCGCACACCGCCCCAGGTCGCCCGAGGCGGATCGGGCGGGCTCTCAGCGGCTCACTGTGGTCTCCCGGTCGACGCGTGACAGCTTCTCGGGGTTCCGGACGGCGTAGAGCCCTGTGATGAGGCCGCCTTCGTGGCGTACCGCCAGGACGGTGTCGATCTCGCCGCCCGTACGCAGGATCAGGGCGGGGCAGCCGTTCACCTGTGCCGGCTGCAAGGTCACGGAGGTGAGCCTGGTGAGCACGTCAGCCACCGATTCGGCTCCCACGACGGGCTCCAGCGCGGCCTGTACGACCCCGCCGCCGTCGGTCAGCAGCACTACGTCGGGGGCGATCATGTCGAGCAGGCGCCGCAAGTCGCCTGTTTCGACCGCCTGCTGGAAGGCCGCGAGCACCTTGCGTGTCCGGGCGGGGGAGATGACCTCGCGCGGTCGGCGCGCCGCGACGTGCGCCCGTGCGCGGTGGGCGATCTGCCGGACCGCGGTGGGGGTCTTGTCGACGGCCTGAGCGATCTCGTCGTACCCCAGCTCGAAGACCTCGCGCAGCACGAATACCGCGCGCTCGGTCGGCGCGAGCGTCTCCAGCACGAGCAGCATGGCCATGGAGACGCTGTCGGCCAGCTCGATGTCCTCCGCGACATCGGGCGTGGTGAGCAGGGGCTCGGGCAGCCACGGGCCGACGTAGGTTTCCTTGCGTCGACGCAGCGTGCGCAGCCGGGTCAACGCCTGGCGCGTGGTGATGCGGACCAGGAAGGCGCGCGAGTCCCGAACAGTGTCCTGGTCGATGTCCGCCCATCGGATCCAGGTCTCCTGAAGGATGTCCTCGGCGTCGGAGGCGGAGCCGAGCATCTCGTAGGCGACGGTGAACAGCAGGTTTCGGTGGGCGACGAACGCCTCGGTGGCGGGGTCCGTGCCCCCGGTATGAGGACTGTGCCCGCTCACGTCGGCCGTTTGCCCGGTGTGCTCGTCCATCGTCCGCTCCTGCCTGTCGATTTCCTTCTCCGTGTCGCGCACAAGTCGCCGCTCCGCGCTGTCGCGTGACACAGAAGTCCGGTGGTCTTCGTCACACCGCCGTGCTGTCACAGGGCCGGGGCGGCCGGCGCCTTATGAGCATCAGGACGCTGCGGCTACGGCCGCGGCACACGATTCCAGAAGCGAGGACGCTGTGATGGAACCCCGTATGAACCTTTTCGCGAACGAGACCGGCGCCAGGATCGGCAAGCGGATCTTCGCCGTGAGCCAGGTGATCCACGAGTCGTCGCTGCCCAAGCCCACCCAGGAGCTGGTGCAGCTGCGCGCCAGCCAGATCAACGGCTGCGGCTTCTGCGTCGACATCCACGGCAAGGACGCGGCGGCCGCCGGCGAGACCGCGGCCCGGCTGAACCTGGTCGCCGCCTGGCGTCACTCCACCGTGTTCACCGAGGCCGAGCGGGCCGCGCTGGCCCTCACCGAGGAGGGCACCCGCATCATCGACAGCCACGAGGGCGTCGCCGACGAGACCTGGGCACAGGTCCGCAAGCACTACGACGACGACCAGACCATCGCGCTGGTCTCCCTGATCGCCATGATCAACGCGACCAACCGGCTCGGCGTCATCCTCAACAACCAGGGCGGCGCCTACGAACCCGGCGATCTCGCCACCATCGCCGGCTGATCATCCCTGCTGCCGTGCACTGGACGAGTGAGGCGGACTACCGCAACTTCGTCGAGCGATCGGCCAATGCCTCGCCCTGGGGCCCCAGGGCGAGGCATTGCCGTCCGCAACCGGATCCCGCTGCTGACGAGCGCGAGCGTATTCGTGCAGGAACAGGTGTGCAGCGGCTCGGCGATGGGACGGCCTCAAGAGGGGGCGGGGTCGGCTGAACGTGCGTCGCTGCTGCCCGGCTGCACTTCACCACCACCAGTTTTCTGGTCGAACGCGACGGTGGCGACGTTGCGGCCTTCCTGGTCGGCTTCCTGTCGCAGGCAGAGCCCGAATCCGCCTACGTGCACTTCGTCGGCGTCGACCCGACGTTGCTCGACCTTGTCGGCCGGTGTTGAGACCTTGCCGTGGCCCTGGTGCGCGGGGTGGCGGCCGGGCAGGCTAGTTTGCTCGGATGAGTCTCCTTGATGATGTGGCCGAGCGCGACGGCTGGCGGTGCTGGGTGTGTGACGAAGCGGTCGACCCGGGCGAGTCGGTGAACGACCCGCGGGGGCCGAGCGTCGACAGCCGGACCGCCGACCGGAAGGCCAAGGTCGCCGAGCGGCTCGCGCACCGCGGATGCAACACCCGCAAGGGCGCGGTCAAGGTGGTCATCGCCTGGCCGGAGCGCCTGTACGTGGTCGAACCCGCGCCGCTGATCACCGTTGCCGGGAGGCTGGAGCGCAAGGGAGGCCGCGAGATGGTGGGCCGTTGCCCGACCGAGCGGGACGCCCAAGAGGCGGCGGACTGGCTGGTGGACCGGTTCTCCCGGCTCGTACCGGGGCTGCCGGTGACCGCCGGCATCGAGCCGGGCGGCGGTCAGTTCCTCGTCACCCTGACCACCGGCCGCCGCTGACCGTCACCAGCGCGGTTGCCGCGGCCATACGCAAGGGGCGGGGAACGCCGGCGGCTTCACGGTGCCCGGGACGTGGCAGCGGCAGGTCCGTCTGCTCCGATGCGACTACGCTGGCGAAGTTGCCACACGTGAACGAAGGACTCACATGGCTCGCCCTTACATTCCCGGACCAAAACAGTTCGTCTTCGCTGTCGGTGATGGCAACGACCAGCGGGTCTCCGTAGGCGACCCTCAGGAAGCGTACGAAGCATTCTCCGAGTTCTTCCGGAATCGAGATTCCGACACCTACACCATCGCGGATGAACCGGCGGGCCAAAGCTTGGTACTCATGCCGGTTCAAGGTGTGATCGCCCGGATCGAGGTGGCGGATCGGCCTCGGCCGGAATACCTCCAGGTCGACAGGGCCAATCGCTACCTGCCGAGCGCGATGCTGTTTTTCGAGAACGGATATGCCGGTCTCAACCGCTTCGGCCAGTGGTTCTCGGATCTCGACGCGTCGCCGGAGACTCGCGGTGCTACCCGCGCCGCCACCATCACGACCGAAGCCGCGGCAGTCGAAGAAGTCGCCCGGATCTGGGGCGATTCGGGCATCGTAGACCCGAGCAACCAGTACTACGTCTTCTTCGACTCGCATGATGTCGACGATGACCGAGCTGAACGAGCCGAACTGCTCATGTTGATCGGATTTCTCGGTCTCGAACGAGTCGACGCCCCGGCCGAGGCCGACGATGGCGAAGTCTGGGTGCGCACCGATGTGCGCCTCGACGTCGAATTCGAACGGTGGTCATGAACAGGTGGTTCGGGATGGGGCTGTAACCCCGCCGTGATGCCCGCCGTGGGCCCGGGGGGGCACAACCGTCTGGCTCGACCATGACGAGCGTGCTCCCTACTCGCTCGTCTCGTCCGATGGGGAAGACCAAGTACATGAGAGACGTCGTTTTCACGCGCGAGGGCGGCTGGATCCCGAGCGTGATCCGTGAGGACGGTGAGCTGAAGCTGATGCTCGGCGCCGGGGCCGACGCCAACCACGCGCCGCGCACGTTCACGTTCTCGATCAGGGAAGCCCATCTTGCGGTGATCCGGGAGGACCTGGCCAGACACCTGCTGCTGTGGAGTGCGGTCCTTCCGCTGTGCGACGCCGCCGGAACCCGGGGACAGCTCGAAGAGGACGCTGCCGTCGCGCTCCTGGACCCGATCCTCCTCTCCGCGCCCGCGGACGTCGACGCGCTCTTCCAGCGCATCCGGTGGGACAGGGGACGGCTCATCGCCCATGGGGCCGACATCGATTTGCTCGAGCGCGGTCAGGTCTGCGCGGCGATGCGCACGGCGACGGAGACGTCCAACGGGAGACGAGCTCAGGAGTACCACGCGAACCGCCGTCGTGCCGAGCGCGGAACAGTACTCGGTCCGCTCGACGCCGCGATCCTGACGTACACGGGCCAGTATCTGCACGGCTCGACGGTACCGAGGCGGACGCCCGATGCCGTCGACCCCGCGCTGCTGCCGGAGGTCATGCGTGTGATCGCCGCTGCGGAGCAGGCGTGCGCCGGGATACGGATCGGCCGCGATCCGCGACGGGGAAAGCGCGCCACGGACAAGCGCGACTGGGATCGGATGGCGACGACGGGCGACGCGGCCGTGCGCCGTGCACACCCTGAGCTCGTCGATGACGCGGTGCGTACCGTGAGCTTCCTCATCTGCTCGGAGGCCGCCGACCGCTCCAGGAGCACGCCCATGGACGACGACGGGGAGGCTGCCGGCGACCGCGTCGGCTTCGGCGAGAGTGCGAGGAAGACGATCCTGTCGTTCACCGACGACAAGGGCGTCGAGAAGCAGTGGCTCACGGCCGGCCCCCGCACCGCCACCGCGGAGTTCTGGGCGTTCGTCGGAGATCGCTCTGCCGCGGACAACGAGGTGTTCACCATTGAGGACGAGGAGATGGGCGAAGGGATCCAACTCCACTTCTACGCGGATTCCATCGCCCGGATCAGGACGGCGCACGAGGGTGAAGGCGGGTCGGATCCGGAGTACCGGGTCGAGTACAGCCTGGTCGACGGGATCAGCGGGTACCGGAAGCTGGTGAGCGCCTTCGTCCGCGGCGGCTGTGCCGCACTCGAACAGCACGGCTCCTGGATGTCGGATACCGCTGAGTTCGAGCGCGCGCGGCGGCGGCGCGACGCAAGGTAGTCCGCGTGAAGCCGCGGCCTGAAACCGGCCACTGCGGGGCGCACCGGGAGGGCGCCTCACCGGCCGCTCGCCGCCGGATTGCCCTGGTGGGTGAACGCCGCCCAGTGATGCAGGTGGTGGAGATCCCACCGAACTCCGTTGAGGCAACCGTCACGGTAACCGCCGTCCCGGGCTCCGGCGGGCGGCGGGAGCGAATGCAACCGCCCCCGCCGAACTTTGGTCAGGCGCGTGGAGTCAGCCGCACAGTCAGGATCTGGAACGGGCGCAGCACGAGCGGAACGCCGTCGGATGTGACGGGAAGCTCGGATCCTTCTGCCAAGGGCCGTTCGAGCAGGTCGGTCATTGCGACGGTGGTCAACGGAAAACCGGCGTACAAGATCGTCGTGGCGCGTCCGCCGAGCGACTCGTAAAGACGCACGATCACGTCTCCCGAGCAGTCGTCCGCGAGCTTGACCGCCTCGATCACGACACCGCTGTGGTCGACTTCGACCAGAGGGGCGACAACGGCTGTGCCGACGACGGCGCGTTCGGCAAGGTTGAAACGGTAGCCCTCGCGGACGGCGTCACCGATGTCCGCGCCGATCACCAGGCCGTAGCGCAAACGGTGTTCGCCCTGGTCGGTGTCGGGGTCCGGGAAGAGCGGTGCGCGCAGGAGCGAGAGCCTGGCGGTGGTCGTCGTGCCGCCGTCGGGACGGACATCGTGGGTGACGTCGTGGCCGTAGGTGGAGTCGTTGACCAGCGCCACTCCCCAGCCTGGCTCCTCCAGGTGCAGGAAGCGGTGAGCGCAGATCTCGAAGCGGGCCGCGTCCCAGCTGGTGTTGGAGTGGGTGGGCCGCCGGACATGGCCGAAGGGGATCTCGCTGGTGGAGTTACCAGCCCGGATGTCGAAGGGGAACGCGGCCTTGAGGATCTTCTCGCGCTCCCGCCAGTCGATGGTGGTGTCGATGTCGAGTCGGCGGGCGCCTTCCCGCAGGGTCAGCAGTTGCCGGATGCGCGACCTGTTGACGCTCCGTACGACTTCGATGGCGTCGTCGTGGGCCGTGACCTCGTCGGCCAGGGTGAGGTCCTGCACGGTATTGCGGTAGAACGCGTCGACGTCCCAGGCGTCCCACTGGTTGGGGAAGTCCTGATGGAGCTGGAGCAGGTTGCCCACCGAACCGGGGGCGAGCGCCTCGCGCCCGGCTGTCAGGTCGTACGCGGACGTGATCAGGCCGCGGGCGTCGACCGTGATCCGCACCGATCCGTTGTCCAGGACGAGGCTGTCGTCGGGGCCTGGTCGTACGGGTGCCGTCCGCGGTGGTGTGCTGCGGGGGGCGCCGGCGAGTGCCGGCACCCCGTCGCGGCTGTGTGGGGCAGCGTTGAAGACGACGCTGCCGCCATCGGCGTCTGCCGGCCCGGCCAGGGCGCGCTGGGCGGTGTCGACGATGGTGTTCAGTTCGCGGGCGACCTCCTGGTGGGCGCTCTCTGTTTCCCGGTGCACCCAGGCGATGGAGGAGCCGGGCAGGATGTCGTGGAACTGGTGCAGCAGAACGGTCTTCCATATGCGGTCGAGCGCGGCGTACGGATAGGGCTCCCCCGTCCGCAACGCGGCCGTGGCCGACCACAGTTCCGCCTCCCGCAGCAGGTGTTCGCTGCGCCGGTTGCCCTGTTTGGTGGCGAGCTGGCTGGTGAGGGTGCCCCGGTGGAGTTCCAGGTAGAGCTCGCCGACCCAGACCGGCGCATCGGGGTACTCTTCGTGGGCCTTGGCGAAGAAGTCGGCGGGCCCCTCCATCTCCACCCTTGCCGAGCCCTCCAGATCGGTGAGCCGGTCGGCACGCGCCAGCATTTCGCGGGTGGGGCCGCCCCCGCCGTCGCCGTAGCCGAACGGCACCAGGGAGCGGTTGGCAGCCCCCTTGTCGCGGAAGTTGCGTTCGGTGTGGCCGATGTCGGCTCCGGAGAGGTCGCCGTTGTACGAGTCGACGGGCGGGAAGTGGCTGAACACCCGAGAGCCGTCGATGCCCTCCCACCAGAAGGTGTGGTGCGGGAACGCGTTCGTGGTGTTCCAGGAGATCTTCTGCGTGAGGAACCAGTCGATACCGGCGAGCTTCATGAGCTGTGGCAGCGCGGCGTTGTAGCCGAAGGTGTCCGGCAGCCACATGTCCCGCGTCTCCACGCCGAACTCCTCCAGGTAGAACCGCTTGCCGTGGACGAACTGACGGACCAGGGACTCGCCGCCCGAGAGGTTGGTGTCGGGCTCGACCCAGAGACTGCCGGTCGGCAGGAACTGCCCGGTCGCCGCCTTCTCCAGCACCCGGGCGTACACCTCGGGGCGCTGTTCCTTGAGCCAGGCCAGCTGTTGGGCCTGTGACATGACGAATCGGAAGTCGGGGTGGTCGTCCATCAGCGCGGTCACGTTCGAGACGGTGCGGGCCGCCTTGCGGACGGTTTCGCGCACCGGCCACAGCCAGGCTGTGTCGATGTGCGCGTGGCCGACGGCCGAGATTCGGTGGGCGCTCGCGTGTGCCGGCGCGGAGAGCGCGGGAGCCAGCAGTGTCCTGGCCTGTCCGGCGGTGCCGCCGATGTCCTGGAGATCGATCGCGTCGAGGGCTGTGCTCACCGCGTACCGGATCTGGCTGCGGCGGGTGGAGTCCTCGGGCAGCTGATGCATGAGCCCGGAGAGGACGTCGAGGTCCTGGACGAGCTCCCAGACCGTCTCGTCGAAGACGGCGAGATCCATGCGGGTCAGCCGGTACAGCGGTTCACCGACATGACCGCTGGGCCCCTCGGCGCGCAGCCAGGGGGCGACTTCGCCGGCACGGGTGGGGACGAAGGGGTCGCCCGCGGCGTCGAAGTCGAAGATCAGCGGGTTGGCGGAAGCCTCGATGTGGAACTCGAAGTCTTTGCCCCGCTCCGCCCGTTCGGATACGAGGAGCCAGGTGTTGCGCGGGTTGAGGGCTTTTACGGGGGTGCCGTCGGCGCGGTACACGAGCCCCTCGGCGGAGAAGCCGGGCTGCGTGGAACCGAAGCCGAGGTCGAGCACCGCTTCGACCCGTTCACCCACCCAGTCGGCAGGGACGGTGCCACGGATCCTGAACCAACTGGTGGACCAGGCCGGGCCCCAGTGTTCACCGATGCTGATCGGCTTGTGGGGTCCGGAGATTCCCTCGCTCACCGGGACCGGTTCGCCGGAGACGTGGTGAACGCTCACCTCCAGAGGGAGGGAGTTGACGTGGACTGCGGGCCTGAGACGCTGGTCGAGTACCCGGGCGAGCCGGCGTTCGGTCAGCGTGCGGTCGTCGTGCATGGAGACTCCATCGAAAGTTCCGCGCGAGTGGCGGCAGGTCCGTCCGTCGGCACGTCGAATGGCAGTGGTGTCCCGGAAACGGGCGGACGGTGCGAGGCTTACGGTCGGTTGATCCCGTACCGGATGACTTCGGTGGGGACCACGGAGCGTCGTGCGGGCAGCGGGTTGTCGGGGCCGGCGTTGATGCGGTCGATGAGCATCTGGCCGGCCCTGCGCCCGATCTCGTCGGCGTCGTAGGACGCGATCGTCAACGGGAGCCCGAGGACGTCCGCCAGGTCGAAGTCGTCGAAACCGGCCAGGGCCACCGGGACTTCGAGGGTGCGGACGGCCCGGATGGCGCCCTGGGTCAGCCGGTTGTTGGTGCAGAAGAGGGCGGTGGGGGCGCCGGGCTCCCGCAGCAAGGCGACGGCGGCGCGCTCGGCCGTGGCGACGTCGGCCAGTCCGCGGCGGATGTGGCGTTCGTCCGGCTCCAGGCCGGCCGCCTCATGGGCGGCCCAGTAGCCGCGGAAGCGTTCGGCGCCGGTGTAGAGCGCGGGCGGGTTCCCCAGGAACCCGATCCGCCGGTGTCCGTCCTCGATCAGCCGCCCGGTGGCCGCTTCCGCTCCGCCGAAGTCGTCGACCAGTACGCAGTCGGCGTCCATCCCCGCCGGCGGCCGGGAGGCGAGGACGATCGGCATGCCGCGCAGCGCGGCTGGTGCCAGGTGACGGTGACTGCCGCCCGCCGGTACCACGATCATCCCGTCGACCTGGCGGGACGCCAGGTCCTCCACCAGCCCTCGCTCCCGGTCGACCTGTTCGCCGGTGTTGCCGAGCAGGACCCGCAGGCCGTGTTCGTACGCCACCTCCTGGACGCCGAGAGCCAGCCGCGAGTAGAAGGGGTTGGCCAGGTTGGTGACGACCAGACCGATCATCCCGCTGCCACCGACCCGTAGTCGGCGAGCGGTTTCGTTCCGCCGGTAGCCGAGTGCGTCGACGGCGCTCATCACCCGCTCCCGGGTGGCTTCGGTGACCCGGGGGTCGTCCTTGAGCACGCGGGAGACGGTCATCGCGCTGACCTCGGCACGGGCGGCGACGTCACGCATCGTCGGCGTGGCGACGCCACTCGGTCGATGCTGCGCCACGGCCGGTCCTTCCTTCGTGCCGTCAGGGGAACTGTGCCGTCGGTGGGCTGCCGAAGCCGCAGGAGCCGTCATTGTAGAGAGTGCCCGGCCGGTGGCGCCGTCCGACCCGGCGGGCGGATCCGGCGGCTCCCTGTCGCGGGGCGGCGCCGTCCTCACGGCCGGGCAGCCCGGTGGGCGTCAGAGGCTACGGGTCCGGCCGCCGGAAGGCCGGGCTCCGGTGGGTCACCCTCCGTCCGGCATGCCAGCGACCAGTGGGCGGCGCCGATCAGGGGTGCGTCGGCGGGCCGTAGGGCGGTACGCAGGTCCATCGCGGCGACGACGGCTTCCGCTCCCGGCCCGGCGGCCCCGGCCCCGGTGGTGAGTCCGGCGCGCAGCTCGGGGCCTATGAGGTCCCAGGACGCGGCCATGGAGCCGCCGACGACCATCACGTCCGGCCGGAACACCGCGCACCAGGGTGCCAGGGCACGCCCCAGCGTGGTGAAACACCCGCTGATCGCAGCCACGGCGTGCGGGTCCGCCCTGCGGGCCGATGCGGCGATCGCGCTCACGTCCGGGCCCTCGGCCCGCCCGTCAAGACCTGCCGCCTCTGCGTACCTCGCGCGGATCGCCCGCCGCGAGACCACCTCCTCCAGCGGCTGTCCGTCGACGGTGATGCGGTGGGCGCGGCCTCCCGGCGGCACGGTGGGGCCTTCGGTCACGGGGCGTCCGTCGTGCAGGAACGAGGATCCGACACCGGTACCGAGCGTGACGCACACGGACCGGTTCCGCAGTGCTGCGGCCCCGCTGTGGTGCTCCCCGATGGCGAAGGCGTCCGCGTCGTTGAGGAAGCTGATGGCGCGCGCGTGCGGCAGCCGATCGCGCAGTTCCGCCCCGACGTCGATGTCGTGCAGCGACTCGAACTTGCCGATGCCCCGGAATCTGCCGATGCCGGCCGTGTAGTCGAACGGCCCCGGTACCGCGACGCCCCAACGCGTCCGGTGGGGTGCCGCGATGTGCCGGGCGGCCTCGGCGAAGCAGTCGAGGATCTCCGCGGCACCGGCATCGGCGGCCACAGGCCTGCGGATGACCGAACCGGCGACCGGCAGGCCGGTCGTCATGTCCACCAGGGCGGCGGTGACATGGGTACCGCCGATCTCCAGTACGGGCACCCGGGTCATGACGGTGTCACCAAGGACTTGACGACCTGTACGGGCCGTCCGCCGACGGGGTGGAGTCGATAACTTCCCACTGCGGCCGGCACGGTGAGAGTTTCGGCGAAGGCCAGGTCGTGACGCCGGCCGTCTGCGGTCTCCACCACCACGCCGTCACCGGCGGCGACGTTGAGGATGTGGAATCGGCCCTCGGTGTCGTCGTCGGCCGGCCCCGTTCCGTCGAGTACGAAGCGGTGGACCACGTAGAACATCTCGGGCAGGGCACCGATGACCTCCTCGCGCCAGCCCGCGCCCTCGCGGAGGAGGCGTGGCTGCTGGACGAGGTCCTCGACGACCTCGCTGCCGCGCCGCCCGGTGTCGAGGTTGGCGAAGGCATGACGGTGGGACAGCGGCCTGGGCACTCCGGAGGTGGAGCGGCGCAGCCAGTCGTAGAAGCGCAGCGAGTAGAGGTAGGGCGTGGCGCTGATCTCCAGCACGAGGTTGCCCGCCCCGGAGGAGTGCGGGGTGCCGGCCGGGATCATGAACAGCTGGCCGGGATCGGCGGGGAACGTCTGGACGTGGTCCTCGACGCGCAGCGGTGTGCCGTTGGTCGCCGACGCCTCCACTTCCTTGCGCAGGATGTCCACGTCCGAATTCTGCCGCAGCCCGAGGAAGACCCGGGACCCGGGATCGCTCGCCGTGACGTAGTAGGTCTCGTGCTGGGTGTAGGGCCAGCCGAAGGTCTCCCGCATGTACTGCTCCTGCGGGTGGCAGTGCAGAGAGAGGTTGCCGCCCCCGACGGTGTCGAGGTAGTCGAAGCGGATGGGGAACGAGGTGCCGTAGCGCTGATGCACGTCCGTGCCGAGGAACTGCTCCGGGTGCAGGACGCACAGGAGCTGGAAGGGCAGTTCCACCAGTGCCCCGGTGTCCTGGCCGACGAGGACGCCCGCTTCGGGGGCGATCAGCTCGTAGCCGAGGGCGGTGTTGCCGTTGCCGGGCTCGAAGCCGAGCTTCTCTGCAGCCCACTGGCCGCCCCAGGGGGTCGAGTTGAAGTAGGGGCGGGTGCGTACGGGCTGCCGGGCGAGGCCGGCGAGGGTGGCGCGGACCGCCTCGCCGTCCAGGGAGGCAGGGGCCCCCGGGTCCTGTACGTCGATCCACCGGTCGATCCTGGACGCGAGCGCATCACGGTGACGGTCGGTGACGGGCCAGTCGGTGTAGAAGAGGCTGCGCAGGTCGCCCGCTGCGTGCGGACGCCCGAGGTTGACGCCCACCGGCAGCGTTCCGGAGGCGACAGCACTCTCGGCGTACCGCTTGGGCAGGTCCGCCCACCAGAGCAGATCGGGCGAGCAGAGGGCGGCCCCGGGGCCGAAGACCAGCAGGATGCCGCTCGTGGGGCGTTCGACGGCCGGCCGGCCGTCGAAGAGGTCGGCCACCTCGAACTCGGCGAGCGGCAGGAAGAACGCGTCGGACTCGGCGTCAGGGACGCACAACCGCTCGACGGCTGCCGATGACCAGCGCTCTCGCACATCGAGAACGGCAACCTCGATGGACCGTTCCCGCAGGGCGGTGGCGATCCCCTGGGCGGCTTCGTGCCAGTCCAGAGCCGCAGGCCCGTCCAGGGCGAGTACGGCCGGTCGCGTGGGCAGGGTCGCGACAGCGTCGTTCCACCCGGTGACCACGGCACCGGTGGCCGGATAGCGGGGGTTGCGTTCGTAAGGGCGGGGCTCTGAGTGCACAGGTACTCCTGAAGAGTGAGCGGGCGACCGAGGGGATGGTATCGATAACATTCAGAGTGGACAAGGCAAGTGAGCGACTGCCAGGCATAACCACTGCTAGATATGGGTTGCAGGCGAATTTTCGTCAGGAAGCCTTGTTTCGGCCCCATGGTGTCGTTAACATCCTGGCAATCCGAACCGCCGATGCCGTGCGGTGCGGCGAGATCTCTCTGAGGGCCGTACCCCCTCACCCACCACACCCCAGAGCCGGGGATCCCTGCCGGGGTCCCAAGGGAAGGGAACCCATGAGATCAATCGGCGGGGCGACACAGTGGTCGTCCCACCCGCTCGGCCGCCGGAGCGTTCTGGCGGGCATCGGAGCGGGCGGTGCGGCCATGCTGGCAGGCTGCGCCCGCGGCGACAGCACCGCGGTGAAGCCCGGCACCACCTCGCTCGCCAACGACAACGCCACCTGGGACCAGGGCTATGTGACGGCCGGGCGAGAGCTGAAGAAGCTCACCGGCTACGCGCTGCGGCCACTGTCCAACCCGAACCCCACGTCGTACAGGCAGGTCACGCAGATTTCACTGCAGACCACCAAAGCCACCGACATGATCAAGTGGGCCTCGGGCTATTTCCTCAAATCGCTGGCCCGCACCGGGGAGCTCAGCGATCTTTCCTCCATGTGGGCCGACTACGAACGCAGGGGCTGGGTCACGTCCCAGACCCGCGAGTCGATGTCCTACCGAGGCTCCGTGTACGGGATCCCGCTCTACGAGTCGTACTACGTGCTGTTCTACAACACGGCCCTCTTCCGCAAGCACGGCCTCCGGGCGCCCGGCACCTGGGAGGAGCTGCTGCACAACGCCGAGGTGCTGAAGAAGGCGGGCGTGATCCCGTTCGTCGCCACACAGAACGGCAACTGGCCCGCCTACGAGTGGTTCCAGGAGCTCGTCAGCAAGGTGGATCCCGCGTTCTACACGGAGCTGATCAGCGGAAAGGCGCGTTATACCGACCCCCAGGCGATGAAAGCCCTGCAGATCTGGCAGGACTTCATGCGCAAGGGCTGGATGACGCCGGCGGACTTCGACCAGAACAACGGCCCTGCGGCGCTGAAGGCCGGGCGGGTCGGTATGTTCCTGCACGGTTCCTGGCAGTCGCAGGGGCTCGCCGCCACCGGCATGAAGCCGGGTGTCGACTTCGACGCCTTCGTCATGCCTCCCGTCGAGTCCTCCACCCGCCGCTCCGTCATCACCGAGTCCGGGGTGCTCGCCGTCCCGCGCAAGGCCGTCTCGCACGACGCCGCGATGGCCAACGCGGCGAACTGGCTCGACCCGAAGGTCCAGAAGGTGTGGACCGACTTCCTCCAGGACGCCTCGGCCAACCCACGGTCCCGGCCGGGCAACCCGGTGATGGCCGGTCTCAAGGACCGTGCGCTGCGGGAGCACTGGACGCTGCTGCCGCGCTATGGCGAGTCGGGCCCGCCCAACCTCATCCAGGGAAACACCGACGACTTGGGGAGCTTTATGACCGGGGCCTCCTCCCCTGAGAGCACGCTGCGCAGCATGGCGGGTCGGGCAGCCGAGGAGTGGGCCGCGTGGGAGAGGGACGAGGCATGAGTTCCTCCCTCGACCAGCGCCGGCCCCCGCCCCCCGGGCCGCACATCTCTCCAGGGCCGGGCCCCACCGCGCCCACGCCCCGGCCTGCCCGGCGAATACGGGACAGACTGGCCGGGGCCGGGTTCCTGGCTCCTGCCGTGTTCCTGGTGAGCATCCTGCTGCTGCTCCCGTTCGCCACGACCGTCTACCGGAGCTTCTTCGACGACAGGCGCGTCTCGGGATTCGCCGGTCTCGGCAACTACGCCCTGTTCCTCAACGACCCGGTGCTGACCCGCTCGATCCAGAACACCCTGATGTGGGTGGTCGGCACGGTCGCACTGCCGCTCGTGCTGGGCCTGGCCATCGCCGTGGTCACGCACGGCGCCGGATGGTCCCGTGCGGCACGGCTGATCGTCGTCCTTCCCTACGCCTTGTCCGGCTCGGCCGTCGCGGTGGTGTGGAACTTCGTCCTCAACACCGACGGCGCCGCGAACCAGGTGCTCAAGGCGTTCGGCATGGGCTCACTCGCTCAGGGCTGGCTGCTGGAGTGGCCGGGCAACACGCTGGTGATGATCGTCGCCAACACATGGCAGTCGGCGGGCGTCGCGGTGATCCTCTTCATGGTCGGCCTCCGGACCATCCCGCCCGAGACCCTCGAGGCAGCGTCCCTGGACGGTGCGACGGGCTGGCGGAAGTTCTGGTTCGTCGTGCTGCCCCAGCTGCGGACCGTCTCGGTGATCGTCGTCGGCACCAGCCTGGTCAACGGGCTCAAGTCCTTCGACCTGATCTGGGTGCTCACCCAGGGCGGGCCCGGCCGGCAGTCCGAGACGCTCGCGGTCTCGATGTACCAGGAGACCTTCCTCGCTCTGCACCCCGGCGCGGGCGCGGCGGTGGCGGTCGTCCTCACCACGATCGTGCTGTTCACCTCGTGGCTGTATCTGCGGCGTCAGCTGACCCCGAAAGGCAACTGATCATGCCCACCCTCCCCGGCACACCCGCCCGTGCCCCGCGAACGCGGCCCACGCCGGGCCGGATCCTGCGCAACACGACCCTGGTGGTCATCTCCGTCGCCTGGGCGCTGCCCACCTGGCTGCTGCTGGTCAATGCCCTGGTGCCGGCTGCCGACTACGGCGGTACGCCGCACTGGTGGCCGCAGGGCTTCGGTCTCTTCGACAACATGTCGCAGGCCTGGACGAAGGCGGATCTCGGCCCCTCCATGGGCAACAGCCTGCTCTACGCCGTCACCAGCGCCGCCGCCGCGATCGTGGTGGCCACCACCGCCGCGTTCGCGACCGTCATCATGCCGGTCAGGCACAAGACGCTGTGGTTCTGGCTGATCTACTCGGGAACCCTGCTGCCGCTCCAGGTCTTCCTGCGCCCGCTGTTCCTCGCCTACGCCGACACAGGGCTCTACGACGCCCAGTTCGGGCTGTTCCTCGTGTACGTGGCGATCGCCATCCCGTTCGCCTACTTCATCATGCGCAACTTCGCGCTGACGCTGGCACCGGAGATCATCGAGGCCGCCCGGATGGACGGTGCGTCCTGGTGGCGGATCTTCTGGCAGATCCACGTGCCACTGTCGAGGTCCGCCATGGTGGCCGCCTTCGTCTTCCAGTTCGTCGCCGTCTGGAACGACCTGCTCTTCGGGATCACGCTGTCCACCAGCAAGAACATCCGCCCGGTCATGGCCGCGCTGGCCGAACTCCAGGGCAACTACTCCAATGTGGGACCGCCGGTGGTCCTCGGCGGGGCACTCCTGGTCTCGCTGCCGACGGTCGTCCTGTTCTTCTCCGCACAGCGCTTCTTCGTCAGCAGCCTCAAGCTGCACGGCTGAGCCTCAACCGGCTGCCCGTCGCCGATCCACCTTCTTGAAAGGCAGACCATGGTGAAGACACCTGTACGCGCCGCGCTGTCCCTCGCCGTCCTCTCCGGGGCGCTGTGGGCGAGTCCTGCCGCCGCCGCCGACCGTGAGGAGACCGCGCCCTCGACCTGGGCCCACCGCGCCGAGGTCACCTACGACTCCTTGCAGCAGCACCTCTACCAGGGCTCGCAGGAACACGGGCTGTACCTGGAGAAGACGCCGCGCAAGGAGGGGGAGAACCCCCACTCCTACCTCTGGCCGCTGCGTGAGGCGGCCGCCGCCACCGTCGACATGTCCGAACTGCCGCGCGTCGGTGCCCGCTACGAGCGCGATGCCGCCGAGCGCTTCACGGCACTGCGGCTGTACTTCGACCCCCGCGACGGCAGGCCCGGGTACGACTCCTATCTGCCGGCCCCTCTTGGCCAGGGCGGCGACGTCTTCTACGACGACAACGCCGTGGTCGGGCTCTCCTTCCTGGACCAGTACCGGTCGACCGGCGAGGAGGCCTACCTCGACCGGGCGCTGGAAACCTATTCGGTCGTCAGCCGGGGCTGGGACGAGGACCCCGCCAAGCCGTGCCCCGGAGGCATGCGCTGGGTCGACTCGCCGGACAACACCATGCGCGCGGCGAACGTCACGGGGCTGGCCGCCCAGCTGGCCTCCGAGCTCTACGCCATCGACCACGACGACGAGTTCCTCGCGAGTGCGAAGAAGTGGTACGAGTGGAACTGGTCGTGCCTGCGCCGGTCCCCCGGCCTGTACGACAACAGCCGCGACGACGACGGCAGCGTGAACGAGACCCTCTGGTCGTACAACTCCGGCGCGATGATCGGCACCGCCGCCACGCTCTACCGCGCGACCGGGGATCCGAGCTACCTCGACCGCGCCGTCGAGGACGCGAAGGGCTCCCTCGCGTACTGGAAGGAGGGGGACCGGCTGCACGACCAGCCGGCGATCTTCAACGCCTTCTACTTCGACAACCTGCGCATCCTGAACGAGGTGCGGCCCGACCGTGCCTACCGAACGGCCGCTGCCACCTACGCCGAGGAGACCTGGAAGGAGAACCGGACACCGTCCGACGGACTGTTCCGATTCCAGCCCTCCGGCGGTGGCGACCACGCCCCGGCCGCGCAGGCCGAGACACTCGAACAGTCCGCGATGGTACAGATCTTCGCCGGTCTCGCCACCGACCGTTCCTGATCCTCCCGCACGCCTGAGCAGCACCTCCCGGCACCACACACGAGTGGAGACCTCTCCCATGCCCCGCCCCGACCTTGCCCGTCCCTCCTGGTGGGACTCGAACATGGCCCGAGACATCCTGCGCGAGCGCGCGGTGTCCGCCGAGGGTGACCTCGGCGGACACCGGGTCAGGCTCTCCTGTGAACCGCTACTGCGCCACGACGGCACCGGGGGCCTGCTCCAGTCCGTCCGCGTGACTGCGGACCGGCCACTCACCCGTGCCCGGGTCACCACTCTCACCGGCAGCGCCCTGCGCTGCGACGTCCTTCCGGGGCCGGGGGCGGACACGCGGCTGCTGGTTCCGGAGGTTGACGCGCGCACGCCGGTCCTGGTCGAGCTGCCTGAGCTCACCGACACGGACAGCGTCGAGGTACTGCTGACCCCGCAGCGCCATTGGACGCTGCACCTGGTCCAGCACGCCCATCTGGACATCGGTTACACCGACCCGCAGAGCACTGTGCTCGCCGAGGGGCGCAAGTACCTCGACTCCCTCCTCGAACTGTGCCGCACCACCGACGACCTGCCCGACGAGTCGAAGTTCCGCTGGGCGGTCGAAGGCCACTTCAGCTATGAGAACTGGTCGCAGAACCGGCCGCCGCGGCTGGTCGCGGAGTTCCTGGACCGGGTGCGCGAAGGGCGCATCGAGCTCACCGCGATGCCCTTCAACCTCCACACCGAGACCTGCTCCACCGACGAGCTACACGAACTGCTACGCCCAATACGGGAGTTGCGGGAGCGGGAGGGCATCGACATCACCACGGCGATGCAGACGGACGTGCCGGGCCAGGTCGTCGGGCTGCCCGACGTCCTCGCCGACAGCGGAATCCGCTATCTGTCGGTCGCCCACAACTGGGCGGGGCGCGCAGTGCCGCACCACGTCGGCGGCCAGGACCTGCCACGCCTGTTCCGCTGGCGGGCGCCGAGCGGGCGCGAGGTGCTGGTGTGGCGCACGGACACGCCCCACGGCCTCGCCTACATGGAGGGCTCGATCATCGGCTTCGACGAATCCTTCGACCGCGTCGACGACCTGCTGCCGAACTACCTCACGGCCATGACGAACCACCAGTACCCGCATGAGGGCCGGGGCATCCCGGGGTTCCCCATCCTGGACGAGGAGTTCAAGGGCGACCCGTACCCGTGGGACATCCTGCACCTCCGGGTCCTGGGCAAGTTCGCGGACAACGGACCGCCGCGCCGCATCATCGCGGACACGGTACGCCGGTGGAACGAGGAGTGGGCCTACCCCGCCCTGCGTACCTCGCGCAACGAGGACTTCTTCATCGACGCCGAGGAGCGGCTCGGCGAGCAGATCCAGACGTACGAAGGCGACTGGACGGACTGGTGGGTCGACGGCGTAGGCGCGGGGGCCGTGCCGCTGGCCGCTACCCGTGACGGGCAGGCGGCACTGGCCGAAGCGCAGACCCTCGCGGGTCACGCGGAGATCATGGGGGCACCGGGCGGAGCCGGAATCACCGGGGCAGCACCCGAGGTGTACCGCGCCGCCTCCCTGTTCAACGAGCACACCTGGGGTGCCGGCGACCCCTGGACGCACGGCGACCACGGTCATGCCTCGGGCGAGAGGCAGTGGCACTGGAAGTACGCCCAGGCCCTGCGCGCCCACGACGGGGCGCACACCCTGCTGGATGCCGCGAGTGCGGCGCTGGGAGAACGGCTGGCCCCCCGCGAAGGCACGCTCGCCGGGTACTACGTCGTCAACACGTGCAGCTGGGAGCGCTCCGAGACGGTCCGGCTCTTCCTCCCCGAGAGCACTGTGCCCCTCGCCGACGCGGTACGGGTCATCGACTCCCGCGACGGCACACCGCTGGAGGTGACGGAGGAGGAGCAGAGCAACGAACTCCACCGGGCGGCCGGCCGCTTCCTGCTGTTCCGGCCGGCCGGCATACCGGCTCACGGAGCGGTACGGGTGGACATCGAGCCCGCCCCCGCCGCCTCGGCCGGGCTGCCGGCGGAGGGCGGCTCCCCGGCCGATGCCTCCACGGTCCTGGAGAACGAGTTCCTGCGCGTCCACGTCGACCTGGCGTCCGCGTGCATCGACTCGATCCTGGACAAGCGGACAGGGAGCGAACTGGTCCGCCAGGACGCCACCGTCGGCTTCAACGGGTACCTCTACGACGAGTACGCCACGGCGGGCGGGTTCAACCACCAGTCGAGCAAGACCACGGCCGATGAGTCGATGCACCTGCTTGCCACGCGGAGGACAGCTCCTCCGGCGGCTCTGGTGGAACGGACCTCGGACACCACCGGCGAGACGCTGATCTACGAATGTGCCCCGGCCGGCACCCGACGGCTGCGGGTCAAGGTCCATCTGCCGCGCGCCAGTGCGCGGATCGACCTGGAGAACCGGATCGACAAGGCCGCGACCCTGACCAAGGAGAGCGCGTTCTTCGCCTTCCCCTTCGCGATGCGCGCCCCGGTCGTCCGGATGGAGGCAACCGGCGGAGTCACCGGGACGGGGCTGCCCACCGTGCCCGGTTCGGCCCGGCACATGCGGGCGGTACGCCGCTGGGTCAGCCTCCAGGAAGACGCTGCAAGCGCGGCGCTGGCCACCCAGGACGCACCGCTGATCCAGGTGGGCGGCGTCGCCATCCCTTATGTGCCGTATCCGCAGTCACTGGCGCAGGAAGAGCCGGGGACGGTGTTCTCCTGGGTCCACAACAACATCTGGGACACCAACTTCCCCTCGGAGCAGGCATTCGACCACGTCTTCCGCTACAGCGTCGGATGGGAGGACGCACCTGCCCTCGGCGGTGCGGTGCTGGGCATGCGCACCGCCGCTGTCGGCAGTCGGCCCCTGGTGGCGGTACGAGCAACCCGGGCGGCCGAACCGGTTCCCGACACCTCCTACGCACTACTGGCCCTCGACGACCCGCGCGTGCGGATCGTCGGTCTGACCGTGCCGGAACCGGGACGTCTGCTCGTGCGGTTGCAGTCCTTCGCCGAAGAACATGTCACCTGCCGACTCACCCCGGGCTTCCCCTCCACCGCAGCCATGTCCGCCGACTACCTCGGTAGCGTGGGCGCCGCATTGTGCGCCGGGGCTGATGGCTCCCTGCCGGTACCGATACCCCGGCTCGGCACGACGGCGGTGTCGCTGAAGACGGGAGCCGAGCCGGATCGGGATTGACAGAACGTGGCCTCGGCCGGGCCTCGTGCCTGGCACATCTGGTGTCAGTGGCTGCTGAGCTCGCCGGTGAGCTTGCCGTGGAGGTCGGCGCTGGGGTCGTTCAGACCGGTGATCTCGACGGTCTTGCCGCGCTGGGCGTACTTGGCCTCGATGGCGTCGAGGGCGGCGACCGAGGACGCGTCCCAGACGTGTGCGGCAGACAGGTCGATGACCACCTTCTTCGGGTCGCCCGCGTAGTCGAACTGGCCGATGAGGTCGTTGGAGGACGCGAAGAACAGTGCGCCGGTCACGGAGTACACCACCGTGCCGCCGTCGGGGTCAGCGACGCCGGTGACGTTGGCGAGGTGGGCGACGCGCTTGGCGAAGATGACCATGGCGGTGATGGTGCCGACAACGACACCGATGGCGAGGTTGGAGGTGGCGACGACGACGACCACGGTGACGACCATGACGGTGATCTCGCCGGTGGGCATCCGCTTGAGGGTCTTGGGTGCGATGGAGTGCCAGTCGAAGGTGCCGAAGGCGACCATGACCATGACGGCGACGAGGGCGGCCATGGGGATGTCGGAGACGACCGGGCCGAACACGACGCACAGCACCATCAGGAACGCGCCGGCCAGGAAGGTGGAGAGCCGGGTGCGGGCTCCGGAGACCTTCACGTTGATCATCGTCTGGCCGATCATGGCGCAGCCGCCCATCCCGCCGAAGAATCCGGTGACGATGTTGGCGATGCCCTGGCCGATGGACTCGCGGGTCTTGGAGGAGTGGGTGTCGGTGATGTCGTCGACCAGCTTGGCGGTCATCAGCGACTCCATCAGCCCGACCAGCGCCATCGCCAATGCGTACGGGGCGATCGTGGTCAGGGTGTCCATCGTGAACGGCACGTCCGGCAGACCCGGCACCGGCAGGGACGAGGGCAGCTCACCCTTGTCGCCGACGGTCGGCACGGCGATCGCGGCCGCGACCGTGATGACGGTGAGGATGACGATGGAAACCAGCGGGGCGGGGATCACCTTGGTGATCTTCGGGAAGAACACCAAGAGCGCCAGGCCACCGATGATCAGGGGATAGACCGCCCAGGGCACGTCGTGCATCTCGGGGACCTGTGCCATGAAGATCATGATGGCAAGGGCGTTGACGAAGCCCGTCATCACCGAGCGGGGGACGAACCGCATGAGCTTGGCCACGCCGACGGCGCCCAGGATGACCTGGAAGAGGCCGGCCAGGATGACGGTGGCGATCAGGTAGCCCAGGCCGTGTTCACGGTTCATGGGGGCGATGACGAGTGCGACGGCGCCGGTGGCCGCCGAGATCATCGCGCGGCGTCCGCCGACGATGGAGATCGTGACGGCCATGGTGAACGAGGCGAACAGGCCGATGGCCGGATCGACGCCGGCGATGATCGAGAACGAGATCGCCTCGGGGACCAGCGCGAGGGCGACAACGAGGCCGGCCAGCACCTCGGTGCGCCAGACCTTCGGGTTGTTCAGCCAGTCGGGGCGCAGGCCGCGCAGGCGCGTGGCGGCAGACACAACGGAAGATGACAAGAGAGTGGGAACCTGTCGTGCTCGGGCACACCCCTCTTTGGCAGGTCAGGGACGTGCGGGAGAACACGGAAGAGCCGGGCCGGCACCCCCGCGGACGGCCCGTGGAGCGGGCCGGAAGTCGGAGAGGAGAGAGCCGGGCCGACGCGATGGCGCGGCCGGACAGCTCATGTCCAGGGGCGAAGCATCACGGCGGGCAGGCGGCGACGATGGGCGTCATGGGCTCGCGCACGCACTCCCCTGCAAGAATCGGATCTTCGCCGGGGGCACCATCGGCCCCGGAACGGCAGCAGCGGGACAGAACGAGCCGCCCGCACGGTACCAACTCTACCTTAACGTTAGAGTAGAAGACGGTGGGGCCGCACGAGACGCGGCCCGCCACACAGGGAGAAGGGCCAGGACCACGGGCGTGGACGACAAGCACATGCAGATCGGCGAAGTCGCCGCACGGACGGAGCTGTCCCTGCGCACCATCCGGCACTACGAGGAGACCGGCCTCGTCATCCCCTCGGCCCGCTCCCAGGGCGGCTTCCGCCTCTACACCGAGACCGACGTACAGCGGCTCATGGTCATCCGACGCATGAAGCCGCTCGGCTTCACTCTCGACCAGATGCGTGACCTGCTGGACGCGACCGACTGCCTTGACGCGAACGGCGACCTCGACGCCGACGAGCGCGAGACGCTGCTGGTCCGGGTGCGCGAGTACGAGCAGGTCGCTACCGAGCAGGTCGACAAGCTCCGGACGCAGCTGTCCCGCGCCGAGGACTTCGCCGCCACCCTCGGCGCCCGTCTGGAACAGAACACCGCCGTTACCCGCCCATGAACCCTCCGCATCACGGTTGCGACGGCGCCCTCGCCGGGGCTCCGGCCCCTGTGCGCCGATGCTTCTGGACGCACCCTCGTACGCACTGAGGAATGCCGCCGCCGACACTCCCGCCTCGGACAACGATCACCGATCGCCTTCGAAAACGCCGTCCACCTATGCCCGGTCAGCGGCACTCCGGAGCCTCCGGCTCCCAGCGAAGATCTCGGCAGCATCCCCTCCTGGAACAGCATCGAACCAGGCGCAGCGGCCCGTCGATCCGGCCGCTCAGACGTGCCATCACCCCCCGGCTCAAGCTCGAGCCACCACCCACCCACTTCGCATGCCACCGACGGCTGCGTCGCTACCTCAGCCAAGTGACGCAGTGGTAACCCCTTGCAGGGGGTGGAGGAGACGATCTAGCGTCACGTGCGGTGCATGACAACGATGTCCACGAGTGGGCGCACGACGGGAGTGGTATGCAATCAACGCGATACGCACCGACCCGGAACGGGTCGACGGCGCAGCGTCCGAGGAACCGGTTGGGGACGGCTGCGCTCTGTATCGCCCTCGCTGCCGCGGGATCTGTCACCGGGACCGCGGCGAGCGCGGACGCCGCCACGCAGCCGGCGGCGGCGTCCGACGCGACGCCGGGAGCGGGGACCGATCTGACGAAGCTGGTCAATCCGTTCATCGGGACCGAGAACGAGGGACTGACCTTCCCTGCCGCGGGCGCACCGTTCGGACTGGTGCAGCAGAGTCCGCTGATGAAGACGGCCGGTGGCACGGGGTGTGACAAGGAGTCCTCCGACACGGTCATCGGGTTCAGTCAGACGACGATCAACGGGTGCCGGTTCAACTATCTGCCGATGATGCCCACGACCGGCGCGGTGACTTCGACCGATCCGGCACAGTACGCGTCGACCTTCAGTCATGAGAACGAGACGACGGGACCTGACTACTACCGGACGAAGCTCGACAAGTACGGCGTGACCGCCGCCTTGACGGCGACCGAGCGGACCGGGTGGCAGCAGTACGAGTTCCCGCGGACGAGTCAGGCGAACGTGATGTTCAACGCCGGTGCCGGCGTGACCGCTTCCGAGATCCGCGTCGTCGGCAGCCGGACGGTCGAGGGGTGGGTCGAGGATTCCAAGAAGACCTACTTCGTCGCACAGCTCAGCCGGCCGTTCACGTCGTACGGCACATGGAAGGGCACCGACCGGAGCCCGGGGTCCCGCGCGTCGGCCGCCAAGGGGGCCAACGGAGCATGGGTGTCGTTCGACACGAGGAAGAACGATGCTCCCGTGGTCGCGAAGGTGGGGCTCTCCTTCACAGGGCTCGACGGCGCCCACAAGAACCTCTCGGCGGAGACGGGGAAGTTCGGATTCGACTTCGACGCCGTGCACAAGGCGTTGAACGACGAGTGGAACACGACGCTGCACAAGGCCGCGATCGGTGGTGGTTCGCACGACCGGCAGGTTGCGTACTACACGGCCCTGTACCACTCCATGGTCGATCCGAACATCGTCGGTGACGTCGACGGTCGTTACGTCGGAGCCGACAAGAAGACCCACACCGCCAGGGACTACACCCCCTACAGCAACCTCTCGCTGTGGGACACGTACCGGACGCAGAACAAGCTCCTCGAGATGCTCGTTCCCGAGGTCGCACACGACATCGACATGTCGATCCTCGCGATCGCGCGGGAGAGCGGCGCACTTCCGCGCTGGTACCTGGAGGACGAGGAAGGCAACATCATGACCGGTGACCCGGTCACGCCGTTCCTGGTCGAGGGCTGGTCGAAGGGGCTGCTCACCGGGGCGGACGCCCAAGAGGCGTACAAGTACCTCCGGGCGAACGCGACCGAGGTGCCACCCGCCGACGTCCGGGAGAACGGGCGTGCCGGAGCCGCGTATTACGCGGAACGCGGCTACATCCCCTACGGCCTCAACGTGAAGTCGAGCACCGACTGCAACGGGGACACGAGCGGCAACTGCTGCCCGACCAAGTCGAACGACAACGACTGCTACTACGGCACGTCGGCCACGTTGGAGTACGCTGCGGCCGACGCGTCGTTGGCGCTGATGGCGAAGGGGCTCGGCCACACGGCAGACGCCACGATGTTCTCCAAGCGCGGCCAGGCGTACAAGAACGTATTCGACACACAGACCAGCCAGTTCCGGCCGCGCACCGCGGCCGACGGCACCTGGCTGACCCCGTACGACCCGGTCACGAGCAACCACGCGTTCCACGAGCAGAACGCGAGCCAGTACCAGTGGTCGGTGCCCCAGGACCCGGCGGGGCTCGTCGGCATGCTGGGTGGCAAGGACGCGACGAACCAGCGATTGAACGACTTCTTCGCCTATGACGACCTCGTCACCGACCCGGAAGGGACCGCGCGCACGGCGTGGGTCAGCGACCCGTACAACTACTACGGCTCCACGAAGTACAACCCGAACAACGAGCCGAACCTCATCGCCCCGTACCTCTACGCGTGGACCGGTCAGCCCGGCCGCACCGCGACCGTGATCAAGGCGCAGGAGACCCTGTTCACGAACAGCCCCGGCGGCATCCCCGGCAATGACGACATGGGCGAGATGTCTGCCTGGTACGTGATGTCGTCGCTGGGGCTCTACCCCACGACCAGTGGCGGCAACTTCGACGTCATCACCACTCCGCAGTTCCCGAACGCGCAGGTGCAGATCGGTCACTACGGGAAGACGCAGGGCGGAACTCTGACGATTTCCGCACCGGGCACCAGCATGGCCAACCGTTACATCGCCTCCGCGACGGTGAACGGCAAGGCCTGGGAGAAGGCATGGGTCGACCAGTCGGACATCGCCCACGGCGGGCGCATCGACTACGCCCTGAGCACCGAGCCCACGGCGTGGGCGACAGCGGCGAAGGACGCCCCGCCGTCGATCAGCACGACGCCGAATCCGCAGCGTCGGCTCAGCGCTGACGTTGCGCCTGACCAGGTCACGATGGAGTCGACGGCCGGTCACTCGTCGCGGCAGCAGGTCGACCTGACGCTGCTGGCCACGTCTCCGCACACCGCGCGGGTCGCGGTGACCGCGACGGCGCCGAAGGGGTGGTCGGTGTCCCCGTCCAGCGCGACGGCGAAGGCCGACTCGAACGGGCTCCCCGCCCAGATGAACGACCGGTTGCGGATCACCACGCCGGCCGGAACCAGAGCAGGCACCTACACGGTGTCGGTGACCGCCGAACTCCCCGGAGCCGCTCCGGTCAAGAAGTCCGTCACCGTCGTGGTGCAGAAGGCCGGGAACTGCGCCATCACGACGGACACCTCGTGCGCCGTCGATCTGAACGCCGCCTACAACAACGACGGCGTCGCCACACTCGCCGACCCGGGCCAGGGCAACTTCGATGGCACGGGCTTGAGCTATGCCGCCGACCTATTGCCCGAGCCGGGACGGGTCGTCCTCGGCGGAGTGACCTACCAGGCACCCCCGACCTCCGGGAGCAGCCAGAACTTCGTCAAGTCCACCGGGCAGGCAATCGCCCTGCCTTCCGGCAACTACCACAGCCTCCACGTCGTGGGCGCTTCCGACAACGGCAGTACCGGCGCCGCGTCGGCCACCGCCGTCGTCACCTACACCGACGGCAGCACCGCGACGGTTCCGCTCGAACTCACCGGCTGGGCGAACAAGACTCCGGACTTCGGCAACGCCGTCGCACTGACGACCGCGTACCAGCTCAAGGCCGGAAGCGGGAAGACCACCACCAAGGCATCACTCTACGAAACGACCGTCCCACTGGAGTCCGGGAAGAAGGTCCGGGCCCTCTCCCTGGCAGCACCGTCCGTGCCGGCATGGGTCGCACCCGGGTCCGGAGGACTCGACTGGCAACGCAACAGCGACCTCGAGGTGTACGCGATGACCCTGGAGCACTGACCGTCGCAATCGCCTGCCACACGGTTTCGCGGCGATCGACGGGGGCCCGGTGTCGGCGAGCACCGGGCCCCCCGTCGATCGGGTACGCGGTGGGTACGACTCTCGGCTTTGACCGCGACCGGTGGCCGCCAAGCCACATGAGACATAGATGTGGACGTCGCAATCAAGACGTCCAGTACGTCCTCACCGACGGTGGACGCTGACGGCATAGCCGCCGCCGTCGTAAGGGTCGGCATCCCAGGTGGCGAAGCGGTCGACAAGGGTGAGGCCGGCCGCGGCGCAGCAGTCGTCGTAGTCCGACAGTGTGAGGTTGGGCAGCACCGGCAGGTGGGCTTCGTCCAGGCCGAAGCCGGCGACCAGCAGGCCGCCCGGACGCAGTGCCGCGGAGAGATGCTCAACCACTGCGGTCTCGGTGCCGGGGGCGAGCAACGGGAAGATATTGCCCGCAGCAACGACAAGGTCGAAGCCTTCCGCGATGCCGAGCAGGGCCGGATCGAACTCGGCCAGATCGAGCTGGAACCAGGGCAGTCCAGGCGACTGCTTCCGCGCCACTGCCAGCATCGACGCGTCCAGATCCACCCCGACACAGTCGTACCCGAGATCCGCGAGTCGGATCATGACGCGTCCGGTACCGCACCCGGCGTCCAGCACCCGCGCTCCGACAGGCACAAGAGCTGCGCAGAACCGCGCCTCACCGTGCACATTCTTGCCACTATGCGCCAGGGTCGCGAATCGTGCGGCGTAGTCCTCCCCGGACGCCTTCCCGGTCAAATCCGTCCAGCGACTCATAAGGCCAACTATAGGGCGCCCGTGTGGCTACGCGAAGAATCGGGCCGGCCTCGCAGCGCTGAAGGCCGGCGCGGGTAAGGACAGAGCCGTCGATGCGCTGCGCGTGAAGTCTGCTGCCCTTCTTGCAGCGATGAAGAGGCACCGGCTCATGGACGATGCCCCTTCGGGCCGACGCAGGCCGGGTCGACGATCTCACCCTGCCCCGGCACCCCAGCCCTGACGTCACCATTCCCTAGGCTGACGGGCAACGGGGTGGGTACGAAGGGCCGGTCATGCGCAGCGCGAATGCGTCCCCGCCTCGCGACCTGGCTCCGCTCCCGCCAACGGGGGCTCGAAAGCACCGAGTTGCCGCCTCGCACCCACCACCACGGGCATACAGGCGTGCGGGCTCGTGTCCTCGACGGCCAGGCACACGCTGAGCGCGACGAAGCGCCCGCCCGGTCCGAGGACCGGGCGGGCGCCGTCATGTCTGTTCGGCTGGTCAGCCGGCGGCCGTCTTGCGCCGTCGCATCCGCCAGGCGAGGGCGCCACCTGCTGCGACCAGGGCCGCGGCGATGGCGCTGATCAGCCCGACGGGGGTGTCAGAGCCGGTGTCGGCGAGGTCTCCGTCCGGGTCCTGCGGCTTGTAGGTGTTGCCGGGGGCCGGGGTGGAGGCGGTCGGGTCAGGCGCCGGAGTCGAGGGCTGCCCGGTCGGCGTCGGGGTGGGCTTGTCCGTCGGATCCTCGGTCGGCGGATCGGTCGGGCCCGGATCGCTCCCGAGCTCGCCGGCACCGTTGCCGCCCATGAACGAGGTGGTGGTGTCCCGGTAGGCGGTCTCATCGCGTACAGAGGTCTTGGTGGTCTTGTCCCTCTGCGGATGCTGAAGGTCGAAGCGGGCCTGGGTGATGTTGCGCTTCTCCGCCTTGGAGAAGTCCACGCCGCCCACAGTGAAGGTGTAGATGGTACCGCCGGAGGGCCACTCGTACGTGTATTCGCCCTCAGTGAAGGACTTACGCATCTCCTCCCACACCGTGCGCTTGTCCCAGTCCTTGTTGGGAGCCCGCAGCGGCCACCGGTCGAGGTCGTTGCTGTTGATGATCTTCCGGAAGTCGGTGGGCCGCTTGGCGTCCTGCTGGCGGATCCACTCAGCCGCTACGCGGGCCTTGTAGACGCGGCGCAGGTCGGCGTACTTGGGGTCGTTGTTGACCCTCTCCTGGACCGCGGGCATGATCCACCGCTTCATCAGACGGACGCTGTATTCCTTCTCCGCCTTGGACAGCTTCTTGTCACAGCGTTCGCCGGGTACCGGAGTGGTGAAGTCCATCGGTGCGTGGTTGACCTTCAGCGGCGCGTCGAGGATGTAGATACCGCCGTCCTGCTCGCGGACCTGGGCGCGGTCCGGGACGATCCAGTTACGGCCCGGGCCCCAGCACGGAACGCCGTCGACCTTCGGGGCCGCGGCCATGAACTCCCGGCCCGGGGACTTCTTCGGGTTGAGGGCACGAGACCAGTCCCGCTTCATCTCCATGTCCGCTTCCAGCAAGACGCGGCCGGCGTCGGTCTCACCGAACGCACTGTCCATGATCTTGTCGGGCTGGTCGGGGTTGAGGTTCACCCACATGCGGTCCGGGGACAAGGCAAGCCAGGTGAATACCGCGTCCGAGGACATTTGAAGCTTCGCCTGCCCGCCGTAGCCCGGCTTTTCGTCCGGGTTGGGCATGTAGTCGGCCTTGAAGCTGTAGTCGATGCCCTTGCTCTTGGCGGGATTGCCTACGTACTGGAGTTCCAGGGTGGAGAAGTCCACGCCGCCTGGCCCGCGTCCGCCGGGGAATGCCCCTCGGGTGCCCGCGCCCTTCGCGGCCTCTTGGAGGCGGCGGGCGTCGTTGGGCGTCGGTCCGGAATTGCGGGCGGCGGAGTTGATCGGGCCCCGGCCGCCCTTGTCCGGATCCGGGTTCAGGATCGGGTCGTACTTGGTGTAGACGTTCGGCTTGCCGATCTGGGCCCGGCCGGTGGAACGGTGCTCACGCACACGCACCTGGGTTCGGTTGGTGCCGCGTTCCTTCTTCAGCTCGTCATCGAGGGCCTTGGTGGCGTCCTTGGTGACGTCTTCGGTCTTCATGCCGGTGACGTACGTCAGCCGGTGGTTGCGGTATTTCGGGTCGCGCAGGATGGTGCGTTCGGCCTTGTGCTGGTCGGCCCGATGCTCACCGGTGGACTTGAACTCGGCGAACTCCTTGTTGGCCTTGTTGTAGGCGTCGAAGTCGCGTACGACCCACTTCCCAGTGGCGGGGTCCTTGACGCGTACCTTGACCTGGCACAGCCAGTCGGGGCCGACGAGGTTGAAGTCCTGGACGACCTTTGCCTCGAACCTGTTGCCGCGGGCGTTGATGACCTGGTTGCCGATGTACTTCACATCGCGCCAGGTCTTCCAGTCCGTGGTGGGCCTGGAACCGGAGAACTGCCGGTTATAGCGGGCGTAGATCGCCATCGCCTTGTCGGCCGGGTTACCGGACTTCTTGAACGCCGCGTCCCACTTCTTGACGTCCGCGTCGGTATCCCCCGCCTTTTGCCTCTGGGCGTCGGTGGGGGCCTTGAGGTCATCGTAGGCGGCGTTGGGGTTGGCGTAGTCATAGGCGGTCTCCGCGCCGGCGGCGATCTCGGAGAACTGACTGGATCCGGGGATCTGCCCGCTGGCGTTGATCTCCTTGCCCAGCCACTTCTTGTCGCAGCGCGTGCCGCCGATGATCTCGGCGGACGCGTCGGTGACTGGAAGGCCGGGAAGGCCGGCTAACGTGACCGCGCAGGCCGCCGCGGCGGCCACAGTCAGACGCGCCCATATACGGCGGCGTCGGCGTTCGGGTGGCGCTATCGCGTAACTCACTCCTGCATCTTTCCCTTGGTCGGGGGGCAGTTGAGGGATGCGGTGAGGGTGTACGGCGCGTAGTGCCCCCGTGACAACAGCGCCGCGGGCATCACCTTAGAACTTCAACCCCCTCCGACCGCAGGGGATATGAAGGTATCGACACTTCCTCCACTCGCCGGGCTCATTCCGGAGGATGCCTTCCGCTCCCAGTGCCTAGAGTGGTGCGCATGCCCTCTGCAGACGAAGCACCGCAGCCCGCGCAGCAACTCGACGTGTGGCTCCACGACCGCGCAGCGTTCTTCGAAGCCTGGCGTGAGGAGACCGGCTCCCTGCAGGGCTGGGACTTCAGTGAGGAATCCCTCGACATCCTCGAAACAGTCGTGCGTGCGAGGTTCAGTGAGGACATGGAGGTCAGAACGGCCAAGACCAGCAGCTTCGTCCAGGGGGCCGTCTGGTATGTGGGAGAGACCGTACGGCGCAACCGCACCGCTTCCTGGATGTTCGATCCCCGCCACCTGGCGCCCGTAGGTCCAGCTCCCGCCCTGTTCGAAGGCACCCGAGGGCAGCAGGACACCCCTTACATGAGCGGATCGGTCCGAGGGGGCGGCGACGGCGGCATCTACCCGCTCGGAGCGCTGGTGGAGCTGTTCTGGGAAGAAGACGACGCAGGCGAGCCCGTCGAACCGCGCCTGAGAGACATTCTCGACTGCTTCGACTGATGAAACGGCCCCGCTCGTCATCCCACCCGCAACGACGCCACCCGCCTCCCTTGCGGCCCTCCGGACTCGGGTCCTCGCCCAAACCGGCGAGCCCCACAACAAGATCAAAACCACGTGTTAATGATCTGCGAGCCCTTGGTCGAGGAAGTTCAGAACTCGGCGCCAGGTCAGCTCGGCCGCAGCCGGGTCATGATCGGGAAGGTCACGGTCGGTGTAGAAGTGGCCGACACCTGGATAGCGGAAAACCTCCAGGTCGACGCTCCTCTCCTGTGCCGCTCGGCAGAGCGCGGCAACGCGCTCGGGCGGCGTGAACTCATCCGGTTCAGCGGCATGCAACTGCACCCTGCAACCTGGCCGAACGGATGCGGGAAGGTCGGCAGTGGCGTGCAGGAGAAGAACGCCGACGGCAGCCTGGCGCTCGGGCCAGAGGTCGGCGACGACACCTGCGCCCATGGAAAAACCGCCGAGCACGGTCTCGTCCGGCATGCCCCTCAGGGCCTGCCGAGCGCGCTTGACCACCGCTCCCCAGCCGACCCGGTCGACCAGCTCGAATCCCTGGTCGAGGGTGTCTGCGGTCTCGCCGCCGAAGAGGTCGGGCGTCACGACGTCATGCCCGGCACGACACAGCCGCTCGGCGGCGCGGAGTTCGGCTGGGCGCAGGCCGAGAACTGAGTGGAACAGCGCGATGTGAGCCATGGCATCATCGTGCCGTACCGCGACTCCAGCCTGCCGCGACAAGGATCCGGTGGTCGGTGCCGCCCGTCGCGTAGGTCCGGAACCCGGCGGCGCCGACCTGCAACAGACCTGCGTCGCCGGTGTGGTCCGGCCGGACATGACCCCCACAGTCGTGACGTCTTCGGAGCTACCCGAGGAACGACAGCCGCACCTGCCCTACAGCCGGCGACGATGCTGCCAGCAGCCTCTGGCACCGGGCGCATGGCCCGGTGACGCACCAGGTGCGACCGCCGTGCCACCGAGGCGCTGTAGCTGACCGGGCACCCGGTGCCGCCGGAAGATCACAGCTGATCATCGAGCTCCTGTCGAACTG
This sequence comes from Streptomyces sp. NPDC102441, assembly GCF_044765585.1. NCBI lineage: Bacteria > Bacillati > Actinomycetota > Actinomycetes > Kitasatosporales > Streptomycetaceae > Streptomyces > Streptomyces sp. NPDC102441. Next base: position 156,599 of record NZ_JBIWKH010000013.1, read on the forward strand.
GTGTGGTCCCCGATTCTGCGCCCTGCACACCGCAAGCGCCCGACCGTACGAACTGGTTGTCGGCGCACTCACTCCTTCTGGTAGCTGAGGTCTCCTCACCGTCACGTTTCTCCCCCTACGCGGTTACATAGGAGCACTCATTGAGCCAGGTCCGGGATCGAAGGACCGTAGGAGAGAAGTGATGGACATGCGAACTGAGGCCATCGAGAGGGCCGAACTGGTGTTCTCCCTCTTCGACGCCAACGGCAACGGGGTCCTCGACTCCGAGGACTTCGACCTCATGACGGGACGTGTTCTGGAGGTGGCGGTCGCATCGGACGACGGCGCCAGGGAGGCCATCCGGGCCGCGTTCCGCCGCTACTGGACCACACTGGTCGCGGAGCTGGACGCCAACGGCGATGGTGTGATCTCCGTCGACGAGTTCCGTCCGTTCGTGCTCGACCCCGAGCGCTTCGGTCCCACGATCACCGAGTTCGCCGAGGCACTCGCCGTACTCGGCGATCCCGACGGCGACGGCCTGATCGAGCGCCCGCTCTTCGTATCGCTGATGAGGGCGATCGGCTTCACGGAGGCGAACATCCATGCGCTTTTCGACGCCTTCGGCCCGGACGCCGAGGACCGCATCACCGTGACCACGTGGGCCAGGGGGATCGAGGACTACTACGCGCCGGACATGGGTGGAATTCCGGCTGACCAACTGGTGGCTGTCCGGGCCGTCTGACACGGCCCGGACGTGAGCGTTCCGTGGCGGCGCGGGCCGTCCCGGGACGCCGCGGGTCGGGCCCCGGATCGCCCCCACGCGGGGTCGTCGGCCCCGTGCGGTCACGGCGGTGCCGGGCCCGTGGGGACGTCTTCGTGAGCGGACGTCAGGATCGGGTCTTGTGCGCGAAGACCCACCGGTTCCCCTCCAGCGCGTCGTTCGGCTCGGGGAGGGGACCACGTCCCCTCTGACGGGTGAAGTCGAAGGGCGTGTGCACCGAGGTGGACCAGCCCTTGGCCGCCAGGTCACCCGCGGAGTCGGGGCGCGGCCCCCTGTCGAAGAGGTCGAGCAGATCGATGCCGATCTGCTCTCGCGTCGCCGTGTAGATCGGGCTGTCGCGGTACGCGAGCAGGTCCTTCTCCAGCTTGGCCTCGAAGGCCAGGGCGCTGCCCCCGGTGGTGAGCCGGTCCACCGTGTCGATGAGGTACGTCTCGGCGGGGCCCGGTAGGTAGAAGAGCAGTCCTTCGGCCAGCCAGACGCTTGGAGCGGCCGGGTCGAAGCCGACAGAGGTCAGGGCGGTGACCCAGTCGGCGCGCAGGTCGACCGGTACCGGGATCCGCTTCGCCTTCGGGGCGGCCGACAGGTCCGCAAGCACCTGTTCCTTGAAGGCCAGCACGCCCGCCCTGTCGATCTCGAAGACGACGCAGTCGGACGGCAGGTCCAGCCGGAAGGCGCGGGTGTCCAGTCCCGCCCCCAGCAGGACCACTTGGCGAACGCCCGTGCCGACCGACCGGTGGAGGAAGTCGTCGAGGACTCTGGTCCGCAGACCGAAGTAGCGGGCGAACCTCCCCCACAACGGGTTGTCGTCCCCTTCCGGGACCTGTTGGATCCTCACCGGCCAGTCCGCGCAGGCGGGGGCTGCACGGACGAAGTGCTCCGCGTAGACGTCCCGGGCCAGGCTGTCGTGGCGGTGGGTCTCGATCGCCCGTGCGGCAGCGACCAGGAGGGCTGTCAGTCCCACGCCTGCGTCCACGCCTTCCGCACCGGTCCGCCGCATCGCCGTGGTGGTCGTCTCCCCTTCGGTGGGAGCGAAGAACACGGAAGGGTCGCTGGTGGGATGGCGAGGGTCTCCGGTGGTGGAGGTTTCACTCATCGGTCTCTTCTCTCCGGCAGCAGGACGGGCTTGATCACGCGTCCGGCGTCACAGTCGCGTTCGGCCTCGTTGATGTCGGCCAAGGGATAGGTGCGGATCAGTTGGTCGAAGGGGAAGCGGCCGGCCTGCCACAGACTGATCAGCCGGGGTATCAGCAGTTCGGGTACGGCGTCCCCCTCGCAGATGTGCCGGATGCTGCGGCCCCCGTCGAGCGTGCCCGGTTCGAGCGGCAGTGCGGTGTGGAGGCGTGCCACGAGACCGAGGGTGCCGGTGGGGCGCAGCGCGCGGAGCGCGTCGTTGATCAGCGGGGCGGAGGCCGTGGTGTCCAGGGCGTACTGCGCGCCGCCGTCGGTGTGACGACGGATGCGCTCGGCCAGTCCGGCCGTCACGGCGGGCAGCGGGACCGCGCCAAACCGTTCGGCCAGTTCCAGGCGCCCCGGATGCCGGTCGACGGCCACGGTCCGTACGCCGGCGGCGGTGGCCGCCATGACTGCGGCCAGGCCCACCGCTCCCGCGCCGAGTACGACGAGGGTGTCACCGGGGCCGGCACGGAAGGTGTTCAGCACGGCTCCGGCCCCGGTGAGGGCGCCACAGCCGAGCGGACCGAGCAGTTCGAGCGGCAGGGCGGCGTCGACCCTGACGGCGTTGCGCGCCGGGACGAGGGCGTATTCGGCGAAGGAGGACTGGCCGAACCACCGGGGGGCCAGCGCTCCCCCGACGGCGTCGGTGAGCCGTGACGCGTCCTCCTCGCGTCCCCCGAAGAGGTTGAGTGAGGCGAAGGAGTCGCAGTAGGCGGGGGCAGCGCTGCGGCAGTTCCGGCAGTCTCCGCAGGAATCGAAGCTCAGCACGACGTGGTCACCGACGCCGATCGCGCTGTCCGGGCCATCGCCGGACGCCACCACGACTCCGCTCCCCTCGTGGCCGAGGACCGCCGGCAGCGGGGTGCGGCCGGCTGATCTCCGGACCGCGAGATCGGTCCGGCACATTCCGCATCCCGCGATCTCGACGAGGATCTCACCGGCGGCCGGGCCGGTGCTCAGGACGATCTCCTCGACCGCGAACGGGGTCTCGTAAGAGCGCAGCACGGCGGCTCGGAACCTCATCGCTCTTCCTCCCTCGGCCGGTGCACGACGAACGGACGGAGGTTGCCGTAGAGGCCCCACGGCCCGCCCGCGACACCGACCCCGCTGTCCTTGACGCCTGCGAAGGGCTGGGCAAGGGAGAGTTCGGCGTGGTGGTTGATCCAGGCCGTGCCGCATTCGAGCCGCTCGGCTGTCGCCGCCGCCCGGTCGAGGTCGGTGCCCCACACCGAACCGCCCAGCCCGAATCCGGTGTCGTTGGCCGCTTCGACGGCTTCGTCGAGGTTTCGGTACGGCAGCACCGGCAGGACCGGCCCGAACTGTTCCTTGGTCACCACCGGGTCGTCGGGAGGGACGTCCGTGAGGATCGTGGGAGCGAAGAAGTAGCCCGGTCCGTCGAGCCGGTGACCACCGGCCGCCGCCCGGGCGCCGGCCGCCAGGGCCCGTTGCGTGATCCGCTCGACGCGGGCCAGCTGAGGGGCGTTGTTGACCGGCCCGAGCCGGGTCTCCGAGTCCAGGCCGGATCCGACGACGACGGTCTTCGCGCGGTGTGCGAGGGCCTCGACGACCTCGGCGTGGAGCCGGGCCGGTGCGTAGACGCGTTTGACCGCCATGCAGACCTGCCCGCAATTGCGGAAGGCGGCCCAGAACAGCCGGTCCGCGACCCGGTCCACGTCGACGTCGTCCAGGAGGACGGCCGCGTCGTTGCCGCCCAGTTCCAGGGTGACACGGGCGAGGGAGGCCGCCGCAGCTGCGGCGACGGCCCGCCCGGTCGACACCGAGCCGGTGAAGGTGACGTGGCGGATACCCGGGTGGGCGGCGAGGTGGGCACCGAGGGGTTCCCGGCCGGTGATGACGGTCAGGACACCCTCGGGCAGGGCTGTGGCGAGGACGGCACCGAGCAGTCGGGTGGCAAGGGGGGTGTACGGGGACGGTTTGAGGACCACGGTGTTGCCGGCGGCTAGTGCGGGAGCGAACTTCGCCGACGCGAGCTGGAGGGGAAAATTCCACGGCACGATCGCGGCAACGGGCCCGAGAGACTGCCAGCGGATCTCGCTGTGTACGGGTCGGCCGTCGTCGATCCGGCGTGGGTGGGGAGTCAGAGCGGCGAAGTACCGCAGCCGGGCCGCCGTACGGGCGACCTCGGCGTACGACTCGGCCAGAGGCTTGCCCTGTTCCCGGGTGAGCAACGGAGCGAGGTCGTCTCCGGCAGCATCCACGGCGTCGGCGGCGGCGTTCAGCCGGGTGGTGCGAGCGGCCGGGTCGGCGCGCCATCCGGTCCAGGCGCGCCGGGCCCGGTCGATCGCGTCGTCCAGCTCGTGCGGCTGCTGGTCGGGGGCTTCGTCGAAGGTCTCCCCGGAGGCCGGGTCGATGACAGGGAGGCCTGGGGCGCGGTGTCCGGGGGCGCGGCCGGCTTCCGGTGTCGGCATCCCGGGTGGTCAGTTCAGTGCCGGGACGTCGGCGGCGTGCTCCCGGGCCTGCCGGTCCATCTCCGCCCGGAAGGCGGCGACCAGGTGTGGCTGGATCCTTCCGGCATTCCGGTCACCGCCCGAGCAGACCGCTCCTCGCACGCCCACGATGTCCGTGCCGATACGGGTCAGCGGACCGAGGTCGGCCTGCTTGACGCTGCCCGCGAGGGCGGCGAGCAGACCGGACGCGTGGGCGCGGCGGACGAACTCGGCGCAGACGTCCGGCGGAACGTGGTCGAACAACCGCGTCCCGTCCTTGATCGCGGTGTCCAGCATGGCCGCGTCGGCACCGGCGCGGGCTGCGATGTCGGGCAGGGCAAGCGAATTCACGCAGCCGACGCGATGGGCGTCGGCGTAGCCCGAGGCGACGACCAGCGCGTCCGGGCGGTAGTCCTTCACCGCCCGGACAACCGCCCGCATGACCTCGACGCCCTGCTCGGGAGTCGTGCATCCGTACAGGCCCACCTTGATGTACGTGGCGCCGGAGACGGCCGCACCCAGCGCGGCCTGCGCCACGGTGCCGGGCTTGTACGGAACGTCGCCCACGGTGGCGGACACCGGCTTGTCCGCCGGCACCACGTCGCGGATCTCCCGGATGACCCAAGGAAAGTTGGCGCCGAGAGAGCCCTCATCGGGCTTCTTGACGTCGACGATGTCGAGGTGCTCCGCCGCCTTCGCGCAGGCGAGCGCTTCCTCGACGCTGTCAGGGGAGATGAGAAGCAACACCGTGAACTCCTTCCGCCGCGAGTCCGCCCGGCCGGGGGACGGGGAACTGCGGATCACCTGGTTCATGTGCGGTGCGCTCATCATTTCCATTGCCCGCGTGCACCGGTAGGGCGTGCGGGGTTCCCCGGGCGGCGCGTGTACGCACACGTACGACTCCGTGTGCACCGGCGCGAACCAGAGCCTGTTGAGCCGCGCCGAAACGCCGAGGCGCACCCGTCGTGCGTCACGCGCACCGCACAGCACCGTTTCGGCCCGGCCGTCATGCGCCTGGGCAACGACCGCATGTACGGAGATGTCCTCGCAGGCGGCCTTCAGGTGCTGCAGGAGAGGCCGGACAACGCCCGGAGATCGTCCTCATCACACCGATGGTCTGAACGGACTGGCTCGCGCCCACCTGACCGGCAGCCGCAAAGGATGGTGGCCCGCAGGGTCGCTCATCACGCGGGCGCTGGTGGGACTCCCTCCTGCGACCCGGCCCCGCGCTCGACGCGCAGGACGTCCACCGCCACGGCCGGTGGCCCTGCCCGCATCTTGTATCCGGTGTGAAGGCAGTCGACGACGTTGCGGCCCAGCCGGTCCACGGCGGCCGCGACGAGACCGTCGTAGGGGCCCCCTTCGTCGCGGAGCCAGGGAGAATCGGCGGCACGACCCCTGGAAGCGATCTTGGTCAGCCCAGGAAGCTCAACCGCACCCGCCGGTCCGCATTGTCGACGTTCGTGTCGACCAGACAGACGGACTGCCACGTCCCCAGCTCCAGCCGCCCCCCGATCACCGGCAAGGTGGCATGCGGCGGCACCAGCGCCGGGAGCACATGGTCGCGGCCGTGGCCCGGGCTCCCGTGGCGGTGGCGCCAGCGGTCGTCGGCGGGGAGCAGGGTCCCCAGCGCCGCGAGGAGGTCCTCGTCGCTGCCGGCGCCGGTCTCCAGGATCGCGATGCCGGCGGTGGCGTGGGGGACGAAGACGTTGAGCAGGCCGTCCCGTCCGTGAGCGGTGCGGGCGAGGAACTGCGCACAGTCATCCGTCAGGTCCGTGACCGTTTCGGTCCGTCCCGTGGTCAGGTTCAGCAGATGCGTGGCAAAGGTGTCGGACATGGTCCCATTCTCACGCCGGAGGGGCGGACCGTGCTCCGGGAAGATCCGGGACACCTCCAGAGTTAGTAGAAACGTGAACTACCTAGAGGCGCGTGAACTGGACGTGGTCGTCATCGGAGCCGGGCAGGCGGGCCTGTCCGCCGGCTATCACCTGCTGCGCGCCGGACTCGCGCCCGACCAGGACTTCGTCGTGCTCGATCACGCACCCCGGCCCGGCGGCGCCTGGCAGTTCCGCTGGCCCTCGCTCACGTACGGCAAGGTGCACGGCATGCACTCCCTGCCCGGCATGGAACTGACGGGCGCCGACGACAACCGCCCCTCGTCCGAGGTGATCGGGGCGTACTTCGACGCCTACGAGCGGCGCTTCGGCCTGCGGGTGCACCGGCCGGTCGGGGTGAGCGCCGTGCGCGACGGTGAGAGCGGCCGGCTGCTCGTGGAGACCTCCGAGGGTACGTACGCCACGCGTGCGCTGATCAACGCCACCGGCACCTGGGACCGGCCGTTCTGGCCGCGCTATCCGGGTCAGGAGACCTTCCGCGGCCGGCAGCTGCACACCGCGGACTACCCGGGGCCGGCGGAGTTCGCCGGGTTGCGGGTCGTCGTGGTCGGCGGCGGCGCCTCCGGCACCCAGCACCTGATGGAGATCGCCGAGGTGGCGGCGGAGACGTACTGGGTGACGCGGCGTCCTCCGGTGTTCGTGGAGGGGCCGTTCGGTGAGGAGCGGGGGCGGGCCGCAGTGGCCATGGTGGAGGAGCGCGTACGACGTGGGCTTCCGCCGCAGAGCGTGGTGAGCGTGACCGGACTTCCGCTCGACGACGCCGTCCGGCAGGCGCGCGAGCAGGGCGTCCTCGACCGGCTTCCCATGTTCGAGCGGATCACGCCCGACGGGGTCACCTGGCCCGACGGCCGCACCGTCGAGGCCGACGTCATCCTCTGGGCCACAGGCTTCCGGGCCGCCGTCGATCATCTGACGCCGCTGAGACTCCGGGAGCCCGGCGGCGGCATCCGCGTCGAGGACACCCGGGCGGTGCGGGACGCACGCGTCCATCTCGTCGGTTACGGCCCGTCCGCCAGCACCATCGGCGCCAACCGGGCCGGCCGGGAGGCGGTCCGTTCGGCCACCCGGCTGCTGGACAGCGTGCCGGCCTGACCGGGCACGAGTGGCAGATTCGGCAGCAGAACACACGAACACGGGATCGGGTGTTCGCTCGAACGCGTGGTCGTTCCGGATCTGGTTGCTCAACTACCGTGCGACGTCGGATGATTACTACACGCACACAGCGGGCTGCAGACCGCTACTGCGCATGTCCCACAGATGCACCACGCACAAGGAGAATCACCGAATGAACTTCCTCACCAACCTGCTTGCCGGCGTCGTCCACTTCGTGGGTTGGCTCGTCTGATCTTTCCTGCACAACGGCGCCGCCGCTCCCCGTCCCACGGGAGCGGCGGCGCTGCCGTGTGTCGGCTCCTCAGACCCGATGGTGGAGCCAAGCAGTGCAGCGACATCCAGGGGCCGGTGTCCTGGGAGTTCCACCCCGAGCAGTGCTCGGCATGGGTGGCGATCCCGCCGCACCCCCCGACGCCTTCACAGGAGGGTCCGCGCTCTCAGGTGGCAGCCGGGACCGGATGACTGTCGCGGCGGATCAGGGCGGCGTACCGGCCGTCCTGCGCGAGCAGTTCCTCGTGCGTGCCGCGCTCGGCCGTGCGGCCGTCGTCCAGGACGACGATCTGGTCCGCGTCCCGGACAGTGGAGAGCCGGTGCGCGATGGTGAGCGTGGTGCGGCCCTTCGACAGGGCGTCGACGGCTTGCTGCACGGCGTGTTCCGTCCGGGTGTCGAGGGCACTGGTCGCTTCGTCGAGGATCAGCACGGGCGGGTCCCGGAGAATCGTGCGGGCGATCGCCAGCCGCTGCTTCTCGCCGCCGGAGAAGCGGTAGCCGCGTTCACCGACGAGGGTGTCGTAGCCGTCGGGCAGCCCGGCGATGTGGTCATGGATCTGCGCGGTGCGGGCCGCGGCCTCGATCTCCTCGTCTGTGGCGTCCGGCTTGGCGAAGCGGAGGTTCTCGGCGACCGAGGCGTGGAAGAGGTAGGTCTCCTGGGAGACCACGCCGACGGCCCGGGCGAGGGTGTCGAAGTCCAGGTCGCGCACGTCGACGCCGTCGATCGTGACCCGGCCGGCTGTGACGTCGTACAGCCGGGGCACGAGGTAGCTGAGCGTGGACTTTCCGGATCCCGTGGGGCCGACGACGGCCAGGCTGTTCCCGGCGGGCACGGTCACATCGATGCCGGTCAGGGTCGGGCCGCTCTTCTCGTCGTAGCTGAAGGTGACGTCCTCGAAAGCGATCTCGCCGCGGATCTCCTCCAGCCGGACGGGCTTCTCGGGCTCGGTGATGTCCACGTGGAGATCGAGGTACTCGAAGATGCGCGCGAACAGGGCGAGGGACGTCTGCATCTGCACACCGGTGGAGAGCAGGCTCACCGCCGGCCGGAACAGGCCCTGCTGAAGCGAGACGAAGGCGACCAGGGTGCCGATGGAGACGGCTGTGACGCCTGACTGGAGCGTGAGACCGGCCGCCCAGTAGATGACCGCGGGCATGGCGGCCATCACGATGCCGATGGTCGACATCCTCCAGCGCCCCGCCATGCTGGAGCGCACTTCGAGGTCGACCAGGCGCTCCGACTCCTCGGAGAAGGCCTTGGTGAGGGAGTCCGAGCGGCCCATGGTCCGGCCGAGCAGAATGCCGCTGACGGAGAGCGATTCGGTGACCGTGGCCGCCATCGCCGCCATCTGTCTCTGGCGCTGGGTGGTGATCCGCTTGCGCTCCCGGCCGACGCGACGGCTGATCCAGACGAAGACGGGCAGCAGGAGCAGCGAGACGACGGTGAGCCGCCAGTCCAGCGCGAGCATGGCGACCACGGTGGCGATGACGGCGGTGAGGTTGGAGACCAGGGAGGTCGCGGTGGAGGTGACCGTCGCCTGCATTCCGCCGATGTCGTTGGCGATGCGGGACTGCACCTCGCCCGTGCGGGTCCGGGTGAAGAAGGCGAGAGGCATCCGCTGCAGCTGGGTGTAGACGGCGGTGCGCAGGTCGTGCATGACGCGCTGGCCGACCGTCGTGGAGATCAGGGTCTGCAGGACGCCGAAGACGCCGTTCATCACTGCGGTGAGGATCATGCCGAGAGCGAGGAGCGTGAGCAGACCTGTGCGCCCTTGAGGGATCGCGGTGTCCAGGATCTCGCGGAGCAGGAACGGGGAGGCGACCGAGACCAGCGAGGAGGCACCGACCAGCAGCCCGACCACGGTGAGTCTGCCTCGGTAAGGCCGGAAGAGCCGGAAGATGCGGCGCAGCTCGGCGGGTGGCTGCCCCGGCTCTGCGGCTGGAGGTGTCCAGGTGGGTTCGTCGGGTTTCATGGGCTCCTTCGAGAGCGTGCGACGGATGGGGTGCTCGTGCGTCCGGCAGCCGGCACGGAGACCCGGGTCGAGCTGGCAGAGGAGCGGACTTTTGAGAGCCTAGCTCATTGTTACCTCTATTCACAATGAACAAGGTCCTGATATTGTTCCCTCATGGACTCCCCCGACTCCGACGGCATGCTCGCCGAGCAGCTGCTGCGGCTCACCCGCCGTCTCCAGCGCATCCAGAGCCGGCAGCTGGAGCCGATCGGCATCACCCCGGCCCAGTTCCGCCTTCTGCGCACGACGGCGCACTACGAGGGGCCGCCCCGGATGGCCGATCTCGCCGAGCGCCTGGACGTCGTCCCACGAGCGGTGACCACCCTGGTCGACGGCCTGGAGGCGAGTGGCCGGGTGAGGCGGGCCCCTGATCCGGCCAACCGGCGGGTGGTCCGTATCGAGATCACCGAAGAGGGCCGCGCCGTGCTCCGTTCGATGCGCGACGCGCGCAAGGCCGCCGCGGAGGAGATCCTGGCTCCATTGACCGCCGAACAGCGTGAGGTGCTCGGCGGACTGCTCACCGCTCTGGTCGACGGGATGCCGGAGCGCCGCCGCTGCTGAGGCACGCGGTGCGGCCACCGCACCGCACCGTCGAGGGGATCCTGAGATGCCGCTGCTGGAGCCGGAGCCGGAAGCCCTGCGCCCTCGTACGGCACGCGCCCCGTCCCCCGATCGGGTGCCCGGCTGGAAAGCGTCGGGGACCCCTGCGGAGCTGCGGGCCGGCCTGACCGCACTGCTCGGTCCGGAGAGGGTGCTGTGGAAGGTCTCCGACCTCGTGCGGTACGCCTCCGATGCCAGCCCTTATCGCTTCCTGCCGCAGGTCGTGCTGGTCCCCGAGGGCCTCGACGACATTTCGGCGATCCTGTCCTACGCGCACGGCAACGGCCGCGGTGTCGTCTTCCGGGCCGCGGGCACCAGCCTCAACGGCCAGGCGCAGGGTGAGGACATCCTCGTCGACGTACGCCGGCACTGGACGGGGATCGAGGTCCTGGACGGTGGCGCCCGGGCCCGGATCCGGCCCGGTACCACCGTCATGCGGGCCAACGCCGCTCTCGCCCGGCACGGCCGGATCCTGGGACCGGACCCCGCCAGCGCCATCGCCTGCACCATCGGCGGTGTCGTGGCGAACAACGCCTCGGGGATGACCGCGGGAACCACGAGGAACTCGTACCGCACGGTCTCCTCCCTGACCTTCGTCCTGCCGAGCGGCACAGTGGTCGACACGGCCGAGGCGGAGGCCGACGAGCTGCTGCGTCACGCGGAACCGCGCCTGTGCGAGGAGCTGATGTCCCTCAAGGCGGAGATCGAGGCCGACGAGCGGCTCACCGCCCGGATCCGCGCCAAGTACGAGATCAAGAACACCAACGGCTACCGCCTCGACGCGTTCCTCGACGGATCGACCCCCGTGGAGATCCTGCGGGGCCTGATGGTCGGGTCCGAGGGCACCTTCGGATTCATCTCCGAGGTCGTGTTCGACACCCTGCCCCTGGACCGGCACGTCTCCTCCGCTCTGCTGTTCTTCCCCTCACTCACGGCGGCCGCTGCGGCCGTGCCTCGGTTCAACGAGGCGGGAGCGATCGCGGTGGAGCTGATGGACGGCAACACCCTGCGCGCCTCGGTCCGCGTCGAGGGTGTTCCTTCCGACTGGGCGGGGCTCCCACAGGGGACGACGGCGCTCCTCGTGGAGTTCCGCGCCCCGGACGAGAGCGCGCTGTCCGCCTGTGAGCAGGCCGCGGGCGCGGTCGTCGCGGACCTCGATCTGGTGGCTCCGGCCGTCTCCGTCACCAATGAGTTCACCCGGGACGCCGCCAGCGTCTCGGGCTACTGGAAGGCGCGCAAGGCGTTCGTCACCGCCGTCGGCGGCTCCCGCCCGTCGGGCACGACGCTGATCACCGAGGACTTCGCCGTCCCGCCGTCCCGGCTCTCGGAGGCCTGCGAGGCGCTGCTCGCACTGCAGGCCGTGCATGGTTTCGACGCCGCTGTCGCCGGTCATGCCGCGCACGGGAATCTGCACTTCCTGCTCGCCTTCGACGCGGCGAAGCCGGCCGACGTCGACCGGTACGCCGCGTTCATGGACGAGTTCTGCACGCTCGTCGTCGACCGCTTCGACGGATCGCTGAAGGCGGAGCACGCCACCGGCCGCAACATCGCGCCCTTCCTGGAACGGGAATGGGGTACCACCGCGACCGAGCTGATGTGGCGTACGAAGCAGGCCATCGACCCCGACGGGGTCCTGGCGCCCAGGGTCGTCCTCGACCGGGACCCGAAGGCGCATCTGCGCGGGCTCAAGACCATTCCCAAGGTCGAGCCGGTCGCCGACCCGTGCATCGAATGCGGGTTCTGCGAGCCGACCTGCCCCAGTGAGGACCTCACCACCACGCCGCGTCAGAGGATCGTGCTGCGCAGGGAGATGATGCGGCAGCCGGCCGGCTCCCCGGTCGAGGCCGGGCTGCTGGACGCCTATGGCTACGACGCGGTGGACACCTGCGCGGGCGACTCCACGTGCAAGCTCGCGTGCCCGGTCGGCATCGACACCGGGGCGATGATGAAGGACTTCCGTCATCACCGGCACTCGCCGCGTGAGGAGCGGGTCGCGGTCCTCACCGCACGGCGCTTCAAGATCGTCGAGGCGTCGGCGCGGGTCGCCCTCGGCATGGCCGACGCCGTGACCCGCCGTGCCGGCGACGGGCTGCTCGAGGCCGTGACACGGATCGCCCGCAAGGCCGTACGCCCGGATCTGCTGCCGGAATGGCTGCCCGAGATCCCCGGCCGCGCCTCGCGCACTCTGCCGCCGACCTCCCGCGCGGGGGCGAGCGCGGTCTACTTCCCGGCCTGTGTGAACCGCATCTTCGCGGGCCCGGAGGATACGGAGGCGCTGTCGCTCGCCGAGTCCGTCGTCTCCCTGTCCGCGCGGGCCGGCAGGACCGTGTGGATCCCCGAGGACGTCGCCGGGACCTGCTGCGCGACGATCTGGCACTCCAAGGGGTACGACGCCGCCAACGCGGTCATGGCCAACCGCGTCGTGGAGGCGGCCTGGGGCTGGACGGCCGGTGGCGCGCTCCCCCTGGTCGTCGACGCGTCGTCGTGCACGCTGGGCCTGGCGCACGAGGTGGTTCCGTATCTCACCGAGGACAACAGGGCGCTGCACGAGGAGCTGACTGTCGTCGACTCCCTCGTCTGGGCCGCCGACGAGCTGCTGCCCTCGCTGACCGTGTTCCGCAGGACGGGTTCCGCCGTCCTGCATCCCACCTGCTCGATGGAGCATCTGGGCGATGTGGCACATCTGCGTACGCTCGCCGAGGCATGCGCCGATGAGGTCGTCGTGCCTGACGACGCGGGCTGCTGCGGATTCGCGGGCGACCGCGGCATGCTGCACAAGGAGCTCACCGACTCGGCGACCGCCAAGGAGGCGGCGGAGGTCAACACCCGGGAGTACGACGCCTATCTGTCGGCGAACCGGATGTGCGAGATCGGGATGGACCGGGCGACCGGCCACCGGTACCACTCGGCGCTGATCGAGCTGGAGCGGGCCACCCGGCCGGTCCTCTGAAAACGGGGCGCCCGCCGGTTCCTCGCCGGCTCCACAAGGTCCCTGACTCCGCGAGCGCCGCCCGGCCGTTCCCTCGTGCCCCGTCGCCCTCCACGCCACCGCCGTAGCAAAGTCCATGGTTTACGCGCGAGAGTCCAAACGCATCCCTTGCGCAACAACAGCCTCACCGTCCAGGGTCCTTACCGAGGTCCGGGCGCCCGCCTCTCGCGGGTTCCCGAACCGTTCGCGCACCGTCGGATCGCCCTTTTCTGGAGGCTCGATGAATGACGACGCATCACAGGACCTGGACCCACTGACCTCGGACGACGGCTCGATGAGCCGTCGTTCCGTGCTTCGCACCACGGCCGGAGCCGCTGGAATCGCCGGTGTCGGACTCGGGTTGGGCACCCTCGGCTCCACCGCCGCGTCGGCGGCCGAGAACCCGGTGGCCGCCGCCTCGGCCCCCGATGCCTCCCCCGCCCGCAAGGGCGCCACCATGGCCGGCGTCCCCTTCGACCGGCGCTCCACCGTGCGCGTCGGCATCGTGGGCCTCGGCAATCGCGGCGGCAGCATGATCGATCTCTTTCTCGCCGTCACGGGGGTGCGGGTCGTCGCGGTCTGCGACCCGGTGAAGGCCAAGGCCGAACAGGCCGCCGCGAAAGTCACCGCGGCGGGTCAGCCCACACCCGCCGTGTACACGAACGGCGAGGACGACTACGAGAACCTCTGCAAGCGCGGCGACATCGACTTCGTCTACGTGGCGACACCTTGGGACTTCCACTTCGAGATGGCGAAGACCGCCATGCTCAACGGCAAGCACGTGGGCGTCGAGTGTCCGGTCGCCCTGCAACTCGACCAGCTCTGGCAGCTGGTCGACCTCTCAGAGCGGACCCGGCGGCACTGCATGCAGATGGAGAACTGCTGCTACGGCCGGAACGAGATGCGCGTGCTGCGGATGGCGCACGCCGGCCTCTTCGGCGATCTGCTGCACGGGGCGGGCGCGTACAACCACGACCTGCGCGGGCTGATGTTCGACCCCGACTACTACGAGGGCCCTTGGCGGCGGCTGTGGCACACCCGGCTGCGCGGGGATCTCTACCCCAACCACGGGTTCGGCCCTGTGGCCAACTATATGGACGTCAACCGTGGCGACCGGGCCGTCAGCATCACGAGCGTCGGATCCCCCTCGCGCGGTCTCGCCGCCTATCGCAAGGAGCACATGCCGGCCGGTGACCCGAGCTGGAAGGAGACGTACATCGAGAGCGACCGGACGATCAGTCTCGTCCAGACAGCCAAGGGCCGGGTGATACGCCTGGAACACGATGTGTCGACGCCTCACCCGTACTCACGTATCAACAGCCTCGGCGGCACGAAGGGGGTCTTCGAGGACTACCCCGAGCGGATCTACCTCGAACCGGACCACTCGAACGACGAGTGGGCCGACTTCGGCGCGTACGCGGAGTGGGACCACTGGCTGTGGAAGGAGCACGCCGACCCGCCCGGCGGTCACGGCGGGATGGACTACATGCTGGTGTTCCGGCTGATGCAGTGCATGCGCCTCGGGCTCGTCCCGGACTTCGATGTGTACGACGCGGCCACCTGGACCTCGCCGGTCCCGCTGAGCCACCTCTCCATCAAGGCCGGTGGTGCCCCGCAGCAGATCCCGGACTTCACCCGAGGCGAGTGGAAGAAGGCCCGCTCGGGCATGGACTCCGAACAGCCCGCCGAGTAGGCCGGACCGGGCCCCGACGCCGGGGCCCGGTCCCGCACACCCCGAATAATCGGTTGCCCCGGGCGGGGGCGGGAAGCGAACCTTGCACGGTTTGGTCCCCCCACTGCTCCACCGGATCCGCCACGGATCTCCGCTTCCGATTCTTGGGACGTCATGCAGATTCGCGATCTTCCGTACTCGGATCCAGGAGATCCCGACGTACGGTCAGGCCCCCGTTTTCTGTTCTGGCTCGGCCGGAACCAGCTCACCGGCCAGCTCAAGTCCCTTTCCTGGGGGCTGCTCCACCACTGCGCGATCGCGGGCCTCCCGCTGGCCGTCGGCCTCACCGTGCAGGCCGTCATCGACCGCTCCGGCCGGGACCTCGCGGTGGCCGGCGTCCTCCTCGTGGTCCTCGGCGTCCTCATCGCTCTGGGCGACACCATGCTCCACCGGACGGCGGTCACCAACTGGATCACCGCGGCGGCCCGGGTGCAGCAGCTGCTGGCGCGCAGGACGGCCGAGCTGGGCTCGGCGCTGACCCGGAGGGTGGCGGCCGGTGAAGTGGTCGCGGTATCCACGGGCGACGTCGAAAAGATCGGATGGTTCGTCGAGGCGCTGTCGCGCTTCCTGGCAGCCGCGACCGCGCTCGTACTGATCTGTGTCGGGCTGGTCCTCTATCTGCCCTCGCTCGGTGTTCTGGTCGCGATCGCCACCCCGGTCCTGGCCTTGACCGTTCTGCCGCTGCTCCCCCGGGCCACCCGCCGGGCCGATCTGCAGCGTGAGAAGGCGGGCCGGGCCACGGAGCTGGCCTCCGACACGGTCGCCGGGCTGCGGGTGCTGCGCGGCATCGGCGGCGAGGAGCTGTTCCTCGATCGCTACCGGCGTGCGTCGCAGGAGGTCCGCAAGGCCGCCGTACGCAGTGCGCGGATGTGGGCGCTCATCTCGGCGATCCAGGTGTTCCTGCCGGGAGTTCTGCTGATCTCACTGGTCTGGTACGGCGCGACGCTGGCCCGGGACGGCCGGATCGACGTCGGCCAGCTCGTCACCGTGTACAGCGCGGCGACTCTGATGCTCTTTCCTCTGCGCAACGTGGAGGAGATCGCCATGGCGTACTCCTTCTCGCGGCCGTCCGCGCAGCGCGCCGTCCGGGTGCTGTCCCTGCGTCGCAGTACCCGCCCCCCGACGGCGGACGCGGCGGCGCCCCAAGGCGATCTGTACGACCCTGTGACCGGACTGATGGCGCCGCAGGGCCTGTTCACCGCCGTGGTCTGCGGCGATCCCGACGAGGCGGGGCGGCTGGCGGAGCGGCTCGGCGGCCACGCCGAGCCGGACGACGACGCCTCCGTCCCGGCCCCCTCGGTGCTGCTCGGCGGTGTGCCCCTGGACGAGCTGCCGCTCGACTCGGCACGGGCCGCGGTGCTGGTGCAGGACAAGGACCCGGTGCTGCTCTCCGGGACGCTGCGGGAGCTGCTGGACGTCCCGTCCTCGGGGGGCGTGACGGCCGAGGAGGCGCTGGCCGCCGCCCGGTGCGGTGACGTGCTCGACGCGCTGGCGCAGGCATCCGTCGACGCGGACGGAGATCCGATGAACACCCGGATCACCGAGCGCGGCAGATCGCTCTCGGGTGGGCAGCGGCAGCGGCTGGCACTGGCCCGTTCGCTGGTCACCGACCCGGAGGCGCTCGTGCTCGACGAGCCGACGTCCGCGGTGGACTCGCACACGGAGGCCAGGGTCGCCGCCGGTGTCGAGCACCTGCGCCGGGGCCGTACGACGGTGGCGTTCGCCTCGTCACCGCTGCTGCTGGACCTCGCCGACCGCGTCGTGCTCGTCCACGGGGGCACGGTCGTGGCGGTGGGCACACACCGCGAACTACTGCGGGACGAACCGCGGTACCGGGCGGTCGTGACCCGTGAGACCGAGGACGAGGCCGTGGCGCCGGACGGGACCACCGTGACGGACGGCCTCCGGCCGGCCCGGGTGGCAGAGGAAATCGAGGAGCGAGCATGATCGGCGTGGCACCACCGGAGTACGACCCGGCCGCACCGCGGTCGGCGACGACGCTGCCGGTCGGTACGCCGACGACCGTACGGACGTATGTACGCGCCCTGCTACGGCGTCACCGCAGGCCGTTCGCGGTCCTGGTCGCCACCAACGCGGTCGCGGTGATCGCGTCCATCACCGGCCCCTACCTGCTCGGCGGGCTCGTCGAGGACCTCTCGAACGGGGCCACCGACCTCCATCTGGAGCGCACCGCCGCGGTGTTCGCCCTGGCGCTGGTCGTACAGACCGTGTTCACGCGGACCATGAGGCTGCGCGGGGCGATGCTCGGTGAGGAGATGCTCGCCGATCTGCGCGAGGACTTCCTCGTACGGTCGGTCGGCCTGCCGCCCGGCGTCCTTGAGCGGGCCGGGACCGGTGATCTGCTGTCCAGGATCACGACGGACATCGACCGGCTGGCCAACGCCATGCGTGAGGCCGTGCCCCAGCTGGCGATCGGTGTCGTCTGGGTGGGGCTGCTGCTCGGCGCCCTGACCGTCACCGCCCCGCCGCTGGCGCTCGCCGTCCTGATCTCGCTTCCGGTGCTGGTCGCCGGCTGCCGCTGGTACTTCCGGCGGGCCCCCTCGGCGTACCGCTCGGAGGCGGCCGGCTACGCGGCGGTCGCGGCCGCGCTCGCCGAGACCGTGGATGCCGGGCGCACCGTCGAGTCCCATCGGCTGGGGGCCCGCAGGATCGCACTGTCGGACCGCCGGGTCGCGGAGTGGACGGCCTGGGAGCGGTACACCCTGTTCCTGCGCTCGGTGCTCTTCCCGGTCATCAACACGACGTACGTGACGATTCTCGGTGCGGTGCTGCTGCTCGGCGGCTGGTTCGTGATGGAGGACTGGATCACCGTCGGGGAGCTGACGACGGGGGCGCTCCTGGCGCAGATGATGGTGGACCCGATCGGTCTGATCCTGCGGTGGTACGACGAGCTGCAGGTCGCCCAGGTGTCGCTGGCGAGGCTCGTCGGCGTACGGGAGATCGAGCCGGACGCGGGCGACGACCTGGTCGGTCCTGACGGCCGGGAGGTGCGGGCCGAGGAGGTGCGCTTCGGCTACCGCGCGGGCGTCGACGTCCTGCACGACGTGTCGCTCGCCGTCGACCCGGGTACGCGGATCGCGCTGGTCGGGCCGTCAGGGGCGGGCAAGTCCACGCTGGGGAGACTGCTGGCGGGGATCTACGCGCCCCGGGAGGGTTCGGTCTCGCTCGGCGGCGCCGAGCTGTCCCGGATGACGGCGGAGCGGGTGCGGACCCATGTCGCTCTCGTCAACCAGGAGCACCACGTGTTCGTGGGTTCTCTGCGGGACAACCTCCTGCTGGCCCGTACGGACGCCGGGGACGCGGAGCTGTGGGCTTCGCTGGCAGCGGTGGACGCGGAGGGCTGGGCGAAGGCCCTCGACGGCGGGCTGGACACGGAGGTCGGCTCGGGCGGCCTGGCCGTCACCCCCGCGCAGGCGCAGCAGATCGCCCTGGCCAGGCTCGTCCTGGCGGACCCGCACACGCTGGTGCTGGACGAGGCGACGTCGCTGCTGGACCCGCGGGCCGCCCGTCACCTGGAGCGTTCGCTGGCGCGGGTGCTGGACGGCCGTACGGTGGTGGCGATCGCGCACCGTCTGCACACCGCGCACGACGCGGATGTGATCGCGGTGGTCGAGGAGGGCCGGATCAGCGAGCTGGGCAGCCACGACGAACTGGTGGCCGCGGACGGCGCGTACGCGGCGCTGTGGCGTTCCTGGCACGGCTGAGCGGCCGCGGCGCCGCCCGGCGTCCCGGGGCGGGGTCCTGCCGCGTGTCACCGTCCCGGCGGCCGGGTCCCCCCGCACAGGAGGCGAACTCGGTCCCCTCCGGTGAGGATGAGGGAGTGACTGGCCTCGGATACGGGGCAGGCGAGCGATGACCGCGTAAACCCGAGAAGGGACGCACACCGTGGCACGACCCAGGATTCTCGTTGTCGGCGCCGGCTTTGCCGGGGTCGAGTGCGTACGCCGGCTGGAGCGCACCCTCGCTCCGGGCGAGGCGGACATCGCGCTCGTCACCCCGTTCTCGTACCAGCTGTACCTGCCGTTGCTTCCCCAGGTCGCCTCAGGGGTGCTCACCCCCCAGTCGGTCGCCGTGTCCCTGCGACGCAGCAGGCGTCACCGCACCCGGATCGTGCCGGGCGGGGCCATCGGGGTGGACACGAAGGCGAAGGTCTGCGTCGTCCGCAAGATCACGGACGAGATCGTGAACGAGCCGTACGACTACCTCGTGATGGCTGCGGGCAGCGTCACCCGGACCTTCGACATCCCGGGGCTGGTCGACAACGCCCGGGGCATGAAGACCCTGGCCGAGGCGGCCTACATCCGGGACCACGTCATCTCCCAGCTCGATCTGGCCGACGCCAGTCACGACGAGGAGGAGCGGGCGTCCCGGCTGCAGTTCGTGGTGGTGGGCGGCGGGTACGCCGGCACGGAGACCGCCGCGTGTCTGCAGCTCCTGACCACCAACGCCGTCAAGCACTACCCCAGGCTGGACCCCAAGCTGATCAAGTGGCATCTGATCGACATCGCGCCCAAGCTCATGCCGGAGCTCGGCGACAAGCTCGGCCTCAGCGCCCTCGAGATCCTGCGCAGGCGCGGGATCGAGGTCTCGCTCGGTGTCTCCGTGGCCGAGGCGGGCCCCGACAAGGTGACGTTCACGGACGGCCGGGTGCTGCCCTGCCGCACGCTGATCTGGACCGCGGGCGTGGCGGCCAGTCCGCTGGTCGCCACCCTGGACGCCGAGACGGTGCGCGGGCGGCTCGCCGTGACACCGGAGATGACTCTGCCCGGCAGCGACGGGGTGTTCGCGCTCGGCGACGCGGCGGCGGTGCCGGATCTGGCCAAGGGCGACGGAGCGATCTGTCCGCCCACCGCTCAGCACGCCATGCGCCAGGGCCGCAAGCTCGCGGACAACATCATCGCGTCGCTGCGTGGCCGTCCACTGCAGCCGTACGTCCACAAGGACCTCGGCCTGGTCGTGGACCTGGGTGGCATGGACGCGGTGTCCAAGCCGCTGGGCATCGAGCTGAGGGGCCTGCCGGCCCAGGCCGCGGCGCGCGGTTACCACTGGGCGGCGCTTCGGACGAATGTCGCGAAGACCCGTGTCATGACCAACTGGCTGCTCAACGCGATCGCCGGTGACGACTTCGTGCGCACGGGGTTCCAGGCCCGCAAGGAGGCCACTCTGCGCGACTTCGAGTACACCGACGCCTATCTCACCCCGGAGGAGATCCGCGCGCACACGGCGGGCGCGCAGACCCGCGGCTGAGCCCTGCCCCGGCCCCTGTCCCCCGGCCCCGGCCACGCGGGCAGGGGCCGGAGTCATGTCCGGCGGGAGAGCACCGTGCCGACCGTGTCGGCCTCCTCGGCCCGCTTGTCCTCGCGGTAGCGCAGGACACGGGCGAACCGCAGCGTGACACCTGCCGGGTAGCGCGTGGAGCTCTGCAGTCCGTCGTAGGCGATCTCCACGACGAGTTCCGGGCGCACCGTCACCACATGTCCGTCGTCGCCGGTGGCCAGCTCCTGGAGGCGTCCGGTCTGCCAGGTGAGCACGGTGTCCGTGAGCCCTTTGAAAGTCTTGCCCAGCATCGCGAACGTGCCGTCCTCACGGCGGGCGCCCAGATGCAGGTTGGAGAGCTTCCCCGTGCGTCTGCCGTGGCCCCATTCGGCGGCGAGCACCACGAGGTCCAGGGTGTGCACGGGTTTCACCTTCAGCCAGGAGGCACCCCTGCGGCCGGCGCTGTACGCCGCAGTGCCGCCCTTGACGACGACGCCCTCGTGCCCGCGGGCCAGCGTGGCCTCGAAGAACGCCAGCGCGGCCTCGCGCCGCGGCTCGTCCGTGGGGTCGTCCACGGTGACACGCCGTACACGCATCGGTTCGGGGACCAGTGCGGCCAGTTCCCGGTGGCGTTCGGCGAAAGGGAGGTCGAGGAGCTCACGTCCGTCGACGGACAGCGCGTCGAAGAAGACGGGGACCACGGGAACGGCGCCCGCCGCGGTGGCGACATCGCGCCGGGAGCCCACCCGCCCGGCTGTCTCCTGGAACGGCCGCGGCCTCCCGTCGGCGCCGAGCGCGATCACCTCTCCGTCCAGGATGAACCGGTCGGCAGGGAAGGCGCTCACCGCCCCGGCGAGTTCGGGGAGCCGGTCGGTGATGTCGTCGAGCGTGCGGGTGTAGACGCGGATGCCCGCCTCGTCACGGTGCACCTGTACGCGGATGCCGTCCAGCTTCTCCTCGACCGCGCAGGGCCCCAGCCGGTCGATCGCCTCGGTCACGGAGGCGGCGGTGTGCGCCAGCATGGGCTGGACCGGGCGCCCGACGGTGAGCCGGAAGGAGGCGAGGCCCCCGGGCCCCTCGGCGAGCAGGGTACGGGCGACGGGTCCGAGGGATCCGGCGAGCATGACGGCGCGCCGCACCTCGGCGGGCGGTGCTCCGGCCGCGTCGGCGAGGGCGTCGGCGGCGACGGCGTCCAGGGCGCCCTGCCGCACCTCACCGGTGAGCAGTGCGCGCAGGAAGCGCTGTTCTTCGGCGGTGGCGGCGCCGAGCAGCCGTGTCAGACTCTCTCTGCGGGCTGCCTGCGAGCCAGGGCCGCTGAGGGCTCCGATCGCTGTCAGCTCCGCGTCGGTCTCCGTCACGGTCAGCGTGGGGTCGTCGGCGGGCGTCACGTCGTGGCGCAGGGCGCTCCAGCCGATCCCGAGCCGCCCCTGCGGGAGGCGGCCGGCGAGATACGGGATGGCGACCGGGACGTCGTCCGGCCCCGCCTCCCGGAAGAGGCCGGCCAGCAGGGCGGTCTTCCGGGTTCGGGCCGAGGTCGCGGCGACCTCCAGGGACACACGGGCGAGCCTGGCGAGCAGCATGCGGCCATGGTGCTACGGCGGAGGGCACGCCGCCCCCGGAGAGCGCCGGGATCACGGGGCAGCCCTCAGATGACGTTGAGCGCCGCCGCGCCGCCCACGCCTCCGAGGATCATGAAGACGGGCATCAGCACCTTGAGCTCCACCCAGCTGCCGGCCCGGAACCGCATGGCCTTCGGCGGACCGAGCGGGTACCAGCGCCTGCGGCCCAACGGTATCGGCCAGAGGATCGGGCAGCCCGAGACGGTCAGGGCGTCGCCGATGTCGTGGACGAGCGCGCCGAGCACGATGGGGAGTCCGAGCCACAGGTACTCCTGGCCGGGCGCGGCGAACAGCCAGTCGGAACCGTTGCCCGGCTGGTCGAGCACTCCGGCGAGGATCCACGCGCTGGTCGCGCCCAGCAGCCACACGAGGACGTCGCTGGAGACCCGGGCCGCCCGCCACAGCAGGCCTTCCACGGCGAGCACGAGGTGGACGAAGAGGATGCCGAGGACCGCCCACCGGCCGCCGAAGACGGCCGCGGCCGAGGCTCCGGCGCCGATCAGCACCGCCCAGAGCCAGGTGTGGGTGAGGGTGCGGTGACCGCCGGTCCTGCGCGGGTCACCCGCGCCCCGGGTCGCCTTGTAGACGGCGTACGAGAGCTTGTCGACTATCTCGCAGAGACCCTTGGAGATCGGTCCGAAGGCCCGGGAGATGGTGGCCGACTTGTGGTCGAGGTCCGGGGCGAGCGCCGCGCCCGCGGTGATCAGGGCACCCACGACCAGGACGGGCCAGGGCATCGTGTGGCCCGCGGCAGCGGCCGCGGCACCCACCCCCAGCCAGGCCGCTGCCCCTGACAGAGAGTGTGCCGGTCCCATCATGGCTGTTCCCGCCCCATCGTGATTCGGCCGTGTGTCCAGGCCGTGCCGCCATTGTCTGTGTGAGGCGGCCGAGTTGAGTGGGAAGCGTATCGTCCGTGATCTTCGCCGGATCCTCCGGTTCCCTCATCCGGGCCGGGGGCATGCAAGATGGGGGCGTGACCCTTATCGATCAGCTGCCCCCGACCGCAGACCCGGACGCCCTCTTCGAGGCCTTCTCGTCATGGACCGAATCGCAGGGCATCACCCTCTATCCGGCTCAGGAGGAGGCGCTGATCGAGGTGGTCTCCGGGGCGAACGTGATCCTTTCCACGCCCACGGGCTCCGGGAAGAGCCTGGTCGCGGCGGGTGCGCACTTCACCGCGCTGGCCCAGGACAAGGTCACGTTCTACAGCGCGCCCATCAAGGCGCTGGTCTCGGAGAAGTTCTTCGACCTGTGCAAGCTCTTCGGCACGGAGAACGTCGGCATGCTGACCGGCGACGCCTCGGTCAACGCCGACGCCCCGGTCATCTGCTGCACCGCCGAGGTGCTCGCGTCGATCGCGCTGCGTGACGGCAAGTACGCCGACATCGGCCAGGTCGTGATGGACGAGTTCCACTTCTACGCGGAGCAGGACCGTGGCTGGGCCTGGCAGATCCCGATCCTGGAGCTCCCGCAGGCACAGTTCGTGCTGATGTCGGCGACCCTCGGCGACGTCAAGATGTTCGAGGGGGATCTGACCCGCCGTACCGGCCGCCCGACGTCCGTGGTGCGTTCCGCGACCCGGCCGGTGCCGCTGAGCTACGAGTACCGGCTGACGCCGATCACGGAGACGCTCACCGAGCTCCTGGACACCCGGCAGTCGCCCGTCTACATCGTGCACTTCACGCAGGCCACAGCGGTGGAGCGGGCTCAGTCGCTGATGAGCATCAACATGTGCACGAAGGAGGAGAAGGAGAAGATCGCCGACCTGATCGGCAGCTTCCGCTTCACCACCAAGTTCGGCCAGAACCTCTCCCGTTACGTGCGGCACGGGATCGGGGTGCACCACGCGGGCATGCTCCCCAAGTACCGCCGCCTCGTCGAGAAGCTCGCGCAGGCGGGTCTGCTGAAGGTCATCTGCGGCACGGACACGCTGGGCGTCGGTGTCAACGTCCCCATCCGTACGGTGCTGTTCACGGCGCTCACCAAATACGACGGCACCCGCGTGCGCACCCTGCGCGCCCGCGAGTTCCATCAGATCGCGGGCCGGGCGGGCCGGGCCGGATTCGACACTGCGGGCTTCGTCGTCGCGCAGGCCCCCGAGCATGTCATCGAGAACGAGAAGGCCGTCAAGAAGGCGGGCGACGACCCCAAGAAGAAGCGCAAGGTGGTCCGGAAGAAGGCCCCCGAGGGCTTCGTCGCCTGGTCGGAGACGACCTTCGACAAGCTGATCCAGTCCGACCCCGAGCCGCTGACCTCCCGCTTCCGGGTCACGCACACGATGCTGCTCGCGGTGATCGCCCGCCCGGGAAACGCCTTCGCGGCGATGCGCCATCTGCTCGAGGACAACCACGAGCCGCGCAGGGCTCAGCTGAGGCACATCCGCCGTGCCATCGCGATCTACCGTTCGCTGCTCGACGGCGGTGTCGTCGAGCAACTG
Source organism: Streptomyces sp. NPDC102441 (assembly GCF_044765585.1). Lineage (NCBI taxonomy): Bacteria > Bacillati > Actinomycetota > Actinomycetes > Kitasatosporales > Streptomycetaceae > Streptomyces > Streptomyces sp. NPDC102441. The sequence continues at coordinate 180,902 of NZ_JBIWKH010000013.1, forward strand.
GACACGCCCGACGCCGAGGGCAGGATCGTACGGCTCACCGTCGACCTCCAGCAGAACTTCGCGCTCAACCAGCCGCTGTCGACGTTCGCGCTGGCCGCCTTCGACCTGCTGGACGCCGAATCCCCTTCGTACGCCCTGGACATGGTCTCGGTCGTCGAGTCGACGCTGGACGACCCGCGGCAGATTCTGGCCGCCCAGCAGAACAAGGCGCGGGGTGAGGCCGTCGGGCAGATGAAGGCGGACGGTGTCGAGTACGAGGAGCGGATGGAGCGGCTCCAGGAGGTCACGTACCCCAAGCCGCTGAGCGAGCTGCTCTGGCACGCGTACGACGTGTACCGCACGAGCCACCCGTGGGTCGGTGACCACCCGGTGTCTCCGAAGTCGGTGATCCGGGACATGTACGAACGGGCGATGACGTTCACGGAGTTCACCTCGAACTACGAGCTGGCCCGCACCGAGGGCATCGTGCTGCGCTATCTGGCGAGTGCGTACAAGGCGCTGGAGCACACCATCCCGGACGATCTGAAGTCCGAGGACCTGGAGGATCTGATCGCCTGGCTGGGCGAGATGGTGCGTCAGGTGGACTCCAGTCTGCTGGACGAGTGGGAGCAGCTGGCCAATCCGGAGGTGGAGACGGCCGAGCAGGCGCAGGAGCGTGCCGAGGAGGTCAAGCCGGTCACGGCCAACGCCCGTGCCTTCCGTGTCCTGGTGCGCAACGCGATGTTCCGCCGGGTGGAGCTGGCCGCCCTGGACCGGGTCCGTGACCTGGGCGAGCTGGATGCCGACAGCGGCTGGGACGAGGACGCCTGGGGCGAGGCGATGGACGGCTACTGGGACGCGCACGAGGACCTGGGCACGGGCCCGGACGCGCGCGGCCCGAAGCTGCTGAAGATCGACGAGGACCCGGAGCACGGTCTGTGGCGGGTGTGGCAGGCCTTCGCCGACCCCGCGGGCGACCATGACTGGGGAATTCGTGCGGAGGTCGATCTCGCGGCCTCCGACGAGGAGGGCCGGGCAGTCGTCCGGGTCACGGCCGTGGGCCAGCTGTGACGACGCCCCTGCCAGGAGAGTGGAGCAGAACCGCATGACGAACCCCGCCGAAAGCCTGGTCGATCTGCTCGACCTGGAGCGGATCGAGGTCAACATCTTCCGTGGCCGCAGCCCCGACGAGTCCCTCCAGCGGGTCTTCGGCGGGCAGGTCGCGGGCCAGGCTCTGGTCGCGGCCGGCCGCACGACCGACGGGGACCGTCCCGTCCACTCGCTGCACGCCTACTTCCTGCGTCCCGGCCGGCCCGGCGTGCCGATCGTCTACGACGTGGAGCGGGTGCGGGACGGCCGGTCCTTCACCACGCGCCGGGTCACGGCCGTGCAGCAGGGGCGGACGATCTTCAATCTGACGGCGTCCTTCCACCGTCCGGAGGAGGCCGGCTTCGAGCACCAGCTGCCGCCGGCCCGCGTCGTGCCCGGTCCGGAGGAGCTGCCGACGGTCGCCGACGAGGTACGCGAGCACCTGGGCGGTCTGCCGGAGGCGCTGGAGCGGATGGCCCGGCGCCAGCCCTTCGACATCCGCTATGTCGACCGGCTGCGCTGGACGCGCGAGGAGATCAAGGACGCGGACCCGCGCAGCGCGGTGTGGATGCGCGCGGTCGGGCCGCTGGGCGACGATCCGCTCGTGCACACCTGTGCGCTGACGTACGCGAGCGACATGACGCTGCTGGACGCGGTACGCATCCCGGTCGAGCCGCTGTGGGGCCCGCGCGGCTTCGACATGGCCTCGCTGGACCACGCCATGTGGTTCCACCGGCCGTTCCGGGCGGACGAGTGGTTCCTCTACGACCAGGAGTCGCCGATCGCCACGGGTGGCCGCGGGCTCGCCAGGGGGCGGATCTACGACCGTCAGGGGCAGTTGCTGGTGTCCGTGGTGCAGGAGGGGCTGTTCCGCCGTCTGGAGGGCGCGTAGACCGGGCGCCCGGGGCCGCTCAGGTGCCGGGCAGCGGGTCCTGATCGACCTCGTGGCGGCGGGTCCGGATGTCCGGCCCTGCCGGGTGCAGCTTGGCGTCACAGGCCGGGCCGAGTCCGGTACGGCGTGATTCCGCGCCGGTGAGGGGACGCCCGCACAGTGCGCAGCGCACCGGCCGGCGGGGGGCCGGCCGCTCCGGCTCGGCCGGCGGTTCGGGAAAGCCGGGAAAGGGCTCGGGGGACTCCACCGGAGGATCATCTCAAGCCGGAGCTCCCCTTCGCTCGGCCGGCCCCGCCGCGGCGTGGCCACGTGCGGGAGCACGGTCCGAATCGTCACTCCTCCACAGCGGGTACATCGCGGACATAACGCCACATCGTGGTATCACCGTGTGGATCCCGGCGGGACAGCGTGTTCCGGCCGGGGCCCGACGCGGAGGAGACCATGACGATGCCGGCCGAACAGGGGACAGCACCCGCGACCGAGCAGCCGGATCCTCTCGCCGTGGTGCGCACCCGCGCGTACGCGGTCCTTCTCGTCATCGTGGCGGCCCTGGGAGTCCCGATCTCCGCCGCGGCGTTCGGCTTCCTGGCACTCGTCCACGAGATCCAGTCCCTGACCTACAAGGATCTGCCCCACGCGCTGGGCTTCGGGAGTACGCCGTCGTGGTGGCCGATCCCGCTGCTCGCCGTCGCGGGTCTGCTGACCGCACTGGCGGTTCGCCACCTACCGGGAACGGGCGGGCACAGGCCGGCCGAGGGTTTCGTGAACACGGGGGCGCCCACCGCCTCGGAGCTGCCGGGGGTCGCGCTCGCCGCACTGGCATCCCTCGGCCTCGGCGCGGTCCTCGGCCCCGAGGCCCCGCTCATCGCCCTCGGCGGCGGGCTGGCCGTCGGTGCGGCCCGGCTGCTGAAGCCGGGCCTGGCGCCCAGCGCGGCCGCGATGGTGGCGGCGGCGGGGAGCTTCGCCGCCGTCAGCGCCCTTCTGGGGTCCCCGCTCCTCGGCGCGTTCCTGCTGATGGAGGCGTCCGGCCTCGCCGGGATGACGCTCGGCCTCGTGCTCGTACCGGGACTCCTCGCTTCGGGCATCGGGTCGCTCATCTTCATCGGCCTGGGATCGTGGACCGGGCTCGGCACGTACTCGCTGACCCTCCCCCATGTCCCGCACGCCCCCCAGCCCACGGTTGCCGAGTTCGGCTGGGCCATCGCCCTCGGGGCCGCGGCGGCCCTCGTTGGCACGGGCGTCAGGAGGCTTTCCCTGTCCCTGCAGGGGCGGGTCGGGCAGCGGCGGGTGATCGCGACCGTGATGATGGGCCTGACCGTGGGCGTACTCGCACTGCTCTACGCCGAGAGCACGGGAAGGAACGCCTCCGAGGTGCTCTACTCGGGCCAGGACGCCCTCGGCGGTCTGCTCGCCGAGGACGCCACGTACACGGTGGGGACGCTCCTCCTGCTGGCCGTCTGCAAGGCACTCGCGTACTCCGCGTCACTGAGCGCCTTCAGGGGCGGCCCCATCTTCCCTTCGATGTTCCTGGGGGCGGCGGGCGGGCTGGCGCTCTCGCACCTGCCCGGCCTGGACGCCACCTCGGGTTTCGCGATGGGGATCGGAGCCATGTGCGTGGCGATGCTCAAGCTGCCGATGACGTCGGTCCTGCTGGCCACGCTGCTGCTGGGTTCCGAGGGCATCACCGTCATGCCGCTCGTGATCGTCTCGGTCGTCGTCTCGTACGTCCTCGCGCTCAGGCTCGACCGGCCTTCCGCGGCCCCGCACACAGCGCCCAGATGACGAGGACGATCCCCAGGATGAGATGCACCCAGCCCCAGCCCGTCAGACTGAACTTGAACAGGTAGTCGCGCGTGGAGACGAACAGGTCGTCCTTGGCGCTGGCCGCGATGCCTTCGAAGACGGCCATCGCCCCACCGAAGAGTTCATCAGCCTGACACGGCCTCACCTCCTCTGTCCTGCCGTGAATGTGAAAGGACCCGCTTCATGACCGAGATCGTCCCCGTTTCCGGCCCCGAGCTGATCACGTACGCCGATGAGCTCGCCGCCCTGTTGATCGAGGCCGTGGAGGGCGGGGCCTCGGTCGGGTTCCTCGCCCCGCTGGACCGCGAGGCGGCGGCCGTCTGGTGGCGGGAGCGGGCCGCCGCCGTCGAGGCGGGAAGCCACCAGGTCTGGATCGCCCGGGACGACGAGCGGCTGGCGGGCACGATCAGCCTGGTCAAGGCACCCATGCCCAACGCCCGCCACCGCGCGGAGGTGACGAAGCTCGTGGTCAGGCCGTCGGCACGGGGCAGGGGGGTCGGCCGGGCCCTCCTCAGCGCGGTCGAACGGTCCGCAGCCGATCAGGGGCTGACACTGCTGGTCCTGGACACCGAGACGGGAAGCGACGCCGAGAGGCTCTACCGCTCGGCGGGCTGGACACCCTGCGGCTCCGTACCGGACTACGCGGCGGACCCGTACGGCGCGCTCAGGGCGACCACGTACTACTACCGGACGCTCGACCCGCGGGAGGCTTCCCCGCGGGGGCCGTCACAATGAGGGGGACGCCAAGCCACCGAGGAGATATCCCATGACGCTGCACGACATCCCGCTCCGCACGCTCGCCGGTGAACCGACCACCCTGGGCGCCTACGAGGGCTCGGCGGTCCTGCTGGTGAACGTCGCTTCCCAGTGCGGGCTCACTCCGCAGTACGCCGGCCTGGAGAGGCTCCAGAAGGAGTACGCGGACCGTGGTTTCACCGTTCTCGGAGTGCCCTGCAACCAGTTCGCGGGCCAGGAGCCGGGCACCGCGGAGGAGATCCAGACGTTCTGCTCGACTACGTACGGGGTCAGCTTCCCGCTGCTGGAGAAGATCGACGTCAACGGCGAGAACCGGCACCCGCTGTACACGGAGCTGACGAAGCTCGACGACGCCGAGGGTGCGGCCGGGGACGTCCAGTGGAACTTCGAGAAGTTCCTGATCTCCCCGGCCGGCGAGCCGGTCGCCCGGATCCGCCCCCGCACCGAGCCGGAGGCACCCGAGGTCGTCGCGGCCGTCGAGGCGCAGCTGCCTCGGTGACACTGCGGACAGCACGGCGGGGCCGGACCGGCATACGGTCCGGCCCCGCCGTGTCACTAGTGCCGCGGCAGGCAATGTTTGCCCGTCAAGGAGCGGCGTTCGGTGCGTGCTCTCGGTGTGCCGGCCGGAAGTCCTCGTACTGGACGTACTCGGGCTTTCGGCCGGTGCGGCGAGAGTGCGTGCCGGGCGTCGCGACGGGGCGAACGTTGCCTGCTGCGGCACTAGCGGATCGGCATCCCCGACAGGGTGCGGGCGATGACCAGGCGCTGGATCTCGCTCGTGCCCTCGAAGATGGTGTAGATCGCGGCGTCCCGGTGCATGCGCTCGACCGGGTACTCACGGGTGAAGCCGTTGCCGCCGAGGATCTGCACGGCCTGGGCGGTGACCGTCTTGGCCGTCTCGCTCGCGTAGAGCTTGGACATCGAGCCCTCGGCCGCGGTGAACGGCTTACCGGCGCTCGCCATCCAGGAGGCGCGCCAGACGAGCAGCCGTGCGGCGTCGATCTGCGTACGCATGTCGGCCAGCTGGAAGGCGATGCCCTGGTTGTCGATGATCGGGCGGCCGAACTGGGTCCGCGTCTTCGCGTAGTCGAGCGCGACCTCGTAGGCGGCGCGGGCGGTGCCGACCGCCATGGCGCCGACGGCCGGGCGGGAGGCCTCGAAGGTCGCCATGGCCGCGTTCTTGACCCGCTCGCCACCGCCGGCCCTGGCGCGCTCGCGAGCCCGGGCGAGGCGCTCGTCGAGCTTCTCCTTGCCGCCGAGCAGGCAATGGCCGGGGACGCGGACGTCCTCGAGGACGACCTCGGCCGTGTGCGAGGCGCGGATGCCGTGCTTCTTGAACTTCTGCCCCTGCGAGAGACCGGGGGTGGCCGGCGGGACGATGAAGGAGGCGTGGCCCTTGGAGCCCAGCTCGGGGTCGACGACGGCGACGACGACGTGGACGTTGGCGATGCCCCCGTTGGTCGCCCAGGTCTTGGTGCCGTTGAGGACCCACTCGTCCTTGGCCTCGTCGTACACCGCGCGGGTACGCATCGAGGCGACGTCGGAGCCCGCGTCCGGCTCGGAGGAGCAGAAGGCGGCGACCTTCACGTCGTCGGCGTCACCGTACATCTGCGGGATCCAGGTGCCGATCTGCTCCTCGGTGCCGTTGGCGAGGACGCCGACGGCCGCCAGGCCCGTACCGACGATCGACAGGGCGATGCCCGCGTCACCCCAGAAGAGCTCCTCCATCGCCATGGGGATGCCGAGCCCCGTAGGGTCGAAGAACTGCTGCGCGTAGAAGTCCAGGGAGTAGATGCCTACCTTCGCCGCCTCCTGGATGACGGGCCAGGGCGTTTCCTCACGCTCGTCCCACTCCGAAGCGGCCGGCCGGATCACCTCGGCCGCGAATCCGTGCAGCCAGTCACGGACCTGCTTCTGGTCGTCGTTGAGCTCGAGCGTGAACTCGGCCATGGTTCCCTCCATGCACTTCCGGATAAACCCGTTACTAGCGGTAACAACAGTCTGTTACCAGCAAGTAGCCTCTGTCAACCGGTCAACTGCGGATCCGCACACGGCAGACCAGGGTGTTACGTTGCCCGGGCGTGACGAGATCGCAGGACAGCTGGGCGGGGCGGGAGAAGACGACATGGAGACCACAAGAGGTGCCGAACGGCAGCGGACCGCGGCCGAACGACGCCGCCGGGAGCTGCTCGAAGCAGCGGACCGGGTGGTGCTCAGGGACGGCCCGAAGGCGTCGATGAACGCCATCGCCGCGGAGGCCGGGATCACCAAGCCCATCCTCTACCGGCACTTCGGCGACAAGGGCGGCCTCTACCGGGCTCTCGCCAAACGCCACACCGACGCGCTGCTGAGCGCCCTGCGGGCCTCGCTCGACGCACCGTCCGAGCGGCGCCAGCGGGTCGAGGCGACCCTGGACACCTACCTCGCGGCGATCGAGGCGCGCCCCCAGGTCTACCGCTTCCTGATGCACCCGTCCGACGACGCGGCCCCCTCGCCCGAACAGGGCTTCGACGTCGGCCGGCACTCCGCGCCGCTGCTGCGCCGACTCGGCGAGGAGCTGGGAAAGGTGATAGCGGAGCGGGTCGATCTCGGTCCCGACAGCGAGCAGATGGCCCGCATCTGGGGCCACGGCATCGTCGGCATGATGCACGCCGCCGGTGACTGGTGGCTGGGTGACCGGCCGTGCTCACGCGAGCAGCTCGTACGCAGCCTCGCCGACCTGCTCTGGGGCAGGCTCGCCGAGGCCGGTGACCTGCCCGGCGGCCAGCCGTTCTGAGCCCGGAGGCTTCCTGCCCGGGCCTTCGGTGTCCCGCGGGCCCGGGGGATCAGCCGTCGGCGGCCCTGCGCCCCCATGGAGCCCGCCGGGCCGCGCGCAGCGCCCTGGCGCGGCGCAGGCCCGTCAGCCGGTCCGTGTAGACCAGACCGTCGAGGTGGTCGCACTCGTGCTGCAGGCAGCGCGCGAACCAGCCGGTGCCGGTGATCCGCACCGGCTCCCCCGTCACCGTCCGGCCCTCCACGACCGCGTGGTCGAAACGCGGGGTGCCCGCCTCGAGCCCCGGGAGCGAGAGGCAGCCCTCAGCTCCGCGTACGGTGATGCCGTCCGCCTCGACGAGTACCGGATTGACGACATGGCCCAGGTGCCGGACCTCGTCATCGTCCGGACAGTCGAAGACGAACACCCTCAGGGGGAAACCGATCTGGTTCGCGGCGAGCCCCACACCGTTCGCGGCGTACATGGTGGCGAACATGTCCTCCACCAGCCGGGCGAGCCGCGGCCCGAAGTCCGTGACCTCGTCGCAGGGACTGTGCAGCACCGGGGCACCGAGCAGACTCATGGCACGAACGCGTCCGGAACTGCCGGGGATCGGGCGGTTTCGCATGGGAAGAAGAGTACGTTCCACGTGACCTCCACGTTCCCCGTGGTGCCGAGGTGCGGTCGCCGCGCCGGACATCGATAGGCTGGGCGAGGACTTACGCAAGGAGGATCTAGGACGATGGCAGGCAACACGGAGCCGTTGTCGCCGCGGGCCAAGCTCGCCGTGACGGCGGGCAAGGCCGCGGCGGCGGTGTCGCGCGCTGCGGGGCGCGGCAGCGGATCGGTGATCGGCGGCCGGGTGGCGCTCAAGCTCGACCCCGACCTGCTCGGGCGGCTGGCGCAGCACCTGGACGTGATCCTCGTGTCCGCGACGAACGGCAAGACGACCACCACCCGGCTGATCGCGGAGGCGCTCACGGCCGCGGGGCCCGTCGTGTCGAACGCGCTCGGAGCCAACATGCCCGCGGGGATCACCTCCGCGCTGGCAGGCGGCTCGGACGCGCGGTACGGCGTGATCGAGGTCGACGAGAAGTACCTCGCGGGTGTGGCACGCGACACGACGCCGAAGGTGATCGCGCTGCTCAACCTCTCCCGCGACCAGCTGGACCGCGCGGCGGAGACCCGGATGCTGGCCGAGAAGTGGCGTGAGGGCCTGTCGGGCTCCAAGGCCGTGATCGTGGCCAACGCCGACGACCCGCTGATCGTCTGGGCCGCTTCCTCCTCCCCCAACGTGGTGTGGGTCGCGGCGGGACAGGCGTGGAAGGACGACGCGTGGTCCTGCCCGTCCTGCGGCGGCGTGATGCAGCGCCCCGGTGACGACTGGTTCTGCGGCGAGTGCGGTTTCCGCCGGCCTGCGCCCAGCTGGGCACTGAACGGCGACTACGTCCTGGACCCGCACGGTTCGGCGTGGCCGATCCACCTCCAGCTGCCGGGCCGGGCCAACAAGGCCAACGCCACGAGCTCCGCCGCCGTGGCAGCGGTCTTCGGCGTGCCCCCGCAGGTCGCCCTGGAGCGCATGTACCAGGTGCAGGCCGTGGCGGGCCGCTACGACGTCGTCACCTTCCTCGGCCGTGAGCTCCGGCTCCTGCTGGCGAAGAACCCGGCGGGCTGGCTCGAGACGTTCTCCCTGATCGACCCGCCGCCCACTCCGGTGATCCTCTCGGTGAACGCCCGCGGCGCGGACGGCACGGACACCTCCTGGCTGTGGGACGTCGACTACACCCAGCTCTACGGTCACCCGATCTTCGTGCTCGGTGACCGCAAGCTGGACCTGGCGGTCCGGCTCGAGGTGGCCGGACTGGACTTCCGTGTCTGCGAGACCCTGGACGAGGCCGTCCAGATGGCTCCGCCCGGCCGCATCGAGGTCATCGCCAACTACACCGCCTTCCAGGATCTGCGCCGTCGTGTCGGCAACTGACCCCCGCGCGGGCAACCCCCGGAGAGGACGAAGCATGAGCAACAACAGCCTGCGGCTGGTGTGGGTCTACCCCGACCTCCTCAGCACCTACGGCGACCAGGGCAATGCTCTGGTGGTGGAGCGCCGGGCCCGCCAGCGCGGTCTCGACGTGTCCCGCGTGGACGTGCGCAGCGACCAGCCCATCCCGACGTCGGGCGACATCTACCTGATCGGGGGCGGCGAGGACCGGCCGCAGCGGCTCGCCTCGGAGCGGCTGCGCCGTGACGGCGGTCTGAACAGGGCCGCGGCGAACGGCGCGATCATCTTCTCGGTCTGCGCGGGCTACCAGATCCTCGGACACGAGTTCGTCAACGACCTCGGCGAGCGCGAGCCCGGCCTCGGGCTGCTCGACGTCGTCTCGACCCGGGGTGAGGGCGCCCGGTGCGTGGGCGACGTGCTCGGCGACATCGATCCCAACCTGGGGCTGCCGCCGCTGACCGGTTTCGAGAACCACCAGGGCATCACCCACCTCGGCCCCTCGGCGCGTCCGTTCGCCCGGGTGCGTCTCGGCCGGGGCAACGGCACGGGTGACGGCACGGAGGGCGCGTACAACGACACCGTCTTCGGTACGTACATGCACGGGCCGGTCCTGGCACGCAACCCGCTGATCGCGGACCTGCTGCTGAAGCTGGCCCTGGATGTGAACGCGCTGCCGCCGTGCGACGACCGGTGGTACGAGGCGCTGCGCGCCGAGCGGATCGCGGCGGCGGCCCAGCCCGCCTGACGTATCCCGCCCTGCACCTCACCTGCGGACCGGCTCTTCCCGAAGGGCCGGTCCGCTCGTGCGTGGCCGGTGTACATCCGGTGGACGTCCAGCAGTCGGACAGTGGGTTCGGTCCGGCCACCCCGCGCCGGTAGGGTGGCGGGGATCCAACCGGACGACGTGGTCCGGCGTCGGCCCACGTTGCAAAGGTTTCCCGGGCAATGCGAATTGGTGTGCTCACCTCCGGCGGCGACTGCCCCGGCCTCAACGCCGTCATCCGTTCCGTCGTGCACCGCGCGGTGGTCGACCACGGCGACGAGGTCATCGGCTTCCACGACGGCTGGAAGGGCCTCCTCGAGTGCGACTACCGCAAGCTCGACCTCGACGCGGTCGGCGGCATCCTCGCCCGTGGCGGCACGATCCTCGGTTCCTCCCGCGTCCAGCCCGCGCACCTGCGTGACGGCGTCGAGCGCGCGAAGGGCCATGTCGCCGATCTCGGGCTGGACGCGATCATCCCGATCGGCGGCGAGGGCACGCTGAAGGCCGCCAACCTCCTCTCCGAGGCGGGCCTGCCCATCGTCGGTGTGCCCAAGACCATCGACAACGACATCTCGTCCACCGACGTGACCTTCGGTTTCGACACGGCGGTCGGGGTCGCGACCGAGGCGCTGGACCGGCTGAAGACGACGGCCGAGTCGCATCAGCGGGTGCTGATCGTCGAGGTCATGGGCCGGCACACCGGCTGGATCGCGCTGCACTCGGGCATGGCCGCCGGTGCGCACGCCATCGTCGTACCCGAGCGTCCCTTCGACATCGACGAGCTGACCGCGCTGGTCGGCAAGCGCTTCTCGGACGGCAAGAAGTTCGCGATCGTCGTCGTGGCGGAGGGCGCCAAGCCCCGGGAGGGCTCCATGGAGTTCGCCCAGGGCACGAAGGACATCTACGGCCACGAGCGCTTCGCCGGGGTGGCGACGCAGCTCTCCGGTGAGCTGGAGCAGCGCCTCGGCAAGGAGGCCCGCCCGGTGATCCTCGGCCATGTGCAGCGCGGCGGCACCCCGACCGCGTACGACCGTGTCCTGGCCACCCGCTTCGGCTGGCACGCGGTGGAGGCCGCTCACCGCGGTGAGTTCGGCATGATGACGGCGCTGCGCGGCACGGACATCACCATGGTTCCGCTGGCGGCGGCCGTGGAGACCCTCAAGACGGTTCCGGCCGAGCGCTACGCCGAGGCCCAGGTCGTGCTCTGATCCGTCGCGACACCCCTGGAACCGCCCCCGGCCGCACCCGCGGCCGGGGGCGGTTCTAGTCTGGACCGGACAACAGGCACGAAACGGGGACGTCCCCAGCGGGAGTGAAGAGATGGATCACGGCGGGCACGGCATGAACATGGATCTGCCGCCGTTCACGCTGGGACGCGGGCTCGAGTTCTCCGCGGACCCCTTCTTCCTGGCCGGCTGCGTCGCCGCTCTCGTCCTGTACGGCTACGGAGTCGTGCGGCTGCGCGTGCGGGGCGACGCCTGGCCGGTGAACCGGATCGTGTTCTTCGTCATCGGCGTGCTGTCCATCGCCCTGGTGATGTGTACGGCACTCAACGACTACGGCATGGTCATGTTCAGCGTGCACATGGTGCAGCACATGGTGATCAGCATGGTCTCGCCGATCCTGCTGCTCCTCGGCGCCCCGGTGACACTGACGTTGCGGGCGCTGCCCGTGGCGGGGCGGGGCCGTACAGGACCGCGCGAGCTGCTGCTCAAGCTGCTCCACAGTCGCTATATGAAGATCATCACGCATCCGGTCTTCACGATCCCGCTCTTCATCGCGAGCCTGTACGGGCTCTACTTCACTCCGTTGTTCGACTTCCTGATGGGGTCGAGGACGGGCCACATCGCGATGATGGTGCACTTCCTCGCGGTCGGCCTGGTGTTCTTCTGGCCGATCATGGGCATCGACCCGGGCCCGCACAGGCCCGGTTACGTGATGCGGATGCTGGAGCTCTTCGCCGGCATGCCGTTCCACGCGTTCTTCGGGATCGCGCTGATGATGGCGAGCCAGCCGATGGTGAAGGCGTACGAGAATCCCCCGGCCTCGCTCGGCATCGATGCCCTGGGCGACCAGTCCGCGGCCGGCGGCATCGCGTGGGCCTTCAGCGAGATCCCGTCCGTGCTGGTGCTGATCGCACTGGTCTTCCAGTGGTACCGCTCGGAGCAGCGGACGGCCAAGCGCACCGACCGCGCCGCGGACCGGGACGGCGACCAGGAGCTGAAGGCGTACAACGCCTATCTCGCCTCATTGCAGGCGCGCGGGCAGTAGCGGTGGGCACCCCCGAGGGGTGACCATGGCTTCACCGGCCGTGCGGCCGGGTGAGGAGCGTGCGCTCATGCCTGGATCCACGAAAACCATGGGAGTGCTCACGGTCGGCGCGCTGGTCGCGGTGACGGCGTACACGGTGGCACTGGGGAGCAACGGCTGGCTCTGGTTCGGCTGGGTGGTCCTGGGACTCGCCACTCTGGGAATGCTCGCTACCCGGGACACCTGAGGTGTGAGTGCCCGGCCTCGGTCCTCCCGCCGCCTGCCCGGCGGGGGGAGGCGGCCGTCATTCCGCGGCCCGCCTGCCGAGCAGATATTCCGCGGTGACCGCGACCCCGCGGTCCTCGTCGTGCGACAGCTCCTCGAGGGCGCGGTCCGTCGTGGCACCCGGGATGTCCGCGAGGGCCTGGGTCAGACGTCTGCGTACGGCCGGATCGGCGGCGGGCCGGGCGAGGCGCTCGACGAGGCCGCCCGCGATCCGGTCCGCCGACGCGGGACGCCCGGCCATCGCGCTGAGCGCGTCGGCCGCGTCGACGTCTCTCATCTCCTCGACGATCATGTCGATGAGCGTCGGCACCGCCTCGGCCAGGCCTCGCGCCCCGAGTTCCAGTGCCGCGTAACCGCGGACCACGAGGTCACCGCTCGCGAGGGCGCCCCGCAGCAGAGCGGTCACCTCGTCCCCCGGGATCTCGACGAGGGCCTGCACGGCGCGCTTGCGCACCTCCGCGGCCGGTGAGACGAGCCCCTCCGCCAGCAACGCCGGTCCGCCGTCGCCCGACCGCGCCAGGGCCCAGCGGAGCGCACCGGCCACATGCGGGTCCGCCTCGCTCAGTGCCGCCTCGACCAGTGCTTCCACCGGCATCGCTGCCTCGTCGGCCGAGGACAGCGCCGCGCGCTGCCGCTGCCCGGCACTCTCCGACCTCAGGGCATGGAGGAGTGCCACGGTCTGGAGGACGTCCTCCCAGCCGGCGGGTTGCGCGGCTCCGATCCGGTCGAGCCGGGTGAGCAGCTCCGTCTCGCGGGCGACGCGTTCGCGTGTCTCGCGGATCAGGTCCTCCACGAGTGCGGAGGGGGTGAAGCCCGGGTCGTCCAGCGCGCGGCCGACGTCACGCAACGACAGGCCGAGCGACCGCAGGCTCTCGATATGGAAGATCCGCCGGATGTCTTCCTCGGAGTACTCCCGGTAGCCGCCCCCGGTCCTCCCCGTCGGCCGCAGCAGCCCGAGCGACTCGTAATGCCGGAGCATGCGCGCGCTGACCCCGGACCGCCGTGCCACCTCACCGATCAACACGTACTAGCTTCCCTCTCCTCCGGCCGTCCCCAGGGCCACCACGCGCTTCGCCTCCTCGATCGCGAACTCGAAGCCGGCGTCCGGGTCGTGCAGCAGCCGTTCCGTGGCGATCGCGTGGGCGCGCACAGCCGGGACGGGGTGTGCCGTCGCCGCGCGCAGGACCGGCAGGATCATCTCACCGAGCGCGATCAGCGCCTGGCTGAGGCTCAGCTGCATCTCCCGTCCGCCCCGGCCGAGCTGGGCTGTCAGCGCCTCGGCCAGCCCGGCTTCCCCGCCTTCGGGTACGAGCACGACGGCCGCCCGCCACGCGCTCCGTGCCACCTCGTCGTCGGCGTCGGACAGCAACGCCGGGGTGATCGCGGGCCATGCCTGCCGGTCCCCGATCTTGGACAGGGTGTGCAGGGCCTGGCTCCGTGCCTGGGCACACTCCGACCGGAGTTCACCGAGAAGCCCCGGGACCGTCGCCGGAGCCGACTGGCGGGTCAGCGCCCAGGTGAGCATTTCGCGTACCTGGAAATCCGGTTCGACCGCGCAGCGTTCGACGAGCGTGTCGATGAACCGGGGGTCGGGAGCCGTTCCGACCGCCATGGCCGCCCGAAGCCGCACGGACGAGCGGTCGTCCTTCAGCCCTCGGAGGGCACGCGTCACATGCGTGTCCTGTTGTGGCAGGGTCATCGCTACCACCTCCTGGGCCACAGTGAAGACCTTGTCACCGTGACAAGGTCAACGCGGCATGCCCGGCCCTGGGCCTCATTCCGTCGGCTTCCTGCGCTCCCAGGCGTCCCGGACCCCCAGGGGGATCCGTCCCCGGGGCGGCACGGCGTAGCCGTGGGCCCGTGCCCAGGAGCGGATCGAACGGGTGTCGACGGGCCGCGAGCCGGCGAGAGGGGCCGGCTCCCGGAGGACGGGGCGTGCGGGTGCGAAGCGGGCGGACGGCTCGACGAGGCCGGCCGGGAACAGGGGTACCTGGGCCTGCCCGCCGAGGACCGCGGTGAGGAACGCGGTCAAGGTCCCGTCGTACGTGAACCATCCCGGGCCCCGGGCCTCGTTGACCGCGATGCGCCAGTGGTCGGGGTCCGCCGCGGGGTCCGTGATCCAGAAGAGGTACTCACCGTTGTCGGTTCCGGCGCACGCGAAGAGCGTCTCCGGATCGTACGGAACGGGATGCGTCCCCTGTTCGTCGTCCTTGCGCAGCTGTGCCCGGATCCGACCGGGCATGGGGCCCGTGAGGTTGACGAACTCGGTCATGCCCTGCGGGTGGTAGACGTGGACGTAGTCGTTGAACACTCCGGGCCCGTAGCGGTCGGCCAGCTGTTTGTAGTCCTGTGGCAGCGACATGCCGAGGCTCGCTTCGACCGCCTGCCAGTGGCTGTTCATGGCCTGGCCCGGAGGCGGGCAGAGCTGGGTGAGGGCGGTGATTCCGGCCATGGGATTCCTGAGGCTCCAGTCCTGGATCGTGATCATCCAGCCGGCGGCGTCGTCGTGGCGTCGGCTCCTCGGCCCAGTCTGACGGATGGACGCAACTGATACCCTCCCCCGCGCCCGGCCGTCGAGAGGCCGTGACACCGGTGCGCAGCGGGTCCCGCACCTGCGCCACCCGCCGCGCAGGGCCTCCCGGAGGTCCCGGGAACAGGGCTACGATCGACCGCCCGAGCCGAGATGCGGGTTCCCCGCACGGACCATCGGCCGGCGTACGTCAGATGAGGCGACAAGGAGTGGGTACCAGTCCCAACGGGCCGAGCCGCAGTCGGCCGCTCCGTCGAGTCGGCCGACAGCGACGACACCGCGTGTGACCTGGCAGAAACGCGGCCAACAGCCCGGTCCGTAAGGCTAGGAGAGAAGCTGTGTTCTATTACGTCCTGAAGTATGTCGTGCTGGGCCCCTTGCTCCGGCTGGTGTTCCGGCCCCGTATCGAGGGGCTGGAACACATTCCCGACGACGGTGCCGCCATCGTCGCGGGCAACCATCTCTCCTTCTCCGACCACTTCCTGATGCCCGCGATCCTCAAGCGCCGCATCACGTTCCTCGCGAAGGCCGAGTACTTCACCGGCCCCGGGATCAAGGGGAAGCTGACAGCGGCGTTCTTCCACAGCATCGGGCAGATCCCCGTGGACCGGTCCGGCAAGGAGGCGGGGCAGGCGGCCATCCGTGAGGGTCTGGGGGTGCTGAGCAAGGGTGAACTGCTGGGCATCTATCCGGAGGGCACCCGCTCCCACGACGGGCGGCTGTACAAGGGCAAGGTCGGCGTCGCGGTGATGGCCGTCAGGGCGGGCGTCCCGGTCGTGCCGTGCGCGATGGTCGGCACGTTCGAGATCCAGCCGCCCGGACAGAAGATGCCCAAGGTCAAGCGGGTCACGATCCGGTTCGGCGAGCCGCTGGACTTCTCCCGCTACGCCGGTCTTGAGGACCAGAAGGCGGCGATCCGGGCGGTCACGGACGAGATCATGTACGCCATCCTCGGCCTCTCCGGACAGGAGTACGTCGACGAGTACGCGGTCAAGGCGAAGGCGGCGCATGCCGAGGAGCCCAGGAAGTTCCCACGTCGGCCACGCTGAGCGGGGAATCTGCTGTGGGCAGATTCCCCTGGTCCGGCCGATGGGCCCCCCGTAGCGTTCCCGTATGAGCAGAGGACGAGCGTTCGTACTGGGAGCCACCGGACAGATCGGCCGTCCCGCGGTGCGGGCTCTGGCCGAGGACGGCTGGGAGGTGACGGCGGCCTCGCGCGGAGGCGGCCGGGACGACGACTGGGGCGAGGGGGTCCGCGCCGCCGCGCTGGACCGCGAGGAGGAGGGGGCGCTGGAGGCGGCGCTGGGCGACGGCTGTGATGTCCTCGTCGACGTGGTCGCCTTCGGCCGGGATCATGCCGCGCAGCTGGCCGGGCTCGCGGGCCGGGTGGGCTCTGCGGTCGTCATCTCCAGCGGCGCGGTGTACGAGGACGCGTCGGGCCGCAGTTTCGACACGCAGGACAAGCCGGACGGCTTCCCGGAGTATCCGGTGCCGCTCCCGGAGACACAACGCACGGTCGCCCCGGGTGACAGGACGTACGGGACGCGGAAGGTCCTCCTCGAACAGGAACTGCTCGCGGCCGGCGACGCGTTGCCGGTGACGCTGCTCCGGGCGGGCGCGATCCACGGGCCGCATGGCCGGACGCCGCGCGAGCTGTACTTCGTCAAGCGGCTGGTGGACGGACGCCGACGGCGAGTCCTCGCGTACGAAGGGGCGAGCCGCTTCCATCCGGCCCATGTGTCCAACGTCGCCGAGCTGATACGCCTCGCCGCTCTGCGGCCGGGCTCCCGGGTGCTCAACGCGGGGGATCCACAGGCACCGACCGTCGCCGAGATCGGCGCAGCCGTCGACGAGGTGCTCGGCCTGGAGACCGAGACGGTGCTGGTGACGGGTGCGCCGCCCGAGGGCGGCATCGGGGAGACACCGTGGAGCGTCGCGCATCCCGTCGTCTACGACATGTCGGCTGCCGAGCGGGAGTTGGGCTACCGCCCGGTGACGGGGTACGCCGAGTCGCTGCCGCCGACCGTCGAATGGCTCGCCGCACAGCTCCGCGGACGCGACTGGAGGCACGCCTTCCCGAAGATGCTGCGCAGCTACGGCGAGGCCCTCTTCGACTACGCCGCGGAGGACGCCTGGCTGGAGCGGTACGACAGGAAGGCCTGAGCACGCCATCACGGGCCGAGGGGTGAACGGGCGGCCGCCGGAAGACATCGGCCGCCCGCTCACGTCAGGTGGTGATCACGGCGTCGGTGTGGCGTGCGGAGTGCACGTCACGTCGCGCCGGTCGGTCTTCCCCGTGAGCAGGTAGGTGTCCACCCGCTCGTTGATGCAGGGGTTGACCAGCCCGGTGACACCGTGCGAGCCGGCGCCCTTCTCGGTGATGAGACGAGAGCCCTTGAAGCGCTTGTGCAGCTCGACGGCGCCCTCGTACGGGGTGGCGGCGTCGCGTGTGGACTGCACGATCAGCACCGGAGGCAGGCCCTTGCCGGTACGGACGTCCAGCGGGGTCTGCTGCTTGGCCGGCCAGGTCGCACACGGCAGGTTCATCCAGGCGTTGGCCCAGGTCATGAACGGGTACTCCTGGTGCAGCCGGGTGTTGTCGCGGTCCCACTTCTTCCAGCTGGTGGGCCACTTCGCGTCCGCGCACTCGACCGCCGTGTACACGGCGTTGCCGTTCTCCGAGCTGATGTTGCCCGCGGTGTCCGACAGGTCGGGTGCCGCGGCGTCGATCAGCGCCTGGGTGTCGCCGCCCAGGTAGTCGCTCCAGACCTGTGCGGTGGGCGCCCAGGCGGAGTCGTAGTACGGCGCGCCCTGGAAGAATCCGATGAGTTCGGCGGGGCCGAGGACGCCGCCGATCGGGCTCTTCTTGGCCGCGGCGCGCAGGGTCAGCCAGGCCTGCTCGACCTTCTCGGGCGTGTCACCGATGTGGTAGGCCGCGTCGTTCTCGGCGACCCACGCCTTCCAGTCGTTCCAGCGTGTCTGGAAGGCGATGTCCTGGTTGAGGTTGGCCTCGTACCAGATGTTGTCCTTCGCGGGGTCGACCACGCTGTCGACGACCATACGGCGTACGTGCGACGGGAAGAGCGTGCCGTAGACCGCGCCAAGGTAGGTGCCGTAGGAGACACCCAGGAAGTTGAGCTTCCGCTCACCGAGCGCGGCGCGGATGACATCGAGGTCGCGTGCGGTGTTGGGCGTCGTCATGTGCGGCAGCATGTCGCCGCTGCGCTCGGCGCAGCCGTCGGCGTACTCGGCCGCGAGCTTGCGCTGGGCCCGCTTGTCGGCCTCGCTGCCCGGCACCGGATCGGCCTTCGGGGCCTTCACGGACTCCTGCGGGTCGATGCAGGAGATCGGCGCGGAGTGGCCGACCCCGCGCGGGTCGAAGCCGACGAAGTCGTATGCCTGCGCGGTCTTCGTCCAGAGCGGGTTCTTGGTGACGACGCGCTTGGGGAACGCCATGCCCGAGCCGCCGGGGCCTCCGGGGTTGTAGACGAGCGCGCCCTGGCGTTCGTCCTTCGTGCCCGTGCTGACGTGCCGGTCGACCGCGAGCTTGATCCGCTTGCCGTTCGGCTTGGCGTAGTCGAGCGGAACGCTCACCCAGCCGCACTGGATGGGTGCGGCGATCGCCCAGTCGGCCGGACAGTCCGTCCAGTCGATTCCGGCCTTCGCCGCCCGGGCCGCGGCGATCTGGACACCGCGCGCCTCCTGGTCGCCGTGGTGCCGGCCGTCGGCACCGGCGGCCGGTGCGGCTATCGCCCCCGCTATGAGCGTGCCCGCGATCAGAGTGCCGGCCGAACCGAGCATCGCTGTGCGTCTCAAGTGGAACCTCCCCCTGTGTGATGCGCCGCACGCTCGCGGCGCATTGGTTCATGCGTCCAGGAGGATCCTTTCGTCTGTGAGGCTGCTGAGAACAGGGCGTACGCATGTTTCTTTACCGAACCAATAACCGGAGACCTCTGTCCCGCTGAGCGAACTCACGCTCCTCGAAGGGCCTTTGCCTCCTTCAGCAGACCTTCCAGCGCCTCGTCCAGCACCGCGCGCAGCAGCCGTGCGTCGGCGGCGAGCGCCGTCACCAGGACGGCGGGGCCGGCCAGGGGGGTGAGCGCGGCGGTGGGGCCGAGCAGCCGTGGCGCGGGAAGGCCGCCGTCGAACGCGGGGTCGACGAGCAGCAGCTGCCCCACGGCACGGTGGCCGCCCAGGACGGCCCCGCCGTCCCAGCCGCCGGGCGCTCCAGGCCCGTAGGCCAACTGCTGGTCGAGCAGCGGCCGCCCGGCTCTGCGCACGGTCAGACGCGTCGAGAGCCGGCCGGTGAGCTCGCCGTGCCGGCCCAGGATCTGTTCCTCACGCAGCACCAGGCGTGCGGTGCCGGCGAGTTCTGCCCGGGTGGTCATGTCGAGCTCGCTGCCGTGCGCGGAGACGATCTGTTCGGGGATCCAGTGGAGTTCCGCCCCCTCCCCCACGCCGAGGCGCACGTCGTACGAGGCGGCGCCGGCGTCCGGGCCGGCCCCCGGCAGCGCCACGGTGGCGGCGGCGGAGTCCACCGTCACCCGGGCGCCGTTCTCCACCCGGGCCTCGACGGCGAGCCGGTCGCCGCCGAGCGGTGCGCTCATCGCGCCGACAACGGTGACACGCGCGCGGGCGGGATCCGGCGATCTGGTCCGGCGCAGGGCGAGCGGCCCCTCGCTCTCGAGGACCGGGAGCACGGTGGACCCCCGCCCGTCTGTGGCCGCCGTGATCCTGGCGGTGGCCGTGACGCTCATGCGGTCCAGTCCGCGAGCCGTGCCCGCACCCAGTCGGCGACGGGGGCGACGCCGTCGGCACCCGTCAGTGAGGTGAACACCACGGGGAGGTCACCGCGCTGTTCGGCGGAGTCGCGTGCCATCCGGTCCAGGTCGGAGCCGACGTAGGGGGCGAGGTCGGTCTTGTTGATGACGAGCAGATCGGCGGTGGTGACACCTGGACCGCCCTTGCGGGGGATGTCGTCACCGCCCGCGACGTCGATCACGAAGACCTGTGCGTCGACGAGGCCCTTGGAGAAGGTCGCGGTGAGGTTGTCCCCGCCCGACTCGACGAGGATGAGATCGAGGGGCCCCACGGAGGCCTCCAGGTCCTCGACCGCTTCGAGGTTGGCGGAGATGTCGTCCCGGATCGCGGTGTGGGGGCAGGCGCCGGTCTCGACGGCCTGGATGCGCTCGGGCGGCAGCACCGCGTTGCGGAGCAGGAAGGCGGCGTCCTCGCGGGTGTAGATGTCGTTGGTGACGACGGCGATGGAGACCCGGTCGCGCAGTGTGCGGCAGAGGGCGGCGACGGTGGCCGTCTTGCCCGATCCGACCGGTCCCCCCAGGCCGATCCGCAGCGCGCGGCGGGTGCCGTCGGGGCGCGTGGAGTCGGCGCTGACGGCAGCCGGGCCGTGGTGCGCGTGGTCGAGATGCATGGGTGCGGCTCCTGGTGATGACGGTGAGCTGGGGTTCGCGGGATCAGGACGCGAACAGGCGGACGGACCAGGCCGCGTGGGCCTCGGCGAAGATGTCGAGCAGCGGGGCGGAAGCGGCGGGCAGGGCTTCGATGCCGTGCCGCGCGGCCTCGGCGGCCTGTTCGGCGACCTGGTCGAGGGCGGGCGCGAGCCGGGCGAGGACAGCGGTGGCCTCGAAGGGGTCCAGGGACAGCAGACGGACCACCGCCGTGGCCGGGCCGCTGACCGTTTCGTAGGCGACGCAGTGTGCGGCGTCGGCGGGTTCCAGACCGGCGGCACGTGCGGTGAGCCCGAGGACGACCGGCTGGTGGGCACCGCGTGGCCGGGCTTCGGCGAGCGCGGCCAGTTCGGCGCTCGGCCAGGTAGCCCGCGCCGCCCTCATGAGCTGCCGGCCCAGCTTGCGGGCCACGTTCCTGAGGGCGGGCGAAGGCGTCCGGGCGTCCGCGGCCTCGTCGAGGGCGAGCGGATCGAGGCCCTGGGTCGCGGCGGCGGCCAGGGCGGCGGAGGTGAGTCCGGTGGTGTGGAGCCGGCCCAGGCAGAAGTCCGCCAGGTCCTCGGCGTTCCGGATGCGTCCCGCCTTGACGGCCGGCTCGGCACCACCGGAGTGGGCGTGCCCACCGGCGGGGAACCGGCCGTCGGCGAGGACGAGCAGGGCCGCGCGCGTCGTCATGGAGTGCCGTCCTGCGTTCAGAAGAGGAAATAGCGCTGGGCCATGGGGAGTTCAGCGGCGGGGGCGGCCTCGACCGGATCACCGTCGATGGTGACGGCGAAGCTGTCGGGGTCGACCTGGACCCGGGGCAGGGCGTCGTTCTCCCTCATGTCCGCCTTGGTGACGCCACGGGTGCTGGTGATCGGCACGAACTCCTTGCCGAGCCCCAGGCGCTCCGGCAGCCCTGCCTCGATGGCGGCCGAGGACACGAAGTTGAGGGAGTTGGCCGCCGGCGCCCGGCCCACAGCGCCGAACATCGGGCGCGGCATGACCGGTTGCGGGGTGGGGATCGAGGCGTTGGCGTCGCCCATCTGCGCGTACGCGATCTGGCCGCCCTTGATCACGGTCTGCGGCTTGACGCCGAAGAACGCCGGATCCCACAGCACGAGGTCGGCGAGTTTGCCGGTCTCGACGGAGCCGATCTCGCTGTCCAGTCCCTGGGCCACCGCCGGGTTGATCGTGTATTTGGCGACATAGCGACGTGCCCGGTGGTTGTCGGCACGGCTGTCGCCCGGCAGGGCTCCGCGTCGCCGCTTCATCACATGGGCGGTCTGCCAGGTACGCAGGATGACCTCGCCGATACGGCCCATAGCCTGGGAGTCCGAGGAGATGATCGAAATGGCCCCGAGGTCATGGAGGATGTCCTCTGCCGCGATGGTCGAGGGCCGGATCCGGGACTCGGCGAAGGCGAGGTCCTCGGGCACCGTGGGGTTGAGGTGGTGGCAGACCATCAGCATGTCGAGGTGTTCCTCGATGGTGTTGACGGTGTGCGGCCGTGTCGGGTTGGTGGAGCTGGGCAGGACGTAGGGCTCCGAGACCACACTGATGATGTCGGGAGCGTGCCCGCCCCCCGCGCCTTCGGTGTGGTAGGCGTGGATGGAGCGCCCGGCGATGGCCGCCAGCGTGTCGGCGACGAACCCGGCCTCGTTGAGTGTGTCCGTGTGGATGGCGAGCTGGGCGCCGGTCTCCTCACACACACCCAGGCAGGCATCGATGACGGCGGGGGTGGCACCCCAGTCCTCATGGATCTTGAATCCCAGCGCTCCGGCCCGCAGTTGGGAGTGCATGGCCTCCCGGGACATCGTGTTGCCTTTGCCGAGCAGACCGATGTTGACCGGGTACCCCTCGAGCGCCTCGAACATCCGGGCAAGGTGCCAGGGGCCCGGGGTGATCGTCGTGGCCTTGGTCCCCTCGGCCGGGCCCGTGCCTCCACCGACGAGTGTGGTGATCCCGGAGGAGAGCGCCTGGTCGACGAGGGTCGGCGAGATGAAGTGGACGTGCGCGTCGACGGCACCGGCGGTGACGAACTTGCCGTTGCCCGCGATGATCTCGGTTTCGGGGCCGATGACCAGCTCGGAGTGGACGCCGTCCATCGTGTCCGGGTTCCCTGCCTTGCCGATCCCGGTGATCCGGCCGTCGCGGATGCCGATGTCGGCCTTGACGACGCCCCAGTGGTCGATGATGACGGCGCCCGTGATGACGGTGTCCGGGGCGCCTTCGGCGCGGGTGGTCCGCGCCTGGCCCATCGACTCACGGATCACCTTGCCCCCGCCGAACACCGCCTCGTCACCGGCCCGTCCGGGGCCCCCCGAACGGTCCTCCTCGATCTCGACGACGAGGTCGGTGTCGGCGAGACGGATGCGGTCGCCTGTGGTGGGCCCGAACAGATCGGCGTACACGGGGCGGCTGAGCTCAGGCATCGAGGGAACCTCCGGTGTCGCCGCGCAGTCCGGGGACGATGCGCAGACCTGCGAGCGGGACGAGTTCGACGTCGACGGGGATACCGGGCTCGAAGCGCACAGCGGTTCCGGCGGCGATGTTCAGCCGCAGCCCGTGGGCGGCACGGCGGTCGAAGTCCAGGCCGGGGTTGGCCTCGGCGAAGTGGTAGTGCGAGCCGACCTGGACGGGCCGGTCCGCGGCGTTGAGGACGGTGAGACGGGTGACGGGGCGCCCCTCGTTGAGCGCGACCCGCCCCTCCGCGAACAGGATCTCTCCGGGAATCATCGGCCGCTTCCCGTCAGACGATCGGTTCGTGGACGGTGACCAGCTTGGTGCCGTCCGGGAAGGTGGCCTCGACCTGAACGTCGTGGATCATCTCGGGGATGCCGTCCATGACGTCGTCGCGGGTGAGGACCTTCCGGCCGGAGGCCATCAGTTCGGCCACGGTCCGGCCGTCGCGGGCGCCTTCCAGAAGGTGCGACGTGATCAGCGCGATCGCCTCGGGGTGATTCAGCCGCAGTCCGCGCGCCCGGCGCTTCTCTGCGACGTCGGCCGCCACGTGGATGAGCAGGCGTTCCTGTTCGTGCGGAGTCAGTTGCACGCTTCCACCCTCTTCGTCTCCCGCCCGGTACCTGCCCCGGACGCAGCGGGACCCTATCCCGCCTTCAACACTCTGTTGAACGAAGAAGAGGATTCCGCGGCCAGGTATTGCACGTTAGGGCGGAAGTTTTTCCGGCGCGTTAACTGATCTTTGACGGATCCATGGACATCAGCCCTCGCAGCCCGTTCTCCAGGACGCGGGGCTCGACTCCGCCGAACAGCGCCTCCTGCGCCATGAATCCCTGAGCGGTGGCGATCATGGTGCGGGCGACATCGTCGGCCGGGACGTCGGAGTGCATGAGACCGGCGGCCCGGTAGGCGTCCACCAGTTTCGCCCAGGCCGCACGCATGCCGGTATAGCCGTCCTCGAGCGTCTTCGCCAGCCGGTCGTTGCGCAGGGTCTCCGCCCACACCTGGACGATGAGCGCGGCACACACGCGCCGCTCCATCCCGTACATCTGCCCCTCGAAGACCCCGCGCAGCACCCTGCCGAGCAGCACGTCGGGAGTGGGCGGCGGGGTGAGCTCCGCGGCGTCCTCGAAGGCGCGCCGGATGCCGCGGAACGCCTCGTCGGCGATGGCCGCGATCAGGTCCTCCTTGCCCGCGAAGTAGCGGTAGACGGCTCCGGCCGACAGCCCGACCTCCTTCAGCACGTCCTGCATCGATGTGCCGTGGAAGCCGTTGCGGGCGAAGCAGCGGGCCGCGCCGGCGAGGATCTGCCGGCGGCGGGCGTCGAGGTGCTCCTGGGATACACGTGCCATGCGAGCAATCTAAAACGAACGTTCCTTCTTGACAAGTGACCGACCCGGAGAGACAGTGACCGTATTCCGTAAAACGAACGATCCTTCTCTTTGAATTGAGGCAGTCGTCATGTCTGCTGCGCCGAACCGCCGCGCGGTCGCGGTCATCCTTCTCGTCCCGCTGATCGTGACGCTCAGCCTCTGGGCGTTCTCCTGGCCTGCCGCCCGGATCGCCCCGCGTGATCTGCCCGTGGGCATCGCGGGTGCCGCACCGGCGGCCGACCAGCTGCAGAGCCGGTTCGAACAGCGCGAGGGCGCCTTCGAGATCCACCGTTACGACGACGAGGCCGCGGCCCGCGACGCGATCGAGGACCGCGTCGTATACGGCGCCGTCGTCGTCACCGGGCAGGGGCCACGGCTGCTCACCGCCTCCGCGGCGAGCCCCGTCGTCTCCCAGCTGCTGACCGAGGCGACCAAGGGCGCGGCCCCCGCAGGGACGGCCGTTCCTGTCACCGACGTCGTCGCGGCACCCGCGGCGGATCCGCGCGGCGCGGCGCTCGGCGCGAGCATCCTCCCGCTGGCCCTCGCCGGCGTCGCCGCCGGAGCGCTGGTGACGGCGATGAAGCTGCGCGGCGGCAGGGCGGTCGTGAGCCTGGCCGGTGCGTCGGCACTGGTGGGTATCGCCGCCGCGGCGGTCGCCCACAGCTGGCTGGGCGTGGTGACGGGCGACTGGTGGACGGAAGCAGGCGCCATCGGACTCACCGTGCTGGCCATCGCCTCGGGCGTAGGAGGCCTCGCGGCACTGTTCGGCTCGAAGGGCATAGGGGTGGGGGCGCTGCTGATGGTGCTGCTCGGCAATTCCTTCTCGGGCGTCACGAGCGCACCCGAACTGCTGCCCGAACCGGTCGGCGCGATCGGCCAGTGGCTCCCGCCGGGCGCGGGCGGCTCACTGCTGAGGTCGGTGGCCTTCTTCGACGGCGCCACGGCGGGCGGGGCCGCACTGACCCTGACGGTCTGGGCCTCGCTCGGTCTGGCAGCCGTACTGATCGGCGGCCGTCGGCAGCCGCAAGCGGGCAGCCCGGCCGAACCCCCCGGACACCGCCGGGAACCGGTCCTCACGGGCTGACGCCTCCCGGACGAGCCGAGCCCCCGCCAGGACAGGTGGGGGCTCGGCTTTTCGTGGTTCGGCGGCAGACAGGGGTGCGGGGTTCTGCGTCAGCGGCCCCGGTCCTCGTGGCCGCGGTGCTCCGCCGCGAGCCCGAACCGGGGCTGTTCGCCTTGAGCGGACGACACGGAGCGGAACGAGGAGACCGAACTGATCACCTGCTCCTCGGCCGCCGCCTCCTGCGCCGCCGCCTCGTCGCTCTCGAGTCGTTGCAGGTCAGCGGCCGAAACCAGGGCCACCAGGGGCTTCCCGTGCCGCGTCACCACGACCCGTTCGCCCCCGTAGACGACGCGGTTGATCAGTTCGGCGAGCTCCGCCCGGGCTTGCGTCACCGGAATCTCGTAGGCCATACCCCCATCATAACCTCCTGTACGTCCTGTACATTTTTTACGTACTGCGATCCGTTGTGGTCAGAGGAGAGGCATCGCCATGTTCCGTCCCGCCGCCCGCTACGTCCTGCCCGAGTTCACCGAGCGCACCGCCTACGGGTCCCAGAGCATGGATCCGTACTCGAAGCTGCTCTCCGAGCGGATCGTCTTTCTCGGCACGCCCGTCGACGACACCGCGGCGACCGACCTGATCGCGCAGTTCATGTACCTGGAGCACGCGGACCCCGACCGACCCCTGTCCCTGTACATCAACTCGCCCGGTGGCACCTTCAACGCCATGACGGCGATCTACGACACCATGCACTACCTCGCCTGCGAGGTGGAGACCTTCTGCCTGGGCCAGGCGGGTGCCGGCGCCGCGGTGCTGCTCGCGGCCGGCGCACCCGGACGCCGACATGCACTGCCGGGCGCCCGGGTAGTCATTCAGCAACCCTCCCTGGACGAGCCGGTGCAGGGTCAGCCCTCCGATCTCGAGATCCAGGCCCGTGAGTTGATGCGGGAGCGCGAGACGCTCACGGCCATGCTGGCCCGGCACACCGGGCGTTCCACACAGGAGATCAGCGCCGCCCTCGAACGGGACACCATCCTCGACGCCCCGGCCGCCCTGGCGTTCGGACTGGTGGACCACGTCATGGAGAACCGCACGCCGTCCCAGCCGCCGCGTCCCTCGAGGTGAACACCCGATGCTCTCACCCCAGTTCCCGCCGCTTCCCGCCCTGACCCGCGCCGAGTCCGAGTTCATCGACTGCTACCTGGAGGTGCTGGACCAGATCGGCCGCATCAACCCCGCCCGTGGCAGCGACACGTACGGAGCGCTCCGCGCGGCACAGGCCCTCGCGTCCCGGGCCACCGCCCTTCGCGACGCCCTCGTGCTGATGCACGAGCGGGGTGAGTCGCAGATCCACGCGCACACCCTGGCCAGGGCACTGCGGCTACTGGACGGCGAGCGTCGCGCCGGACGGGTCGCCGTCCCTCCCGGGTCATCGAGTTGAGCGCTTCGCCGCCCGACTCGACCACAGGACCGGCTTTTCGGTGCGTCTTTTCGACACGCCCGGCCGGCCGATGAGTTTCCCTCGCTCGATCGGCGTAGACGCTCCCCCGCCCGAGGGACGGCCCAACTTGCGCGACAAGCGCGGACACTGAGCGACATCCATCGTTCCGCCCCTGGTGCGCGGCTGGTCCCGCACAGCCGTCGCGGCTCCGGACCGGCCGCGTCCACCCGATCGGATCAGTCGTGACGACTCTCACATATCACCACTTTCACAAGGAAATCCGGCGGCGCGTGAGTAAAGATCCCTGGGACGACAAGCCCCCGCCACCGCGGCGGGGCGGTCCGGGCGGACGCCGAGTCCTGCCGCCGTCCGGATGCCTGGTCGACAGAAGTGGATCGGCAGGAGTGGAGGACCCGAGCGCAACGGGCCGACCGGAGATCCGGACGGCCCTCGGGGTGAAGCCGCTTCGCGCGGCCGGGCAACTTCGCCAGCCCGAACCCGACAGGTCATCCTTCACAGGCGGCTGACGAAGGGTTGCGCATGACTGCGCAGGTTCATGTCCCGTCTCTGTTCGCCCGGGCCGGTACGGCCTCGGTTCTGACATTTGCCGTAGGCACCACCATGATGGCTCCCGGTTTCGTGAACGACGCCGAGGCAGCCGCCCACTCCACGCAGGCGCTCAAGATCGCTGCCTCGAAGAAGGGCGCGCCCTACAGATGGGGCGCCACGGGCCCCCATCGGTTCGACTGCTCCGGGCTCACGCTCTACTCGTTCAAGAAAGCGGGCAAGAAACTACCCCGCACGGCTCAACAGCAGTACAACAAGACCCGCCATATCTCCAGGTCGCAGCGGAAACGCGGCGACCTGGTCTTTTTCCACGCCGGCCGCAGTGTGTACCACGTCGGTATCTACGCCGGCAGCGGGAAGATCTGGCACTCGCCGAAGACCGGTGCCGTGGTGCGGCTGGAGAAGATCTGGTCCGGAAGCGCCTGGTACGGGAGGGTCCGCTGACACTCCTCCCCTCGCGGTTCAGTGCAGCAGGGGGCCCGCCACCAGCACGAGTCCCAGCGCGGTGAGCGCCGTGCCGCTGCCACCCTCGATCACACGGGTGGCACGCGGCCGGCGCAGCCACCGCCCCATACGGTCCACCAGCAGGGCGACGGCCGGGAACCAGACGAGCGCGAGGACGACGACCACCGAGGCCAGCAGCAGCGTCCTGGGCAGGGGCGGACTGCCCTCGGGAACGAACTGGGGCAACAGACTGAGGAAGAGCACCGGGGCCTTCGGATTGAGGGCGTTGGTCAGGAAGCCCTGGCGCAGAGACCTCCCCGGTCCCGGCGCCCTGTCCTCGTCCTCTTCGGTATCGGCCCCGGCCCAAGCCGTGCCCCGTCGCCGCATCGCGTACAGGCCGCTCAGCCCGAGGTAGAGCACGTACGCGCCACCGAGCAGTTGAACGGTGCGGAACAGTGCGGGCACCGTCACGAGCACGGCGGCGAGCCCGGCGGCGGCCAGCGCGGTGTGCACCACGAGCCCTCCGGCCACCCCCACCGCGGTGGCGAGCCCGGACCGCCGGGATGCGAGCGCGTTACGGACGACCACGGTGAAGTCGGCGCCGGGAAGCGCCACCATTCCCGCGGCCACGGCGACGAAGGCGAGCAGTTGTGCGTCCATGGGTCCACCCTGACCGACCGGGGCCCTTAGCATGTACTTGCAATCTTCTGGGTCTGCCAAAAGGAACGCTTAATGTTCGACCCGACACGGCTGGCCGCGCTGGTGGCGGTGTCCGAGGCCGGATCCATCACACGCGCCGCGGCGCGGCTGGGTTACACCGCGCCCGCGCTCTCGCAGCAGCTGGCCAAGCTGGAGAGGGAAGCCGGAACCGCCCTCCTGGTCCGCCACCACCGCGGGGCACGGCTGACCGCCGCCGGTGAGCTGCTGGCGGGGCGGGCCAGACGCGTGCTGGACGAGATGGACCGGGCACGGCACGAGCTGTCCGGGCTCGCGGGGCTGTCGGGCGGGCGGCTACGGGTGGGCACGTTCGTGACGGCGGGGATCCACCTGCTGCCGCCGGTGCTCACCGCCTTCCGGCGTGCCCACCCCGACGTGGAGCTGGCCGTCACGGACTACGAGCCGCCCGCCGGGGTCGCCGCCGTGGCGGCGGGCGATGTGGACCTGGCGCTGACCCACGCGTACGAGCCTGCGACC
The DNA here is from genome assembly GCF_044765585.1 of Streptomyces sp. NPDC102441. NCBI lineage: Bacteria > Bacillati > Actinomycetota > Actinomycetes > Kitasatosporales > Streptomycetaceae > Streptomyces > Streptomyces sp. NPDC102441. The sequence continues at coordinate 209,989 of NZ_JBIWKH010000013.1, forward strand.
GCCGACCCCCTGCCGGCGGGGGTGTCCGCCGAGCCGCTGCTCGTCGAGGAACTGGTGCTGGTCACCGCACTCGGCCAGATGCTGGCCGAGGGCAGCGGCCCGCTGCCTGTGGCCGAGCTCGCGGGCCGCCCGCTGATCAGCAGCGCGCCCGGTCACCCTCCTCGGCGCGGAGTGGAGCGTGCGCTGGCCGAAGCGGGCGCCACCCCCGCGGTGGTGTGCGAGTCTCCCGGTTACGCACTGGTCTGCGCCCTGGTCAGCGCGGGCATCGGCGTCGCCGTGGTTCCGGAGATGGTGGCCGCGATGTCCCCGGCGCCGCTCGCCGTCCGGCGCCTGGAACCCGCGGCCTTCCGGCGGACGATCTCCGTGGCGCACCGAGGAGACAGAAACACCGCTGCGGCGACGACGCTGATGGCACTGCTGCGCAGCGGCTTCGGCCGGGCCTCGGCCGTCTGAGGGCGGCCCTGCCCCTCGCGGGCGGCCATGTTCTGCGCGGGCGGCCATGTTCTGCGCGGGCGGCCCGCCCGACGGTGTCAGGCCTGCGCGGGAACCGGCCAGGGAAGAGCGATCGACACGGTCTTGCCCCCGTCCGGGGTGGGGCTGACGCTGAGCCGGCCGCCGTGCTCCTTCGTCAGGGCCCGGATGATCACCATGCCGCGGCCGTTGTCCTGGCGGACCGCGGCGGGCAGCCGCTGGGGCCAGCGGGGATGACTGTCCGTCACGCCGAGATAGAACTCCACGTCCCGGTCGAGACGGAGGTCCACGGTGAAGGTGGGTGACTGCCCGAAGGTGTGCTGCACGGCGTTGGTGGCGAGTTCCGAGACGATCAGCCGGATGGTGTCGGCGGTGTCCCCGTCCTCGGCGAGGCCCCATTCGGCGAGCACCCCGGCCACATATCTCCGGGCCGTGGAGACCGAGGCCGGATCGCTCGGCAGAGTGACGGTTGCTTCCTGATGGTCTGCCATGGCGACGCCGTCCCTTTCCTGCCCCGACCGCCCCGTGGCCGGCCTGGATTGTGCTTCGCGCCAGACTGCCACCGATGGCACCCCGGATGACGGCGATCCACCAGGATGTGCATATATCTGTCGCTCATTACGGTGAACTCTGCGCCCTGAGCCGTGCACGGGCGTAACACTGGCCCCTTTCCGAGCCGGACCCGCCCGGGGCGGCTCTCCGTACGAACGGGAGGAGGCCGCGATGCGCAACGGACCTGCGGTACGCCGTCGCAAGCTCGGCGAGGAACTGCGCAGCCTGCGTCACACCTCGGGACTCACGAGCCGGGACGCCGCCGGGATGCTGGGCTGGCACCAGTCGAAGGTGAGCCGGATCGAGACGGGGGCCAGCGGGGTGACACCCCGTGACGTGACTCGGCTCCTGGATGCCTACGGCGTGGACGACCGGCAGTTACGTTCCCTGCTCCAGACGCTCGCCGGGTCGGCCGGCGGAGGCGGGAGCGGCTGGTGGCATGCCTATCGCGGACTCATTCCGCCCCAGTACCGCGACTTCATCAGCCTGGAGTCCCAGGCCGACGCCGCACGCACGCTCGAGACCTCGGTGGTCCCGGGCCTGCTGCAGACCGCCGACTACGCGCGAGCGGTGACCCGGTCCTCGCTGGACGGGCTGCCGCCCGCACAGCTCGACTCCCTGGTGGAGGTCAGACTCGCCCGCCAGAGCGTTCTCCACGCGCCCCGGCCGCTGCGGCTCAGCGCCGTACTCGACGAGGCCGTACTGCGGCGTGGGGTCGGTGGCACCCAGGTCATGGAGGCGCAGCTGCGCCATCTGGCGCAGGCCGCACAACTGCCGCACGTGACGCTCCAGTTACTGCCGTTCGAGGCCGGGAGCTATATCGGCCTCACCGGACCTTTCGTTATCTTCTCCTTTCCGAACACTTCTGATCTGGATGTGGTCGTTCTTGACCACTTGACGAGTAGTCTCTATCTGGAGCGGAGAGAAGACCTTGAGGCGTACAGCTCGGCCTTCCGCACGATGCAGGCTCACGCGCTGTCGCCGGAGCGTTCGCTGGACCTGATCGCCGCACTAGGCCGCGGCGATCAGGCGGAACCTTCAGACTGCCCGAGGGGGGCACGATGTCCGACCGTTTCGCACAGCCCGCACCCAGGTGGCGGCGCAGCAGCCGCAGCACCGGAATGAACAACTGCGTGGAGACCGCGCCGCTCGGCGGTGGCCGGCTCGCGGTACGGGACTCCAAGAACACCGGCCTGCCGCCGCTCCGCTTCTCGGTGACGGCGTGGACGTCCTTCGTCGCCGGTCTGCACGGCGCCCCGGTCAGCTGACGGCCGGCGGCGCCGTCGTGAGGACCGTGCTCACGGCGGTCGTGATCTGATCCTGCGTCAGGTCGGCCCGGGCGGTCAGCCGCAGCCGGGAGATCCCGTCAGGCACCGACGGCGGCCGGAAACAGCCCACCGCGAGCCCCGCCGAGCGGCAGTCGGCGGCCCAGCGCACCGCCGACTCCGCCGAGGGCGCGCGCACCGACACCACGGCGGCGTCGGGGCGCACCGCGGTCAGTCCGGCCGCTGTGAGCCGGCCGTGCAGTTCGAAGGCGACCGCCCCGGCCCTCGCCGCGCGCGCGGGTTCGCGGCGCAGCAGGCGCAGAGCGCCCAGTGCCGCGCCGACGGCCGCCGGAGCGAGACCCGTGTCGAAGATGAACGTACGGGCCGTGTTGACCAGATGGTGGATGACCCGGGCGGGGCCGAGTACCGCTCCGCCCTGGCTGCCGAGCGACTTGGAGAGGGTGAGCGTGGCCACGACCCCCTCGCCACCCGCCAAGCCGGCGGCCGCGAGCGCGCCGCGCCCGCCCTCGCCCAGGACCCCCAGTCCGTGCGCGTCGTCCACGAGGAGGGCCGCGCCCGCGTCGCGGCAGACGTCGGCCAGTCCGGCCAGCGGGGCCGCGTCCCCGTCCACCGAGAACACGGAGTCGGTCACGGCCAGAGCGCGTCCGTCGTGCGTGCGGAGCGCCTTCCGCACTGCCTCGGGGTCCGCGTGCGGCACGACGGCGGTGGCGCCCCGGGCGAGCCGGCAGCCGTCGACGATCGAGGCGTGGTTACCCGCGTCGGACACGATCAGCGAGTCGTGTCCGGAGAGCGCCGTGAGGGCGGCGAGGTTGGCCGCGTAACCGGACGAGAAGACCAGGGCGGCTTCGAACCCGCAGAAGTCGGCGAGCTCGCGCTCGAGTTCGGCGTGCAGTGCGGTGGAACCGGTGACGAGCCGCGAGCCGGTGGCCCCCGCGCCCCATGTCCGTGCCGCCTCGGCGGCGGCCGAGGTGACCTCCGGGTTCCGGCTCAGACCCAGGTAGTCGTTGCTCGCCAGGTCCAGCAGCTCCGTCCCGGCGTGCCGGGGGCGCAGCGTCCGGACGAGTCCGGCGTCGGCACGGCGCCGGGCCTCGTCGTCGATCCAGTCGAACGGGGCATAGGACATGAGCGGGTCCCTTTTGTAGGCAGCTCACAGACCCTAACCGGGTGCGCAACAGGCCAGGGTGTGGCAATACACACAGCATCGACCGGCTCTACTGTCCGGTTCCTCCTTGGCCGAAGGCGGTGCCGTACGTAAGGATCGACGCCATGGACCTGCTGAATACGCTGGTGGACAAGGGGCTGCGGCGCGAACTGCCGACCCGCGACGAAGCGCTCGCCGTACTGGCGACCTCCGACGACGAACTGCTCGACGTGGTGGCCGCGGCCGGAAAGGTACGCCGTCAGTGGTTCGGGCGGCGGGTGAAGCTCAACTATCTGGTGAACCTGAAGTCCGGGCTCTGCCCCGAGGACTGCTCGTACTGTTCGCAGCGGCTCGGATCCACGGCGGGGATCCTCAAGTACACCTGGCTGAAGCCGGACGAGGCGTCGAAGGCCGCCGCCGCCGGGGTGGCCGGCGGCGCGAAGCGCGTCTGCCTGGTGGCGAGCGGCCGGGGGCCGACGGACCGGGATGTCGACCGGGTGTCGCAGACCATCGAGGCGATCAAGGGGCAGCACGAGGACGTCGAGGTGTGCGCGTGCCTCGGCCTGCTCTCACAGGGCCAGGCCGACCGGCTGAGGTCGGCGGGCGCCGACGCGTACAACCACAACCTCAACACCTCGGAGGGGACGTACGGGGAGATCACGACCACCCACACCTATGCCGACCGGGTGGACACCGTCCAGCAGGCCCAGGCCGCCGGGCTCTCGGCGTGCTCGGGGCTGATCGCGGGGATGGGTGAGACCGACGCCGACCTGGTGGACGTCGTGTTCTCGCTGCGCGAGCTGGACCCGGACTCCGTGCCGGTGAACTTCCTGATTCCGATCGAGGGCACCCCGCTCGCCAAGGAGTGGCACCTCACCCCCCAGCGGTGCCTGCGCATTCTCGCGATGGTCCGGTTCGTCTGCCCGGACGTCGAGGTGCGGCTCGCGGGCGGGCGCGAGGTCCATCTGCGCTCGATGCAGCCGCTCGCACTGAACCTGGCCAACTCGATCTTCCTGGGCGACTACCTGACCACCGAGGGCCAGTCGGGCCAGTCCGACCTCGACATGATCGCGGACGCCGGCTTCGAGGTGGAGGGCGCGGACACGACGACGCTCCCCGAGCACCGCGCCCCCACGGGAGGCGGCTGCGCTTCGCACGAGGGCGGCTGCGCTCCGTGCGGCGACACCGCCGAGAACGTTCCGGAGTCGTCCGAGGTACGTGCGGCGCGTACGGATCTGGTGGCGGTCCGCCGTCGCGGTACCGGAACGGACCTCGCGCCCAATGCCTGATCCGCTCCGCCCCGCCGAACTCCGCGCCCTGGACCGGGCTCACGTCTGGCACCCCTACGGCCCGATGCCGGGCCGGCAGGAGCCGCTGGTCGTGGAGTCCGCGTCCGGGGTGCGTCTCCGGCTCGCCGAACCCGCCGAAGGCCGGCACGAGTTGGTGGACGGCATGTCGTCCTGGTGGTCGGCGGTCCACGGCTACAACCATCCGGTGCTCAACGAGGCCGCCCGCGGCCAGCTGGACCGGATGAGCCATGTGATGTTCGGCGGGCTCACGCACGAGCCCGCCGTCCGGCTGGCGACCCGGCTCGTGGAGATCACTCCGGAACCGCTGCAGCACGTCTTCCTCGCCGATTCCGGGTCGGTCTCCGTCGAGGTCGCGGTGAAGATGTGCCTTCAGTACTGGCGTTCGGCGGGGCGGCCCGCCAAGCACCGGCTGCTGACCTGGCGCGGCGGATACCACGGGGACACTTGGCAGCCGATGTCCGTGTGCGACCCCGAGGGCGGGATGCACGAGCTGTGGTCGGGGTCCCTCCCCCGGCAGATCTTCGCGGACGCCCCTCCGGACGGCTTCGATGCCGAGCCGGACGACGCCTACATCAGGCATCTGCGGAACCTGATAGCCGCACACGCCGACGAGCTGGCAGCGGTGATCGTGGAGCCCGTGGTCCAGGGGGCGGGTGGGATGCGCTTCCACTCCCCCGCCTATCTGCGGGTGCTCCGGGAGGCGTGCGACGAGAACGACGTGCTGCTGGTGTTCGACGAGATCGCGACGGGCTTCGGCCGCACCGGGCAGTTGTTCGCGGCCGGGCACGCCGGGGTGTCACCGGATGTCATGTGCGTCGGCAAGGCGCTGACCGGCGGCTATCTCACGCTCGCGGCGACCTTGTGCACCTCGCGGGTGGCGGAGGGCATCTCCAGCGGAGACGTGCCGGTGCTGGCGCACGGGCCTACGTTCATGGGCAATCCACTCGCCTCCGCGGTGGCTTGCGCCTCCGTCGACCTCCTGCTGGGCCAGGACTGGGAGCTGGAGGTGAAGCGGATCGGCGCGGGGCTGCGCCTGGGGCTGGCCGAGGCCGCAGATGCGCCGGGCGTGCGGGACGTGCGGGTGCTGGGAGCGATCGGCGTCGTACAGCTCGATCACGACGTGGACATGGAGGCCGCGACACGGGCCGCGGTCCGCGAGGGCGTGTGGCTGCGCCCGTTCCGCGATCTCGTGTACACGATGCCGCCGTATGTGACCGGCGACGACGATGTGGCACGGATCTGCCGGGCCGTGTGCGCCGCGGCGAGGGAGGGCTGAGATGACGATCCTCGTGGTGACGGGTACGGGCACCGAGATCGGCAAGACGATCGTGACCGCGGCGGTGGCGGCCGCCTACCGTGACCTCCGGGTCGCGGTGCTGAAGCCCGCCCAGACGGGTCTCGCGCCGGGCGAACCTGGAGACGCCGCCGAGGTGGCGCGGCTGGCCGGCGCTCATGTGACCGCGGTGGAACTGGCCCGGTTCCCTGAGCCGTTGGCACCTGAGACAGCGGCACGCCGGGCAGGTCTCATGCCCGTACGCCCGTACGAGATCGCCGAGGCCGCCCAGAAGCTGGCGACGGAGCACGACCTGGTGCTGGTCGAGGGAGCGGGCGGTCTGCTCGTCCGTTACGACGAGCAGGGGGCCACGCTCGCGGACGCCGCGCGGCTGATGGGGGCGCCCGTGCTGGTGGTGGCACCCGCAGGCCTGGGCACCCTCAACGCCACCGCTCTGACGACGGAGGCGCTGCGCTCGCGAGGACTCACGTGTCCCGGAGTGGTGGTGGGGAGCATGCCGGCCGATCCTGATCTGGCGTCCCGGTGCAACATCGACGACCTTCCGGTCGCCGCTGGCGCCGCGCTGCTCGGCGCGGTGCCGGCCGGCGCGGGGGCGCTGGAACCGGCCGACTTCCGTGCGCGGGCCGCGGGCTGGCTGGCACCGGAGCTCGGTGGGAACCGCAGGAACGGCTGAGCGGAGCCGTACGGGGGAGAATCGAAGGAGAGCCGTATCCACGTGCCCTCCGAGGAGGCCCGATCATGCGTCGGCGCAGCACACCTGTCCCCCGGGACGCGGTACACCACCCGGTCTTCGCCCGCTTCTACGCCCGGATGAGCGTCACGGCCGACCTCAAGGGGGGTGTGGCGGACCGTCGCGACGAGCTCCTCGCCGGTCTTTCCGGCCGCGTCATCGAGATCGGCGCGGGCAACGGTCTCAATTTCGCGCACTATCCCGGGGCCGTGTCCGAAGTCGTGGCGATCGAGCCGGAGCGCAGCCTGCGACAGCTGGCGGCCGGTGCGGCGCTGCGCGCGGAGGTGCCGGTCGACGTGGTGCCGGGCACGGCCGAGGCGCTGCCGGTCAAGAGCGAGGCGTTCGACGCGGCGGTGGCCTCGCTGGTCCTGTGCACCGTGCGGGACCTGCCCCGGGCGCTGGCGGAGATGAAGCGGGTGTTGAGGCCGGGGGGTGAGCTGCGCTTCTTCGAGCACACCCTGGCCTCCGGGCGGGCGCTGGCGACGGCGCAGCGTGCGGTGGACCGCACCCTCTGGCCGCGACTCTTCGGGGGCTGCCACACGGCGCGCGACACGGTGGCGGCCATCGAGGAGGCCGGCTTCGAACTGGGGGTGTGCCGCAGGTTCCGCATCCCGGACCGGGGCGTGCAGCTGCCGAGCTCCCCCTGTGTGCTCGGCGTGGCCCGCCGGTCCGCCGTCGTGGTCCGCTCGGCGGAGGCCGGCTGAGGAGCGGTCACAGGCTCCAGCGGCGCAGCTCGTCGGCGATGGAGCGGACGTCGGCCTTGCCCTCCTTCACGAGCCGGGCGAGGTCCCGGACCTGTTCGGGCGAGGTGATGACTTTCAGCCCGGAGGCGACGAGATAGCCGTAGGCGACGGCGGAGGCGAACATCGCGTTGGAGTGCTCGAGCGCGGGCACATGGAGGAGCAGCTGCAGCAGGGCGGCGGCCCGGGAGTGCGGGTCGCTGTAGACGGGGCTGCCGAAGATCTCCGCCTCGTGCCGGCTGACAGCGGCGACGAGCGCGCCCCAGTCGACAACCTGCGGATCACCGGGCGTCTTGTGCTCGGCGACCATGAGCAGCCAGGAAAGGTCGATCTGCAGGTTCAACGGGTGCCTTTGCGCTCCGGGCCGAACTCCTCGGCGAATACCGACTCGTACTGCTTCATGAAGTCGGCCGCGGCCTCGACGAAGGTGTGTCCCACCTCGCCCGCATCTTGTTTGACGAGCTCTTCTATATAGCGGTTCACGCTCATCCCCCGCTGCAGAGCGCGCTGTCGCGCCGCCTCGGCGGTGGCCTCGTCCACTCGAACGTTCAGCTGAGTCTTGGGCACACCATCACGCTAGCGCGTGTGCGCTAGCAGCCGCAAGGGGAGCCGGACGACGCACCGGCGGCGCCCGCGCGAAACAGTTCGCCCTTTCCTCCCGCGCTCTGATTGGCTCGGTCCATGAATGATCTCGACATCCGCTGCGCCACTCCCACCGACGTCGACGCCGTACTGCGCTTCTGGCGCGAGGCCGCGGAAGGCACCAGCATCAGCGACGACCACGACGGAGTCGCCCGGCTGATCTCGCGGGACCCCGAGGCCCTGCTCCTCGCGGAGCGCGACGGCCGGATCGCCGGGACCGTCATAGCCGGCTTCGACGGATGGCGGTGCTCCGCGTACCGGCTGGCCGTGCACCCCGACTGCCGCCGGCAAGGGGTCGCGAGCGCTCTGCTGGACGCCGCTGAAGAGCGTTTCCTCGCTCTGGGCGGGCGACGCGTCGACGCCATGGTCCTCGAAGCCAACGAGCGGGCGCATCACGCATGGGGCGCGACTGGCTACCATCGCGAGGAACACTGGCGGCGCTGGGTCAAGTCCCTGTGACCACGCCCAGGACCGCCCGAAGGCCGCGATCAGCTGCCGACCGTCCACCCGGACAGGGCATTTTGCCGATCCTTTACTATGGATCCTCGACCGTCCGATCCTTTCGAAAGGTGTGAGCGTCCGCCCATGGGCGAGCCCCCCAGTAGTCACCATCGCCGACATCGAGCGAACCTTCTGCCCCTGCCCGATCATGGGACGGAGGTGAACCGATGACCGAAGTGCTTCTGCTCCTCGTGGCGCTACTGCTCTCTCTCGCCTGCGGCGCGTTCGTGGCGGCGGAGTTCTCCCTGACCACCGTGGAGCGCGGCGAGCTCGAACGGGCCGTCGAGCGAGGGGACCGGGGCGCGGCGGGAGCGCTCAAGGCCGTACGCAGCCTCACCTACCAGCTCTCCGGCGCGCAGCTCGGTATCACCGTCACCAACCTCGTCGTGGGCATGCTCTCCGAGCCGTCCATCTCCAAGCTGATCCAGGGGCCGGTGGAAGCGACCGGGCTTTCCCCCGGGATGTCCTCGTCGCTGGCACTCGTGATCGGCACCGCGCTGTCCACCGTGGTCCTGATGGTCGTCGGTGAGCTCGTCCCCAAGAACTGGGCGATCTCCTCCCCTCTGGCCGTGGCCCGGACCGTCGCCACGCCGCAGCGCGCGTTCACGGCGGTCTTCCGGCCCTTCATCAGCCATCTCAACAACACCGCCAACCGGATCCTGCGCCGCTTCGGCCTCGAGCCGGCCGAGGAGCTGGCCTCCGCGCGTAGCCCGCAGGAGCTGGTGGCTCTGGCGCGCCACTCCGCGAAGGCGGGCGCCCTCGAGGCGGACACCGCCGAGCTCTTCGTACGTACCCTCAACCTGTCCGAACTGACCGCGGAGAACGTGATGACCCCCCGCGTCCAGGTCACCGCCCTCGAGGTGCGGGCGACCGCCGAGGACGTCGCGAACGCCACCCGGGCCACCGGCCTCTCCCGGTTCCCCGTGTACCGGGGCAGCCTGGACACGGTCGTCGGCGTCGCGCACATCAAGGACGTGCTGGCCATCCCCGCGGACCAGCGGCCCCGTAAGCGGGTGTCGGACATGCTGCGCGAACCGCTGCTGGTGCCCGAGACGCTCACCGTGGACCGACTGCTGGACCGGCTCTCCGGAAAGCTGGCCATGGCCGTGGTCATCGACGAGTACGGCGGCACGGCGGGAGTCGTGACTCTGGAGGACATCGTGGAGGAGGTCGTCGGCGAGGTGCGGGACGAGCACGACCCGCACGAGACACCCGACCTGGCGGCCGCGGGCGAGGACGCGGACGGACGCACCCTGTGGTCCGCCGACGGAGCGGCCCGCACGGACCAGCTCCGCACCATCGGGCTGCGGGTACCGGACGGACCGTACGAGACGCTGGCGGGTCTGATCGCCACGGAGGTCGGCCGCATTCCGGTGGCCGGCGACACCGTCGAGCTCACGGGATGGCGCATCGACGTGGTGGACGCTTCGGGGCATCGCGCCGCACGGGCGTTGCTGCACGCACCGCTGCCCGGTGACGACGAGCCGGCGGAGGACGAACGATGATCGCCGTCCAGCTCTTCATCGGTTTGCTGACCCTGGTGGTCAACGCCTTCTTCGTCGGCGCGGAGTTCGCGCTGATCTCCGTACGCCGCAGTCAGATCGAGCCCGAGGCGGAAGCGGGGAACCGGCGGGCCCGCAGCGTCATCTGGGGCCTGGAGCACGTGTCGGCACTCCTCGCGGCGGCGCAGCTCGGCATCACACTCTGCACGCTGGTGCTGGGCATCGTCGCCGAGCCCGCCATCGCCCACCTGCTGGAACCCGTCTTCGACGGGGTGGGGGTGCCGCACGGGCTGGTGCACCCGATCTCGTTCGTCATCGCCCTGACCGTGGCGACGTATCTGCACATGCTGCTGGGCGAGATGGTGCCGAAGAACATCGCGCTGGCCGAGCCCGTCCGTACGGCGCTGCTGCTCGGGCCGCCGCTGGTGACGCTCGCCAGGGCGCTGAAGCCAGTGATCTTCGCGATCAACGCCTTCGCGAACGCGTTGCTCAAGCTGTTGCGGGTGGAGGCCAAGGACGAGGTCTCCGCGACCTTCTCCGACGACGAACTGGCACGCCTCGTCAAGGACGCCGAGGACTCCGGGCTCGTCGACGACCGCTCGGCGGACCGTCTGCGCCACGCGCTGGAACTGGGCCGCCGCCCGGTCCGGGACGTGCTCCTCCCGGTCGACCGGGTGCTGTACACCAGGGTCGGCACGACCCCGGAGGAGCTGGAGCGGCTCACGCACGAGTCCGGCTTCTCGCGTTTCCCGGTGATGGACAGCGAGCAGCGCATCATCGGATACCTCCATGTGAAGGACGCCCTGGACGCCACGCCGCGCGATGTGCCGTTCCCGGTGACGGCTCTGCGGCCGATCGCCCGGGTCCGCGCGGCGACCCCGCTGGACGACGTCCTGACCGCGTTGCGGCGGAGCCGTACGCATCTGGCGGTCGTACTGGACGAGGACGGCCGGCTGGCCGGCATGATCACGATGGAGGACGTACTGCGTGAGCTGGTGGGCAGGCCACAGGCCCGCTGACATCGCCATCAGGTGACGAGCGGCACGGAGAGGGGCGTGGCCACGGTCTCGCCCCTCTTCCGCGCTCATGGGCCCCTGGGAGCGGGCCGCGGTCGCGGTACGATCGACAGCGCCATGGAATTGAATGCCTCCTACACCAGTCTCGTCGCGGTCGGCGACTCGTTCACCGAGGGCATGTCGGATCTGCTGCCGGACGGTTCCTACCGCGGCTGGGCGGATGTCCTCGCCGCCCGTCTCGCGGCCCGCACGCCCGGATTCCGGTATGCCAATCTCGCCGTACGGGGAAAGCTCATCGGCCAGATCGTGGACGAGCAGGTCGCGGTGGCCGCCGCACTACAGCCGGACGTGATCACGCTCGTCGGCGGGCTCAACGACACCCTCCGGCCGAAGTGCGACATGGCGATGGTCCGCGGCCGGCTGGAGGAGGCGGTGGAACGTCTCGCTCCGTCGTGCAAGACCCTGGTGCTGATGCGCAGCCCCGGCCGGAACGGTCCGGTGATGGAACGCTTCCGCCCCCGCATGGAGGAGCTGTTTTCCCTGGTCGGCGATCTGGCCGAGCGGCATGGCGCAGTGGTGACCGACCTGTACGGAGCGGCGTCGCTGGGAGATCCGCGGATGTGGGACGTCGACCGGCTGCATCTGACGGCCGAGGGGCATCGCAGGGTCGCGGAGGCCGTCTGGCAGACGCTGGGGCTGCCCGCGGAGAGTGACTGGCAGACCCCGATGCCGGTGTCCGCGCCCGCACGGTGGGCGCGGCGACGGGTCGACGACGTCCGGTTCGCCCGGCAGCATCTGATGCCATGGATCGGACGGCGCCTGACCGGGCGCTCGTCAGGCGACGGCAGGGCCGGCGCGCAGTTCGACTCGGGGCTGGGGAAGGCGTTCTGGGTCGCTCCGGAGGACGCGGGGGCCCCCGGCCCGGTGTCCGGCTGGCGTCGGCTGGACGGCTGACGGGTTGGCGCGGACTGGGCCGGCTGGACGGCTGACGGGTTGGCGCAGTTGCTCCTGTTGCGCATGTGACTGGTGGGACAGCATGGGTGTTCAGCGCGCAGGAACACCCTGGGCACCGGAGCGGGGAGTGCCCATGAGCGGCGTACCGGACATCCAGGAACCGGCGGACGGGATCGACACCGGCACGCCTCACTCGGCACGGGTCTGGAACTACTGGCTGGGCGGCAAGGACAACTACGAGGTGGACCGTCGGCTCGGCGCGACGATGGAAGAGCTCTACCCGCAGATCATCGACATCGCCCGGGCCTCCCGCCGCTTCCAGGCCCGGGGGGTGCGTTATCTGGCCGAGGATGTGGGGATCCGGCAGTTCCTCGATCTCGGCACCGGCCTGCCGACCGCGAACGCGACGCACGAGGTCGCGCAGGCTGTCGCCCCGTCGGCGCGCGTGGTGTACGTGGATCACGACCCGATTGTGCTGGCCCACGCGCGCGCACTGCTGACAAGCAGCCCCGAGGGCGCCACGAACTACGTGCACGCGGATCTCCTGGACACGGAGACCGTGCTGCGGGAGGCCGCCCGGACCCTGGACCTTCAGCAGCCGGTGGCGCTGATGGTGCTCTCCACCTTGGGACACATCGCCGACCCGGATGAGGCTGCCTCCCTTCTGCGCGGCTACCTCGACGCGGTCCCCGCCGGGAGCTTCCTGATGCTGTGCGACACCATCGAGACCGAGGAGACCCGGGCAGCCTCCGACGAGTACGCCAGCGGTGGCGCCATGCCGTACATCTCCCGCCCCAGGGAGATCGTGGGTTCCTTCGCAGACGGGCTCGATCTCGTCGAACCCGGATTCGGGTCGATCAGCCTGTGGCGTCCCGAGGAGCCCCCGGCGGGTGAGCCCGTGGACCAGTGGGGCTTCGTGGCCGCGAAGCCCTGAGGAGCCGGAGGCCGGTCCTCGTAGGAAGCCACATACCGGCCCGCGGCGCGGACCTGCAGAAACCGCCAGTAGAATCCGGACACGTGACTGCTGTGTCTGCGAAGCCTCGCATCCCCAATGTCCTGGCCGGCCGCTATGCCTCCACGGAGCTGGCCGTCCTCTGGTCCCCCGAGCAGAAGGTGAAGCTGGAACGTCAGCTGTGGCTGGCGGTGCTGCGCGCTCAGAAGGACCTCGGGATCGAGGTACCCGACGCTGCGCCGGCCGACTACGAGCGCGTGATCGACCAGGTCGACCTCGCTTCGATCGCCGAGCGTGAGAAGGTCACCCGGCACGACGTGAAGGCACGGATCGAGGAGTTCAACGCTCTCGCCGGCCATGAGCAGGTCCACAAGGGCATGACCTCCCGGGACCTCACCGAGAATGTCGAGCAGCTGCAGATCCGGCTCTCGCTGGAGCTGATGCGCGACCGTACGGTGGCGGTCCTGGCGCGGCTGGGCAAGCTGGCGGCGGAGTACAGCGAGCTGGTCATCGCGGGCCGTTCGCACAACGTGGCCGCACAGGCGACCACGCTCGGCAAGCGCTTCGCGACCGCCGCGGACGAGCTGCTCGTGGCGTACGGGCGGCTGGAGGACCTGCTGGGCCGTTACCCGCTGCGCGGCATCAAGGGACCCGTCGGCACTGCGCAGGACATGCTGGACCTGCTGGGTGGCGACGCGAGCAAGCTCGCCGACCTGGAGCAGCGCGTCGCCGGGCACCTGGGCTTCGCCCATGCCTTCACCTCCGTCGGCCAGGTCTACCCCCGTTCCCTCGACTACGACGTGGTCACCGCGCTGGTGCAACTGGCCGCGGCCCCCTCGTCGGTCGCCAAGACCATCCGGCTGATGGCAGGACACGAGCTGGTGACGGAAGGCTTCAAGCCGGGCCAGGTCGGCTCGTCGGCGATGCCGCACAAGATGAACACGCGCTCCTGCGAGCGGGTCAACGGCCTGATGGTGATCCTGCGGGGCTACGCGTCGATGACGGGCGAGCTGGCGGGCGACCAGTGGAACGAGGGCGATGTGTCCTGCTCCGTGGTCCGCCGGGTCGCGCTGCCTGACGCCTTCTTCGCGTTCGACGGTCTGCTGGAGACGTTCCTCACCGTGCTCGACGAGTTCGGCGCCTTCCCCGCGGTCGTGGCACGTGAGCTGGACCGGTACCTCCCCTTCCTCGCCACGACCAAGGTGCTGATGGGCTCGGTACGCGCCGGGGTCGGCCGCGAGGTCGCGCACGAGGCGATCAAGGAGAACGCGGTCGCCTCGGCTCTCGCCATGCGTGAGCAGGGAGCCGAGCGCAACGAGCTGCTGGACAAGCTGGCCGCCGACGAGCGGATCCCGCTCGACCGCGGTGAGCTCGATGCCCTGATGGCGGACAAGCTCTCGTTCACCGGTGCGGCGGGCGATCAGGTCGCCGTTCTGGTGTCCAGGATCGAGGAGATCGCCAAGCAGCACCCGGAGGCCGCGGCGTACACCCCCGGTTCCATCCTCTGACGGCCTGCTCCACTGCCGGATGACACCCGAAGAGCTACTGGCCGCCCGCGATCGCGTCGTACCCGACGTGGTCGCGGGTGGTCTGCGTGTGCTGTTCTGCGGAATCAACCCGAGCCTCATGACAGCCGCCACGGGGCACCATTTCGCCCATCCGGGCAATCGGTTCTGGCCGGTGCTGCATCGGTCGGGGTTCACACCCCGGCAGTTGAAACCGTCGGAGCAGGATCAGCTTCCGCAATATGGCCTGGGCATCACCAATGTGGTGGCCAGGGCCACGGCGCGGGCGGACGAGCTGAGCCCGGACGAATTCCGTGAGGGCGGAAAAGTACTGTCGGCCAAGGTGGAAGAACTGGGCCCGCTGTGGCTGGCCGTGGTCGGGGTCACCGCTTATCGCACGTCTTTCGGCGATCGCCGTGCGCGGATCGGTCCGCAGGAGCGGACCATCGGCGGCGCGCGTGTCTGGGCGCTGCCCAACCCGAGCGGTCTGAACGCACACTGGACCGTGAGCACCATGGCCGACGAGTACGCCCGTCTGTCGGCGGCGGTCGGCCGCGGCGGCCATTGACAGGGCCGGCGACAGGGCGTCGTGGGTGACTCAGGGCGGGTCGACCACGGTGACCAGTATCCCGAGCTCGCAGCCCGGTCCGTCGTCCTCCAGGTACAGCACGACGGCGATCCAACGGTCCTCCGCCCGCCAGAGCTGAAGATGCTCACAGCTCGCGACGGGGTCGGCCCAGGGTTCGGCTATCACCTCCCCCGCCATCATCCGTTCCTGTGCGCTCCACAGGCTGACAGGCTGCGGTTCGCCCCAGCGCGAGGTGAGCAGCGCGAGCAGGGCGTCGTGTTCCGCCAGGCATTGCGCCCGGAGCTCGAGGCGGTCCGCCTCGTCTCCGTCCCCTTGGTCGTCCTCACCCAGGAGGAGCGCTGTGTGGTAGCCAGGTCCGCTGATTCCCGAGCCCGACGGACCGCGCTCCGAGGGAAATACCTCGGTGCGCATCCCGTCGATGAGGCGGAGGTGATGTGCGGTGGTCATACCGTCAGTAAACCGCCTCGCACTGACACATGGCGCCGGCCAGAACGTCCCTTGCTCTCCCGAGGTGCTGTGAGCCGACCACGCGACGATGCTGGAAGCCGGCCATACGGGCTGTGGGTGCGAGCCGCGCCCACTCCGGCGCCGCGCCTCAGGCGTCTCGCTTCCTGAGGGCCCACCAGCCGGCGACCAGTGCGACCGCCGCCCACCCCGCGGTGACGGCCAGCCCCGTCCAAGGTCCGAGGCCCCCCGCATGTTGTCCGCGGAGCACCAACTGCCCTGCTCGGTCGGGGAGGTACTGGGCGACGCCTCCCGCTATGTCTCCGACCACGAAGGAGACGACCAGAATGAAGGGAATGAGCAGACTGAGCACAGCAACCGCGCTGCGCAACACCGCCGTCAGCCCCGCTGCGAACAGCGCCATCAGAGCGAGGTAGACGCCACCACCGAACGCAGCACGCAGGGTGCCTGGTTCCCCCAGACGGATCCTGTACTCGCCCATGAACAGCTGCCCCACCAGAAATGCGGCAAAGCTGGTGATCAGCCCGATGACCAGGGTGAGCCCACCGATCATCGCCATCTTTGCGATGTAGAAGCGGCTGCGGCTGGGGACGGCTGTGAGCGATGTCCGTAGGGCACCGTTCAGGAACTCGGACGACAGAGCGGTCGCGCCGAAGCTGATGGCCGCGATCTGGCCGAAGTTCAGCGCGTAGAAGGCGGAGAAGAGAAGATCGTTACCCGGGTTGCCCGCTTCTGCCTGCCCGACGGTGGAGGAGGCCAGCACGGTGACGAGGCGGACGGGTTTCTGCTCAAGCGGGCCCGGCCCGCGGAGATCGTCCACGCGGTGAGGCTGGTGGCGGAGGGCGAGTCGCTGCTCTTCCCCGCCGCGGTCCGGCAGCTCGCCGCGGAGTACGGCACGAGCAAGGCGCGGGACGCGATGGACCGGGCAGCCCTCACCGACCGCGAAGCGGTGGTGCTCCGCCTGATGGCACGGGGCCGTTCCAACGCGGAGATCGCCGCCGAGCTCGTCGTGGGAGTGGAGACCGTGAAGACACATGTCAGCGCGGTGCTCGCGAAGTTGGGCGCGAGGGACCGTACTCAGGCGGTGATCGCGGCCTACGAGTCGGGGTTCGTGGCGCCAGGCTGATTTCGGGGCACCGGGTCGGTGCCTTCCTGGCGCCGGACCGGCCTTCGTGGATCCACGCGGGCCTTACCGGCCCCATGCCGGCGGAGCCGTGCTGGGGGCCGGGGCCGGTGCCGGTTGTCTCTCTCCGGGTGCTGGTCGCCGAGGTCGGTGTCAGCGAGTACGATCCGGCAGACATGGGCACGACCTGGGAGGACACACGGTGGGCCGGCTGACCGGTGGGGACCCGTCTCTGCTGCGGAGGATCAATTCCGCGGTGGTGTTGCACGCCCTGCGAGGGGCTGATTCACCGACGCTCACAGACTTGACCCGCATCACAGGTCTGTCGCGTCCCACTGTCGAAGGTGTCGTCGAAGGGCTCTTCGGGGCGGGCCTGGTGGTGGAGGCGCTGCCCGACGAGAGCGGCACCAGGCGACAGGGCCGGCCCGCGAGACGCTTCAGGTTCCGTGCCGAGGCCGGGTATCTGCTGGGCATCGAGATCGGACCGCACCGGATCTCCGCCCTGCTTTCCGGACTGGACGGCCGGATCGTCGGCGCGGGCTCACGGGACGTCTCCGAGACTGCGTGCGCGGATGACAGACTCGACCAGGTCAGAGGCATGATCGCCGATGTTCTGCGCCGTGCCGGAGTGCAGCGGAGCAGTTTGCGTGCGGTAGGAGTAGGCAGCCCCGGCATCGTGGAGGCCGACGGCACCGTCCGGCTGGGCACGGCCCTGCCGGACTGGACCGGCCTCGCGCTCGGCGAGAGGCTGCGGCGCTCCTTCCGGTGCCCCGTCCTGGTGGAGAACGACGCCAACGCGGCCGCGGTGGCCGAACACTGGAAGGGCGCGGCGACCGAGTCCGACGACATCGTCTTCGTCCTGGCCGGTCTGAGCCCTGGCGCCGGGTCGCTCATCGGCGGCCGGCTGCACCGCGGATTCGGCGGCGCGGCCGGGGAGATCGGCGCGCTGCATCTCCTGGGCCGCGACGTCACGCCTGAACACCTGCTCTCCACGACGGACACCCCGCTGGACCCCCTGGACGAACACGCCGTGGCCGCGGTCTTCGCCAAGGCCAAGCACGGCGATGCCGGGGCGCAGGCCGCGGTCGCGCGCTTCATACAGCGTCTGGTGCACGATGTCGCCGCTCTGGTGCTGGCACTGGATCCTGAGCTCGTGGTCATCGGCGGATGGGCCGCCGGCCTGGACGGCGTCCTCGATCCGCTCCGCGACAAGCTCGCCCTCTACTGTCTGCGGCCTCCCCGGGTGACCCTGTCGCTCCTCGGCGAGGTAGCCGTGGCCACCGGCGCGCTGCGGCTGGCACTGGACCACGTGGAGGAAGAGCTCTTCGCCGTGGAAGGAACGGTGACGGCCCGCCGCTGACAGCGACGGGCCGTAAGGAGGACCGGACTCCGGTACCGGAGCAGGGAATTCGGGGCGGACATGGTCCGCGAAGCCGGCCTCCCGATCACATCGGGAAGCTTTTCGGACGTCAGGAGGCTTTGCGCTCCTGCTCGTCGTGGCTGATCTCCAGCGCCCCGGAATCCCCGAAGGTGAGCCGGCAGGTGTCGGCCCTGTAGGTGGCGACCGATACCGCCGCGGTGCCGGCGGCGGCGAAATGCCGCGTGGTGACCACGAGAACCGGTGCGCCGGGGAGCCGGTCGAGCTCCTTCGCGTCGTCCGCGCGGGCCGAACCGAGTTCGACGGAGCGGTCCTGGCCGTCGAGGGCGAGGCGGTGCAGTTCCCTGAGGACACTTCGCGCCCGGGCAGGCCCGGAAGGCGCTTCGATGGCCGAGAGTTCGGGCACCGACGACGTCGGCACATACAGGAGTTCGGCCGCTACGGCCTGCCCCTGCGCGACACGGATACGGCGCACCACGTGCACGGGCTCACCGGAATCCGTGCCGAGCAGCGCTGTGACCTGGGCAGGAGCGGTATCGGTGGCACACTCGACGGGCTGCCATGCCTCGTCGGTATCGCCGCCCGCCCACCCGTGCTGCGCGGTCGCGACGGCTACTCCGACCCGGGGCGGTGCGACGGTCGTGCCCACGCCGCGGCGTCGCTGCAGCCTGCCTTCGAGCTCCAGCTGCTCCAGTGCCTGCCGGAGAGTGGCCCGTGCGACGCCGAAGCGCGCCGCGAGATCCCGCTCGTTGGGCAGTACCTCTCCCACCGCGAAGTCCGAGTCGAGTGCCTCACTGAGCACGGTCCTGAGGTGCCAGTACTTCGGCTCCTGCACCGATTCCAGCTGCGTGGTCCCCACCTTGTCCTCCGCATCCGCCCGGTGGCTTGTTTTCCGCGACGTTATTTATTAAAGGTTCCTGCCTTATCGTTCAGACCTTAGGACGGCGAACCACCTTGGTCAAGACCAATCCTCGTGCCGTCACGCTGTGGAACGGCCTCCTGCCGCAGAGCGTTCACGGGACGTTCTTGCCGCTGTGGGACGCGGCAACACGAAGCCCCACGGACGGCACCGTCCGTGGGGCTTTCGGGGAACAACGGACTCGCGGAACTGTCCGGGGCCGCGAGCGCGTGGAGCGGAGCCCGGCGGGATCCGGGCCGCCGGAGGCCCTAATGCACGTGGACCCCAGCCAGCTTGTCCGGGTTGCGCATGAGGTAGACGCATCGGATCACCCCATCGCTGACCTCCGCCTGAAAGACGGTGTCCACCTTCCCGTCGACGCTGAACACCAGAGCAGGGCCCCCGTTGAGCTCCGCGGGCCTCACCTCCGTACCGGACGGCAGACCGTTGCCCACTGCGAGGAGGAACCGGCCGACCTTGTCAGCGGTCTCGATGATCCGCCGGGCGGCCTTCGCCTTGCCCCCGCCGTCACTGACGAGGCGCACGTCAGGGGCCAGCAGGGCGAGCAGTTGCTCGAGGTCCCCGCCCGAAGCGGCGGCGAGAAAGCGCTGGGTGAGTTCGCGTCGTACGGCCGGGTCCACCTCGTACCTCGGCTTACGCTCCTCCACATGGTGCTTCGCGCGGCCGGCGAGCTGGCGTACCGCTGCCTCGGACCGGTCGAGGGCGGCGCCGATCTCCGCATACGGGAAGCCGAAGGCCTCGCGCAGGACGAAGACCGCACGCTCCAGCGGGGACAGGGTTTCGAGGACGACCAGCACGGCGACGGACACGGAGTCCGCGAGCACCGCACGCTCGGCGGAATCAGGGGCGGCCGGGCCGAATTCGGTGATCACGGGTTCGGGCAGCCAGGGCCCCACGTACGCCTCACGCCGGGACCGCAGATGGCGCAGCCGGTCGATGGACAGACGTGTGGTGATCCGCACGAGAAAGGCCCGAGGCTCCCGCACCTCATCTCGCCCCGCCGACGACCAGCGCAGCCATGCCTCCTGCACCACGTCCTCGGCGTCGGCGACGCGGCCGAGCATGCGGTAGGCGACCCCGGTGAGGAAAGGACGGTGTTCTTCGAAGAGATCGGTCACGGTGTCGGCAGTCACCCTTCCATCCCAGCCGACGCGCCTGAGGGTGTCCAGGAGGAATCGCACGAGCCCCTTGAACTTCGGGCTACCCGGCGGTAATCATTGTTGACACGGCGTCTCATTCCGTCCGCCCCCGCCTGGCAGACCGTCCCTCCTCGCCTGGCAGACCGCCCGTCCCCGCCTGGCCGGCGCCGCCCGCGCCGGCCCGGCACACTCGTCCCGAGGAGCAGCATGGCCACCACGGTCTCGTTCACAGTGGGCTCTCCTGCCGGCCGCCACACGGTCGACGTGTCGCACGAACGAACCGGTTCGGGTGACCCGTTGGTGCTCCTGCACGGGATCGGCCATCACCGTCAGGCGTGGGACCCGGTCCTGCACATCCTGGCTGCCGAGCGGGACGTCATCGCTGTGGACCTGCCCGGATTCGGCGCCTCGCCCGCGCTTCCGGAGGGGCTCAGCCATGACCCGCGGACCATGGTTACGGTCCTCGGCTCGTTCTTCGACGCACTCGGCGTGGCACGGCCGCATGTGGCCGGGAACTCCCTGGGCGGCTTGCTGGCACTGGAGTCGGGCCGAGAGAGGCTCGTTCGCTCGGTGACGGCCCTGTCCCCCGCGGGGTTCTGGACACAGAGCGAGCGCCGCTACGCCTTCGGGGTGCTGCGGGCGATGCGCGGGGCAGCCCTCTCGATGCCGATGCCGCTGATCGAGCGGCTGTCGAAGAGCTCACCCGGTCGCACCGTGCTGACGAGCACCATCTACGCACGCCCCGGCCGCCGTTCACCCGGTGCGGTCGTGTCGGAGACCGTCGCCCTGCGCGAGGCCACAGGTTTCCGGCAGACTCTGGAGGCCGGGCTGACCGTCGCGTTCACCGACGACATACCGGACGTCCCCGTCAGCATCGCCTGGGGCAGCAAGGACCGTCTGCTGCTGCACCGGCAGGGCGTCAGGGCCAAGCAAGTGATACCGGGCGCCCGGCTCGTCCGCCTTCCTGGCTGCGGCCACGTCCCGATGAACGACGACCCTGCCGCCGTCGCGCGGGTCATCCTCGACACGAGCCGCCGACGCACCGTTGCCGCGCCGTCCCAGAACGCCTGAGACCAGCGCCACCCCCAGACCCACCAACAGGCTCCCCACGCCCTGACCCGCGCCGTACCGTCCCCGTGCCGACCAGCGGTGCGGTCAGCGCGGCCGATACGGGGATCGGCCCGGAGAAGAGCGTGGCCCGCTCGGCCCCGATGCGGCGCATACCGCTGTACCAGCACACAAAGCCGATGACGGTGACCACAGCCGCCTGCCAGAGCAACGCCAGGGCCTCCCCCCACGGTGGGCGTCGGCAGAAGGACTCCTCCGTCGAGGAGAACGCCGAGCAGCGCGGATTCGACGGCCGCCACGGCGCACACGGCCGCCTACAGCAGTTTCGGTCCGAGGGGGGGCGCAGCACAGGCACGGAGAGGACCGCGAAGCCGACCTCTCCGCCCAGCGCGCCCACCGAGTGGAGGCTCGCCAGGTCGGTCCGGCCCCACCCCTGCACGGTGAAGGCGCCGACGGCCACGAGACCCGCCGCGTAAGGACGGCCCGGGCGGGGCGGCGCCCTCCCAGGGCGGGCACGAGGACGCCGACGACGATGGGCGCGCAGCCGACGAGCACTCCCGGTACCGCTGGTTCGGCCGTACGTTCCGCGGCCAGGACGGCTAGGTCGATGGCGTCCCTGCTCACCAGGCGCCGTGGCGTGGTGGCCGATCCGGAGCGGCTGGTGGTGTGCTCGGGGGTGGCCCAGGCGACGACTCTGCTGGGGTTCGTCCTGCGCGAGCGTGGCACGACAGCGGTGGGTGCCGAGGATCCCGGCAGCCCCGAGTACGCCTCGCTGTTCGCCTCCGCCGGCCTGACGACGGTTCCGCTGCCGCTCGGCGACGAAGGACTGGCGGTGGAACCGCTGCTGCGCTCCGGCGTGCGCGCGGTGGTGACGACCCCGGCTCACCAGTTCCCCGCCGGAATCGCGTACTCAGCCCGGCGGCGCGGCGAGCTGCTCGACTGGGCCCGCGCATCTGGCTCCCGCCGCCATCGAGCACGGTGTCCGGCTGCTGGCCGAGGCGGTCCGAGTGGCCCGGCGGCCAGGCCCTGGCGGTCGAGGCGTAGGGACGGACCGACCGGTTGTTCATCTGCGGTTGGCGTGCCCGCCGCTGCCAGGGACTAGGCATAGGTCTGTAATCAGCCTGTCCGCCCCCGCTGCTCCGGCAGCCCTCTCGCCCATGGAGGCGCATCGATGTCGAACCGTCCCCTCGTCCCGGCCCCCGGCCGTCGCACCGTGTTGCGTGGCTCGCTCCTGGCCTCGGCCGCGGTCGCCGTACCCGCAGCGGTCACCACGGCTCCCGCGTTCGCGCTGTCGGGCCGGCCGAGCGCGTCCTGGGGCGTGCAGGTCGGTGATGTCACGGCGTCGTCAGCCCTCGTGTGGATCCGTTCGGACCGCCCCGCACAGATGGTGGTGGAGACCTCCGCGACCGAGTCCTTCCGCCGCGCCCGCACATGGCACGGCCCGTTGGTCGGCGCCGGTACGGACTTCACAGGCACGACCCCGCTGTACGGACTGCCGGCCGGTGAGCAGGTGCACTACCGCGTCACACTCGCGGACCCGCACGACCCCCGCCGCACGGGCAAGCCGGTGTACGGCACCTTCCGCACGGCACCGGCGCGCCGGCGTGACGGGGTGCGATTCCTCTGGTCCGGCGACATCGCGGGGCAGGGCTGGGGCATCAACCCCGACATCGGCGGCTACCGGGTGTACGACGAGATGCGCCGACTGAACCCGGACTTCTTCCTGTGCAGCGGCGACAACATCTACGCGGACGGGGTCCTCGAGCCCAGCGTGACGCTGCCCGACGGGCGGATCTGGCGCAACGTCACCACCCCCGAGAAGTCGAAGGTCGCCGAGACCCTGGACGAGTACCGCGGGAACTTCCGGTACAACCTGCTCGACGCCAATCTGCGGGCGTTCAACGCGCAGGTTCCCTCCATCATCCAGTGGGACGACCACGAGGTACGCAACAACTGGTACCCCGGACAGATCCTCGACGACGTCCGGTACACCGAGAAGAACGTGGACCGGCTCGCGGCGCGCTCGATGCGGGCGTTCCGCGAGTACTTCCCGGTACCGACGCTCCAGGTCTCTCCCGACGAGCGGCGCATGCACCGCGTCGTGCGGCACGGTCCGCTGCTCGATGTGTTCGTGCTGGACATGCGGTCCTTCCGCAACGCCAACTCCCCCGGCCGGCAGCCCGACGACATCACGGGCATCCTCGGCGCCGAACAGCTGAGCTGGCTCAAGCGCGAACTGTCGAAGTCGCGTGCGGTGTGGAAGGTGATCGCCGCCGACATGCCGCTCGGGCTGGTGGTCCCGGACGGAGCCACGGACTTCGAGGCGGTCGCCCAGGGTGACCCGGGCGCACCCCTGGGGCGCGAACTGCAGATCGCCGAGCTGCTGCGCTACATCAAGCACCGGCGTATCACCGGTACCGTCTGGCTGACGGCCGACGTGCATTACACCTCCGCCCAGCACTACGCGCCCGAGCGTGCGGCCTTCAAGGACTTCGCGCCGTTCTGGGAGTTCGTCTCGGGCCCACTGGCCGCGGGCAGCTTCCCCGCCAACGCGCTGGACGGCACGTTCGGCCCGGAGCGGGTCTTCGTCCGAGCGCCCGACCGGGAGAACGTGTCCCCCATGGAGCAGCCGCAGTTCTTCGGAGAGGTCGACATCGACGGCGGGAGCGGGGAGCTGACCGTGCGGCTCCGGGCACAGGGAGGGGCGGTCCTGTTCAGCAAGGTGCTGCAGCCGGGGCGCACTGCACAGTGACTGCTCGAATAACGTACTGAAGGCGACCAGATCCACACGTAACCCATCAGTCACAATGCGTTCGTGACCAGGCAACACCGTTGGGTCACAGTGAAGGCATGACTGATGTGACATCCGCGAAGAGTGCCCGCCGTCCGCACCACTGGCGGCGGGACCTGATCGAACTGGCCGCGCTCTTCACCGCCGTGGCCGTGGCCGACGCGATCGCCAACCTGATCGGGCACCAGCCCGACGGGCCCTATCTGCTCATGGCCTCGGCCGTGGCCCTGGTCGCCACGGCCGCCTTCCACACATGGTGGGCGCGACGGCACAGCCACGCACCACCCCCGGACACCGGCACCGGCACCGGTCCGGAGCTTCCCTCCGCCGACGCCGAGGCGGACGCGGACGCGGACGCCGAAGAGGGTGCCGGAACGGTGCTCTGGCGGATGCGGACGACCGTGCGGGACACCCCAGGCACCCTGGCCTCCCTCTGCGTCGCCCTGGCCCGTCACCGGATCGACGTCCTGACCCTGCAGACACACCCGCTGGCCGAGGGCACGGTCGACGAGTTCCTGCTGCGTGCCCCCGCGGTGCTGCCGGCCCAGCAGCTCACCCGGGAGATCTCAGCCGCGGGCGGGTCCGCCACCTGGATCGAGCGCGCGGACGCCCACGACCTGGTGGACACACCCACCCGGGTGCTCGGCCTCGCCACACGCACCGCGCTGGACGCGGCGGAGCTGCCGCTGGCGCTGCGTCAGCTCCTGGGCCGGTGCACCATCCACTCGCTGCCCGCGCAGTCGGCCACGGGCCGCCCTACCGGGGAGAACGCACCGGTCGAAGGTGTCCTGGAGGACACCGTGATGAGGCTGTGCGATCCGTCGGGCGGCGTCATCACCGTGGAGCGCCCCTACCTCCCCTTCACCCCGACGGAGTTCGCCCGCGCCCGGGCGCTGGTCGAGCTCGACGCACGGCTCGGCCCGCGCGTGCCGCGCAGTGAGGACGTCCTCACCCTGCCCGAGGGAAACGAGATCACCGTGCGCCGCGCGGACCGCGGCGACCTCGACTCCGCCCTCGCCATGCACGGACGCTGCTCCGAGCACACCCTCGGCCTGCGCTACCACGGTCCGGTCCGTGACGCCGACCGGTATCTGGACCACCTGCTGAGCCCCCGCTTCGGCCGCACGCTCGCCGTGCAGACGGCCTCCGGACGACTGGTGGCTCTCGGCCATCTGCTCTGGGACGGGGACGAGACCGAGGTCGCCCTCCTCGTCGAGGACGACTGGCAGCGCCGCGGTATCGGTTCCGAGCTCCTCGGCAGGCTGGTGGCCCTGGCCGTCGAGGCGGGCTGCGAGAGCGTCTACGCGGTGACGCAGGCCCACAACACGGGGATGGTGGCCGCCATGCGGGCGCTCTCGCTGCCCCTCGACTACCAGATCGAGGAAGGCACCCTGGTCATCACCGCGCGGCTGTCCGAGGTTCCCGTCCAGCAGTTCGCGCCGCAGACGGAACAGCGCTTCCCTCACTGAGCGCCCGGCACAGATCCGCCCACAGGTCCTCGACATCCTCGAGGCCGACCGACATACGCAGCAGCCGGTCACCGACTCCGGCGGCCCTCCGGTCTCCTTCACCCACGATGCGGTGGCTGATGGAGGCCGGATGCTGGATGAGCGTGTCCACACTGCCGAGGCTCACGGCCGGCGTGATCAGCCGGACTCCCCCGATGACCCCGTGCGGATCCCCGAACACCTCGAAGGACACCATCGCGCCCCCCACCTCGGGGTAGTGCACGCGGGCGACGCGGGGGTCGGCCGAGAGCCTGCGCGCCAGTTCGGCCGCGGCGGCGGACGCCGCCCGGACCCTTACCGGCAGTGTGGACAGCCCGCGCAGCAGCAGATAGCCCGCCATCGGATGCAGCACTCCCCCGGTGGCGAACCGCACCTGCCGCAGCGTCGCGGCGAACTCCTCGTCGCAGGCGACTACGCCGCCCATCACATCACCGTGACCGCCCAGATATTTGGTGGCGCTGTGCAGCACGATCCGGGCCCCGTGTTCGAGGGGCCGTTGCAGCACAGGCGTGGCGAAGGTGTTGTCGACGAGGAGCGGTACGGAGCCGCAGGAGTGCGCTACAGCTCTGATATCGATCTCGGCGAGCGTCGGGTTGGCGGGTGTCTCGATCATCACCAGACCGGTGTCCGGGCGGATCGCTTCGGCGATGCCCGCCGGATCCGTCCAGGTCACCTCGGTTCCCAGCAGTCCGGCTCCCAGGAGATGGTCGCTGCAGCCGTAGAGCGGCCGCACCGCGACCACATGGCGCAGGCCCACGCTCGCGCGAGCCAGCAGGACCGCGGTGAGCGCCGCCATTCCGCTGGCGAAGGCGACTGCGGCGGCGGCGCCTTCCAGCCGGGCGAGGGCCGTTTCGAAACGGCCCGTCGTCGGGTTGTCGAGCCGTGCGTACACGGGCGGCCCCTCGGGCCTGGCCCCGGTGGCGGCGAAGGCGTCGATGCGCTCCGCCTCTCCCCGGGAGTCGTACGAGGGATAGGTGGTGGACAGATCTATGGGCGCGGCGTGCAGACCGAGAGAGGCGAGGTCGTCGCGTCCGGCGTGCACGGCTTCGGTGGCGAGCGCCCTGGACCGGAAGGAGGGCTGGGTTGTCAGCGAGGAGGCTTCGGTGTCCATGTCACCAGCCTGAACAGCGACCGGCCGATGATGCCAGAAGGCCGTGCTACGTTCGCCCGATGGCTGAATCCGTCGCTCTTGATCCGGTCGATCTGCACATTCTGCGTCTTCTGCAGAACGATGCGCGGACGACTTACCGGGAGCTCGCCGCGGAAGTCGGAGTGGCCCCGTCGACGTGCCTGGACCGGGTGGCACGGCTGCGCCGATCCGGTGTGATCCTCGGGCACCGGCTGCGGCTCGATCCGGCGCGGCTGGGCCGGGGCCTCGAGGCACTCCTGCTGGTCCAGGTCCGGCCGCACCGCAGGGAGCTCATCGGCCCGTTCGTCGAACGGATCACGGCGCTGCCGGAGTCCCGGGCGTTCTTCCACCTCACCGGGCCCGACGACTACCTGGTGCATGTGGCCGTAGCCGACCCGACGGACCTGCAGCGCCTGGTGCTGGACGAGTTCACCTCACGCCGCGAGGTGGCCCGTGTGGAGACCAGGCTGATCTTCCAGCAGTGGGAGTGCGGGCCTCTCATGCCGCCCGAGACGGGCGTGCGGAGCCCGGAGCGTCCGGGCGCCTCCGGGGCATGAAGGATCTTCCTCCGGCCGAAGTCCGGTCCCCCCGTGACGTGGAGGCCTTCGCCGTACGAGGATGTCCCACATGTCAGACACATCGAGCAGCGCACTGCCGCGCCAGGTCGCCGACGCCTACGTCGACGCATACATCGAACTCGACCCGATCACCGGTACCTATCTCGGTGTCGCGGAAAGCTCCCGCCGGCTGCCCGATTTCTCGCCTGCCGGCCAGGCCGCCATGGCCGGACTCATCCGCAGCACTCTCGTGGAACTCGACGCGGCCGAGCAGGTGCCGGGCGCGGACACCGACGAGGAAAGGCGTTGTGCGCGACTGCTGCGGGAGCGCCTGACGGCCGAACTCGCCGTCCATGATGCCGAGGAGGGCCTGCGGGCCGTCTCCAACATCCACTCGCCGGCCCACAGTCTCCGTGATGTCTTCTCGGCGACACCGACGGCGACGGACGAGGACTGGGCCGCGGTCGTGGACCGGCTGCGGGCGGTCCCGGCGGCTCTCGAGGGTTACCGGGCCTCGCTCGCCCTCGGCCTGGAGCGCAAGCTGCACGGCGGCCCGCGCCCGACCGCGACGTTCATCGGCCAGCTGGGCGCCTGGGCCGGGGAGGACGGCCCCGGCTTCTTCCAGGACTTCGTGGCCGAGGGGCCCGGATCGCTGCGCGCGGAGCTGGACGAAGCGGCAGCCCGGGCAACCGGGGCCCTGGTCGCCCTGCGGGACTGGATGAGTGAGGTGTACGCCCCCGCCGTCGAGGGCGCCCCCGACACCGTGGGCCGGGAGCGCTACGCCCGCTGGGCACGACAGTTCAACGGCACCGATCTGGATCTCGACGAGGCGTATGCGTACGGCTGGTCCGAATACCACCGGCTGCTGGCCGAGATGAAGACCGAGGCGGACAAGATCCTTCCGGGCGCGGGTCCTTGGGAGGCGCTCGCCCATCTCGACGTGCACGGGAAGCACATCGAGGGCGTCGACGAGGTCCGGGTCTGGCTGCAGAGCCTGATGGACGAGGCCATCGAGGCGCTCGACGGCACACACTTCGAACTCGCCGAGCGGGTCCGGAAGGTGGAGTCCCGGATCGCTCCCGCGGGGGGCGCCGCCGCTCCGTACTACACCGGGCCGTCGGAGGACTTCTCACGGCCGGGCCGCACCTGGCTCCCCACCATGGGCGAGACCCGCTTCCCCGTCTACGACCTGGTGTCCACCTGGTACCACGAGGGCGTGCCGGGCCATCACCTGCAGATCGCGCAGTGGACGCACGTCGCCGAGAGTCTTTCGCGCTACCAGGCGTCGGTCGGCCAGGTCAGTGCCAATGCCGAGGGCTGGGCGCTGTATGCCGAGCGGCTCATGGACGAGCTGGGCTTCCTGCCCGACGCGGAGCGCCGCCTCGGCTATCTGGACGCGCAGATGATGCGTGCCTGCCGGGTCATCGTCGACATCGGCATGCATCTGGAGCTGGAGATCCCCGGTGACTCCCCGTTCCACCCGGGTGAGCGGTGGACGCCGGCTCTGGCGGAGGAGTTCTTCGGCAGCCACAGCGGACGGCCCGCCGACTTCGTGGAGAGCGAGCTGACCCGCTATCTGTCGATGCCGGGGCAGGCCATCGGCTACAAGCTGGGCGAGCGTGCCTGGCTCCTGGGCCGGGAGAACGCCCGCAAGGCCCACGGCGACTCGTTCGACCTCAAGGCCTGGCACATGGCGGCCCTGTCGCAGGGGTCACTCGGCCTGGACGACCTGGTGGACGAGCTGTCCAAGCTCTGACCCCGGCGGCGCCGGAGGCCGGTACACGATCACCGGCCCCCGGCCCCGGTGCCCTTCCCCGCCGACCGTCCGAAGGACGAGGTCCGTATGGCTCCGCCCGGCTTCCTGTTCTGCTGCGACCCGCTGCGGCCACGGCACCCCGATTCCGAGTTCGCCCAGGAGGCGTCCGCCACACGGCGCGCCGGTGCGCGGACGGTCCTGGTCGATCACGACGCGCTGCTCGACGGGGATCCGGAGGCAGCCGTCGGCCTGGTCCGGCGGGACTCGGGGCCGTACTGGTACCGGGGCTGGATGATTCCGCCCGTCCGCTACGCGGAACTGGAGCACGCACTCGCCGCCCGTGGCTGCGTGCTGCTCACGAACGCCTCCGCGTACCGAACCGCCCATGAACTCCCCGGTTGGTACGAGGTGTTCACCGAGCTCACCCCGCGCAGCGTCTGGTGCTCCCTGGCCGCGGGCGGGGCCTTGCCTGATCCCTCCGCGTGGTCGGACCTCGCCGGGGGGCTCGGTCCGGGTCCCGGCATCGTCAAGGATTTCGTGAAGTCCCGTAAGCACGAGTGGCACGAGGCGTGCTTCGTGCCGGAGCTGAGCGACACGGACCGGCTCGCCGCAGTCGTCAGCCGATTCGTCGGGTTGCAGGGGGACTTCCTGGCCGGCGGAGTGGTGCTGCGCGCCTACGAACCGTTCGTGCGGGGCGGGGAGGCACGGGTGTGGTGGGTGGACGGCGAGCCGGTGCGGGTGACCGCTCATCCGGACACCCCCGGGCTGCTCCCGGCGCCCGCCCTCGACGCCGTCGGCGAGGCGGTGCGCGCGCTCCGCTGCCGGTGGGTGACCACCGACATGGCGCTGCGGGAGGACGGGGTGTGGCGGGTGGTGGAGGTCGGTGACGGTCAGGTCAGCGGGCTGCCCGCCGGCGACGACGGTGAGGGCCTGTTCACCGCGCTCCTCGACGCGTGAGCGGCCCCCACCTGTTCAGCAGCCGCAGTCGGCGGCGCTCGTGGGTGCGGTGAGCGGGTCGGCGGTGCGCCGCCGATCAGCCGCTGAGCCTGCCCGTGCCGGCCACCCGGTGGACGACCGCCGATCCGTGACGTTCCTTCACCACCTCGAGCTGGGCGGGGATACGACGGCGTAGGTCGGCCACATGGCTGACGATGCCGACGCTGCGGTCGCGTTCGCGCAGCGAGTCCAGGACGTCGAGGACCTCGTCGAGGGTCTGATCGTCCAGGCTGCCGAAGCCCTCGTCGATGAAGAGCGTGTCCAGGCGGACTCCCCCGGCCTCGTCCGTCACCACGTCGGCGAGGCCGAGAGCGAGGGCGAGCGAGGCGAAGAAGGTCTCCCCGCCGGACAGCGTGGCCGTGTCGCGCTCCCGGCCGGTCCAGGAGTCGACGACGTGCAGGCCGAGCCCCGCCCTGCGGCCCCCGCTGCGCTCGTCGGAGTGGACCAGCGTGTAGCGGCCCGCCGACATCCGCTGGAGGCGGGCCGTCGCCGCGGCGGCCACCTGTTCCAGGCGGGCCGCCAGTACGTAGGCCTCCAGCCGCATCCTGCGCTCGTTGTCCGCAGAGGTGCCCGCGGTCAGCCCGGCGAGACGGGCCACCCTCTCGTACTCCTGGCGCAGTGGTCCCAGCGCCCGCACCTCCTCCTCGGCCCGGCGGGAGAGCCGGCCGAGCTCCGCACCGCGTTCCTGCGCGGCGGCGTGCGCGGCGGCGCTGTCGCGCAGCACCTTCGCGGACCGGTCGTAGGTCTCCTGGGCCGCCGCCGGTGTCGCGGCCGGCCGGCCCGCCGCGGCCCGGGCGTCCTCCTCGGCGAGCCGGTCGGCGACCGTGGCGGCCTCCGTCTGCCAGGCGTCGATCCGGTGTTGCAGCTCCCGCTGCGCGGTGTCGCCGAGGAGCTTCGCGGCGGCCTCCTGCGGGGTGGCGAATCCGGCCCTGAAGGCGGCGTCGGCCAGCCTCCCGTCGGCCTCCTTGAGCCGCTCGGCGGCGCTCTCCTCGGCGCGCAGTGCCTCGGCGGCGTCGGCCAGCAGTCCGGCACGGCGCTCCAGCAGCCCGGCGTGCTCGGCCACGGAGGCGCAGGCTCCACGGGCCCTGACCAGCTCGGCCTCCAGCGCGCCCTGTTCACGGTCGAGCGCTTCCCGCTGCGAGGTCCGGGCAGCGGCACGCCGCTCTGCCTGCTGCCGGTCGTCGAGGCGGCCCAGGTGCTCACGTTCCGCGGCGGCAAGGGCTTCCCTCGCCGCGTGCGTCCCCGCGGCCAGACGGTGCGCGTCGGCGTGCTCCCGGGTCAGCCGGTCGACGGCCTCCTGCAGTCCCGCCACCGAGGCGGGGGCACGGTCCGTCGCTCCGGATCCGTCCCCCGGGTCCTCCGCCTCCGTCCGCGCCGAGGCGAGGCGTTCGCGCAGGACCCCGAGCTCGCTCTCCGCGTCCGCACGGGCCCGCTCGGCCCGCTGGTGGGCGGCGAGCGCCGCCTCCTCCGTGGCCCGGTCCACATGGCCGGCCTCCGCGCGGGCCGGCTCCGGGTGCTCCGGCGAGCCGCAGACCGTACAGGCAACGCCGTCGGCGAGCCGGCCGGCCAGTTCCGCCGCGATGCCGCGCAGCCGCTGCTCCCGCAGCGCCAGCCATGTCTCGTGCGCGTCCACCGCGCGTTCACGGGCCTCGGTCAGAGCCACGGCCGCCGTCTCCTCCCGCACGCCGAGAGCGTCGCGGCGGCGTGCCGCCTCCAGCCTCCTGCGCGCGGGGTCGAGCCGGCCGGCCAGCTGCTCGGCGCGGGTCGCCGCGTCCTGCGCCGTCTCGACGCGTTCCCTGAACCTCCGGTGGGTGGCGTCCCAGCCGGCCAGCCAGTCCGTCGTCTCCTGGATCAGTTCGTCGTCGGAGCGGGAGTGCCTTTCCAGGCCGGTCCGTTCGGCGTCGATCTCCCGGCTGCGCCGTTCGGCCCGGCGCGCGGCATCGAG
The DNA here is from genome assembly GCF_044765585.1 of Streptomyces sp. NPDC102441. Taxonomy (NCBI): domain Bacteria; kingdom Bacillati; phylum Actinomycetota; class Actinomycetes; order Kitasatosporales; family Streptomycetaceae; genus Streptomyces; species Streptomyces sp. NPDC102441. The sequence continues at coordinate 241,948 of NZ_JBIWKH010000013.1, forward strand.
TGCGCCCAGTTCCGCCCGCAGGCCTCGTTCCGTGCCGGCCAGCTGCTCGAAGCCCGCTTCGGCCAGTTCGGGAGGCAGTCCGGCGCGGGACCGCTCGCGCGCCGCGACAGCCGTGCGGTGGGCCCGCTCGGCCTCGTCGCGCAGGTCGAGCGCCGGGGCGACCAGGTCCGCCTTGCGGGCGCGGGCCAGCTGCTCGTGGCAGCGGTCGCGTTCCGCACGGCGGTCCTCCAGCCCCGCGGACCGGCGGCGGGTCTCCTCGTACCGCTGCTGGAGCCGGGCGAGTTCACGCTCGGCCTCCAGCGAGTGGCGTGCGGCGGCGTTACGGTCCTCCGCGCCGGCCAGCACGCACCGGGCGATGTCGAGCCGCTCACGGGCCCCGACGCGCGCGACGGCGGCCCACCGCAGGACCTCTTCGGCGAGGCCGGGCTCGCCGGGGCGCTGCTCGGGCAGCGCCACCTCGTCCGCCGCCGGGCCGGCCGCCTGGTCGATGCGCTGGGCCAGGGCGAGGATCTGCTCGTCCCCCGTCCTGACCCGGGCTTCGGCCGCCCGTCGCAGTTCGGCCAGGCGCTCCTCGACGGCCGCGAAACGGCGGGTGTCGAAGAGCCGGCCGAGCAGCTTTCCGCGCGCCTCCGCGTCGGCGCGCAGGAACCGCGCGAAGTCGCCCTGCGGCAGGAGCACCACCTGGCAGAACTGGTCCCGGCTCATCCCGATGAGCCCACCGATCTCCTCGCCGATCTCCTGGTGGGAGCGGCTGAGCGCCTTCCAGCCGTGCTCGGGGTCGTACTCGCGCAGCCAGCTCTGTGCCTTCTCGGTCGTGAAGCCGCCACCCCTCTTCTTGGGGCGCGGCTGGGCGGGCCGTCTGGTGACCTCCAGGCGGCGCCCCCCGACGGTCAGCTCCAGGCGCACCTCGGTCGGCAGGCCGGCCGGGGCGTGATCACTGCGCAGTGAGGTGCCGGGGCTCTGCCGGGCGCCGGGTACCGCCGCGTACAGGCCGTAGCAGACGGCGTCGAGGACGGACGTCTTGCCCGCGCCGGTGGGACCGTGCAACAGGAAGATCCCGGCCGAGGACAGCGCGTCGAAGTCGATCTCCTGAGTGGCGCCGAAGGGCCCGAACGCCGTCAGGGCGAGCTTGTGCAGCCTCAACGGGACACCTCGTCGGCGGCGTCGCCCACCCGCACGTCGTCGAAGACGGCGCGCAGCACCGTCCGCTCCTCTTCGTCGGGGCCGTTCCCACCGCGCACGTGTGCCACGAAATCCTCCGCCACCTGATGGTCGTCGCGCCCCTCGAGACGTTGGGCGTACGACGCGCTGGGGTCCTGCGGGGACCGCTCCGGGTCGAAGACCAGACTGAGGGTGTGCGGGAAGCGCTCGATGAGGCGGGCCATGGGCTCATCGGGCCGCGCCGGGTCGGTGAGGGTCGCTTCCACCCAGGAGTCCCGGTGCCGTTCGAGAGCCGGGTCCTCCAGCAGCGTGCCGAGGTGTCCGCGGAGCCGTGCGAGCGGGCGGGGCGCCGGGCAGTCCACACGTTCGGCGACGAGGTCTCCGCCGGGGCCGAGGTCGACCAGCCACATCGTCTTTCGGTGCGCGTGCTCGGAGAAGGAGTACGCGAGGGGCGAGCCCGAGTAGCGCACGCGCTCCGTGACCGTCTGGCAGCCGTGCAGGTGGCCGAGCGCTACGTAGTCGACGCCGTCGAACACGCCGGCGGGGACGGCTGCGATGCCTCCGACGGTGATGTCGCGTTCGCTGTCGCTGGGTTCACCGCCGGCTACGAACGCGTGGGCGAGGACCACGGACCGGGTGCCGTCCGGCCGCGCCGAGAGATCGGCCCGCACCCGGTCCATGGCAGCCGTGAGGACTGCTTCGTGTCCCGCCTTCGAGGCGCCCAGGCTGTCCCTGACCAGTGCGGGTTCCAGATACGGAAGCCCGTAGAACGCCACGTCGCCCTGGGTGTCGTGCAACAGGACAGGGGTGGCGCAGTCGCCGGGGTCGGTACGCAGGTGGATTCCGGCCCGTGCGATGAGCCCGGCTCCGACGCCGAGCCTGCGGGCCGAGTCGTGGTTTCCGGAGATCATGACGGCCGGCACCCCGGCGGCGGCGAGCCGGTGCAGTGCGTCGTCGAAGAGCTGGACGGCCGACAGCGGAGGCACGGCCCGGTCGTAGACATCGCCCGCCACGACGACCACGTCGACGGCGTGTTCGCGCACGGTCGCGACCAGGTGGTCGAGGTAGGCGGCCTGGGCGTCGATCATGGAGACACGGTGGAACGACCGTCCCAGGTGCCAGTCCGAGGTGTGCAGAATCCTCACGACATCGCTCCGCCGGCTCCGGCGTCCCCGTATGCCTCGCCACCCAGTTCGAGCGTCGCGGAGCCGGCCGTGGCGTCCGCCAGCCAGGCCCTGAAGCCGTCGACGTCGGCGTCCGGCAGCCCGACCGCGATGGTCACCGCCTCCGCGTAGGTCACTTCGCGAACGGTGCGGCCGGTGGCGCGCAGATCGTTCTCCAGCTTCCCGGCCCGCTGGTGGTCCACGGTGACGGTGGCGAGGCGGTACCGGTGGCGGGTGACCGTGCCCAGCGCGTCGAGCGCCTCACCGACCGCTCCTCCGTACGCCCGGATCAGTCCGCCCGCTCCGAGCTTGACGCCGCCGAAGTAACGGGTGACCACGGCGACCGCGTACCGCACCTCCCGCCGCATGAGCATCTGCAGCATGGGGACACCCGCGGTTCCGCCTGGCTCTCCGTCGTCACCGGCCTTCTGCGCGGACGCGTCGGCGCCGATGACGTAGGCGAAGCAGTTGTGGTTGGCGGTGGGGTGCTCCTTGCGGACGCGCGCGATGAACTCCTGCGCCTCCTGCTCGGTGGCGGCGGGGGCGAGCGCGCAGAGGAAGCGCGATCGGCTGACCTCGGTCTCGTGCACGCCCGCGCGGGCGACTGTCCGGTACTGCTCCTGCATCGGTCCACCCTATGCGCCGGCCCGCCCGGCACTTTCACCCTCCCGTGGGGAATGGTCCGGCGGGACCGTCCGTTGTCCGGGCATGTACGCAGACGATGAGACGGTTCGCAGGATCCTCCAGGACACGGGCGACACCTGGGCGGTGGTCGGCCTGTCCACCAACCGTTCCCGCGCGGCCTACGGGGTGGCGGAGGTCCTCAAGCGCTTCGGCAAGAAGGTGGTGCCCGTCCACCCCAAGGCGGAGCCGGTCCACGGCGAACAGGGATACGCCTCGCTGGCGGACATACCCTTCCCCGTCGATGTCGTGGATGTCTTCGTCAACAGCGAGCTGGCGGGCGGTGTGGCCGATGACGCGGTGGCGGTGGGCGCGAAGGCCGTCTGGTTCCAGCTCGGTGTGATCGACGAGGAAGCCTACGGCCGCACGCGCGCCGCCGGCCTCGCCATGGTGATGGACCGCTGCCCGGCGATCGAGATACCCCGCCTGGGCCTCCGCCGCTGACACCGCGTCGTGCGGGACCGTCTCCGCGCGTCTCCGGTTCGTGCGCGGCCGTCTCGGCGGGCCGGCGGCTCGCCGAGGGGGTCCTTCGCCGCGGAGGCGTGGTGTCGCGGGACACCTCCGGCGAGGAGAATGTCCGCTGTGACACAGCATCTCCTCCTCGGCGGTGAACGCGCCGCCACCCAGCTGTCCGAGCTCGGCGTGCGGCGGGGTGGCGTCCTGCTGGTGCACGCCTCGATACGCTCGGCCGGCGGGGACGCCGGGAGCATGGCCGATGCGCTGCGCCGGACCCTGGGCCCGGCGGGGACGCTGGTCGTGCCCGCCTTCACCCCGGAGAATTCGGACACCTCGCGCGCCTACCTGGACCGTGTCCGCGGTCTGAGCGACGAGGCCCGTGCGGAGGTGCGTGCGTCGATGCCCGCGTTCGACCCGGCGACGACCCCCGCACCTGCCATGGGCGCTCTCGCGGAGACGGTGCGGCTGGCTCCTGGTTCGCTGCGCAGCACCCACCCGCAGACCTCGTTCGCCGCGCTCGGTCCGGCGGCGGAGGAGCTGCTCGCCGGCCACCGCCAGGACTGCCATCTGGGCGAGGGGTCCCCCCTCTCCCGGCTGTACGAGGCCGATGCGCAGGTCCTGCTGCTGGGCACGGGCTTCGACAGCTGCACGGCCTTCCACCTCGCGGAGTACCGCCGCCCCGCCCCGCCGCGCCGCCTCTACCGCTGCGTGGTGGCCTCGGAGGACGGACGCCGCTGGTGGGAGTACGAGGACATCGCCCTGGACGACAGCGACTTCGCCGCCCTCGGGGACGATTTCGGCCGTTCACGGCCCGGAGCGGTCACCTACGGCACGGTGGCGGCGGCACGCAGCCGTCTGTTCCGCCTCCGTGCGGCCGTGGACTTCGCCACCGGATGGCTCGGGGACCGTCGGGAAGACGGTCCCTGAGCCATCGCGCACCGTCCGCCGCCGCCTCAGACTCCGAGACCCTCCAGCACGACCGCTCCCGGCAGCGCCGCCAGCGCCTTGCCCGGGAGGATCAGCTTGCCGCGGCGGCGGCCACTGCCGATCAGGACCCACTCCTCGTCCACCACAGCGGGGTCGACCAGGAGGGGCCACGCTGCCGGGAGGCCGACAGGGGTCACCCCTCCGTACTCCATGCCGGTCTCGCCGACGGCCACGTCCATCGGAGCGAAGGAGGCCTTGCGTGTCCCGAGGTGCTTGCGTACGACCCCGTTCACGTCGACGCGGGCGCGCGAGAGCACCACACACGCGGCCAGGGTGATGTCACCGCCCCGCTTGCCCGCCACCACCACACAGTTGGCCGATGTGTCGAGCAGTTCAGGTCCGTAGTGCTCGGCGAAGACCGCCGTGTCGGCGATATCGGGGTCGGTGTCGACGTAGACGACCGACTCGGAGGGGATGCCGCCCCAGCCGGCCGCCACCGCGTCCGCGACGGGCTGGGTGAGCAGGTCCAGCCGGCCGGCGGCGGGAGAGGCATCGCTGAAGATGTCCAGGAGTGCGCGCATGGCTCTCACGCTAACAGCCCTCGCGAGCTGCTCACTTGCCCTCTCGGCGGACCGGTGGGATCGATACCGCCATGGTCAGGTCGGCGGGTTCGGAACCGTCGTTGCGGTAGCTGTGCGGCACGTGAGCCTCGAACGTCGCGGAGGTACCGGCGGGTACCGCGTGGGCCTCGCCGTCGACGATCAGGGTCAGTTCCCCCGACGTGACGTGGAGCAGCTCCACCGTCCCTTCGGGATGCGGGTCGGAGTCGCTGCCGTCGCCGGGCATCAGGTGCCAGGACCACAGCTCGATGGGCCCCCAGGCCTCCGTGCCCACCAGCAGCGTGGTCGAACTCCCCGCCTCGGTCGACCACATGCGCACCGCCTGGCTCTCGGGCACCAGCCGCACCTGGGATCCCTGCTCGTAGTCGAGCAGGGTGGTGATGCTGATGCCCAGCGCGTCGGCCAGCTTGACGGTCGTGCCGACGCTCGGGTTCGTACGGGCCTGTTCGATCTGGATGATCATGCCGCGGCTGACTCCCGCTCGGGCCGCGAGAGTGTCCAGGGTGAATCCGCGCTCCCCTCGCCAGCGCTTGAGGTTGCGGGCGAGCGACTGGGTGAGCTGATCGAGGTCAGACACATTCCGTCCAATATTCTGGATGACAGAGTCGAAAATAGTGCACTACGGTGTGGTGTACCCACCCGACCACCGCACTGTACTGCGAGGCGCCCGATGACAGCACTGTTCGCCCTGGCCACGAGTCTGTTGTGGGGGCTGGCCGATTTCGGCGGCGGGCTGCTGACCCGGCGGACGCCCGCTCTCACCGTGGTGGTCGTCTCGCAGTGCATCGCCGCCGTGGTCCTCGGGGCCATCGTGATCGCGACCGGCGGCTGGAGCGAGGCCGGGGGCCGCCTCTGGTTCGCGGTCGCGGCGGGGGCCGTCGGCCCGGTCGCGATGCTGAGCTTCTACAAGGCCCTGGCACTGGGCCCTATGGGCGTGGTCTCCCCGCTCGGCTCCCTCGGGGTGGCGGTCCCGGTGGGAGTGGGACTGCTGGTCGGCGAGCGGCCCGGGATGCTGCAGTTCGCCGGGGTGGCCGTGGCCGTCGCGGGGGTCGTCATGGCGGGAGGTCCTCAGCTTCGCGGGGCGCCGGTGCAGCGGCAGGCGGTCGCGCTGACCCTGCTGGCCGCCTTCGGCTTCGGAGCGGTGATGGCGCTGATCTCGGAGGCGTCCACGACGCTCACCGGTCTCTTCCTCGCCCTCTTCGTCCAGCGGATGACGAACATCGCGGTGGGCGGAACGGCCCTGTACTTCTCCGTACGCCGTGGGGGCCGCGCCCTGCCAGAGGAGGGCGGGGCCGGCGTCGTAAGGGCCGCGCTCCCCGCACTCGCCTTCGTCGGACTGGCCGATGTCGCGGCCAACGGCACGTATTCGATCGCCGCCCAGCACGGCCCGGTCACCGTGGCCGCCGTCCTGGCCTCGCTGTACCCGGTGGTGACGGCGCTGGCGGCGCGGGGCGTGCTGGGCGAGCGGCTGCGCGGGGTCCAGGCGGCGGGTGCGGGCCTGGCCCTGCTCGGAACTCTCCTGCTGGCGACGGGCTGAGGGCCTCTCGGACGGCCGGGCCACCCGCTCAGGGACGGGGAACAGGGCGGCCACCCACTCACAGGTGGGGCAGTCCCCAGGGGTCAGGCCCCCTCGGCCGCGTCCTCCAGGAGGAGCGCCACAGCGGCCAGTTGCTCGGGGGTGACCCCGTCGGGGATCGGGACCGGTGCGGGGGTGCGCAGCGGCGGCTGCCAGCCCTTCTCCGGATCCCAGCTCCGCACCACCCGGGCCGGCGCCCCTGCCACCACCGCGTGGTCGGGGACCTCTCCGCGTACGACGGCCCCTGCCGCCACCACCACGTTGCGGCCGAGCCTGGCCCCCGGGAGGATCACCGCTCCGGTGCCGATCCAGCAGCCCGGCCCGATCTCGACCGGCTCCATGCGGGGCCACTGCTTGCCGACCGGCTCGTGGGGATCGTCGTAACTGTGGTTGGTGGAGGTGATGTAGACGTACGGACCGCAGTACGTGTCCGAGCCGATCGACACCCTGGTGTCGGCGATCACATGGCTGCCCCGCCCCAGCACCACACCGTTGCCCAGGGTCAGGACGGTCTCGGCTCCCAGATCCAGGCCGGGCATCAGGCCGGCCGAAAGCGTCACCTGTTCCCCGATGATGCAGTGGTCGCCCAGCTCGATCCACGGTTCCCCGAAGACGGTCCCCTGCGGGAAGGCGAGCCGGGTCCCCGTACCGATGCGTCCGAACCGCAGCCGCCCGGGGTGCTGCGCGGTGACCGCTCCGGTCTCCTGCACCCAGGCCCAGACGCGGTGGACGGCGCGGGACGCGAGGCCACGCCGCCGGAGGGCCAGGGAGGAGAGCGAGTTCCGGTTCTTCGGCACCCGCTCACGGTAGTCCGCCCGGCCGGAACGGTTCCGCGCGACGGGCTGTGATGTTCACCCCACCTGCCCGGAGCCCCGGAGCCGTCCATTACGGTTCGTGCGGAGCATGGCCCCGAGCGCACCACATCCCACCGGAGGAACAGACGATGGCATCGCAGGCATTGGTCACCGGTATCGGCGGCAAGGAGCCGGACATCGATCCGGACGCCTTCCTCGCCCCCACCTCCGTCGTGATCGGCGATGTGTCGATGGCCGCGGGCTCCAGCGTCTGGTACCACGCGGTGCTGCGTGCCGACGCCGGCCCGATCTCCCTCGGCCCCGAGAGCAACATCCAGGACAACTGCAGCGTGCACACCGACCCGGGCTTCCCGCTGACGGTGGGCGCCAGGGTCTCCGTCGGCCACAACGCCGTGCTGCACGGCTGTGTCATCGAGGACGACGTCCTGGTCGGCATGGGCGCCACCGTGCTCAACGGCGCACACATCGGAGCGGGTTCACTGATCGCCGCACAGGCCCTCGTGCCGCAGGGGATGCAGGTGCCGCCGGGCTCCCTGGTCGCCGGTGTGCCCGCGAAGGTCAAGCGGGAGCTGACCGCCGAGGAGCGTGAGGGCATCGCCTTCAACGCGGCCGGCTACGTGGAGCTGGCGAAGGCCCACCGCGAGGCGCACCGCGAGGGCTGACAGCCCCCGGGCAAGGGCGGACCCGACCAGGGCGGACCCGCCGGGTCCGCGCCCGGTCCGCGCGGGATCAGTCCCCCGCGGGGACCGTGTCCGGCTCGGTCGAGGGCGCAGCACGGTCGGCCTGCGCCGCCGCTTTCTTGGCGCGGTTCTTCAGCACCAGCATGGAGATCACGCCGATCAGCACGGCGGCCAGCAGCCCCAGCCACGAGAAGCGCTTGAGCCACGCCTCGGCGACGACTCCCACCGAGTAGATGACGGCGGTGGTGCCGCCGGCCCAGAGGATTCCGCCGAGCACGTTGGCGATCAGGAACTTCCAGTACGGCATGCGCAGGACACCGGCCAGCGGTCCCGCGAAGATCCTCAGCAGTGCGACGAAACGGCCGAAGAAGACCGCCCACATGCCCCACTTCTCGAACGACCGCTCCGCCAGGGCGATCTGGGGCGCCCCGAAGTGCTTGGGGAACTTTCCGCCGAGCCAGGCGAGCAGGGGGCGCCCTCCCTTGCGGCCGATGGCGTAACCGATGGAGTCACCGATGATCGCTCCGGCCGACGCACAGGCGCCGAGCACCACGGGGTCGATGTCGCCGTGCTGGGAGGCGAGGAGCGCCGAACTCACGAGGATGATCTCTCCGGGCAGCGGAATGCCCAGACTCTCGAGTCCGATGACGACCCCCACCAGGAGGTAAATGCTGACCGCGGGGACGGTCTCGAGCCACTCCTGGACGTGCAACGCGGGTCCTTCCCGTAAGAGATCTGCAGCCGTGCACCACGAGTGGTGCACGGCGGGCAGCCTACCGGGCCGGACGGCCGGACCGGCCCCCGCGGCTCCCGACCGGGGGTGCGGGGGCCGGGCGGAGGTCAGCGGTTCGGACGCAGCGTCCAGACCACGCTCATCTCGCTGGTGACGGCGCCGTCGGCGCGCCGGATCTCGACGCTGACGGGAAACTCCGGGCGCTTCCCCTCGTCCAGTTCGGCGATCACCTCGGCCGCCGGGCGGCCCAGCACCGCCGTCGCGGTGAGTTCGCCCATGGCCACCTTCTTGAAGGCCATCTCCGTGGTGACGGGCAGCGGGACCGCCCGGGTCAGCTGGTCGCCGAACGCGGCGACGACGATCGCGCCGCTCGCCGACTCGGCGAGCGTGAACATCGCTCCGGCGTGGGGCCCCGCGAGGTGATTGTGATACTCGGCGCGGTCGGGGAGCGAGAGGACGGCGCGCTCCGCGGTTGTCTCGAGATACGTGATGCCGAGGGTCCGGACCATCGGGACGCTCGCGGACAGCATGTCGCCGACTGTCATCTCTTCAGTGCTCATGGCGCCGACGTTACTAGCGGGTAGCAGTCTTTGACCATCCCCTCACAGGGGCGCCCGTGGCAGAGCACGCCCCACCCCTCTATGGTTACTGGCCATGTGGCCAGGACAGCAGCCGCCCGGGGGCGAGCAGAACCCGCAGGACCAGAACCCGTACCAGCAGCCGGGGTACCAACAGCCGAATCCCTATCAGCAGCCGGGATATCAGCAGCAGGGGCAGCAGCAGGGCTACCCGCAGCCCAACCCGTACCAGCAGCCCACGGCGCCGCAGTACGCCGTGCCGGGCGGGCCTGGAGGCCCGAAGCCGGACGACAAGAAGAAGACGACGATCGTCGCGGTCGTCGCGGCCACCGCGGTCGTTGTCGCGGCGGTCGTCACCGGTGTCGTCGTGATGAACAAGGACGACGACAAGGGCGGATCGAAGGTGGCCGACGGCAAGGCGTCCTCGTCACCGTCCGCGAAGACGTCCGAGTCCGCGTCCGCCCCGGCGGCGAACCCGCGGGGCGGTGAGGACGCCGCGCCCACGATTCCGGGCTGGAAGGTCGTGACCAACCCCAAGTGGGGCACGCAGTTCGACGTGCCCGGCGACTGGGAGGTCGCGGGCAGCGGAGTGTTCTCGGGCTTCTCGGACGACGAGGACCCCACGGGCAAGCCGGCGGTGGGCTTCTCCTCCCCCGCGCACTACAAGAGCAAGTGGTGCACCGACGACGCGGACAAGGACGGCACCCAGGAGGACACCAGCCTGGCCGGCGTCGGCACCAAGGGCGCGCAGGGTACCAAGAGCACGGATGAGGCGGCCACGAACGAGGCCTCCAACTGGGTCTGGGCCGCCTATGCGCAGTCGGATCCCAAGAGCAAGGTCAAGACCGACAAGCCCAAGGCGTACACGACCAAGTCGGGCCTCTCGGGCAGCTTCGTCACGGCCACCGCCACCGGACTGGCCAACAAGGACAAGTGCGACACCGACGGCAAGTCGATCGCGTTCTCCTTCAAGAACTCCAATGACGAGTACTCGACCTGGGTCCTCTACGCCAACGCCGGTATCGACGACGAACTCCCGGACGCCACCATCCAGAAGATCCTCAGCACGGTACGCCTGGTGAAGAGCACCGAGACCCCGTCCTGAGCCTTCGGCTCACGCGGCCGTGACCGTCCATTTGGCGGGAGGGGGCCGGGGCGGGGATAGTCCCTTGGTGACTTCCGCCGCCTCCTCCCCCTCCCCCGCCCTCCGCTCCCTGCCGGCAGGCCGCAATTTCGGTCTGCTGACCGCCGCCGCGATCATCACGAGCCTGGGCACCAACGGCGCGCTGATCGCGGCGGCTTTCGCGGTTCTGGAGTCGGGCGGTGACGGCGGCGACGTCGGTCTGGTCGCCGCCGCGCGCACGGCGCCGCTGGTGCTCTTCCTGCTGATCGGCGGCGCGGTGGCGGACCGGCTGCCGCGTCACCGGGTGATGGTGGCCGCGAACACACTCAACTGTCTCTCGCAGGCAGCTTTCGCCTGGCTGGTGCTGACCGGCGGAGCCGAGCTCTGGCACATGATGCTGCTGACCGCGCTCTGCGGCACCGGGCAGGCCTTCTTCGGCCCGGCGGCCGAGGGCATGCTCATGTCCAGCGTCAGTGGTGAACAGGCCGCCCGCGCCTTCGCCTTCTTCCGGATGTCGATGCACGGCGCGGCCATCGGCGGCGCGGCACTCGGCGGCGCCATGATCGCGGCCATGGACCCGGGCTGGGTGCTGGCGGTCGACGCTGCGGCGTTCGCCGTCGCCGGTGTGCTCCGGGCCTTCCTGGACGTGAGCCACATCCCCGCGCGCGCACCGGGCGGCGGACTGCTCGCCGATCTCCGGGACGGTTGGCAGGAGGTCGTCGGGCGCCCCTGGCTCTGGGCCGTCGTGCTGCAGTTCTCCGTGGTCGTGGCCGTCGTCGGGGCCGCCGAGGCGGTGTACGGGCCGCTGGTGGCGCGGGACGAGCTCGGAGGCGCCCGGCCCTGGGGGTTCGCTCTCGCGGCGTTCGGCGTCGGCACGCTGGGCGGGGCGCTGCTGATGATGCGGTGGAAACCCCGGCGGCTGCTGCTGGCCGGGACGCTCTGCGTGTTCCCCCTGGCCCTGCCGTCCGCGGGGCTCGCGATCCCGCTGCCGGTGGCGGGCCTCTGCGCGGTGATGTTCGTGACCGGGGTCTCCATCGAGGTGTTCGGGGTCTCCTGGATGACGGCCCTTCACCAGGAGATCCCGGAGGAGAAGCTGTCCCGGGTCGCGGCGTACGACTGGTTCGGCTCGGTCGCGATGGTGCCGCTGGCCACGGCGGCGGCCGGCCCGGTGGAGACGCTCGTCGGCCGCAGCGAGGCGCTGTGGGGATGCGCCGCGCTGATCGTACTGGTGACGGCGGGCGTGCTTTTCGTCCCGGACGTACGGAATCTGACGCGCCGCAGTGGGGTGAAGCAGATCAGCGTCCCGGAACCGTCCCGGGAGTCAGCCGATGCTGAAGGCGCCGTCAGGGGGCTCGGGTGAGGCGACGGCCTCACTGTCCCGCACCGGCTTCGCACCCCGCATGAAGCGGGCGAGCGCCGCACCGTGCTCGACCCTCGCGGGGAACGCGTCGGCGGCGCACAGCCGGGTGAGCGGCCCGACGTCGAGGGGCGCACGGGAGGCGAGCAGCACGGCGTTACCGAAGCGCCGGCCGCGCAGCACGGCCGGCTCGGCGATCAGAGCGAGCTCGTCGAAAACGTCGGCGAAGTTCGCCAGCTGCGACCGCAGGAAGGTGAAGGGGGCGCTGTCGGCCAGGTTGGCGGCGTAGACGCCGTCCGGCCGCAGGAGCCGTCCGGCGGCTCGCGCGTACTCCACGGAAGTGAGGTGCGCGGGCACGCGGGCACCGCCGAAGACATCGGCGATCAGGAGGTCCGCGGAACCCTCCGGTGCCTCCTCGAGCCAGCCCCGGGCATCGGAGCCGTGCACGGTGACACCGGCCCCCTCGGGCAGCGGCAGATGCTCGAGGACCAGATCGACGAGCCCTTGGTCCGCCTCGGCCACGTCCTGCCGCGAGCCGGGGCGGGTGGCCGCGACGTAGCGCGGCAGCGTGAGCGCGCCGCCGCCGAGGTGCACCACGTCCAGCGGCGTTCCGTTCGCGTCGGCCCGGTCCACGACATGGCCGAGCCGTCTTACGTACTCGAATTCGAGGTGTTCCGGCTCGTCGAGGTCGACGTACGACTGCGGGGCGCCGTCGACCGTGAGCAGCCAGGCCCGGTCCCGGTCGACGTCGGGCAGCAGCCTGGCGGTGCCGCAGTCGGTGTCGCGGATGACGGGTATCGGTTCGTTCACGCCCCCATTGTGACGGGCGCCGGACACCCTCCCCGCCGGGTCAGCCGTTCCACACCTCGGCGACGGCTTCGGTGTGGGCGGCGGACTGGGCGAGGCCGGCTCTGGCTGCCGCGGCCCTCCGTGCGGGGTCCAGGGAGTTGCGGCCGATGGCCTTCCGCGTGCCCGCGTCCGGGGTGATCACCTCGACGCGGGCGCCGGCGGCCTCCAGTTCGGCGGCCTGCGCGCGGGGCGAGACGATCACCTTGTTGCCACTGGCGGTGGGCGCGATCACGACGACGCGTCCGTAGCCGGAGGCGAGCTGGGCGTTGGCCGGGGAGTGCACGCCCCCGTCGATCCAGTACCCGCCTCCCGCGCTGACCACGGGCCAGACCACGGGGACCGCGCAGCTCGCGGTGACGGCGTCGACGAGCGGGACCTCGCCCGTCCTGTCGAAGGTGTGCAGCGCGCCGGAGGACGCGTCCACGGCGGTGATCAGCAGCTGCCGTCCGGGCCATTCGGGCGACGCGAGCCGGCTCGCGATCATCTCGCGCCGTTCGGCCGCGGTCGCCCCGGGCCGGCTGTCCCGGGCCAGGGCGCCGAGCTTGCGCCCGTACTCCTCGGGCGTACGGGACGAAAGCACTGCTCTCGCGTACCGCAGGACGGTGACGGGACCCAGCCGGCCCACCGCCCCCTTCTCGTTCTCCGGGTCGGCGAGCTGCCGCTCGTAGAGGTCGCCGACGGCGACGAGGCCGGAGGCGAGCTGCGCACCGACGATGGCCCCCGCCGAACTGCCGACGATCAGATCGGCGGTGGAGAGGTCGACGCCCGCCTTGGCGAGGCCGTGCAGGATGCCGGTTTCCCAGGCGGTGCCGGTGACGCCTCCGGCACCCAGTACGAGAGCTGTGTCTGCCATGGCACCCAGTCTGGGGCACGGCACGCGGCCCGCCTCCCCGGGGGTGGGGAGACGGGCCGCGCCGAGCCGTCAGAGCAGACCGGTGACCGTACCGGCGCCGACCGTGCGACCGCCCTCGCGGATCGCGAAGCCGAGGCCGGACTCCAGCGGGACGTCACGGCCGAGCTCGACGGTCATGGTGACCGTGTCGCCGGGCCGCGCCACCGCCGCCTCGCCGAGGTCGACATCCCCGACGACGTCCGCCGTACGGATGTAGAACTGCGGCCGGTATCCCGTGGTGACCGGCGTGGTCCGGCCTCCTTCCCGAGCCGACAGGACGTACACCTGCGCGGTGAACCGCCGGCTCGGGCTGACGCTCCCTGGCGCCGCCACCACATGACCGCGGCGTACCCGGTCGCGCTCGACCCCGCGCAGCAGCAGCGCGACGTTGTCGCCGGCCTCCGCGGACTCCATCGGCTTCCCGAAGGTCTCCAGGCCGGTGACGACGGTCTCGACGTCCGCGCCGAGAACCGACACCCGGTCCCCGACGCGCACCGTGCCGCGCTCCACGGCTCCGGTGACGACGGTGCCGCGGCCGGTGATGGTGAGCACGTTCTCCACGGACAGGAGGAACGGCGCGTCGGTGTAGCGCACCGGCATCGGTACGTACGTGTCGACGGCGTCCAGCAGCCCCTCGACGGACGCCGTCCAGCGTGGGTCCCCCTGGAGCGCGCCGAGCCCGGACACCCGTACGACGGGGACGGTGTCCCCGCCGTAACCGTGCGCGGAGAGCAGCTCGCGGACCTCGAGCTCGACCAGGTCGGTGAGCTCGGGGTCGCCGATGTCGGCCTTGTTGAGCGCGACGACGATGTGGTCGACGCCGACCTGACGGGCCAGCAGGACGTGCTCCGCGGTCTGCGGCATGATGCCGTCGAGCGCGGAGACGACGAGGATCGCCCCGTCGAGCTGCGCCGCTCCGGTGACCATGTTCTTGATGTAGTCGGCGTGTCCGGGCATGTCGACGTGCGCGTAGTGCCGGGTGTCCGTCTCGTACTCGACGTGCGCGATGTTGATGGTGATGCCGCGCTGCGCCTCCTCGGGGGCCCGGTCGATCCGGTCGAACGGCACGAAGGTGCCGGTGCCGCGGTCGCTGAGCACCTTGGTGATGGCGGCGGTCAGAGTGGTCTTGCCGTGGTCGACGTGGCCCATGGTGCCGATGTTGAGGTGCGGCTTGGTGCGCACGTATGCCGTCTTGGGCATGGCTCGTTCCTTGGTTTTCGAAGCTGAGAGAAGAAGACCCCAGGGCCCTGCCGACCCTCCCCTTGCGGGGTCCGCCGGACTGTCGGGGGAGGGTCAGCTTCGGGCGCCGCCGAAGGGCGCTGCGGCAGCGGCGAACGCTGCGTCGGTTGCTGCCGCGACTGCTGCGGTGCCTGCTGCCGCGAGGCTCACGGCAGCCTTCGGCGCGTCCGCGACTGCGGACTGCGCTGCGAGGAAGGCGTACCGGAACATGCCCTGATCATGGCGGAGCGGTGGCACGACGTCGAATGATTTTCACGCTGCCCGAACCCGCCGAACGTGGACGAGGACGCCCTACCGCGACATGGCGGACTCGTTGCGGGAGTTCGCGGACGAGGGTGTGGGGACGGCCGGCCTGTCGACGCTGCTGGCCGGCGCCGAGACCGCCGCAACCCGGATCGCGTTCAAGCGGATCCTGAAGGAGATGGCGGAGGCGGCCGTCTCGGAGATCGTCGCCCTCACGGAGCCAGCGGTGGCCGCGATCGAGAACATCGTCGCCGACCTGGCGATACAGACCGCGCTGAACGTCACCGGCGTCCAGGACGGTTACGACGCCGGCCGGACGAAGCAGGCGGGCAAGGACGGCCTCCGGATCAACTCGGCCGGCGGCCGCGCCCGTTCAGCCGTCGTACCGCCAGACACCGCATGGGCGCGGATGTCCTCGTCACCTCGGTGGACTTCCGGGGTCCGCGCGGCGACCGACTGCGGCCTGCCGCACCGCGGAGAACGGGTGTTCCGTGTTCCGGAGCGCTCCGGGGCCACCGCCCGGAGGGACCGGGGTGCGTGACGAGTGACTCGTCGTCCGCCGCCCGCACGTTACGGCGATCACACACCTGTTTCAGTTACGCTCCCCAGATGTTCGACCCCGTCCCCGCAACACGGCCCTCCGGCGGCCTCGCAGTGCGCTGCACGAGGGCGCTCCTGTCCCCCTGGTCCCGGCTCTCCCTGCTCGTGGCGGTCCTGCTGGCCGCCGCGACCACCATGCTGCTGTTCGAACCACAGCGGCTCCTGGCGTCCGGCTGGCCACATCAACTCACGGGTTCCGGCGCGGCGATGCTGTTCGGGCTCGCGTACGGCGTGTGCACCGTGGCCTTCGTGCCGCGTCCGTTGCTCAACCTGGCCGCCGGGGCGCTGTTCGGTGCCCAGGCCGGACTCGCGGCGGCGCTGGCCGGAACCGTCCTCGGGGCAGGCGTCTCCTTCCTGCTCGGCCGGGTGCTGGGTCAGGACGCGCTCCGGACGCTGCTGCGGGGCAAGTACCTGAAGGCGGCGGACGGGCTGCTGAGCCGGCACGGGTTCAGGTCCATGCTGGCGCTGCGGCTCTTCCCCGGGGTGCCCTTCGCCGCGGCCAACTACTGCGCGGCGACCTCCCGTATGGGCTATCCGCCGTTCCTGCTGGCCACCGGGCTCGGCTCGATCCCGAACACGGCCGCGTACGTCATCGCGGGCAGCTCGGCCTCCTCCCCCACGTCACCGGTGTTCCTGGCCGCGATGGGCTTCATCGTGCTGTCCGGGGCGGGTGCGGCGCTCGTGGCCTGGCGCAGGCGGCACAAGCTGGGCGGCACGGCCGGTGCGCCGGCGCCCGGGGCGGGCGACGCGGCGTAGCCAGGGGCAGGCGGGAGTCTGTTCACCTGTAGGCGATACGCTGCGCGCAACCGACAGAGGATGTCCGGGGCCATGACGTCCCGTCCCCTTTTTCTGACCGCATTCGCACGCCGCCGACGGCCCTCGCGTCCGTCGGCCGTTGCATGAGTACCTCCGGGATGGCCTAAGCCCCATGAGCTGGTTCGAATCATTCGTCCTGGGCCTCGTTCAGGGACTGACCGAGTTCCTGCCGATCTCTTCCAGCGCGCATCTGCGGCTGACCGCGGCCTTCGCGGGCTGGCACGACCCGGGAGCCGCGTTCACCGCGATCACGCAGATCGGCACGGAGGCCGCGGTCCTCATCTACTTCCGCAAGGACATCGTCCGGATCGTCTCGGCCTGGTTCCGGTCACTTACCGACTCTGCGATGCGAAGCAACCACGACGCCCAGATGGGGTGGCTGGTCATCATCGGATCCATCCCCATCGGTGTGCTCGGCGTGACGTTCAAGGACCAGATCGAGGGCCCGTTCCGCGACCTGCGCCTGATCGCGACGACGCTGATCGTGCTGGGCGTCGTCCTCGGCATCGCGGACCGGCTCGCGGCCCGCGACGAGACCGGTGGCAAGCACCGGGCGATCAAGGAACGCAAGTCCCTCAAGGAGCTGGGTGTCAGGGACGGCCTGATCTTCGGCTTCTGCCAGGCGATGGCCCTGGTCCCGGGCGTCTCCCGCTCGGGTGCGACGATCAGCGGTGGTCTGCTCATGGGTTACACCCGTGAGGCCGCTGCCCGCTACTCCTTCCTGCTGGCGATTCCCGCGGTACTGGCGTCGGGCGTCTTCGAGCTGAAGGACGCGGGCGAGGGGCACGTCTCCTGGGCACCGACGATCTTCGCGACGATCATCGCGTTCGTGGTCGGCTACGCGGTCATCGCGTGGTTCATGAAGTTCATCACGACGAAGAGCTTCATGCCGTTCGTCATCTACCGCATCGTTCTGGGCGTCGTGCTGTTCGTCCTGATCGCAGCCGGTGAGCTGAGCCCTCACGCGGGTGAGTCCGCCGGCTGAGCACGATGCCCGCCCAGTCTCCCGTCGCTGACTGTGGATGCCTGGGCCGGGGTGCCCGGCCCGTGGGCTCAGCGGCGGAGCGCACGGCGGGTCAGGCGGGAGCGAGCGGTCTTCTCGCTGACTCCCAGCGCCTTGGCGACGGTGTCCCATCGGGGCCCGTCGGCGGTGTCGATGCGAAACGCGACGTCGGTCGTCACGAGCTGGGTGAGGCGTTCCAGGGCAGCGGCGGCGCGGAGGGCGGCCAGAGGCTCGTCCGCGGCCAGCGTGGTGAGGCGTGCCTCCACCTGGTCGAGGAGGGCGGTGAGCTCGACGGGTACCGGAACGGTCCGTGACGTCACGTCCGCGATGTGCGTCTCCCAGTCGGCTTCCGGTCCGCCGGTATCGGCCAGGTAGGGGCGTCGGCGCTCCACGGCGTCCCAGTCGATCGGGTAGGTGGTGGTGGCACGCCAGCCGCACGAGCACACGCCGCGGAGCTCGGCCGCGGACGGTGCCCCGAGGGTTCCGTCGTAGACCCACCAGTCGGTGCTCCGGTGCACCGACGGACCGCTCCCGGCGTCGAAGTACACCGGACCCGGCTCGGTGCCGTCGGCGAGCAGGACACCGGGCCGGCCCTCGTGCTCGCTGCCGAACTCCTCGGACTCCCACATGACAGACCTCTTCCCCACCGGCCGGACACCGATGACACAGGGAGAGCCGGCTCGGTGGCGGTGCGTCCCCGCCACCTACGAAAGCCCGGCGCTCGACCACGAGCTTGCACGAGTGCAGGCGAGCAAGGTGGGTGAGTACCCGAACCGGTGAACCCGGCCACAGACCGCGTCCGCGCGGCGCGGGTCCGGGCCGTCGGTCATTTCACCGATGACGTGGGGACGCGGAGGCGGGAGGTTGAGGCATGGTCACGGCCGCCGGAGCCACGCGGCAGCCGTGCACCTGCCGCCCCCGCTCCCACATCACGGAGGACCCCATGTCCCTGCCCCGTACAGCCGGCGCCGCGCTCCTGGCCCTCGCTCTCGCCTCGGTGACCATGTCCACGGCGGCAGCCGCCCCGGAGGCCGCGGGTGTGAACTACGTGGCCCTCGGGGACTCGTACGCCTCCGGTACCGGCGCCGGCAGCTACTCCGACATCGCGTGCACACGGAGCCGCAACGCCTACCCGGCCCTCTGGGCCGATGCCAACGAGCCGGCGTCGTTCGTCTTCGCCGCCTGCGGCGGCGCCAAGATCCCCGATGTGCTCAGCGACCAGGTGAGCGAACTGGACGAGGACACCACTCTGGTGAGCCTGAGCATCGGCGGCAACGACTCCGGGTTCGCGTCGACCATGCTCAGCTGCCAGTACTCCACGCAGTCGGCCTGCGAGCGGGCCCTGGCGACGGCCGGCGAGTACGTCGTGAACGAGCTGCCGGGCGAACTGGACAGCCTCTACGCGACCGTCCGGGCCCGGGCGCCCCACGCCGAGGTCGTGATCATCGGATACCCGCATCTCTACAAGGAGGGCGGCCTCTGCCTCGGCGGGCTGAGTTCCGCCAAGCGCACGGCCGTCAACCAGGGTTCGGATCTGCTCGACGAGACGATCGCGGGCCGTGCGGAAGCGGCCGGCTTCGCGTTCGCCGACGGCCGGTCCGCCTTCGCCGGGCACGAGATCTGCACGAGCGACGCATGGATCAGCAGCTCGAACGTCCACCCGACGGCCGAGGGCCATGAGTCCGCGTATCTGCCGGCCTTCAGCGCCGCCGTGCCGGGGAACTGAGCTCAGTCATATCGCGACGGTACGAAACATCTGTTTCCCGGGTGTCACGCCGGACGATCAAGCGTGGTTACGTCCGCCGCACAGTCGCCCGCGGACGCCGGTGAGGCCCCCGTCCGCGTCAAGGAGCCACGCACGGCCCCTTGGCGTGCGGCGCGCGACGACCGAGACTTGGCCGATGACACAGCGCGTGGCTCTCGCGACGGTGATGGACCGGCTCTCCATCGATGCAGTGATCACCGATTACGCCGTGGCGTGGGGGGACGGCGCCTGGGAGGACTACGGCGCCCTGTTCACTCCGGACGGACGCGCCGACTACCGCGGCGCGGGCGGATCCGAAGGGCCGGCCGCCGAGGCCCGGCGGTGGCTGGCGGACAGCCTGCGGCTCCTACCCGCCCGCCAGCACCTGATCGTCAACAGACGCCTGGATCTCCAGGACCTGGGCGGCTACCCGGGGGACCGGGCGCAGGTGCGGGCCGACTACCTCAGTCCGACGGGCCCGGTGGCCTGGGACGGGGAGTCCGCTCCGGCCCTGGTCACCGGCGGCAGATACGACTTCGAGCTGCTGCGTACGGAACCGGGCTGGCGGATCCGTACCGTCACGGCGCACCGGACGTGGCGGTACGCGCCCGAGGCGGCGGCCGGCTGACCCACGGCCGGCGGGGGCGCAAGCCCCCGGTGGCCGCGGCACGCCCCCTGTGCGCAGCTGATCTTCTGCACCACACTGGGATCAGGCGCACGACCGGCGAGGAGGGCATGCATGCCGATGCGGCGCGGGCGGCTTCCCGAAAGTCCGGCCGGTGAGGACGGTGCACGTCGTTACGAGCGGCTGCTCCGCTCCCGTACCGGGCGGGGCGCCGCGGCGCTCTGTGCGGGGGCCCTGCCCGCTCTGGCGTTTCCCGCGCCGTCGCTCTCGTGGTTCGCGTACATCGCCCTGGTGCCCTGGCTGCTGCTGATCCGGTCGGCGGACACAGGGCGCCGTGCGGCGGTCGACGGCTGGCTCGGCGGTACGGGTTTCATGCTCGCCGTCCACCACTGGCTGATGCCGAGCCTCCATGTGTTCATCCTGGCGCTCGCGGCCCTGCTGGGACTGCTGTGGGCCCCCTGGGGGCTGCTCGTGTCCCGGCTTCTCGGTGGCTCACCGTCGGTCCGGCGTTCCGCGACTGCTGTGGCCGTGGTGCCCTCCGGTTGGCTGATGATCGAGCTGGTCCGCTCCTGGGAGGGGCTCGGCGGCCCCTGGGGTCTGCTGGGCGCCAGCCAGTGGGACGTCCCGCCGGCGCTGCGCCTCGCCTCGGTGGGGGGTGTGTGGCTGGTCAGTCTGGGCGTCGTGGCCGTGAACACGGCGGTCGTGGTGCTGCTCGCCGTGCCGGCGGCCCGCAAAGCCGGGGCCGCGTGCCTGGTTGCGGGTGCGCTGGGCGTGGGCGCGACAGCGCTGTGGGCGCCGCGTCCCGAGGAGACCGGCACGGCCCGGATCGCCGTCGTGCAGCCAGGTGTCGTCGACGGCCCCGGCAGTATCGAACGCCGCTTCACGCGCGGCGAGGAACTGACCCGTGACCTGGCGGGCCGTGACGTCGACCTGGTGGTGTGGGGCGAGAGCAGTGTGGCCGTCGATCTTTCCCGGAGCCCGGAGGCGGCGGACCGCGTCGCCGCACTTTCGCGTCTTGTCGGGGCCGATGTGCTGGTCAACATGGATGCCCGGCGCACGGACGGCCCTGACCGCACCGGGATCTTCAAGTCCGCGGTGCTGGTGGGCCCGGACGGCCCGACCGGGGACCGATACGACAAGATGCGCCTGGTGCCGTTCGGCGAGTACGTCCCGGCCCGCGCGCTGCTCGGCTGGGCGACCTCGGTGGGCAAGGCCGCGGGTGAGGACCGGCTGCGCGGCAGCGCGCCCGTGGTGATGGACCTTCCCGACGGGCTGCGGCTGGGCCCTCTGGTCTGCTTCGAGTCGGCGTTCCCCGACATGAGCCGGCAGCTGACGAAGGACGGGGCACAGCTGCTCGTCGCCCAGTCGTCCACCTCGACGTTCCAGCACAGCTGGGCCCCCGAGCAGCACGCCTCGCTGGCGGCGCTGCGGGCGGCCGAGACGGGCCGCCCGATGGTGCACGCCACTCTCACGGGTGTGAGCGCGGTGTACGGACCGCGGGGCGAACGCGCCGGCGCACCGCTCGGTACGGATGCGAGCGAGGCCACCGTGTACGACGTACCGCTCGCCCGGGGCACCACCCTCTACGTCCGGCTGGGCGCCTGGCCCGTGTACGGCGCCCTGGCGGTGCTGGCCGTCTTCCTCGGTGCGTCGGGGCTGCGGTCCCTCAGGACGCCTGCTCCGACGCGTCCTGGACCACCCGCTCGCACAGCCTGTGGGTCTCCAGAGCGTCCCGGGCACTGAGCACCTCGCCGGACCGCACCGCGTCCAGGAAGGACAGCACACTCTGTTCGATTCCGCGCTGGCGGGCGACCGGCACCCAGTCGCCGCGCCGCCGCAGGGTCGGCTGGCCCTTGTGGTCGACGACGTCCGAGAGGTTCAGGACCTGGCGTTTGCTGTCCTGCCCCGAGACCTCGAGGATCTCCTCGGTCGATCCGTTGAGCCGGTTCATCATGCCGATGGCGGTGAATCCGTCGCCGGACAGCTGGAGCACCACATGGTGCATCAGCCCGTCCGCGATCCGTGCCCGCACAACGACGTTCGACACGGGTCCGGGGGCCAGGAAGCGCAGGGTGTCGACGACATGGATGAAGTCGTCCAGCACCATGGTGCGCGGGTCCTCGGGCAGACCCACCCGGTTCTTCTGCAGGAGGATCAACTCGCGCGGGTGCTCGGCGCACTGCGCGTACGACGGGGCGAGCCTGCGGTTGAAACCGACTGCGAGAGAGACACCGCGCTCCTCGGCCAGGGACACCAGCCGCTCGGACTCGGCGAGTTCGTACGAGAGGGGCTTGTCGACGTAGGTGGGGACGCCCGCTTCGAGCAGCCGCCCGGCGATCTCAGCGTGCGCGGCGGTCGGCGCGTGCACGAAGGCTGCGTCCAGGCCTTGGTCCAGCAGCGTGCCGAGATCCTCATGACACTGCCGCGCGGGGATCCGGTGGGCACCGGCGACGGCCGCCAGCGTGGCCGGGGTGCGGGTCTGCAGATGCAGTTCGACGCCGGGCAGAGTCGTCAGTACCGGCAGATACGCCTTCTGCGCGATGTCGCCGAGCCCGATACAGCCGACCTTCACGAGGTTCTCCCTGTCGCCTTGGCCAGGGCCCTGTCACGGTCGCGCCGTCTGTCCTTCCCTGGTCCCGGCAGCATACGTGCGCTGCGGCGGCTGCCAGTCGCAGATCCCGTCGAACGTACGCAGGACCAGCCCCGGGCCGAGACGGGAGACCGCGGCCATCAGCCCGTTCCTGAGGGCGACGGCCGGCGCACCGGACAGTCCTGTCATCCGGGAGACCTTCGCCGCCTTGCGGACCATGGCTGTCGTACGGGGGTGCCTGGCCGCGCTGTAGGCTGCCAGGCCCGCGCCCAGGTCACCGTCCGGAGTGACGTGATGGGCGAGCACGACGGCGTCCTCGATGGCCTGGTTACCGCCCTGGCCGAGGAAGGGCACCATGGCGTGCGCGGAGTCGCCGACGAGCACGGTGCGGCCCCGGTGGAAGGACGGCAGCGGGTCGGCCAGGTGGTACACGTCGTGGCGCAGGACCTGGTCCGGTTCGACGGCGTCGATGATCGCGGGGATCGGGTCGTGCCAGTCGCCGTACCGTCGCAGCAGCTCCGCCTTCTCGTCGTCGGCGGCCCGGGCTCCGGCCGGGACGGCGGCCGCGGCGTAGGCGTAGATCCCGCCGTCCTTCAGCGGGTGACTGCCCCAGAGCGCGCCGCGGCCCCAGGTCTCGTGCGAGCTGAAGGTGTGGCCGGTCCCGGGGGCGAGGACCCGCCAGGTGGTGAATCCGCTGTACGAGGGGCCGGGGTGACGTGGGAACAGCTCGGTGCGCACGGACGAGCCGATGCCGTCGGCACCGATCACCAGATCGGCCTCGATGTCACCGGAGGCCGTCCTGACGAGGGCCGGGCGTCCACCCACACGTCCCGGATCCACGAGTCGCGCGGGAGTGCCGGTGCCCACGGCGTCCTCGGGGAGCCGTGTCCGGAGCAGGTCGACGAGCGCAGAGCGGTGCAGCAGGACGAGCGGCCCGCCGAACCGTTCGGCCGCGGCGGCGCTGTCCGTGCGGGCGAGCCAGCGCCCGGACGGTGTGCGCATGCCGCCGTCCCCCTGCCAGGCGGCGAGGGATCTGACCTCGTCGCCGAGGCCGATGACGTCGAGGGCGCGCTGCGAGTTGGGGGCGAGGCTGATGCCCGCGCCGACGGGTTCGAGTGAGGCGGCACGCTCGATCACGGTGACCTGCCACCCGCTCCGGTGCAGCGCCGCCGCCGCGGTGAGTCCGCCGATTCCGCTGCCGATGACCACGGCCCGGGACGTCGTCATGACTGACACCTCCTTGGAACTACACCTGTAGTGGATGGACTCCACGGTACTACAGATGTAGTGGCGGCGGTAGATTGGTTCCATGCCCACACGTTCCACGCCCGCGCGGACCACCGAAGCCGACGGCACCCCGCCCGCCCGGCCCGCACCCTCACGCGCCGAACTGATCGCCGACGCCGCTCTGGCTCTTCTCGCCGAGCGCGGAATGCGCGGCCTCACCCACAGGGCCGTGGACGAGCAGGCGGGACTCCCCCAGGGTTCGACGTCCAACCACGCCCGCACCCGGCAGGCCCTGCTGGAAGCCGCCGTTCGCCGGCTCGCCGAACTGGAGGCACGGGTGCTCGCGCCCGGGGAACTGCTCACGAGCGGCGATCCGGCCCAGGCCGCCGCAGGGCTGGCCCACGCGCTGCACCGCTATCTGACCGGCTCCACCGAACTCCTCGTCTGCCGCTACGAACTCGCCCTGGAGGCCACCCGGCGCCCGGACCTCCGGGCGTTCTACGACGACGCGGGCCGGCGGTTCCGCGAACCGCTTGTGGCACTCATGACCGCGGCGGGATCGGCCGAACCCGAGCGCCACGCACTGTCCGTCGTGGCCTGGGCCGAGGGAATGATGTTCGCGTGCGCCGTGGGTTCCTACCATCGGGCGGTGCCGACCGAGGAGGAGCTGCGCACGGGCTGCGCCGAGCTGCTGCGGGGGATGCTCGGCGCGGAGGCCGGTTAAGCGTTGGCGTCACGGATCATCACTGCGCGAGGATGCCCACCATGACGACACAGGAACGTTCCGAGCCGGACCTCGACGCAGCCGAACGACAGATGCTGGAGGGCTGGCTCGACTACCACCGCGCGACCCTGGCCATGAAGTGCGAGGGGCTGACCGGCGCCCAGCTGCGGGAGGCGTCCGTACCCCCGTCGGAGTTCACCCTGCTCGGCCTCGTACGGCACCTGGCCGAGAACGAACGCGGCTGGTTCCGCGAGGTGCTGGCCGGCGAGGACCTGCCGCCGATCTACGGGACGGACGAGGACCCGGACGGGGAGTTCCATGTCACCGAGGCGGACACCTGGGACGAGGCGAGGACCACCTGGCTGGCGGAGATCGAAGCGGCCCGGACGAACGCCGCGAAGGTGGAGCTCGACGGTCTCTCCGTCGGCACGGGCAAGCGGGGCACGCCCTTCAGCCTCCGCTGGATCTACACGCACATGATCGAGGAGTACGCCCGGCACAACGGCCACGCCGACCTCGTGCGCGAACGGATCGACGGTGCGACCGGCGCGTGACCGGCCCGGGCGGAGTGCGCTGCGAACCTGCCGGCGTCACTCCCCCGCCGCGCTCCCCCGCATGCGCTGCTCCAAGCGCCCGATGGCGGCACGGATCCCTCCGCCGTACCCGTCGTCCTCCAGCACCCCCACGGCGTCCCAGGCCCGGTCCAGATGGGCCCTGGCGGGCTCGAAGCGCTGCAGCTTCAGATAGTCCGCAGCCAGATTCAGATGCAGCGAGGGGACGAGAGCCCGCACGGCGGTCGCGTCCCGGTGCTCACCGGCCGGGTCCGTGTCCGCCGCACCGGTCAGCCCTTCCGCGGCCGTCAGCGCCCGGAGGTCCCAGGCCAGCTCGTCCCCGGGATCGTCCTGGGCGTCGGCCATGTAATGGGCGAGGGTGCAGCGGTGCAGGGCGGCGCCGCGCTCGCCGATCTCCGACCAGATGATCCGGAAGCGGTTGCGGGCCTCCGCCCTGTCCCCGGCGTGGAGCAGCATGATCGCCTGTCCGATCCTGGTCATGACGGCGTTCCCCGGCACTTCCCGCTGCTCCACTACAGAGGTCTCCCTGATCACCGCCCGGCCTGTTCCGGTCGCTCAGACGCTAGCCGCAGTAACCGGCGATGGCGCTCAGGCGCGGGCCCCGGCGGTCGGCCGGGTCGTCCCGAGGCCCAGGTCCGGGATCCGCCAGTCGACGGGCTCGTGGCCCTGTGCCGCGACGGCCTCGTTGATCTGGGTGAAGGGGCGGGAGCCGAACCACTTCTTGGCGGAGAGCGGCGAGGGGTGCGCTCCCTTGACCACCACATGGCGGTCCTGGTCGATCAGCGGGATCTTCTTCTGGGCGTAGTTGCCCCAGAGGACGAAGACGGCCGGGTCGGGCCGCTCGGCCACCGCGCGGATCACCGCGTCGGTCACCTTCTCCCAGCCCTTGGCCTTGTGCGAATTCGCCTCGCCGCCGCGGACCGTCAGCACCGCGTTGAGCAACAGGACGCCCTGCTCGGCCCACGGCATCAGATATCCGTTGTCCGGGACCGGCAGGCCGAGCTCGTCGTTCATCTCCTTGTAGATGTTGCGCAGCGAAGGGGGCGTCCTCACACCCGGCCGGACCGAGAAGCACAGGCCGTGGCCCTGGCCCTCACCGTGATACGGGTCCTGGCCGAGGACGAGCACCTTCACCCGGTCGTACGGCGTGGCCTCCAGCGCGGCGAAGACCTCCTCGCGCGGCGGATACACCGGCCCCCTGGCCCGCTCCTCCTCGACGAAGTCCATGAGCTCCTTGAAGTAGGGCTTCTGCAGCTCTTCGCCGAGGACGCCGCGCCAGGACTCGGGCAGCAGGTCGGTGTCGGTCACGTCCACAACCTCCGGTAAGCAATCGGTTCTTGAGTACAGAACCTACCGGGGCCCACTGACAACGAACCCGGCGAGCCCGCCGTCGCACTCCTACCAGCTGGCCTTGCGGTACAGCTCCCACATCTGCATGACCGTCTGCGGGTCGAGCGCTCGCTCGCCGCCGCCGATGTCCTCACCCGCGGCCACATAGAGCTTGCCCTGCCACAGAGGCAGCAGCCGCACATCCTTGACGAGGATCGACTGGGCCCGCTTGAACTGCTCGGAGACCGCACCGCGGTCGCTCTCCTTACGGGAGGACGGCAGCAGGTCCTGGGTGATCTCGTCACTCAGATACGGGGTGCCGGTCACGCTGTCCTGGCCGACGAAGGGAGCCACGAAGTTGTCCGGGTCCGGGAAGTCGGGGAACCAGCCACGTCCGAAGACCGGGTAGTCGCCCTTGGTGAAGCCTTCCTGGAAGGACTTCCACGGCGCACTCCTGAGCGTGATCTTGAACAGACCGGACGCCTCGAGCTGGCGCTTCAGCTCGGCGAACTCGGGAGCGGTGGAGGAACCGTAGCGGTCCGTGGTGTACCAGAAGGTCATCTCGACCGGCTCGGTGATCCCCGCCTGGGAGAGTATCGCCCTGGCCTCGGCGACATCCGGATCGCCATAAGTGTCGAAGAAGCTGGTGGCATGTCCGGCGACGCCCTTCGGGACCATGGAGTAGAGAGGTTCCGCGGTGCCCCGGTAGACCTTGGCGACGAGGGCGTCGCGGTCCACCACCTGAGCGATGGCCCGCCGGACGGGGAGCTTCCCCGCGGCCGGGTCCTTGGGGTTGAAGACGAGGAAGCGGATGTCGGCGCCGACCGACTCCACGATCTGCAGACCGTTGTTGTCCTTCTGGTCGTCCTCGAGACCGATGACCTCCTCGGCGGTCAGGCCGCGGAAGGTGGCGTCGATCTCCTTCTTCTTCAGCGCCTCGACCATGAGGGCGGAGTCGTCGAAGTAGCGGATCGTGACCGCGTCGTTCTTCCGGTCGGCGAACCCCTTGTAACCGGTGTTCTTGGTCAGCTCCGCCTGCTTGCCCTGCTCGTACGAATCCATGACGTACGGCCCCGAACCGGTGACCTTGCCGTCGTCGCGGATGCTGTCCGCCGGGTAGTCACCGGGGGCCACGAGTGACATGGCGGGAGTGGCCAGGATGAACGGGAAGGTCGCGTCCGCCCTGCTGAGATGGAAGATGACCGTGTCGTCCCCCTTGGTCTCCACCCGGTCGAGAGAACCGAGGAGACCGGCCGGACCACTCTTGACCTTGATCTTCTTGATCCGGTCGATGGAGTACTTCACGGCCTCGGCGTCGATCTTCTCGCCGTTGGAGAACTTCAGACCCGAACGCAGGGTGCACCGGTAGGCCATGCTCGTGGCGTCGGTGAACTTGCATTCCTCCGCCGCGTCCGGCTCAGGGCTGGTGCTGCCCGTCGGGAAGCTGACCAGGGTCTGGAAGACGTTCCTCATCAGCTCCCAGGAGCCGTCCCACGCCGCCGCGGGATCAAGGGTCGAGGGCGAGCTCGTCGTTCCGACCGATATCCGCTGGTCCGTCTCCGAACCGCTGTCGGACAGCAGACCGCAGCCGGCCAACAGAGAAAGGGAAGCAAGGGCTGCAGCGGCCTGCAGACTGGCCCGGTAGAACACGTGCACGCTCCTCGATCAGCCTTGGGGTCGGCAGACCATACCGCAGCGCCCCACCGGAGCAATCCGCTGACCCGGCAGGGCACTTGAGGCAACCAGGGCCAAACTGGCGCAGCCCTCTCTCAGGCCACGCCCGCATTGAGGAAAATACCGCCGTCGACCACGAGAGTCTGTCCCGTGACCCAGTCGGACTGCTCGGACGTGAGGAACGCCGCCGCCCCTCCGATGTCCTGCGGGACACCGAGCCGGCCCAGCGGGTAGGCCGCCGCCGCCTCGGCCTCACGGCCCTCGTACAGCGCCTCGGCGAACTTGGTCTTCACCACGGCGGGGGCGATCGCGTTGACCCGCACGACCGGCGCGAACTCGTGCGCCAGCTGGAGGGTCAGGTTGACCATGGCGGCCTTGCTCATGCCGTAGGCGCCGATGAACGGTGACGCGGAAACACCCGCGACGGAGGCGATGTTGACGATCGCCCCGCCGTTCTCCCGCTGCCACGCCTTCCAGGTCTGCTGGGCGAACCCGAGCGCCGAGATCACATTGGTCTCGTAGACCTTGCGGGCGACGTTGAGGTCGAGCTCGGCCATCGGCCCGAAGACGGGGTTCGTACCGGCGTTGTTGACCAGGTAGTCGACCCGGCCGAACGCCTCCATGGTCCGCTCCACGGCCGCGGCCTGGTGTGCCTCGTCGTGAGCCTTGCCGGCGATGCCGACCGCCCGGTCGGCGCCGAGCTTCTCGACGGCCTCCTTCAGGGCGTCCTCACCACGGCCCGTGATGACGACCCGGTCACCCCGGGCGACGAACGCCTCGGCGATGCCGTAGCCGATGCCCCGGCTCGCGCCCGTGATGAGCGCGACCTTGCCACTGTCCTGCACAGTCATGTTGTCCGTTGCCCTTCCGGGGTCAGTTGAGCGGTCCGCCGGCGACGTACATGACCTGTCCGGAGACGAAGCCCGCGTCCTCGCCGGTGAAGAAGGCGATGGCGTTGGCGATGTCCTCGGGGCGCCCCACTCGCTGCACCGGGATCTGCGTCGCGGCGGCGGCCTGGAACTCCTCGAAGCCCATGCCGACCCGCGCCGCCGTCTGAGCGGTCATCTCGGTGACGATGAAGCCGGGGGCGACGGCGTTGGCGGTCACGCCGAACTTGCCGAGCTCCTTGGCGAGCGTCTTGGTGAAGCCCTGGAGGCCGGCCTTGACGGCGGAGTAGTTGGCCTGACCGCGGTTGCCCAGCGCCGAGGAGGACGAGAGCGAGACGATGCGGCCGAACTTGGCCTCCACCATGTGCGACTGGACGGCCTTGGCCATCAGGAACGCGCCCTTGAGATGGACGTTCATCACGAGGTCCCAGTCGGACTCGCTCATCTTGAAGAGCAGGTTGTCGCGGAGCACGCCCGCGTTGTTGACGAGGATCGTCGGGGCGCCCAGCTCGGCGGCCACGCGTGCGACGGCGGCCTCCACCTGTGCGCTGTCCGACACATCGCAGCCGACGGCGAGGGCCTTGCCCCCGGCGGCGGTGATCTTCTCGACCGTGTCCTTGCACGCCGCCTCGTCGAGGTCGAGTACGGCGACGGCGCGGCCCTCGGCCGCCAGGCGCACGGCGGTGGCGGCGCCGATGCCCCGTGCCGCTCCCGTCACGATGGCGACGCGCTGCTCGGTGGTGGACATGCTTGGTTCTCCTCGCCCTTGGATCGCGGCTCAGCGGACGTCAGGAAGTTCCCGATAACTGAGCAACCGCTTAGTACCTTCAGCAGACGAGACGCTAGAAGCCCCGGCACCCGGTGTCAACGGCACACGGGGGCCCGGGCGCATGTCACACCGGACGGTGGCGCCGCCCCTCGCTTCCCGGGCGGCGCCCCCGTCCACGGAATCAGCGCACCAGCAGGTCGAGCAGCCGCTCGACCTCGGCGGCCGGGTCCGCGGTCAGACCGCTGTGCACGACGCCCGGCTGGACGACCGTGGAACGGGGCGCGATGAGCCAGCGAAAGCGCCGCCCCGGATCGTCACCGCCCGCCTGGCCCGCCGCGTCGCCGCCGCCGCAGACCCCCTCGACCGCACGCAGGGCCGCCCGCACACCCAGTACGTCGGCACGCGGATCCAGCGCCATGAGTTTGCCCTCGTCCAGGTGCGTCCGCGCGGCGACGAAGGACTTGGCCCGGCAGTAGACCAGCACGCCCGCGTTGAAGCACTCACCGCGTTCCACGCGTGGAACGACGCGCAGAACCGCGTATTCGAAGACATCGCGCTCGCTCATCGGCCGCCTTCCTTGCTGTTCCGTCCGGCGCCCGCCTGTGCGTCCCGGTCCTTCTTGGTGGGGTGCGGCCAAGGGGCCAGGTGTTCGGTAAGCCATCCGGGAGCCTGGGAGGGCCGCGTCCTGGTGGGTTCTTCCAGGAGGATGCGCTCATGAATGCTCCCGGCGCGCGCCAGGAGCGGCTCCACATACGCCCGGCGCAGGTGATCCGTGGTCCCGAAGCCGGGTTCACCGGCCAGCCACTCGTCCGGCACCTCGGCCGTCACCTCGGTGAGGAGTTCGTCCGTGACGAGCGGGGCGAGCTCGGCGGCCGCGGCGGCGATGTCCGGACCGAAGGGCGCGAGGACATGGTCGGAGGCGTTGTACGGCTTCGCCGCGGAAGCCTGGGCGCCCGGCCAGTTGTGGTGCCAGATCATGGTGGCCCCGTGGTCGATCAGCCACGGTTCACCGTGCCAGACAAGCATGTTGGGGTTCCGCCACGACCGGTCCACGTTGTTGATCAGCGCGTCGAACCAGACGACCCTTCCGGCCTCGGCGGCCCCCACCTCGTACGCGAGCGGGTCGAATCCCAGCGAGCCGGGCAGAAAGTCCATCCCGAGGTTCAGCCCGGCGCTGGCCTTGAGGAGCTCCTGCACCTCCTGGTCCGGCTCGGCGAGACCGATGACGGGGTCGAGCTGGATGGTCACCAGCTCCGGCACCCGCAGCCCCAGCCTCCTGCCGAGCTCCCCGCAGATGACCTCCGCGACCAGGGTCTTGCGGCCCTGCCCGGCCCCGGTGAACTTCATGACGTACGTCCCGAGATCATCCGCCTCGACGATCCCGGGGAGCGAACCACCCTCACGCAGGGGCGTTACATAGCGGGTCGCAGTCACTTCTGTTAGCACTATCCCAGGCCACCCATCTATTCAAGCTTGCAATCCACGGTAAGCCCTGGAGGGATGCAACAGCGGGAATCACCCGTCAACGGTCCTGGAGAGAATCAGGGGAGTTTCGGCCGGCCTCCCCGTCCCCTCACTCCCCGAGCGGTCCGTCGATGGCAGTACGCCCCTTGCTTCCGGCCTCCGGCATGAAGTGAGCATAGTAACCGAGGGTGATCGCGGGCGAGGAATGCCCGAGCCACCGCGCAGAGATCACGACGGACTTGCGGCCTCCAGCGCGAGCGAACGGCGATGACCCGGCCGACACCCACATGGCGAGTTGTTGCCCGCCTACGACTTCCCCCAGGACCTCCTCGACGCCCAAGCGGCCCTCGACCCAGGAACTGACCACCTTCGTGCTCACACACCCTTACTACGGGCCGACGAACGCGCATCGCACAGGTCGCGCCAAGCGCGCCGCCGAGTCGGGGAAGGGAGCCTGATCGGCCCGATCCGCCACTCCGGCCGGTTCATCTCGTGCACAAGGCGAGTCAGTGGCTGCGGGGTGCGTACATGAGGACGCCCATCCCTGCGAGGCAGATGATGGCGCCGGTGATGTCGTAGCGGTCGGGGCGGTAGCCGTCGGCGACCATGCCCCAGGCGATCGATCCGGCGACGAAGACGCCTCCGTACGCGGCGAGGATGCGCCCGAAGTTGCCGTCGGACTGGAGCGTGGCGACGAACCCGTACAGCCCGAGAGCGATGACGCCGGCGCCGATCCAGATCCAGCCCTTGTGCTCGCGTACGCCCTGCCACACCAACCAGGCCCCTCCGATCTCGAAGAGCGCGGCGACGACGAACAGGGCGATGGAGCGGGCGACGAGCACGGTGGCAGGGTCTTTCTGTTGGTGGGGAGGTGAAGCGGCGGGCTGGGGCAGGTCAGGCCGTCGGTCCGAAGAGAGCGGTGAGCAGGTCGGCCCCGTCGGCGGCTGCGCGGACTTCGAGGTGGAGGTCCTGGCCGTCGAGGTGGAGACGGAGGTCGAAGAACGGACAGCACTGCTGCTCGGCTGCGGCCAGCGCGGCGACGTCCCCGGCCCGCGCGGCGGGCAGGGTCAGGCGGAGCCCGCCCGGGATGTCCTGGCCTACGGCGCCGTCGAGGAGCTGGTGCCACTGGGCGGTGCGCTCACCGATCCCGTCGCCCGTCAGCGAGCAGGCGACCGGCGCGGTGCGCCAGGACTCGGTGTCCTCTGCGGCCTGGCGGCTGGGCGAGAGCACGACGTCCACCGCGCGAGAGGCGCCGGTGGGGGCGGGCGGGGTGAGGAAACCGCATTCGGGGTCGCACGGACTGGTGCGGTCGGGCAGCGCGTCCAGGTGTTCAAGAGCGGTGTGGAGC
The DNA here is from genome assembly GCF_044765585.1 of Streptomyces sp. NPDC102441. NCBI lineage: Bacteria > Bacillati > Actinomycetota > Actinomycetes > Kitasatosporales > Streptomycetaceae > Streptomyces > Streptomyces sp. NPDC102441. Next base: position 274,413 of record NZ_JBIWKH010000013.1, read on the forward strand.
GAGGCGGTGAACGACGTCAACTCCGCGGCCCGTTGTCCGGCTTCGTCAAGGCGGGCGGCGATCCGGGGGCGCAGGTCGGCCTTCAGATCCGCGCAGGACCCGGCCCCCCACACCGCCAGCAGTTCACCGATCTCTTCGAGCGGCAGACCGAGGTGCTTGGCCGCACCGATGAACGCCAGGCGGTCCACCGCCCCCTCGCCGTACACCCGGTAGCCGGACGCGGTTCGGTCGGCAGGCAGTAGACCAGCGCCTTCGTAGAAGCGCAGGGTGGTGGCCGGGACGCCGCAGCGTTCGGCGAGCTGGGAGATCCTCATCGTGCTCACACCGCCGACGGTAAACCTTCCACCCGACTCGAAGGTCAAGCTGTCCGGGTAGGAGCTGAGCAGTAGCTGGACCAGGGGCGGCAGGCGCGAAGTCGAGTTTGCGGCATGCGCGCCGGGTGCCCGCAGACGGCCACTCCCGCGCGCCGACGCCGCCACGTACGTATGCGCCCGCCCGCTCCGCATCAGGGATGGATGACGATCTTTCCCACGTGTTCCCTGCGTGCCAGTTCCCCCTGTGCCCGAGCGGCCCGCTCCAGCGGGAACGTCGCGGCGACAACGGGCTGGATCTCCCCCTGGCGGGCCAGGTCCATGAGGAGGCCGAAGTGCGTGGGCGTGTGCATCGCGGAGCCGATCAACTGGGCGTTGTGCAGATAGAGCCGGCGAACGTCGAAGGTCACGCCGGACCCGCCGAGCGCACCGGCGACGACCCAGCGGCCGCCTTCGCGCAGCAGTGGCAGACCCTCGCCCACCAGGTCGCCGGCCACGACGTCGAGTGCGACGTCGATGCCCTCCGGGGCGGCGGCACGGATCTGCTCGGCGATGTCCCGTGCGCGGTCGACGACTTCGTGTGCGCCCGCCTCGCGCACCGGATCGATCTTGGATCCGCTGCTGATGGCCACGACCCTCGCACCGCGCGCACGGGCGATCTGAATCAGCGCGATGCCCACGCCGCCGGACGCTCCCGAGACCAGGACGGTCTCCCCCTCCCGTAGCCGGGCCCGCTCGATCATGCCCAGCGCCGTGCCGTACGCGGTCGGCAGAGCCGCGAGCTGATCATCCGTGAGCGGGGATTCCGTCACATCGTGTACGCGCTCCGCCGCCGCGGTCACGTACTCGGCGTAGCCGCCGTCCCGTTCGCTCCCCATCAGGCCCACCGGGTTCGCGTCCGGTCCCTCGCTGTCATAGACCGCCGGGTCGACGACCACGCGGCGGCCGACGAGGCTCTCGTCCACGCCGGCTCCGACCGCCACGACCCGGCCGGCCACGTCGGCGCCCTGGATCCTCGGGAAGCCGATCGGGCCCCGCCAGCCCGACAGGGCCTCCGGGTCTCCCGGGCGGCCGTAAGCACCCTCCCGGGTCCACAGGTCGGTGTTGTTCACCGCTACCGCGGCAACCCGGACCAGCACCTCTCCTGCCTGCGGGGCGGGCACGGCCACCTCCGTCAGCTCAAGAACCTCCGGCCCTCCGTGCTCCACGATCCGCACCGCGCGCATGGTCTCGGACACAGTCATCACTCGACCTCCTCACGGGTATACTGATCTGTATATGCGTTCCAGAGTACACCGATCAGTGAAGAGGTGCCCGATGCAGGAAGCACAGCCCATGACACCGGCCGGCCGTCGCATCGTGGCGGCCGCCGAGGAGCTCTTCTACAGCCGGGGGATCACAGCGGTCGGCGTGGACCTGATCGCCGAGCACTCAGGCGTGACCAAGCGGACCCTGTACAACAGGTTCGGCTCGAAGGACCAGCTCGTGGCGGCCTATCTCATGGAGCGTGACCAGCGCTGGCGGTCACTCGTCGTGGCCTCCGTCGACGCCTGTGAGGACCCGGTCGAGACCGTCACCGCCCCCTTCGACGCACTGCGGACCTGGAGCCGGACCAGCACCCGCGGATGCGCGTTCATCAACGCGCTGGCCGAGCTCCCGGACCCCTCGCATCCCGCGCACCGCATCGCGGCGGACCAGAAGCTCTGGCTTCTCAGTCTCTTCGAGGAGCTCGCCACCGCGGCGGGCCGCTCGGGCCCCGCCGCGCTCGCCACCCAGCTCCTGGTGCTGCACGAAGGCGCTCTCGCCACGCAGCCGCTCCCCCTGGACACCCTTGCGGAGACGACCGGCCTGGCACGAGCCCTGGTTCGGGCCGACGCACCTCCCCGCCCGTAGGAGGGCACCGCCGGAGCGCCGGCGTTCGGTCGGCCCCACCGGTCCGGGCTTCCCATGTCCCCTGTTCCGCAGGCCGGTTGGGCCTACCCTCAAAAGGGTCTGCTTTGTGACCGAGGCCCCCTTCCGATCTGGAGCCCTGTTGAACACCTCACCGGTGAACTCCCCGCCTGACGGCCCGCACCGCATGGACCCGTCCGGTGGCTGTCCGCACGCGGCCAACGCCCGGCTGCTGTCCCAGGGCGCCGTCACTCCGGTGATCCTGCCCGGAGAGGTTCGGGGCGTGGCTGTACTGGGACATGAGGAGCTCAAGGAGTTCCTCGCACATCCCGACGTGGCCAAGGACGCGCGGCACTTCACGGCGCTCCAGGCGGGTGAGATCGCCGATGGCTGGCCGCTGAAGACGTTCGCGACCGTCCAGGGGATGACCACCGCGGACGGTGCCGACCACCGACGGCTGCGGTCCCTGATGAGCAAGGCGTTCACCGCGCGTCGCGTAGAGCGGCTTCGCCCACGCATAGAGGCGTTGACGGCCTCGCTCCTGGACGGTCTCGACCGGGCCGCCGGCGCCGGTGACGGTGTCGTCGACCTGCGTACACACTTCGCGTTGCCGCTGCCCATGGGTGTCATCTGTGAACTCCTGGGCGTGGACGCCGAGCACCACGACCGGCTGCACCACCTGTCCAACCGCATCGTCGCCACCGACATAGCTCCCGCCGAGGCGACGGCTGCCAACCGGGAGATGGTGGAGGTGCTCAGCACGGTCGCCGCCACCCGGACCGAGAATCCGGGGGACGACCTCACCAGCGCGCTGATCACGGCCCGGGAGGCGGACGGCGACCGGCTCGGCCCGCACGAGCTGATCGGCACCCTGATGCTCACGATCATCGCCGGACACGAGACGACGCTCAATCTCATCACCAACGCCGTACGCGCCCTGTGCACCCACCGGGATCAGCTCGACCTTGTCCGGTCGGGCGGGGCGAGCTGGTCGGACGTGGTGGAGGAGACGCTGCGCTGGGACAGCCCGGTCAGCTACTTCCCGTTCCGCTACCCGACGCGTGACCTGGCACTCGGCGGCACCGTGATACCCAAGGGGACCCCGGTGCTCGCCGGTTACTCCGCGGCGGGCCGCGACAAGAAGGCTCACGGCCCGGACGCCGACCGCTTCGACATCACCCGTGACAGCGGCACCCGGCACCTCTCGCTCGGCCATGGCGCGCACTACTGCATGGGCGCCCCGCTGGCCCGGATGGAGGGCACCGCCGCGCTCGCCCAGCTGTTCGCGCGCTTCCCCGACCTCGATCTCGCCGTCCCGGACGCCGAACTGCCGCGTCACGCGTCCTTCGTGGGCAACAGCGTGCGGGCGCTGCCGGTACGCCCGCACGGCTGAGGCGGAGCACTCCCGACCGGTCCACGCCGGTCCCGCCGGTCCCGCCGGTCCCGCGTGGAAGGATCGGCCGCGCGACTGAACGTGCGGCCGCGCGGATCCGTATCCACACCTGACGCCATCCTCACCGGCGTCTCGTACTCCGACGAAGGGAAAGCGGTCATGAGCGCATCGCAGGAGAGCCAGTTCCACGTGGGGCGCCGCGCCGTCGTCGCGGCCGGCGCGACGGGACTGGCCGTCGCTCTCACCGCGTGCGGCGGAGCGGCGGACTCCGGCGGTTCGGACACGGCCGAACCGGCCGGGGAGGGGGAAGGCGCGAACGGCGGCGCGCCTCTCGCCAGGACGGCCGACATCCCGGAGGGCGGCGGCGTGGTCCTCGCCGACCAGGGTGTGGTGCTGACACAGCCGAAGGCCGGCGAGTTCAAGGCGTTCTCGTCGGAGTGCACCCACCAGGGCTGCGCGGTGAAGGGGATCGCCGACGGGGTCATCACCTGCCCGTGCCACAACAGCACGTTCGACGCGGCGACCGGCGAGGTGACGGGCGGCCCGGCGACCAGGCCGCTGCCGGAGAAGGCGATCCGTGTGGAGGGCGGCTCCATCACTCTGGCGTGAGGGACGGGGCGGGGCCGCCGGGGTCTGCACGCCCCGATCCGGGGATCGGGGCGTGCAGACCCCGGCCTGCCGCGCGCAACGCCTCCACCGCGGCCCTGATCGACGGCCTCCGGTCGGCGTCCGCGCGCCACACCGCGTGGACATGTCGTCGCATCGGCTGCCGTACGGGCACGAGACTCACACCGTCGGGCACCGGTCCCCGTCCCAGTCGCGGCGCCACGCAGACGCCGAATCCCCCGGCGATGAGTGCGAGTTGGGTGTGGTGCTCGCCCGCCAGGTGCGCGATGCGCGGCTCGAAGCCCTTGGACCGCAGGGTGAACATCAGCCAGTCGTAACAGAATTCACCCTCCGGCCAGGAAACCCAGTCTTCGTCGGCGAAGTCCTCGATGTCCACCTCCGCCCTGCCCGCGAGAGGATGGTCCGCGGGCATCGCGATGTCCGGTGCGTCGTCGAGGAGTTCGGCCTTGGCGAGACCTCCGGGGACGGGCAGACGCTTGTTGCTCCAGTCGAGCACCACGGCGAGATCGGCATCCCCGCGGAGCACCGCGCGGATTCCCGCCTCGGGCTCCAGCTCCGTCGTACGCAGTCTGAGCTCGGGGTGGACCTCGCGGAGCGTGGTGAGGGCGGCAGGGAACAGACCACGGGCGGCCGTCGGGAAGGCCGCGAGCCGGACCTCGCCCACGACCTGACCCCGCTGGGCCTCGATGTCCGACTGCGCGATCTCCACCTGCGAAAGGATCTTCGCGGCATGGTCCGCCAGCAGCCGGCCGGCGTCGGTGAGCCGGACCCCCCGTCCGTTCTTGGCCAGGAGCTGCTGCCCCACCTCGCGTTCCAGTTTTGCCATTTGCTGGGAAACGGCGGAGGTCGTGACGTGCAGGCCGTCGGCGGCACCACTCACCGAGCCGTGCCGCGCCAGGGCATCCAGCGTCCGCAGTCGCTCCAGGTTCAACATGTAAGCGATGCTACGTCAATCGCTCAACGAAACCTCACTTGTCCTACGCGGTTTGCCTCGCCATGGTTGACGCGTGAGCGTCCCCGCCGCACCGGCAGTCAGGCCCCCTTCCGACACCTCCGCACCCCCGGCGCGGAGGCCGGCCGTGGACTGGCGCGTCCGCTTCGTGGCGCTGTCGCTGATCTGGGGGTTCAGCTTTCTGCTGATCAAGGCCGGCACCGACGGGTACGCCCCGTTCCAGGTGACCTTCGGCCGGCTGCTGTCCGGGACGGCGGTCCTCGCCGTCGCGATGGTGGTGCGCCGCGAGCGGCTGCCCCGCTCCGGACGGACGTGGGGCCACCTCTTCGTCGCCGCCTTCTTCCTCAACGCGCTGCCCTTCTCGCTCTTCGCGTACGCCGAGCTGACCATCCCCTCCACGCTGGCCGGGATCTGCAACGCGACCTCACCCCTGTGGGGCATGGCGCTCTCCCTCGTCGCACTCTCCGAGGACCGGCCCACCCGCCGCCGCGTCGCGGGGCTCGGCCTGGGATTCATCGGCGTACTGACGGTGCTCGGCGCCTGGCAGGGCTTCTCGGGACTCGACGTGACCGGCACGGCGATGGCCCTGCTCGCCTCGCTCAGTTATCCCGTCGGCTGGATCTACGTCCGCCGCACCCTGGCGGACACCGGCAACTCCACGCTTGCGCTGACCGGCAGCCAGCTCTTCCTGGGCACGGTCCAACTGGCCCTGGTCGTCCCGCTGTTCACTTCCATGCCGGGACGCTTCCCTCTCCTTCCCACGCTCGCCGTGATCGCCCTGGGAGCGCTCGGAACGGGAATCGCCGTCCTCCTGCAGTACGGACTCGTCGAGGAGGTCGGCCCGACGACGGCGCAGATGGTCACCTACTTCATCCCGGTGATCGCCACAGCGGCCGGAGTGACCCTGCTCGGCGAGCAGTTGAGCTGGAACACCCCGGTGGGCGCCCTGGTGGTCCTCGCGGGCGCCGCCCTCACCCGGAGCCGGGCCGAGGGCTCCGCCGGCGCGTCCCGTCGCGTCACCGCCGGGCCGCTCAGCCGTAACTGACCGGCCGGGCGGGCGGCACGGCTGCCGCCACCGCGTCGGCCAGCGGCCCGACGTCGGCGACGGACAGCGAAGAGATGGTCAGGCGCACTCCCTGCCGCGAGTTCATCCGGAACCGCGCCCCCGGGGCCACGGCCCACCCGGAGTGCAGCATCCTGGCCACCGCCCCGGTCTCGTCGCCCACGGGCACCCACACATTCATCCCGGTCCGCCCGAACGACGCGACCCCCCGCTCCCCCAGCGCCCGTACGAGCGCGTCCCGGCGCTCCCCGTAGGAGCGGGCCACGGCCGCCGTGTCGACCGCCTCCGTCGCCCACAGATGCGCCACCGCATGCTGCAGCAGGCCACTGACCCATCCGGGCCCCAGCCGCTGACGCCCCGTCACCCTGTCCACGGTGAGCCCGTCCCCGGTGATCACGGCCACCCGCAGATCGGGGCCGTACGCCTTGGACACGGGCCGCACGAAGGCCCAGCGCTCCGTGGCCCCGGCGAGCGGGTGCACCGGCAGGTCGACGAAGGCGTGCCCGTGGTCGTCCTCGATCAGGAGCACGTCGGGGTGACCGGCGAGCACCGCCCGCAGTTCGGCGGCCCGTCGGCTGCCCACCGCCGCACCGGTCGGATTCTGCGCCCGGCCGGTGACCACCAGGGCCCTGGCACCCGCCCGCAGAGCCCCCTCCACCGCGTCGGGCAGCGGGCCCTCCTCGTCCAGCGCCATCGGAACGACGCGCATGCCGAGCGCCGGGACGAGGTCGAGCAGGGCGCCCCACCCCGGGTCCTCGATGGCCACCGCGTCACCGGGCCTGAGGTGTGCGACAAGCACGCGCTCGATCGCGTCGCGGCACCCGGAGGTGACCGCCACCGGCCCGGCGGGCACGCCGTCGGCGTCCAGGCCGGCCCGTGCGAGCTCCGCGAGCCGGGGCACCACCGCCGCGCCCCCGTAGAGACCGGGCCCACGGCCGTACGCCTGCGCAGCCGCCGCCAGCGCCTCCCCGAGGTCCGGCAGCAGAGCGAGGTCGGGGTTGCCGTCGCCCAGGTCGCGCACGCCCGGAGGGGCCTCCACCCGGAGCGAACCACGTGCCGTGCTCGCGGGCCTCGGCCGCACGCGGCTTCCCCGGCGCCCCGCCGTCTCGATCACCCCCCGCTCGCGAAGGGTCCGATAGGCGGCGGCCACCGTGTTCGGGTTGACGCCGAGCAAGGTCGCCAACTCCCGCATGGGCGGCAGTACATGGCCGGGGGCGAGCTCACCCGACGCGACGCCTCGCTCCACACTCGCGGCAATGTCGGATGCACGCCGCCCACTGATCCGATACTCTCCTAGCACAAACATTATTATGTACTAGTGCAATGGAGTACGCAATGCCGGACACCGCCACGCCCGACAGCAACGGCCTCCCCGAGGCCGCCTACGAGCCGACGGAGCGCACGGTCCCGAGCCGCGCCAAGCAGCGCGCCTCGTACGACCACGCGACGGTCCACTCGATACTCGACGCGGCCTACCTCTGCCATCTGGGCTTCGTCCGCGACGGCGCACCGGTCGTCCTCCCCACGCTCTTCGGCCGGATCGGCCGGCGGCTGTACGTGCACGGCTCGACCGGATCGCGTCCGCTGCGCGCGACAGGTGCGGCCGACCCGGGCCTCGCCGTCTGCCTGACCGTGACGCATGTGGACGGCCTGGTGCTGGCCCGTTCCGCCTTCCACCACTCGGTGAACTACCGCTCCGTGGTGGTCCACGGCATCGCCCGCACGGTGACCGATCCGGAGGAGCGGCGCGTCGCACTCGACGCCATCGTCGACCAGGTCGTGCCGGGAAGGTCGAAGGATTCCCGGCCGGCGGACGCCAAAGAACTTGCCGCGACCGCGGTGATCCGCCTGGACCTCGACGAGGTCTCCGCCAAGGTCCGTACCGGCGACCCGGACGACGACCCCGCGGACCTCTCGCTGCCGCACTGGGCGGGCGTGGTTCCGCTGAACCACGGATACGCCGCGCCGGTGCCGTCCGGCGACCTGGACCCGTCGGTCCAGGTGCCGGACTATCTCACCGCGCTCCGGTCCGGCGACGGCGGCCTGCCACCCGCCCCGTGACCGGGCGGGTCAGGCCGGCACGGTGGCCCGCCGGCGGGCCACCGCCGCGCCGCGTGTCTCGGCGAAGGCCAGCCCCGCGACGGCCGTGAGCAGGAGCAGCGTGCCGATGACCGTGGCCGCGGTGAGCCGCTCCCGCAGCACGGTCACCGCGATGACCGCCGCGCTCACCGGCTCGAGAAGCATGATCACCGACACCGTGGCCGACCGGACCACCGCGGCCCCCGCGAAGTAGAGGGCGTAGGCGAGTGCGGTCGGCACCGCCGCCACGTAGACGAGCAGCCACAGCACGTGGCCCGTCTCGGCGGTGTGCGGCACGAGGCCTTCGGCCGCTGCCATGGGCAGCAGCCCCACGGCGCCGATGCCGAACGCCCACGCACTGGTGGAGAGGGAGTCACCGGCCGCGCCGTCCCTGCCGAGCCACCGGGTCAGCAGGGTGATCGCCGCGTACCCGGCGGCGGACAGCACGGCCAGCAGCAGCCCGGTGGGCCGCACTTCGGCCGGCTCGCCACCGAGCACCAGCACGGCGAGACCGATGAGGGCGCCCAGCACGGCCGCGATCCCGCCACGGCCCAGCCGCTCCCCCATGGTCAGCCGTGCGCCGACCGCGATGAGGACGGGCCCCGCGCCCAGTGTGACGACGGTGCCGACGGCGAGTCCGGTCGCCTCGACCGCTGCGAAGTACGCACTCTGGAACACGGCGAGACCGATACCGGTCCCCAGGACGCGCAACAGCCGCCGGCGGCGCGGCTCGACGGGGGTGACCGGGCGGCGGGGCCGCATCGCGAGCACCCCGGCCAGCAGGGCGAGGCCTCCGACGCAGCGCCAGAACGACAGGGCGAGAGGCCCGAGATCACTGATCCGGAAGAGCAGGGAGGCGGCGGCGCCGGCGGTGCCCCAGGCAAGACCGGCGACGACGAGATAGACAAGGCTCCGCCCGACGGGCAGGCCGGAAACAGGGTGGGACACGTGACTCTCCAGAAGAAGGGGGTGGTGGTCGCTCGGCTCCTTGCGCGGGCAGCGACGAACCGCTCGGGGCGTACCCGAGCCCGGTCTTCGTCCGGAGTGGCCGCCTCGCGCTAGGCGGCGGGAGGCGGAAGTACGGTCTGCGGCATGATCGGCACCCTACGGCGAGGCCGGCGGCCGGGACAACTCGCTTTCGGTACGGGCCGGCTCGTGCGCCCCCGGCACACCCGGACCCGAAGCCACCGGTCCCGAAGCCACCGGTCCAGACGGCGGCTTCGGCGCGGACGACTGCGCGATCAGGGCGCCGAGCAGCACCACTCCGCCGCCCACGAGCTGCGGCGCGGAGAGGTGCTCGCCCAGCAGCACCCAGGCGAGCACGGTGGCGATGACCGCCTCCAGGCAGGCGACGACCCCCGCGACCTGGGGCGAGAGCAGCCGCACGGACACCACACCCGTGGCGTAGGCCAGCACGGTCGCGAGCAGCACGATCCAGCAGAGCAGAAGCCAGGCGGGGACGTCACGCCCGTCCATGTCCGCGCTCCCTCCGAGGACCGCCCAGTCCATGGCCCAGGGGCCGGCCACCACTGTCAGCACGGCCGAGCCGGCCAGCAGTCCGTACGCGATCACGCCGACGGGGTGCGGAGGTCCGGCGTCCGCCGTGTCCCCATGGCCGACGCCCTGGTCCGACAGGACGAAGTAGCCCACCTGGCAGCACGCCGCGCCGAGGGCGAGCAGCAGTCCGACGGCGTCGAAGCTCAGACCGGCCCACACCTCGACAACGCAGGCGAGTCCGCCGACCGCCAGCACCACACCGGCGGTGGCGGCACGGGTGACGGGCCGCCGCTGCACGAAGCGCACCCAGCCGAGGACGAGTGCGGGCGCCAGATATTCGATGAGGAGGGCGACACCGACCGGGATACGCGAGATCGAGGCGAAGTAGAAGGCCTGCACCCCGGCCACGGCGAACAGCCCGAAACCGGCCAGCAGTACGGGCCTCTCCCGTACCAGGTTCCGGTGGCGCCAGGCGACCGGAAGCATGACGAGGGCGGCGCCGGTCACCCGCAGCCACACCACGTGCAGCGGGTCCAGCCCGGCCTCGATCAGCGGCTTTGCCGCAACCCCTGAACCACCGAACGCGAAGGCCGAGGCAAGGGCCAGGCCCAGACCGGCGCTTCTGCCCTGAGTCGCTTGCATCGGCACATCATGGCAGCAGGCGTCAGCAGCGTCATCCCTGTCACACCTGTCCACGGCGTGTTCATGATCACCCCTGCGGTCCCCCCACGGACGTACGGTCCACCGCGCGGGCGCGCAGCCACTCGGCTTCGGCGCCGGCCCGCTCCAGCACCTCGACCGCGCGGCACCGGCGATCCGCGACCAGCGCAGCCAGCAGGTCGAGGCCGTCGGCATGGGCCTCCCCGCGCAGGAGTGCGCTGCGGACTGCGCGGTCCATGGCCGCCGCCGCCGAGGGCGACCACCCTTCGCCCGCGGGTTCGCGTACGGCCGGGAACGCGCCCGAATCCTCCTGCGTCCCCTGCCAGCGGAGGCCGTATCCGATGCTGCGCTGCACGAGGTATCCGAGCACCCTGGCCAACTGCGGCCCTCCGTCGAAGGCCTCCCGGACCTCGGGGTCGGACTCGACGAGGGAGTGCAGGAGGTGAGCCGTATCGACATGACGGTCGCCGTCGCGCACCGCCCGTCTGCGCGCACCGGTCACCACAGCCGTCATCGCGGCGCTCGGTCCCGCACCGACCCATGGGTGGTTCGGTGCGGCTTGTTCGGGGATCCCTGACGTCCGGTAGTGCACATCTCCACCCCATCAGCCCCGGGAAGCGAAAACATCCCCGTCACGACCCATCCGCCATCCCGCAGAAGGCGGGGGCCACCGGGGGGTTCCTCATCCTCGGGGATGAGATCGCGCCATTACGGGCAGCACGGGGCCGGGCGCGACGGCGGGTACGGGAACCGAAGAAGGGCCCCACAGCGGGGGCCCTTCTCCACTTGCGCGTACCGCACGGCTCAGCTTTCCTCGGCGAGGATCAGGTACAGCTTCTTACGGGCGTCGTTGATCACCGTGAGGGCCTTCTGCCGCTGATCGGCCGAGCCGGTCTTCCAGACCTGGCCGAACGCCTCCATCAGACCGAACCCGGCCTGCCGGATCTCGTTCACGCCCTCCCAGTCGACACCGCGCCCCGCCTCTTCCCAGGGGGCGTCGGGGCCGGACTGGGCCTCGGTGCGGCCGAGGTCGGTGAGGGTGAACAACTTCTTGCCACCCTCGCTGGCGCTGATGATCAGCCCCTCGTCCTCCAGCAGCTGAAGGGTGGGGTACACCGAGCCGGGGCTGGGCTTCCAGGCCCCTCCGCTGCGCTCGCCGATCTCCTGGATCATCTCGTAACCGTGCATCGAGCGGTCCTTGAGCAGCGCGAGGATCGACGCGCGTACGTCACCGCGCCTGGCCCTCCCCCTGCCGCCTCCCCGGCCGCGTCCGCCGCCGAAGGGTCCGCCGCCGAACGGGCCGCCGCCGAAGGGCGGTCCGAACGGGCCGAACGCGGCGCGGCCTTCGGAGTCCCCCCTGCCGGGGCCTCGGCGCCCGGGACCGTATCCGTGGTTGTCTCCGTGGTCGTTTCCGTGTGAACGCATGACTGCGCTCCTCTCATGATTGTCGTTACGCGACTCTTCACTGAACGGTCGCGATGCCTCAACGATATATCGGAAGCTATCGACTGGCAAGCCTCACTCTTGACCATGGGGCGGTCCACCCTGTCCGGACGCTGCTCTAAGGTCGCCCGCATGACTGAGCCCACCTACCTCGCCGCGGTCCGGGAGTCGTACGACACCGTCGCCGCCGACTACGCCGCACTCGTCAGATCCCCCGCGGAGCTCGATCCGTTGTCTCGCGCGATGCTGGCCACGTTTGCCGAGGTCGTCCGCACCGCCGGGCGCGGGCCGGTCGCGGATCTGGGATGCGGGCCCGGCAAGGTCACGGCACACCTGGCCGGCCTGGGGGTGTCCGCCTTCGGCGTCGACCTGTCCCCGAAAATGATCGAACTGGCCCGGCGGGCCTACCCGGACCTGCACTTCACGGTCGGCTCGATGACCGCGCCGCCGATCGGGGACGGCGAGCTCGGCGGCATCCTGGCCTACTACTCGACGCACCACACGCCACCGGAGATGCTGCCCGTCGTGTTCGCCGAGTTCCGGCGCACGCTCGCACCCGGCGGGCACCTGATGATGGCCGGCCACGTGGGCGACGGCGAGCTCCTGCGTCCGACGCGGGCGTACGGAGACCATCCGGTGTCCTTCGAGTCCCATCTGGTGCCGCCCGACCGGATCGTCGCCCTCCTGGAGCAGGCCGGACTCGTCGTCACCGCGCGCCTGCTGGAGGAGCCCGGCGAAGGCGCGAAGAGGGCGGCCGGCACGTTCTTCGCCCGAAAACCAGAAGGACCCTGAGCGTTCCGGGCCGCAGCGCCCGGCTTCTGCCGCTCGCGGGCCGCACATCCGGAATTGGCCTTGGACGACGCCGAACGCCCCTGCCTACGGTCGCCGACATGAGGATCCGCATCGTCGACGCGTTCACCGACCGCCCCTTCGCCGGCAACCCCGCCGGAGTCGTGATCCTGGACTCCGGAGCCTTCCCCCCGGCGGACCACCTCCAGCGCATCGCCTCCGAGGTCAATCTCCCGGAGACGGCCTTCGCCCGTCCGCTGCCGCCCGGTGGGGAGGCCGACTGGGCGCTGCGCTGGTTCACCCCCACCGCCGAGGTCGATCTCTGCGGGCATGCGACACTCGCCACCGCCCACGTCCTGCACACGACCGGAGTCACGAGCGGCACGGTGCGCCACACCACCCGTTCCGGCATCCTGACCACCACGGCCCACGGCGACGGCACCCTGACGCTCGACTTCCCGACGGCACCGCTGACCCCGGTGACCGCCCCGCCGGGACTGGTGGACGCGCTCGGCGCGTCACCCCTGTCCCTTCACGACACGGGGAAGCGCGTCGGTGACCTCCTGGTCGAGCTGGCCGACGAAGCGGCCGTGCGAGCCCTGAAGCCGGACTTCCCGGCGCTCGCCTCCTGCTCCCGGCGGGGCGTCATCGCCACAGCGGCGGCCGAGGACCCCGCGGGCGCCTACGACTTCGTCTCGCGCGGCTTCTTCCCCGGGGTCGGCATCGACGAGGACCCGGTGACCGGCAGCGCCCACACCGCCCTGGCGCCCTTCTGGTCGGCCAGGTTCGGCCGTGACGACCTCACCGGCCTCCAGGCCTCCGCCCGCTCGGGCCTGGTCCGCACCTCCCTGCGCGGCGATCGCACACTGCTGACCGGCAGCGCGGTCACGGTGATCGACGGCGAGCTACTCGCCTGGCTCCGATGACGGCGGGAGCGGGCCGCCCTCTCACGGGGTGGGCAGCCAGCCCACCTTTCCCGCGAGGAGCGCGTATCCGACGAACGCCCCGATGTCGAGCAGGGAGTGCGCGACGACCAGCGGTCCGACCCGGCCCCAGCGCCTGTAGAGCAGCACGAAGACGACGCCCATCACCATGTTGCCGATGAATCCGCCGATCCCCTGGTACAGGTGGTACGAGCCGCGCAGCACGGAGCTCGCCACCAGGGCGGCCATGGGCGTCCATCCCAGCTGCCCCAGCCGTCGCAGCAGATAGCCGACGACGATGACCTCCTCCACGAGGGAGTTCTGCACCGCGGAGAGGATCAGTACGGGGAACTTCCACCACACCTCGGGCAGCGATTCCGGAACCACCGTCAGGTTGAACCCGGCGGCCCGGGCCACCAGGTAGAAAGCCAGTCCCGCGCTGCCGATCCCGGCCGCGACCAGGGTGCCCCGGCCCAGGTCCGGCCAGGGCCTGGTGCGGTCGAGACCGAGGGTCCGCAGGCCGGCACCTTCCCGGATGAGCAGATGAGCCACGAGCGCGACCGGCACCAGCGCCGTGGCGACACCGAACAGCTGCCAGGCCAGGTCCAGCCATGGCCGCCCGGGGGCGTACGACCCGTTCAGCGTCGCCGCCTGGTCCTTGAGGCCCCCCGGTTTCGTCAGCGACCCGATGAAGCTGATCAGGGCGGACACCCCGCTGGCCCCGAGGGAGAGAGCCAGCACGAGCAGCGTCTCCGACCGGAGGATCCGCCGGGACACCCCCTCGTGAGGAATGGATTCAGCCACGCGCCCCGCCTCCACCTGTACACCTGCCGTCAGCCATGCGTCGTCATAGCTTGCCCGACAGGGCCGGTGCGGCGGGACACCGGGCTGCGTCCACCTCAGGGCGCGGGAAAGCCGATGGGCCAGGTGTGCACCGGCTCACCCACCTGCATCAGCTCGCCGTAGCGCCGGGTGGTGGCCGCCAGCGCTCCCTCTCGTTCGAGGCCCGCCTCCAGAGCGCGATGGTAGGTGTCGACCTGCCAGGAAGCGCCGTTCACCCGGAGCCTGCAGCGTTCCTCGATGACGCCGAGGTAGCGGTCCCGGTCCGAGCGTTCGATGTTCCAGGCGTCGAGCCCGGCGGCCGCGAGCGGCAGCAGTTCATCCCGTACGAGCTTGACGGCGGGCACCTTCGCCACGCCGCCCGAGCGGCCGGGGCGCGGCCAGAGCAGCTCGGCCTCGATGCCGTGGCGGCAGGCGGCGTCGAAGTTCTCGGCCGCAGCCTCGAACGGCAGCCTCGTCCACACCGGCCGCGATTCGTCGGCAAGTGCGCGCACCAGCCCGTAGTAGAAGGCGGCGTTGGCGATGACATCGTCGACGGTGGGGCCGGCGGGCAGGACCCGGTTCTCCACCCTCAGGTGGGGGACGCCGTCGGCCAGCCCGTAGACCGGCCGGTTCCACCGGTAGACCGTGCCGTTGTGCAGGACGAGTTCGGCCAGCGACGGCACACCGCCCTCGTCGAGGACCCGCAGCGGGTCCTCCTCGTCGCAGATCGGCAGCAGGGGCGGGTAGTAGCGCACGTTCTCCTCGAAGAGCTCGTACGCGGAACCGATCCACCGTTCCCCGAACCATGTCCTGGGGCGCACCCCCTGATTCCGGAGTTCGGGTGGCCGCACGTCCGTGGCCTGCTGGAACAGCGGCGGCCTCGACTCCCGCCACAGCTCCTTGCCGAACAGGAAGGGGGAGTTGGCTCCGAGGGCGATCTGCACGGACGCGATGGCCTGCGCCGCGTTCCAGACGTCCGCGAAACGGTCCGGGGTCACCTGCAGGTGCAACTGCACCGACGTACAGGCCGATTCGGGGGCGATCGAGGCAGAGGTCGAGACCAACCGCTCGACACCCTCGATATCGAGGACGAATTCCTCGCCGCGCGCGGCCGCCATTTGGTCGTTGAGGAGCGTGTAGCGGTCGACGTCCGACAGGTTCGCCGAAACCACGTCGTCCTGGCCGAGGGTCGGCAGGATGCCGATCATCACGATCCCGGCATCGACCTCGGCGGCCTTCCTGTGGGCATACGCGAGCCCCGTACGCAACTCCTCGGCCAGCTGATCGAAAACCCGGCCGCTCAGCCGGTGGGGAAGAATGTTTACTTCCAGGTTGAACATCCCCAGTTCCGTCTGGAAATCCCGGCTGGCGATGCGCTGGAGCACCTCAGCATTCCGCATCCTCGGCATGCCGTCCGGCCCCGCGAGATTCAGCTCGATCTCCAGCCCCATGAGATTCCTGGGCCGGTCGAACCTCCGCTCCGACAGGAGCCTCTCCAGCCCGGTCAGGCACTGGGCGAGCTTCTCGCGGTACGCCTGCCGATCAGACGCGGCAAAGGCGCCCGCCACGACCTTCTCCCCCATCGAAGGGTCCCTCCTCGAGTGGGCGGCCCGCGGCACAGGCCGCTCGTATCACGATCGATAATGCCCCGACGAGATGATCCGTAACGCCCCCACGGCCCATCGGCACCCAGTAGTCTGGTTGACTGAAGCCGGAGGCACATTCCGAAGGCATGGGGCATATACAGTTTGCCTGATCGAGTTGCCCGGCGGAAACACCGATGAGTTTCAGCCTACCGCCGCACCGGGAAAGCACCTGGCGACGCGGGTCAGAAGGGGTCCGAATCCACAGAAACCGCGCAATTCAAAGGCCTGAATCAGCCTTGCGGGCAATATGTGGGTCGGCTAGCCGAAACACCGTGTGAACATTTGTCGTATAAACTCTGCGAACGAGGCAGAGAGTTGACGCACCGGGCCGTCCGCCCCGTCACCGGCCTTCCTCTGGCCCCGCACGCCGACAGCGCCGTCTGCACCCGCCCACGCATCACCGTGTCTCCGAAGTGAGAGGCGACCCACTATGCCGCTGCATGTTTCTCCGGCCCCAGCGCCCGCACTGCGCAGCGTTCTCGCGGCACTCGGTTCTCCCACCGCAGTCCGCGAGGCCCACACGCCCGCTCTCCGGTCCGTCCAGGGATCGCTGAGCCCCGAACTCCCGCTCCCTGTCCACGTACTGGACCGGATCGTGCCGAACGACGCCGCACCGCGCACCCGCCTCGCCGGCTGGCGCTTCCTGATCCGCAGCGGTGAGCGCGCCGTCGCCGCCGCGGACACCATGCTCACCGCCGACGGCTGGACCTTCTCGCACTTCTTCGAGGGTCCCTACATCGCCTCCACGGAACTCGCCGTACGTCAGGCGGAGTCGACGACGACGCACTACCAACCACGTCTGCTGTCGGTTCCCGAGCTGTACATGTTCACGTTGTGGCTGCACCACGACACCGAGGCCGACGCGGGCTGCGGAGCACTCGCCCCGACCGACGTGCTGGTGCCTCTGGCGCCCGCTCCCCCGGGCATCACGGCCCACCGGCCGCATCGGGTCGCGGATCTGCTCCCGGTCATGACGCTGCGTGTCACCCCCGCTCCTCTTCCGGGCCTTCCCGGGCTGCTCGGGTCGCCCGCCTGACCGTCCTTCCTCACTCGCCCCCGCCGAGCTGCTCGGCGGGGGCGCATCCGTACCCGTCCGGACTAGTCCGGTCAGGTCACCCCGAACCATCCGAACGGACAGCCACGTTGGATCGAACCGTCCGGCCGGGTGACGCGTCATGGGAGGAGAACAGCAGCTGCCGCGAAATCCCTGCGGAGAGACGCCCGTAGGGCAACACTGGGGCAGGACCGACTTGATACGGGGGGCGGCCATGAACACATCGTCCAGCCGCAGGACACTCGAATCGACGCAGCGAAAGAACCCACCCATGTGCCAGCACCAGCCACCCTGTCCGACCGCTGACTCCAACGACCGGGAAGCCGCACGCCTGATGGCCCACCACCCGGAGCAGGGCTGGAGCCTGCTGTGCAACGGCGTCCTGCTCTTCGAGGACACCGGCGAGCTGCTCCCGGACGGGCAGATCATCGCCCCTCACCGTCCGCTGAAGAGCGGCCAGGTGATGAAGGCCGCCTGAGGCGGCCGACGGAACAAGGGGGCCGGCCCGGAGAAGTCTCCGCACCGGCCCCGACGCGTTTCCGCGTGCCTACTGGTCGTACTCGTCCAGCGGGGGGCAGGAACAGACCAGGTTGCGGTCGCCGAAGGCACCGTCGATCCGGCGCACCGGCGGCCAGTACTTGTCCGAAGGCGTGACCCCGGCCGGGAACACCGCCTCCTCGCGGGTGTAGGCGTGCGTCCACTCGCCACCGAGCGCCGCGGCCGTGTGCGGGGCGTTGCGCAGCGGGTTGTCGTCGGTGCTCCACGCACCGGATGCGACCTTGTCGATCTCACCGCGGATGGCGATCATCGTGTCGCAGAAGCGGTCGAGCTCGGCGAGGTCCTCGCTCTCCGTCGGCTCGATCATCAGCGTCCCGGCCACCGGGAACGACATGGTCGGCGAGTGGAATCCGTAGTCGATCAGCCGCTTGGCGATGTCGTCGATGCTGACACCGGTCGCCTTGGAGACCGGTCGCAGGTCCACGATGCACTCGTGCGCGACCAGACCGGCCGGGCCGTTGTAGAGGACCGGGAAGTGCGGTTCGAGGCGCTTGGCGACGTAGTTGGCCGCGAGCACGGCGACCTGCGTCGCACGCTTCAGGCCCTCGCCCCCCATGAGACGTACGTACGCCCATGAGATCGGCAGGATGCCTGCCGATCCCCACGGAGCGGCCGAGATGGGGCCGATGCCCGTCTCCGGGCCCGCCGCGGGCTGGAGGGGGTGGTTGGGGAGATAGGGCGCCAGGTGGGCACGCACCCCGACCGGACCGACGCCGGGACCTCCGCCGCCGTGCGGGATGCAGAAGGTCTTGTGCAGGTTCAGGTGGGAGACGTCGCCACCGAAATGTCCCGGCTTGGCGAGGCCGACCAGCGCGTTGAGGTTGGCGCCGTCCACGTACACCTGGCCGCCGGCGTCGTGCACCTCCCCGCAGATGTCGGCGACGTGCTCCTCGAAGACGCCGTGCGTGGAGGGATAGGTGATCATGAGGACGGCGAGCTCGTCGCGGTGGGTCGCGATCTTGGCCCGGAGATCCTCTGTGTCGACCTCCCCGTCGTCGGCGGTCTTCACCACGACGACCTTCATGCCGGCCATCACGGCGCTCGCGGCGTTGGTGCCGTGCGCGGACGACGGAATCAGGCAGACGGTGCGGCCGTGATCCCCGTTGGCCCGGTGGTACGCGCGCACCGCCAGCAGGCCGGCGAACTCGCCCTGCGAACCGGCATTGGGCTGGATGGAGACGGCGTCGTAACCGGTGACCTCGGCGAGGCGCTCCTCCAGCTCACGGATGAGGGTGAGGAAGCCCTGTGCCTGCTCGGCCGGCGCGAACGGGTGCAGCGCACCGAATTCGGGCCAGGTGATCGACTCCATCTCGGCGGTCGCGTTGAGCTTCATCGTGCAGGAGCCGAGCGGGATCATGCCGCGGTCCAGCGCGTAGTCGCGGTCGGCGAGCTTGCGCAGGTAGCGCAGCATCGCCGTCTCGGAGCGGTACTGGTGGAAGACCGGGTGGGTGAGGACCTCGTCGCTGCGCAGCAGCCCGTCGGGCAGCGCGTCGGCCGCCTCGTCGTCCAGCGCGTCGATGTCGCCGCCGGCCCCGAAGGCCGCCCAGACGGCGGCGATCCGGCTGCGGGTGGTGGTCTCGTCGCAGGCCACGGAGACATGGTCGGCGTCGACGAGCCGCAGGTTCACCCCACGCTCACGCGCGTCGGCGACCACCCCGGCCGCTCCGCCCGGGACGCGGACGGTGAGGGTGTCGAAGTACGCCTCGTGCACGACGTCGGTACCGGCGGCCCGCAGGCCCTCGGCCAGGATCGCGGCGAACCGGTGGGTGCGCCGGGCGATCGTCCGCAGGCCCTCGGGGCCGTGGTAGACCGCGTACATCCCGGCCATGACGGCGAGCAGCACCTGCGCGGTGCAGATGTTGCTGGTGGCCTTCTCGCGGCGGATGTGCTGCTCGCGGGTCTGCAGCGCCAGCCGGTAGGCCTTGTCGCCGTCCGCGTCGACGGAGACACCGACCAGGCGGCCGGGCAGGCTGCGGGCGAACTTCTCGCGTACGGCCATGAAGCCGGCGTGCGGTCCGCCGAAGCCCATCGGGACGCCGAACCGCTGGGTGGTGCCCACGGCGATGTCCGCGCCGAGGGCGCCGGGCGAGGTGAGCAGCGTCAGGGCCAGCAGGTCGGCGGCGACGGCCACGATCGCGCCCAGTTCGTGAGCCTGCTCGATGACGGGCGCGATGTCGCGTACGGCGCCGGAGGCGCCCGGGTACTGGAGCAGCACACCGAAGACGCCTCGTTCGGCGGCCTCCGCCGGGATCCCCTCGGTGAGGTCGGCGACGACGACCTCGACACCGGTCGGCTCGGCGCGGGTCTGGATCACGGCGACGGTCTGCGGCAGGGTGTCGGCGTCGACCAGGAAGACACCGTCCTTGACCTTGCCGACCCGTCGCGCAAGGGCCATCGCCTCGGCAGCGGCCGTCCCCTCGTCGAGGAGCGAGGCACCCGAGGTCGGCAGCCCGGTGAGGTCGGCGACCATCGTCTGGAAGTTCAGGAGGGCCTCGAGCCGCCCCTGGGAGATCTCGGGCTGGTACGGCGTGTAGGCCGTGTACCAGGCGGGGTTCTCCATGACGTTGCGGAGGATCACCGGCGGGGTGAACGTGCCGTAGTAGCCGAGACCGATCATCGGTGCGAGCACCTGGTTGCGGTCGGCGAGGCTGCGCAGCTCGGCCAGGACCTCCGCCTCGGTGTGGGCCTCGGGGAGATCCAGCGCCTCGGCACTCCTGATCACGTCCGGCACCGCGGCGGCGGTGAGCTCGTCGAGCGAGCCGTAGCCGACCTGGGCGAGCATCTTGGCCTGCGCCGCCACATCGGGCCCGATGTGGCGCTGCTCGAACGGAATACCCTGCTCCAGCTGGGAGAGCGGAGTGCGGCGGGGGGTCATATGGAGGCCTCCTGGTCTGTTACGACCTGCGAGGGGCGCCACGGCGTGGCTGCCCGAACGGCCTCCCCATCTGTCATCTCGACCTGAGAGCTTCACCGGCACGCCCTGGGGCATACCGGCTTTCACCGTCGGTGAGGGTGGTGCCCGTCGCGGCGCGCGCCGAACGGGTCCCGCCCTGCTTTCCAGAGTGACCTCGTCCGTGCGGTACGGGGGCCTGAGAGATTCCGGGGAGGAGTTGCTCCTTCGGCGCCTCCGGATCGCTCCGGAGGACTCTCCCGCACAGGGTCAGCAGCCGTGTCCCAGCCTACCAGCGGGCCCGGGGCGGGCCGTCTCGAGTGGCCGACATCCCGGATCTGGCCTTTCGTAGTGCCTGTGGAGCAGCCGCGACCACCTGATGCAGTTGTGACCAGTGGGAGGCACCGTGCAGACCGACATCGATCCGCGCAGCCTGATCGGCCGCAAGGCCTTCGACCGTCAAGGTGCCAAGATCGGAACCGTGGACGAGGTCTATCTCGACGACGCCACCGGGGTCCCCGAGTGGGCCGCCGTGCGCACCGGTCTCTTCACCAGGGACGCGTTCGTCCCCCTGGAGCCGAGCGAATTCGTCGACGGCACGCTCGTGATCCCCTTCGAACGCTCCCTGATCAAGGACGCACCGGACTTCGGCGTGGGCCGCCATCTCTCCCCCGAGCAGGAACTGCAGCTCTACCGCCATTACGGGCTGGACGCCTCCCCCTCCGGCGGCAAGGGCCCCGACAGGGACTTCGGCAGGCTCGCCGGCCACGAGGAGTAGTCCACCGGGTCCCGCACCAGGCGAAGCGGGTCGGCCGGCCGCAGCTGCGGATCGTCGATCCGGAACGTGCGCACCCGGCCGGGCGGCGTCCACGGTTCCTCGAACCGCACAGTGACACGGCCGACGCCACTGCCCTGCACCCAGCCGTGACCGTGGACGTCGTGACGTACGTCGTGCCCGGCGGGCCATCGCCGCGCGGCGAGCTGCTCCTCACTCTCACGGGCATCCGGAGCTGACGCCTCCTCCACCGGGCGCTCCGGCTCGTCGGCGGCGTCGGCGGCCGCGGCCGCGGCTGATTCCTCTGCGGCGTGCTCCGCGTCGGCGGCCTGCGCGAACAGATCCTCCTGTGTGAAGTCCGCCAGCCCCGTGACGCCGACTCCGAGCAGTCGGACGCCACCGGTCGTGTCCACGGCCTCCAGAAGCCGTGCGGCGGCCTCCCTGACCACCGTGGGGTCGTCGGTGGGGCCGCGCAGCGTCTCGGACCTGGTGAGCGTCGAGAAGTCGTAGCGGCGCACCTTGAGGACGACGGTGCGCCCGGACCGGCCGGCACCCCGCAGGCGCTGCACGCACCGGTCCGCGAGCCGCTCCACCTCCGCCCTGACGCGCACGCGGTCGTGCAGGTCCACGTCGAAGGTGTCCTCGACCGACACGGACTTGGCGTCCCTCTCGGCGACGACGGGACGGTCGTCGTAACCCTGCGCCATGCGGTGGAGCGCGACCCCGTGCGCCTTGCCCAGCAGCCGCACGAGCTCGGCCTCTCCGGCCTCGGCCAGATGACTGACGAGAGTCATCCCGGCGCGCCGGAGATGGTCGCCGGTGGCCGGCCCCACACCAGGGAGGATGCGCACGGACATGGGTGCCAGGAGCTCACGCTCGGTGCCGGGCTCGATCAGCAGCAGTCCGTCCGGTTTCGCCTCCTCGGAGGCGATCTTGGCCAGCATCTTGGAACCGGCCAGGCCGACGGAACCACTGAGCCCGGTGACCGCTCTGATCACGGTGCGCAGTTGCCCGCCGACCGCACGCGCCGACGCCGCGTCGTCGGCGACCCCGCCGGCCTCCAGGTCGACG
The DNA here is from genome assembly GCF_044765585.1 of Streptomyces sp. NPDC102441. Taxonomy (NCBI): domain Bacteria; kingdom Bacillati; phylum Actinomycetota; class Actinomycetes; order Kitasatosporales; family Streptomycetaceae; genus Streptomyces; species Streptomyces sp. NPDC102441. The sequence continues at coordinate 296,856 of NZ_JBIWKH010000013.1, forward strand.
AAGGCCTCGTCCAGGCTGAGCGGCTCGACGAGCGGGGACATCCGTCCGAGCAGCTCCATCACCTGGTCGCTCACCGTCCGGTAGAGCGCGAAACGCGGGACCAGATACGCCGCGTTGGGCGCGAGCCGCCTCGCCTGTGCCATCGGCATCGCCGAATGCACGCCGAGAAGCCTCGCCTCGTACGACGCGGTGGCGACCACGCCGCGCATTCCCAGACCGCCCACCACCACGGGCTTGCCGCGCAGGCTCGGCTTCGCCGCCTGCTCCGCAGAGGCGTAGAAGGCATCCATGTCCAGATGCAGGATGGTGGGGGCTGCTCTCACATGGACCGATGCTGCCTTACGCCACTGACAACCGTCCCGCCCGGCGCACGCGACGCGCCCTGCCGCCCCGGCGCCTCAGCCGGCGCGATTGCGCCGCCGCGCCAGTTCGTCGGCGGGGTTGTGACCGATCAGGGTCTCCCCCGTGTCGACGCGCTCACCGTGGAGCTGGGACAACGCCGCGTCGACATCCCGCCAGACGACACCGACGGCGATACCGAAGACGCCCTGGCCGCCCTGGAGCAGATTCACGACCTCGTCGGGCGAGGAGCATTCGTAGACCGTCGCTCCGTCACTCATCAGGGTCATCCGCTCGAGATCCGTGAAACCACGCGCCCTGAGGTGCTGAACGGTGGTCCGGATGTTCTGCAGAGCGACGCCCGTGTCCAGGAACCGCTTGACGATCTTGAGGAGAACCACGTCCCGGAAACTGTAGAGACGCTGTGTCCCGGACCCGTACGCCGGACGTACGCTCGGTTCCACCAGTCCCGTACGCGCCCAGTAGTCGAGCTGTCGATAGGTGATCCCGGCCGCCGCGCACGCTGTGGGCCCCCGATAGCCGATGTCCCCTGCCACTGCCGCACCGTCCGCTGCCACCACCGCCGGCTGAACCGGCTGTCTGATGGAGTGGTCGGCCGCACTGCCGTGCTGCCGGTACGGCCCACCCGCAGCCGTACCGTCGCCGCTGCTTCTCACGCCGACCTCCGTCCTTGACCTGCCACCTCGAAGGTAGGCAGTCACCAGGGGTGCGTCAACGATCGCCACACTCGGCACGCCGAGTGATAATCACCCTGAGGGTGGTTTCCCGTGACTGATTTACGGGAACGGCTTGTCGGATGCGCTGACACCGCCTCCATGGACGGTCACTGGCTGTTGGTCCCGAAGTCCTCCGGCGAGATCTGATCGAGGAACTCGCGGAACTTCTCCACCTCGTCCTCCTGCTCGTCCGGGATGGCGATGCCCGCGTCGTCCAGCACCCCGTCACTGCCGTAGATCGGCGTGCCGGTGCGCAGGGCGAGCGCTATGGCGTCGGACGGCCGCGCGCTCACCTCGACCCCGCTGGCGAAGACCAGCTCCGCGTAGAAAACCCCTTCACGCAGGTCCGTGATGCGGACCTCGGTGAGCTCCTGGCCCACGGCCTCGAGCACATCCTTGAAGAGATCATGGGTCAGCGGCCTGGCCGGAGCCATGCCCTGCTGGGCGAAGGCGATCGCGGTCGCTTCCCCAGGGCCGATCCAAATAGGGAGATACCGGTCGCCTCCCACTTCACGCAGGAGCACGATCGGTTGGTTGGAGGGCATTTCCACCCGGACACCCACAACGTCGAGCTCGTTCACACAGCAACCCTAGGACGTGCCCGCCATGTTTGGATAGTCGGGCTCCTCCGCCCTCAGTGGAAGCTTGCCCTCAGAGCGGTCTGTACGAGCGCGGCATGAAGCCGGACGGAGAGATCCGCGAGCTCCCTCGCGGTGGCCTCCGCATGCGCCCTGGTCTGCGGGTTCCGGTGCCGGCGCAGGGGTGCGACCACCTGCTCGACCAGCCCCGCCTCACGCTCTGCGGCCGCCTTGACGGCCCTCAGATGCCGCGGTTCGAGACCGAATCTGCGCAGGTCCGCCACGAGCCGTGCCACCGTCACCGCCTCGGCGTCGTAGCTCCCGCCGTTGGCGGGCACGATCAGCCCGTACGACTCCCACTCGTCGAGCTGCTCCTCCGTGGCCTCGGTGGCGGCCAGGAGCTCGGAGCGTCCGATACGGGTGGCGGTGGCCCGCCCCAGGGCATGGTCCCCCAGGACGTCGGCAGGATCGCCCTGTCCGCCGCCAGACGGCAGCGCCACCTGCTCACCGCGTGCCAGGGCCTCCAGGTGCTCACGGATGACCTTGAGCGGCAGGTAGTGGTCGCGCTGCATGCGCAGGACCTGCGCCAGCCGTTCGACGTCGGCAGGGCTGAACTTCCGGTAGCCCGACGGCGTCCTCCTGGGTTCGATGAGCCCTTCCGCCTCCAGGAAGCGGATCTTGGAGATGGTGACTTCGGGAAATTCGTCGCGCAGTTGCAGAAGCACCGTGCCGATGCTCATCGCGCGCTCGCCCGCGGCGGCGGTGCCGTGACCGGCACCGCCTGTCGGTGTTCGCAGCATGGACCTTCCTGGGGGTCCCCCCGGACTACGTCCGGGGGAGGGTCACACGCCCCGCTGGCTCGCGTAGAAGACCAGTCGGTACTTTCCGATCTGGACCTCGTCGCCGTTGGTCAGCGCGACGGAATCGATGCGCTCACGGTTGACGTAGGTGCCGTTGAGACTGCCGACGTCGCCCACGGTGAAACTACCGTCCGCGTTCCTGCGGAACTCCACATGACGCCGCGACACGGTCACATCGTCGAGGAAGATGTCGCTCTGCGGGTGGCGGCCGGCCGTCGTCAGGTCGCCGTCCAGCAGGAAGCGGCTGCCGGAGTTCGGTCCGCGTCGCACCACCAGTAGTGCGGAACCCGCCGGCAGGGCGTCGACTGCGGCCTGAGCCTCCGGGGAGAGCGAGGGAACCGCCGTCTGGCCTGTCGCCTCTGCCTCGTACGCCTCGATACCGGAGATCGAGATGGTCGAGGTCGTCTCGGAGGCACGCTCGGGCACTCCGCCCCTCAGCGGCGCGCCGCAGTTGGAACAGAAACGGCTGGCCTCGGCATTGCGATGCCCGCACCTCGTACAAACCGGCATGGACGAGCCCTCCGGAGCGGGGGCGGACCCTCCACCCGTACTCGAGGTCGATGGTTCACCGAAACCTATGCGCCCTGCACCTCCGGGGTCAACGGACGACGCGCCGGACCCGCCGGTGCCTCCCTGGACCTCGTCGCGGAAGAGCGGGCGCTCCGAGCCCTGCTCCTCGGCGCTCTGACGCGGAGCGCGGTGGCGGGCAGCGCTGTTGCTGTCCTCGCGGGCGCTCTTTCCGAACAACTTCGCAAACAACTTCACGGGCGTTTCCCCTTGACCGAAATAGACCCGCCCGTGGGGCAGGACGAACCCTGAATGAACACACCTGCCGACCCGGACATCCTCACAACGTCCGTATCCACCCGACAGTTTCCACCACGCGTCACCGATCCGTTGCGCCGACCCCCCGCAACCTGGCGCCCGTGTCCTTCGAGCACAGCACACCGCCGCCTCACTGTGGCGACGACCGAGCGTGATCAGGCTGCTTCGCGGGCCGCACGGCGTCCACGACGATGTCGTCGGCACGCGCCACCTCGGCCGTGGCCTGCTCCTTCTCGAGCGTCTGCACGACCCCACCGGGAATGTTCAGAGCCGGCTCCAGGTCCTGTGGCTTACCGATGACCTTGAACTCGTAGGGAGACTCGACCTTCCGGCCGTCGACCCTCAACTCTCCCCCGTCACCGGAGAAGTATGTGTTCGCCACGACCCGCACACCGTTGATCTCGATGGCTTCGGCGCCCGCGGCGCGCAGCTCCTGGATGGTGTCGAGGAGCATGTCGGCCTCCACGGCGCCACCCGGATCGCTGATGGTCAGAGTGATGCCGGGGCCGTGTGCGGCGACGGTGCCCGCCAGCACACCCAGCTGCCGCTCCTTCTCGAGCGTCTGTTTGCGGGCCTCCTCCGCCTGGTCGGAGCTGTTCTCCAGTTCCGTGCGCTGGTCGTCGAGGCGCTGCTTCTCGTCCTCCAGGCGCTGGGTGCGGTTGTCCAGCTCGTCGAGGATGCGGACCAGGTCCTCCTGGCGGGCCCCACGCAGGGCGCTGTTGTCGCTGTTCGACCTGACCTGGATGGCCAGCCCCAGGCCGAGGACGAACAGCAGGAGCGCCACGATCAGTTGGGCCCTGCTCACCCTGGGCGGCCAGAGGCCTGCCCGCAGCCGCTGGCGCCCCGAGGCCTCCTCGGACCGGGCCGGCGGAGTCGGAGCGGGCCCGGACGCTTCGGCCGGGAGCGCGCCGGCGGGATCCCCGCTGCCGGGCCGGCGTGCGTTGTCCGGCTGCTGTGCGTCGCCCGGGTTCTGTTCGTTACTCATCGGCCTCACGCCCGGAAGACGTGCCGGCGGATGGCCGCGGCGTTGGAGAAGATCCGGATGCCGAGCACGACCACCACACCGGTGGAGAGCTGGGCCCCGACGCCCAGTTTGTCGCCGAGGAAGACGATCAGCGCGGCCACCACGACGTTCGACAGGAACGACACGACGAAGACCTTGTCCACGAAGATTCCGTCGAGCATGGCCCTCAGCCCGCCGAAGACGGCGTCGAGCGCGGCCACCACTGCGATCGGCAGATAGGGCTCGACCACCGCCGGCACTTCGGGCCGGACCAACAGTCCGACCACGACTCCCACGACGAGGCCCAGTACGGCGATCACGATGTGCCCTTCCCTGTGTCTGCCGCACCACTGCCCGTGTCTGCGGCCTGAGGCTCTGCTGTACGTACGATCAGGCTGGGCGCGGCCGGAAGGCGCACCTCCTCCTGCTCGGAGATGCTGGTGCGGATGTCGAAGCTCTCGTGCAGTGCCTGAAGATACTGGCCGTCCGCACTGTCCTGGAAGGCCGCGACGAGCTTCCTGCCGTCCCCCACCGCCTGCACCGTGTACGGCGGCACGAGCGGCCTGTTGTCGACCAGTATGGCGTCGCCCGCCGCGCGGATCGCGGAGAGGGCGGTCAACCGCTGCCCGTTGATGGCGATCGCTTCGGCACCCGACTGCCACAGGCCGTTGACCACACGCTGCATGTCCCGGTCGCGTACCCGCCCGGTGTCGGCGAAACCGGTGGACTCACGAGGGCCGCCACCGCCCTGGTCCGTGTCCTCGGCGTCGTCCACGACCAGCTTGATGCCGGGGCCTTGGACAGCGGTTGCCCCGGACAGCAACGCCACCAGGCCGCCCTGGTCGCCGCCGTGCTTCTGGAGCGCCTTGCGCTGCCGCTCGCCGACGTCCTTGCGCAGCTTGTCGACATCCGCCTCGAGCGTGTCCGCCGTGGAGGTCTCGGCGTTCACCCGGTCGATGAGCTCCTCGCGTTCCTTGGCCACGACGGGAGCGGCGACCTGCGCCTCCGCCGCACCGAGCGTCACCACGAGAGCCGCGAGCACCAGACCTGCGGCGAGACCCAGCTTCGCCTTGAGGGTGCGCGGCATCCCGTCGCGGCCCTCGGCGCGTCGCCGTTCCGAGGCTTCGGCGTAGCCCTCGTCGAGGCTGTGTTCCATCACCGTGGTCAGCAGCGACATGGACGCGTCGGGGCGCGGACGCGGCGGGGCGCTACTCCGATCGGGGGGCGGCTGCGACATGCCGCACATCGTCGCACGTCATGCCTGCTGCCGCCGAATGGCCCCACCGTCGGTCCGCGAGCCGTGTGCTGCGTGCGGCTTGCGGACCGACGGTCACCTGCTCAGTCGCCGGCGCTGTCCACGACCGCCGCCCACTCGTCGAGCAACGCCTGGGCGGAGGCGTCGTCGGGACCCTCGGCCCACAGGTGCGTGACCGCTTCCGCACGGTCGGGAAGCACCATCACCCAACGGCCGTCGGTCTCGACCACGCGGACACCGTCGGTGGTGTCCACGCTGCGCTCCCCCGCCGCCTCCACGACCCGCCGCATGACGAGCCCCTTGACCGCCCACGGGGTGGCGAGGTCCCGGCGCAGCACATGGGCACGTGGGATCCGGGCATCGATCTGGCTGAGGGTGAGCTGCGTCCTGGCCACGAGGCCGATGAGCCTGACGAAGGCGGCCGCACCGTCGAAGACACTGCTGAACTCGGGAATGATGAAGCCGCCACGGCCGTCACCTCCGAAGATCGTGGTGTCCTCGCGGCCCACCCGCGTCAGGTCGTCGGGGGACGTGGTCGTCCACTCCACCTGCGTGCCGTGATAGGCCGCGACCTGTTCGGCGACGCGGGTCGTCGTCACCGGCAGGGCCACACGGCCGCTCCTCCGCTCGGCCGCGACGAGGTCGAGCATGACCAGCAGTGCCCGGTCGTCCTCGATGATGCGGCCCCGCTCGTCCACGAGGGACAGCCGTTCACCGACGGGGTCGAAGCGAACGCCGAAGGCGGCCCGCGCTGACGACACGATCTCGCCGAGGCGCACCAGGCCGGCCCGCCGCGACTCGGCGGACTCGGTGGGGCGGGACTCGTCGAGCCCCGGGTTGATCGTCAGCGCGTCCACACCGAGTCGTCCGAGCAGGCTCGGCAGAACAAGCCCGGCACTGCCGTTGGAGGCGTCCACGACCACCTTGAGGCCCGCGTCGGCGATGCCACTCGTGTCGACGTTACGGAGCAGAGAGCCGGTGTAGGAGTCGAAGACGCTCGACGGGAAGTGGAGGTCGCCGATCTCCCCGGGGAAGGCCCGGCGGAATTCCTGACGGGCGTAGACGCGGTCCAGCTTCTTCTGACGTGCCTGGGAGAGATCGGCTCCCCGCTCGTCGAAGAACATGATGTCGACCGAGTCGGGCACCCCCGGAGACGTACGGATCATGATTCCGCCGGCGCTGCCCCGCGCGGTCTGCTGGCGGGCGACCGGCAGCGGCACGTTCTCCAGGTCGCGGACATCGATGGCGCTGGCCTGGAGGGCCGAGATGACCGCTCTCTTCAGTGCGCGCGCACCACGGGAGTGGTCACGGGCCGTGGTGACGGTCGCACCCTTCTTCAGGGTCGTCGCGTACGCGCCGGCGAGCCGGACCGCGAGCTCCGGGGTGATCTCGACGTTCAGGATCCCCGAGACACCACGGGCGCCGAAGAGATGCGCCTGTCCCCGCGACTCCCAGATCACCGAGGTGTTGACGAAGGCACCGGCTTCGATGGTCTTGAACGGGTAGACGCGGACATTGCCCTGAATGATCGATTCCTCACCGACCAGGCACTCGTCGCCGATCACGGCGCCGTCCTCGATGCGCGACGCCCGCATGATGTCGGTGTTCTTGCCGATCACGCAGCCGCGCAGATTGCTCTGCTCCCCGATGTACACGTTGTCGTGGACGACCGCCCGGTGCAGGAAGGCGCCCGACTTCACGACGACGTTCGATCCGATGACGGTGTGTTCACGGATCTCGGCGCCGGCTTCGATCTTGGCGTAGTCACCGATGTACAGCGGCCCCCGCAGCACGGCGTCGGGATGGACCTCGGCGCCTTCCGCCACCCAGACCCCGGGCGAGATCTCGAACCCGTCCAGCTCCACGTCGACCTTGCGCTCCAGCACATCGGCCTGGGCCTTCACATAGCTCTCGTGCGTGCCCACGTCCTCCCAGTAGCCCTCTGCGATGTAGCCGCAGATGAGCTTGCCTTCCTTCATGAGCTGGGGGAACACATCACCGGACCAGTCCACGGAGGTGTCGGCCTGGACGTAGTCGAAGACCTCGGGCTCCATGACGTAGATGCCTGTGTTCACCGTGTCCGAGAAGACCTGGCCCCAGGTCGGCTTCTCCAGGAAGCGTTCCACTTTTCCGTCTTCGTCCACGATCGTGATCCCGAACTCAAGAGGATTCGGGACCCGCGTGAGGCACACCGTGACGAGTGCGCCTTTCTCCTTGTGGAATGCGATGAGGTCCGTGAGATCGAAGTCGGTGAGGGCGTCGCCGGAAATCACCAGGAAGGTGTCGTCCTTCAGGGCTTCCTCGGCGTTCTTCACGCTTCCTGCGGTACCGAGTGGCTTCTCCTCATTGGCATAGCTGAGCTCCATCCCGAGCTCCTCGCCGTCGCCGAAGTAATTCTTGACGAGAGAGGCGAGAAACTGGACGGTAACGACTGTCTCGTTGAGCCCATGCCGTTTGAGCAGCCGCAGCACATGCTCCATGATCGGCCGATTGGCCACGGGCAGGAGCGGCTTGGGCATGCTTGAGGTCATGGGGCGAAGGCGGGTGCCTTCACCGCCTGCCATCACGACGGCCTTCATGTCGGAAACGTCCTCCTTGAAGAGACGACGGTCTAGCCGACTTCACCCGTCGGGGCACCACCACAGCATCCGGTGCGGGCCGGCGGCACTGCGCGGCTCCACATCAACGAGCTAATCGGCTACTTTATCCGCCTTGACCAGACGGCGGACCTGGACCACATAGAGGATCCCTGCCCACCAGTAGAGGGTTGTACCCCACCCAGCGAACGCCCATCCGAAAATGGTGCCCAGCGAAGCAAGCCAACCACTTCCGTCGCTGAGCAGCAACAAGGGGAAGGCGTACATCAGGTTGAACGTTGCAGCTTTCCCTAGGAAGTTCACCTGCGGCGGCGGGTAGCCGTGCCGCCGCAGGATTCCCACCATGACAAGGAGCATCAGTTCCCGGGCGAGGAGAGCCGCGGTCAGCCAGAGTGGCAGGATCTCCCGCCAGGTGAGCCCGACGAGGGTCGAGAGAATGTAGAGACGGTCGGCGGCCGGGTCCAGGAACCGGCCGAGGCTGCTGATCTGATTCCACCGGCGGGCGAGCTTGCCGTCGAGGTAGTCACTGACTCCGCTCAGCATCAGGACCAGCAGGGCCCAGCCGTCGCTGTTGGACCCGCCGAACACGGGGCGAAGAATCAGCCACAGGAAGAGCGGTACGCCGACGAGGCGAGCCATGCTGAGGATGTTGGGGATGGTGAGTACTCGGTCCGTCTGAACTCGAGTCTCCTGGACCTCCACCCGGGGGCCTCCTGTGAAGAACGTGCCAATGATGCCCCTGACCTTACCCTCAGTCTCCGAGCTCGGGTGCACAGGGGTGGGGTGGAGGCGGTGAACGCAGAAAAGCCCCGTGCCACAAGGGCACGGGGCTAGTCCGGAATAATAGTTCGGCGGCGTCCTACTCTCCCACAGGGTCCCCCCTGCAGTACCATCGGCGCTGAAAGGCTTAGCTTCCGGGTTCGGAATGTAACCG
>NZ_JBIWKH010000014.1:0-291092 GCF_044765585.1 Streptomyces sp. NPDC102441
TCCCGAACCCCCGCCGTCACCCTCGCCGCATAAACGGGACCGGCACCCCTAAAACCGACAGCGCGGGATTGACGAACGACATAGAGGCACCCCCCGGCCTGTCAGCAGAACGGATCGCCGGCCGGCCGGAGCACCCCGAAGTCTCCGATCCGGATCCTCATGTCGAAGTCCCGGTGGTTCAGCCGCCAGCCGGACTCCGTACGCACCCACCGGTCGTCGTACTCGCCCATGCACTCGAAGAACTTGCCCTGCATGCTGCCGATCCCCACGTGGTGGGCCCGCATGTAGCTGAGACTCTGCGCGCGGTCGCCCTCAATGACCACCCTCGTGTTGCCGAGCAGGTGCTGGGTCGGACGATGTTGCGCTGGGCGATGCAATGCCGCTCAAGGAGACATTGGCCTTCATGAGGTCGACCGCAAAGGACTACGGATACCGTGACTGACCGCACCCTCCCCGACGCCTCCGCACTGACCGGCTGGCGCAAGTCCACCTACAGCGGCAACGAAGGCGGCAGCTGCCTAGAGGTCCTGGACGGCCACCCCGACGGCGTCCCCGTCCGTGACTCCAAGTCGCCCCAGGGGCCCGCCCTCCTGATCCCGGCAGCAGGCTGGTCCTCCTTCGTCGCCGCCGTCAAGGCCGGGCGCTTCCCCGCCTGACCGCCTGACCGAGGGCGCATCCGAGCCCGGCCCGGCGGGGTGTCAGTGCGCCGCGAGGCCCGCGAGCAGCGCGGCGGCAGGCTTCGGGTGGACGAGCCAGCGCAGGTGACTCCCCTCGAGTGTCCGGACGTCGAAGGGATTGTCCGGTGTGAGCGCGTCGGCTTCGCGAATCATGCGGTCCTGCACGGCGGGCGGAACGCTGGCATCGGCGGCCAGGCGCACATACGTCTTCGGAATCCGGCCCCAGGTCGCGGCCTGTGCCCGGTCGGCGGACGTACCGGCGTCGAGGTTCTCGTCGGGCTGGAAGGTGTTCAGGAAGGTCCGGAACTCGTCATCGGCGAGGTCGGCGGCGAACGCCTGCCTGAACGCGGCGAGCGCCACCGGGTCGGCGGTGCGGAAATTGACCCGCAGGAGGCCCAGTTCGGCCGGGTTCCCGACGAGAGCGGGAGCCAGGGTCCCCGGGTCGACATCCGCCATCTCCGGCTCGGCGTAGTAGCCGGCCACGTCCAGATCGACGGGGCACCAGGCGGAGACGTAGACGATCCGGTCGACCAGCTCGGGCCGGGCGTTGGCGACGGCGGTGACGGTGATGCCGCCCCTGCTGTGGGCGACGAGGATGGTGGGGCCGTTCCGCTTGGCCCGTTCGAGGGCTTCGATCACGCGGGCGGCGTTGTCCGCGAGCGTGACTCCCTTGATGCTCCCCGGTTCCGCGGAGAGGGCGTCCAGCTCCTGAGGGGCCTGGTAGGCCGGGGGGAAGGTCGCCTCGAACCCGTGCCCGGGAAGGTCGACCGCGACCGAGCGGTGCCCCAGCAGGGCGAGTTCGGCTTGCAGAGGCGCAAACGAGAACGAATTCGCGAAGGCGCCATGGACGAGGACGAAGGTCGGCAGATTCTGCATGTCTCAGCCTCCAACAGAACGATCTTCGGAGCAATACCCGTACCAGGACCGGCACCTCACTCCCGCCCGAAATGTCGGCTCTTCCAGCATGTGCAACCGGGGGTTGACCATTCATTCGCGCGGCTCTAAGTTTCTCGCAACCTGCTGGTACATCGATTAACCACCCTGGTCAACGTCCTGGTTGGAGACATCCCGCTGTGCGCTCACCCCTGAGTCGGCGCGGTTTCCTAGCCGCTGGTTCCGGCCTCGCCGCCGCTACCGCGCTGCCCGCAATGTCCGGCTGCTCCACGCTCGCCTCGGCCGATTCCGACCCCGGCACGCTCCTCGTCCACACCCAGCTCGGAACCACCGCGCCGGGCTCCGCCACCTACACCGCCGTCGTCAAGGCCTTCGAGAAGGAGAACCCGGACATCCGGGTCAAGAACCTCGTCAACGGCGACGACCTCCCCCAGGTGTACGAGACCTCGCGTCTGGCCCGCAAGGAGCCGGACGTGGTCATGGTCAACCTGTACGACAAGACGCTCGCCTGGACCGATGTCGGTGCCACCGTCGACGTCAAGGGCTATCTCGACGACTGGGGTCTGCGCGGCCGCGTCCTGCCCGCCGCACTGACGGAGTGGACCGACGACAAGGGCAGGCTCCGCGCCTTCCCGTACTTCGCCACCAACTGGCCCGTCGCCTTCAACACCCATCTGCTCGACCGGGCCGGCGTCGGCTCCGTCCCCACCACTGGGGACCAGCTCATCGGCGCCGCCCGGAAGCTGCGGGCCAAGGGCATCGCGCCGGTCACCGTCGGCGGCAACGACTGGACGGGGCAGAAGCTGCTCGCCCAGATCGTCCAGACCTTCCTCACCCCCGAGGAGGCCCGGCAGGTCTACACGACCGGGGACTTCAGCGGCAGCCGGGGGGCGCGCGCGGGCATCGACTACTTCGTGACCCTGCGGGACGCCGGGGTCTTCGCCGACAAGGCGCAGGGGCTGACCTCCGACACGATGACCACGCAGTACAACACGGAGGCGGCGGCCATCCAGTCCGCGATGTCCTCCGCCCTGGCCAAGGTCCCGGCCAAGGCGGCCGGGCACACCGAGATCGGAGGCTGGCCCCTCGCGCCGGGCGCCGCGCACGACAACCCGACCATCCTGCGCTCGTACACCCTCATCGGCTTCTGGATCAGCCCCAACGGCGTCAAGAAGCTGTCGTCCGTCGAGAAGTTCCTCCGCTTCATGTACCGCCCCGACGTGGTGTCGCGCTTCATCACCGAGAGCGGCCGGGACATGGCGCTGGTCACCGACACGGTCAGCAAGGACTTCCCGCTCGTGGCGAAGGCCCAGCAGCTCGGCGACCGGGTCGGCCAGGTGCTCCTGCCCGATCTGTACGTCCCCCCGACCGCCACCCAGCCGCTGATCACCGCGACCAGCACCGCCTTCACCCGGGGAACGAGCGCGGCCTCCGTGCGCTCCGCCCTGGAATCCGCCTACCGCACGGCCTGATCCGCGCGCCCGAGCCTCTGCGAGTCCTGCTATGACGATGCTCTCGTCCGCCCCGGGCGGCGCCTCGGTCCGCGGACCGGCCACTCCCCCGACGCCCGTCTCCACCACGAAGCGCCGCACCCAGGGCGGGGTCATCCTCGCCGTGCCCGCGCTGGTCTGGTACCTCGTCTTCATGGTCGGCCCGCTGGTCGCCATCTTCGTGATCGCCGTCCTGCACTGGCCCGGCATGCTCCAGCCTGTCTCCTTCGCCGGCACCGGCAACGTCCGCGCCGTCCTTGACGACCCGGTCTTCTGGGACGCGGTGCAGAACACCGCCGTACAGCTCGCCGTGGCCGTGCCCCTGATGATCATCGGCGCGTACATGCTCGGGTACTACGTCGCCCAGAAACCGCCGGGCCACCGCGTCCTGCGATATCTGCTCTTCATCCCCGGGCTGATCTCCACCCCCGCCAAGGCGATGGTGTTCTACGCGGTCCTCTCACCGGACGGCCTGCTCAACGGTGCCCTGGACAAGGCCGGTCTCGGCTCGCTGACCGACGCCTGGCTCGCCTCGCCCTCCACCGCGCTCGGCTCGCTCATCCTCCTCGACGTGTGGAGCGGCATCGGGTTCACCGCCGTGCTGTTCGCGGCCCGGCTCGGCAGCGTCCCGGACGAGATCAGTGAGGCCGCGCAGCTCGACGGCGCCGGGCACTGGCGCGCCATGTGGCGCATCCACTTCCCCGTCATACGTGACTTCGTGGGCGTCGTGACGATGCTCCAGTTCCTCTGGACGCTGTTCGGCTCCGCGCAGAACGTGCTGCTGCTGACCCAGGGCGGGCCGGGGAGCTCGTCCACGACGTTGTCCTTCCTCGTCTACCAGAAGGCGTTCATCGCGGCCGATCTCGGCTACAGCCAGACCGTCGGTGTGGTCCTCTTCCTGGTCGGCCTGGCCGGGCTGCTGGCCATCCGTCGTGTCTTCCGCCAGAACTACTGATCGGAGCTGGTCCCATGAAGTTCGGAAGGTCCTGGCTGCCGGCGCACATCTTCGCGTGGCTGTACATGGTGCTGCTGGTCGTCCCCCTCTACTACCTGCTGGTCTCGGCGTTCAAGACGAACGACCAGATCTTCGGAAGCCCGTTCTCCCTGCCGACCTCCCTCTCCACCGCCAACTTCACCGAGTCGTTCTCCTCGGCGCACCTCGGGCCGGCGATCATCAACTCGATGCTGGTCACGGTGCTGGCGCTGGTGCTCACGCTGGGGCTCGCGATACCGGCGGCCTTCGCCATCGCCCGTACCGAGGGGCGCCTCGGGGCCCTGGTGGAGCGGGTGTTCTCGCTGGGCTTCCTGATCCCCACGTTCGCCGCGCTCTTCCCGACGTTCCTGCTCGCGGCGGCCACCGGCCTGTTCCACACCCGCGCGTTCATGGTGCTGTTCCTGCCCGCCACGGCGATGCCGCTCTCCGTCGTCATCCTGGTGCAGTTCATGCGGACCATCCCGCGTGAGATGGAGGAGGCGGCGCGCATCGACGGGGCGTCCACCTTCGCCGTCCTGCGGCACGTCTACACACCGATGTGCATGCCGGGGATCGCGACGATCCTGCTGCTGAACTTCCTGACCTTCTGGAACGAGTACCTCTACTCTCTCGTCATCATCGGCCCCGACCCGGACCTGCGGACCGTGCAGGTCGCCCTGCCCACGCTCAAGTCCCTGACGGGTACGGACTACGGCATCCTTACGGCGGGCACGGTGCTGACCCTGGTCCCGGTCTGGGTGGTCTACACCGTGCTCCAGAAGCGGATGCAGCAGGCTCTCGTCAGCGGAGCGGTGAAGATGTGAACAAGCCTCTCGAAGGGCGTACCGCCGTGCGCCCCACCATCAAGGCCGTGGCCGCGGCGGCGGGTGTGTCCACCGCCGCGGTCTCCCAGGCCGTCAACGGCACCGGCCGGATCTCGGAGGCCACCCGCCGCCGGGTCCTGGACGCGGCCACCGAGCTGGGCTGGTCCCCGAGTGCCTCCGCGACGGCGCTGCGCCGGGCCCGTACGCGCACGATCGCGCTCGTCGTCCGGCGGCCCACCGATGTGCTCGGCTCCGACCCGCACTTCAGTGAGCTGATCACCGGTCTGGAGGGCGAACTCGCGCCGCGTGGCTACGGTCTGCTGCTCCACCTGGTCGCCGACATGGCCCAGGAGAACGCGCTGTACGAGCGGCTGGTCGCGGAGGGCCGTATAGACGGCGCCGTGCTGACCGACGCCCGCGCCGACGACCCGCGTCCGGAGCTGCTGCGCGGCCTCGGACTGCCCGCCGTGCTGCTGGGCGCCCCCGACGCCGGATCGCCCGTGCCCCGGGTAGGGCTCGGGCAGCAGGGTGCGGGCATAAAGGAGGCCGTGGCCCATCTGCTGGAGCTCGGTCACCGGCGCGTCGCCTATATCGCGGGGCCTTCCGAACTCCTGCACACCCGGCTGAGGTTGCATGCCTTCGAGGAAGCCCTCGCCGAGGCGGAACTGGCGCCGGTCGCCGTACGGCACAGCGACTTCACCGAGCAGGCCGCCGTCGCCGTCACCGAGGAACTGCTCGCCCTGCCCGGCCGGCCGACGGCCCTCGTGTTCCCCAACGACTCCATGGCCGTCTGCGGCATCGGCACGGCGCAGCGCGCCGGGCTCCGGGTGCCGGGCGACCTGTCGGTGGTCGGTTACGACAACCTCTCGCTCGGCCGCTGGGTGCACCCCCGGCTCACCACCGTCGACCAGCAGGTGCAGCGCGTCGGCGCCGCCGCCGCCCGCACGCTGCTCGCCGGCTGCGGGGAGGACGTGCCCCCACCCGTGCTCGACGGCCGCCCACGTCTCGTCGTACGGGAGTCGACCGGCCCGCTGACCTCCCCGGACTGAACCGCCGAACCGCCCCGCACCCCCCGCACACCGAAGAGGACCAGAACACCATGCGACGCCACAGCGCCCAGCTCACCCACGACTCCGCCGTCCTCCCGTGGCTCGGCACCAACTTCTGGTCCCGCACCGGCGGTCCGCTGATGTGGCGGAACTACGAGCCGAAGACGGTGCGCGAGGAGCTGGCCGTACTCCGGGAGCACGGGCTGAACATGACCCGGTCGTTCTTCTACTGGCCCGACTTCCACCCGGAGCCGGGACGGATCGACGAGGAACTCTGCGACCGGTTCCGTGACTTCCTGGACGCGCACCACGAGCTGGGCATGGGCACGGTCCCCACGTTCATCGTCGGTCACATGTCGGGCGAGAACTGGGATCCGGCCTGGCGCGGTGACCGTGATCTGTACGAGGACGTGTGGCTCGTCGGCCGGCAGGCGTGGTTCGTCTCCCAGATGACACGCCGCTTCAAGGACCACCCTGCGGTCACGGGCTGGCTGATCACCAACGAGATGCCCGGCTACGGACGGATCTACCAGCTCGACCCGCCGTCGAGCGACGTCGTCACCGCCTGGGCGCAGTTCATGTGCGACGCGGTGCGTGCGGCGGGCGGCACCCAGCCGGTGTCGCTCGGCGACGGCGCCTGGGGCATCGAGGTGACGGGCCGCGACAACGGCTTCTCGCTTCGGGAGACCGCCGAGTACGTCGACTTCGTGGGGCCGCACGTCTACCGCTCCGACACGGACCGGCCGCGTCAGCACTACCGGGCCGCGTTCGAGTGCGAGCTGGCCGCCGTCACGGGTCAGCCGGTCGTCCTGGAGGAGTTCGGGCTCTCCACGGACACGGTCTCGGCCGCGAACGCCGGCATCTTCTACCGGCAGACGCTGCACAACTCGCTGCTGGGCGGGGCCACCGGCTGGATGGCCTGGAACAACACGGACTACGACGACCTGTGGGAGCAGTCGCCCTACGACCACCACCCCTTCGAGATGCACTTCGGGATCACCGACAGCGCCGGGCGTCCGAAGGAGCCGCTGCGTGAACTGGCCGCCTTCGCGAAGGTCCTGGAGCAGGTCGACTTCCCGCGCTGCCGCCGTACCGACGCGGACGCGGCCCTCGTCGTGCCCGCCTTCCTGGAGCGCGGCTACCCCTACAGCCGGCCCGCCGACCGCCCGCTGATCTTCACTTCGCTGCACCAGGGCTATGTGGCGGCGCGCGGCGCGGACCTGCCGGTGGCGTTCGCCCGGGAGGCCGACGGGCTGCCGCAGGACGCCTCGCTGTATCTGCTGCCGTCGACCCGGCAGCTGACCACCCGCACCCGCCGTGCGCTGGAGCAGCGGGCGAGGGAGGGGGCCACGGTCTACCTGTCCTTCTGCTCGGGCGAGTACCCGACGACGCGCGGCCCCTGGTTCCATGACCTCGACGGGCTGTTCGGGGTGGAGCTCCAGCTGTCCTACGGTGTCGCCGAGCCCATCGAGGACGACGTCCTGGAGATGACCTTCACCGAGGACTTCGGTTCGATCGCGGCCGGCGAGGTGCTGACGTTCCCGGTCGCGGGCAACGAGGACAGCCGCGCCTATCTGCCGGTCGTCCCGGACGGCGCACGGGTCGTCGCCACCGACGCGCACGGCCGCCCGGCGCTCCTGCGGTACGAGACGGGCGCGGGCCGCACCGTCCTGGCCACGTATCCGCTGGAGCACATGGCCGCCCGTACGGCCCGTGCCAACCCTGAGCAGACCCATCGGCTGTACGCGGCGCTCGCCGAACTCGCCGGTGCCGCACGCCCGGTGACGGTCTCCACGCCGTACGTCAGCGCCGACACGCTGGTCCGCGAGGACGGCGCGCGTTTCGTGTGGCTGGTGAGCCAGTCCGGCGAGGAGCTGACCGTGTGCCCCTCGGCGGACGGCGAACTGCGCGAGCTGGCCGGCGGGGACCCGGTGCGGGACGTGACCCTCGCCCCGTACGGCGTGCGCGTGCTCGAACTCCGCTGATCGCCCGACCCCCTTGAGGAGCCGACCGATGTCCGAGCCCCTGTTCCGCGACCCGGAGGCGCCCGTCGCCGACCGGGTGCGCGACCTGCTGTCGCGGATGACGCTCGCCGAGAAGGTGGGCCAGGTCAACCAGCGGATGTACGGATGGGACGCGTATGAGCGCACCCCGTCCGGCCACCGTCTGACGGACGCGTTCCGTACGGAGGTGGCGGCCTACGACGGGATGGGCGCGCTGTACGGCCTCCAGCGAGCCGACCCGTGGTCCGGTGTGACGGCGGAGACCGGCATCGGGGCGGCGGACGGGGCGCGGGTCGCCGACGCCGTGCAGCGGCACGTCGTCGAGAACACCAGGCTCGGCATCCCGGTGCTGCTGGTCGAGGAGATGCCGCACGGCATCCAGGCGCTGGACGGGACCGTGCTGCCGGTGAACCTGGCGGTCGGCGCGACCTGGAATCCGGAGCTGTACGAGGAGGCTGCCGCCGTCGCCGCCGCACAGCTACGGGCCCGTGGCGGCCATGTGGCGCTGGTGTCCGCGCTCGATCTGGTGCGGGATCCGCGCTGGGGCCGCGCGGAGGAGTGCTTCGGGGAGGACCCGTATCTGGCGGCGCGGTTCACCGAGGCGCTGGTGCGCGGTGTGCAGGGTCCGGCCGGGGAGCGTATCGGGCCGGATCGTGCGGCCGTCGTGCTCAAGCACTTCGCCGGGCAGGGTGCCACGGTCGGCGGCCGCAACAGCGCGGCCACCGAGCTGGGCGCCAGGGAGCTGCACGAGATCCATCTCGTGGCGGCGCTGGCAGGCGTACGGGCCGGAGCCGCGGGCGTCATGGCCGCGTACAACGAGTTCGACGGCGTGCCGTGTACGGCGAACCGCCACCTGCTGACCGGGATCCTCCGGGAGCAGTGGGGATTCGGCGGTCTGGTGATGGCCGACGGGCTCGCGATCGACCGCCTGGTGCGGATGGCGGGTGATCCGGTGGCGGCCGGTGCGCTGGCGCTGCGGGCGGGGACCGACCTGAGCCTGTGGGACGACTGTTATCCCCGGCTGGCGGAGGCGGTCGGGCGGGGTCTGGTCGAGGAGTCCACGCTCGACACGGCCGTCGGGCGGGTCCTGGCGCTGAAGTTCCGCCTCGGTCTCTTCGAGCGTCCGTACGCCGGCGACCGGGTGGCGGACCCCGCGCGCCTGGAGCGGCTGAGCGAGCGCGTCGCCCGCGAGTCCGTCACTCTCCTCGAACACGACGGGGTGACGCTGCCGCTGGCCGGCCGCCGCATCGGGACCGTCGCGGTGATCGGCCCGAACGCCGACTCCGTGCCCCAGCAGATCGGCGACTACACCGCGCCGCAACGGCCCGGCTCGGGCAGCAGTGTGCTCGACGGCCTCCGGGCCGCGGCGCCCGACGGCACGGACGTCACGTACGCACGGGGCTGCGGCCTCATCGGTGGCGACCGTTCGGAGCTGCCCGAGGCCGTGGCGCTGGCGGCCGGCGCCGATGTGGCGGTGCTGGTGCTCGGCGGATCGAGCGCGCGCGAGCCGGACACGCGTTTCGACGCCAACGGGGCGGCCGTCGTCGCCTCCGGGAACCCGGTGGAGATGACGTGCGGCGAGGGCGTCGACCTGGCCGGACTCGGCCTGCCGGAAGGACAGTCGGCTCTGCTGGACGCGGTCGCCGCGACGGGCACCCCGGTCGTCGTGGTGCTGGTCCAGGGCCGGCCGCACGCCCTGCCCGACCTCTCCGGGAAGGCGGCGGCGGTGCTGAGCGCCTGGTATCCGGGCCCGTGGGGCGGAAGGGCGGTCGCGGACGTGCTGTTCGGCGCGGCGGGGCCGCGGGGGCGGCTGCCGGTCTCGGTGCCCCGCTCGGCGGCCCAGCTGCCCGTGTTCTACAACGGCAAGGACCACGGCTACCGGGGCTACGTCGACCAGCCCGCCACGGCGCGTCATCCCTTCGGCCACGGGCTGTCGTACACGACGGTCGAATACGGCGTGCCCCGGCTGTCGGTGCCGTCCCTGGCCGCGGACCGGTTCGACGGGTCCACGGCCACCGACGGCGGGGCGGCACCGCTGAGCTGCACGGTCCGGGTCGCCAACACGGGCGGCCGGGCGGTGTCGGAGACGGTGCAGCTCTACGTGCGCCGGGTCTCCGGCGGCACCGCGTGGCCACGGGTCCGCGAACTGCGGGGCTTCGCCCGGGTGGAGCTGGCACCGGGCGAGAGCACCGAGGTCATGTTCCCGGTGGACGCGCCGGCCCTCGCCTCGTTCACGTACGCGGGGGAATGGGCCGTGGAACCGGGCGAGTTCGCGATCGAGACGGGACCGTCCTCACAGGGCACCGGCGCGGCGCGGTTCATGGTGACGGCGTAGGCCGCTCCCGCCCGCCGCGCAGACCGTCGATGACGATGGCGAGCATGCGTTCGCCGCGCTCCCGCCAGTCGGGGCCGTCGGCCTTCCACAGGAACGACACGAGCAGCAGGACCTCGTCGGCGTCGGCGTCGGGGCGCACCTCCCCCGCCTTCTTGCAGGCGGCCAGCAGCCGGTCCAGTGCCGCGATGACCGGCGCGTAGTACTCGTTGCCCAGGCCGACCCGGGTGGCGGCCTCGACGGCCAGGGACGCGCCGTGCTTGATCCGCCCGTACGCGGCGAGCCGGTCGAACCAGAGGCGGAGCGCGTCCAGCGGCTCGTGCTCCGCGAGCAGGGCCGGGGCCGCGTCGACGAGGGCCTCGACGTCCTCCCGGTAGACCGCGACCAGCAGCGCCTCGCGGTTCGGGAAGTGCCGGTACATGGTGCCCTGGCCGATGCCGGCCGCCTTCGCGATCGACTGGAGCGTCGCGTCGGGGACTTCGGTGAACACGGTGCGCGCGGTCTCGATGATG
This sequence comes from Streptomyces sp. NPDC102441, assembly GCF_044765585.1. Lineage (NCBI taxonomy): Bacteria > Bacillati > Actinomycetota > Actinomycetes > Kitasatosporales > Streptomycetaceae > Streptomyces > Streptomyces sp. NPDC102441. The sequence goes on from NZ_JBIWKH010000014.1 coordinate 10,755, forward strand.
CGCGCGCGGTTGTCCTGCGCGTCCGACCGTGTGGCGCGGCGGCGTGGCTGTGTCATCCGCTCTCTCCGTTCCTGGCCGACGGCACCGATTGCTTATCCGGACACGTGTCCGCTAACGTGGAATTCGTACTGGACACGTGTCCGCTTAACAGTCTAGAGCGTCTGGAACGGAGATTCGGCATGTCCGGAATCGAGGGCAAGGTAGTGGCGATCACAGGAGCGAGCAGCGGGATCGGTGCCGCCACCGCGCGCCTGCTGGCCGAGGGAGGGGCGAAGCTCGTGCTCGGCGCCCGCCGGGAGCACCGGCTCGCGGCCCTGGCCGACGAGCTGCGGGACAAGGGGTGCGAGGTGGCGTTCACCTCGGTCGATGTCACCCGGCGTGCGGACCCGGCCCGCCTGGTGGCGCTCGCGCGCGACCACTTCGGCAGGCTGGACGTCCTGGTCGGCAACGCGGGGATCGGCCCGGTGTCACCACTCGACGACCTGCGGGTGGACGACTGGGACGCGATGATCGACGTCAACGTCAAGGGACTGCTGTACGGCATCGCCGCCGCCCTCCCCGTCTTCCGGGAGCAGGGGCACGGCCAGTTCGTGCACACCGTGTCGACCGCCGCCTACAGGACGGTCCCCACCATGGCCGTCTACTCGGCGTCCAAGGTGGCCGCGCGCACCCTCACCGAAGGCCTGCGGCAGGAGGCCGGGCCGTCGATCCGGGTCTCCATGGTCTCCCCGGGGTTCGTGGCGACCGACTTCGTCGACTCCGTACCGGACGCGGATCTGCGCGCGCGGCTGAACGAGTCGAAGGAGGACGCCATCCCGCCGGCGGCGGTCGCGCGGGCCATCCGGTTCGCGATCGAACAGCCCGACGATGTCGACGTCAACGAGATCGTCGTCCGGCCGACGGCCCAGGCCTGAGCCCGCCGCCACGTTCACGCGGCACGCACAGGCGGCACGTCGGCCGAAGGACCTGCCGGGGAGGGGGGCGAGGTGCTCACTGCACGCGCGCGGCCACCGTGCTGCCGCCGGAGCGGTTGTCGTCGCCCCGTTCGTCCTCGTCCTCGTCCTCGTCCGGCACATGGACGTCGAAGACATAGATGTTGATCTCGACGACCTCCAGACCGGTCATCGTCTCCACCGCGTCCGTCACCTGAGCCCTGATCCTGTCGGCGAGCTTATGGATCTGGACTCCGTACTCCACCTCCACATCGACATCGATCGCGGCCTCCTTCTCACCCACTTCCACCTTGACGGCACGCCCCGCCCCGGAGGACCCGGACCTCCGCCCGGTGACCGCGCCTATCGCCTTCGACGCTCCGCGACCGACCGAATGCACGCCGTCGGTCTCGCGGATGGCGATTCCGGCGATGGTGGCCACGACACCGTCAGCGATGGTCGTCGTACCACGTCCGGTTCGCCCCGCACTCCTGTCCGTTGCTGAACTCCCGCCCTGGGTCCCGACATCAGCCATGACTGCCTCACAGTGAGTTGATGCGGCGAGGCTGCTCTCGTCCTCGCCGGCTCCTCATTTCACTGTGCGCCCGACCGCGGCAGCCCGCCATCGAGGCGTACTCAGCGCTCGCCGCGGCCACGCTCCGCAACCGGCCGCCTCCTCGGAGCCCGGCGTGCTCAGCATCACCCTGGACAGCCACCGTGACCGCCGGGTAACTTTTGACCAGGACTGAGCAAGCGCTTAGCCGCTGCGACCGACGCTGAAGCTGACACCAGGAGGCATCCCGTGCGCCGTACGGTTTACAACGAGGACCACGAGGCGTTCCGGGAGACCATCCGCGCCTTCATCGAGTCCGAGGTCGTTCCCGTCTACGACGAGTGGTTCGCGGCGGGCCAGGCGCCTCGCGACTTCTACTACAAGCTCGCCGAGCTGGGCATCTTCGGCATCGAGGTGCCCGAGGAGTACGGCGGCGCGGGCGTGGAGTCCTTCAAGTTCGAGGCGATCCTCTACGAGGAGACCGCCCGCGCGGGCATCTCCTTCGGCGGCTCCGGGGTGCACGTCCTGCTCTGCCTGCCCTACCTCAAGGCGTACGCCACCGAGGAGCAGAAGAAGCGCTGGCTGCCGGACTTCGTCTCCGGCAAGTCCATGTACGCGATAGCAATGACCGAGCCGGGCACCGGTTCGGACCTGGCCGGCATGAAGACGACCGCCAAGCTCTCCGAGGACGGTACGCACTACGTCCTCAACGGCGCCAAGACCTTCATCACCGGTGGTGTGCACGCCGACAAGGTCATCGTCTGCGCCCGCACGGACGCCCCCAAGGCCGACGACCGCCGCCACGGCATCTCGCTCCTGGTGGTCGACACCAAGTCCGAGGGCTACTCGGTCGGCCGCAAGCTCGACAAGCTGGGCCTGAAGGTCTCCGACACCGCCGAACTGGCCTTCGTGGACGTCAAGGTGCCCGTCGAGGACCTGCTGGGCGAGGAGAACAAGGGCTTCTCCTACCTCGGCCAGAACCTCCCGCAGGAGCGCCTGGGCATCGCCGTCGGCGCGTACGCGCAGGCCGCCGCCGCCGTGCGGTTCGCCCAGCAGTACACGCAGGACCGCACCGTCTTCGGCAAGACCGTCGCCTCCTTCCAGAACACCAAGTTCGAACTGGCCGCCTGCAAGACCGAGGTCGACGCGGCCGAGGCCGTCTGCGACCGGGCGATCGAGGCCCTGGACGCCGGCGAGCTCACCCCCGCCGAGGCCGCCTCGGCGAAGCTGTTCTGCACCGAGGTCGCGCACCGCGTGATCGACCGCTGCCTCCAGCTGCACGGCGGCTACGGCTTCATGAACGAGTACCCGATCGCCCGCCTGTACACGGACAACCGGGTCAACCGCATCTACGGCGGCACCAGCGAGGTCATGAAGTCGATCATCGCCAAGTCCATGGGCCTCTGAGATCGGCTACGTTCCTCTTCCATGAGCGCAGCACTTGACTCCCTGCTCGATCTGCTCGACCTGGAGCAGATCGAGCAGGACATCTTCCGGGGCATGAGCCGTTCCGCCGTCGTGCCCCGTGTCTTCGGCGGCCAGGTCGCGGCCCAGGCCCTGGTCGCCGCCGGGCGTACGGTCCCCGAGGACCGGGGAGCCCACTCCCTGCACGCGTACTTCCTGCGCCCCGGGGACCCGGGCGCGCCGATCGTCTACAGCGTGGACCGGATCCGCGACGGCCGGTCCTTCACCACGCGCCGGGTCGTCGCCGTCCAGCACGGCAAGCCGATCTTCCATCTCTCGGCGTCCTTCCAGGTGCACGAGGAAGGCATGGACCACCAGGCGGTCATGCCCTCGGCCCCGGATCCGGAGACCCTGCCGACAGCGGCACAGATGCTGCCCCGGTACGCGGACCGCTTCACCGACCCCCGCATGGTGGACCGGCTGCTGGAAGCCCGGGCAGCGGTCGACCTGCGGTATGTCGACGCCCCGCCGTTCGCCACCGCCGGCGAGCCGCGCGAGCCGCGTTCCCAGGTCTGGTTCCGCACACACGGCAAGCTGGCGGACGATCCGCTGCTGCACGTCTGCATGGCGACGTACGTCTCGGACATGACGCTGCTCGACTCGGTGCTGCTGGCCCACGGACGCGGCGGCTGGTCGGTCGGTGACGTGGTGGGCGCCAGCCTGGACCACGCGATGTGGTTCCACCGCCCCTTCCGGGCGGACGAGTGGCTGCTGTACGACCAGGAGTCGCCCTCCGCGTCCGGCGGGCGCGGTCTCGGCCAGGCCAGGATCTACACGGCCGACGGGAAGCTGGCCATCACGGTCATCCAGGAGGGCCTGGTCCGCGTCCCGAGGGACTGAAGCCGCACATTCGGACATACTGCCCCCCATGACTGACGTCACGAGTGACTCCGGGCGCGGCTCCGGGAACGACTCCGGGCGCGACGAGCAGGCCGACGGCGGTGAGTCCACGTCCACCGTCGTCATCGCGGCGGCCGCCAATCTCGGCATCGCGCTGGCGAAGCTGGTGGCGGGACTGATCAGCGGTTCGAGCGCGATGCTGTCGGAGGCCGCGCACTCGGTCGCCGACACCGTCACCGAGGTCATGCTCCTCACCGCGCTCAGGCGCAGCGAGAAGCCCGCCGACGAGGACCATCCGCTGGGGTACGGCCCCGAGCGGTACATCTGGGCGATGCTCGCCGCCGTCGCGACGTTCGTCGGCGGCGCGGTGTTCTCCCTGTACGACGGCATCCACACCCTGCTGCGGGGCGAGGAGCTCGGCGATCCGCTGGTCTCGTACCTCGTGCTCGCGGTCGCCTTCCTGCTGGAGGGCTTCTCGCTGCGTACGGGGCTCCGGCAGGTGCGCGGCGAGGCCGCGCGGCTGCGGATGCCCGCGCCGCACTATCTGCGCCGGACCCCCGACACGGCGGTCAAGGCCGTGGTGATGGAGGACTCGGCGGCCCTGGCCGGGCTGCTGCTGGCGGCCGGCGGCCTCCTCGGCGGGCAGCTGTCCGGGTCCGGGGTCTGGGACGGCATCGCCTCGGTCCTCATCGGCGTGCTGCTGGTGTACGTGGCGTGGGTGCTCTGCCGGTCCAACGCCCAGCTGCTGATCGGCCGGCCGTTTCCGGCGGAGATGCGCGCCGGGGTGCGCGAGGAGCTGCTGTCCGTGCCGCACATCGTCGAGGTGCTGGAGCTGACCACACTGATCCAGGGCCCGTCGGAACTGCTGGTCGCGGCGAAGATCGATTTCCGGGACGCGTCGACGGCCGCGCAGATCGAGTGGGCGTGCGAGGAGGCGGAGCAGCAGCTGCGGGAGCGGTACCCGTCGATCCAGCGCGTGTACCTGGATCCGACACCAGGGCGCGCCCAGCGGCGGGCGGCGCGCTCCGGCGGCTGAGCAGTACATCCGGGCGAACCTCGCCGACCCCGGCCTTTCCCCGGCACGCATCGCCGCGGCGCACGGTGTTTCGGTCCGCCACCTCTACACTGTGCTGGGCAGGTCGGGGATCAGCCTCGGAGACTGGATCCGCACGCACCGCCTGGCGGAATGCCGGCGGGAGCTGGCCGGCCCGGGAGGGCGGCACAGGACCATCGCGGCGATCGCACGGAGCTGGGGCTTCGCGGACGCGACGCACTTCAGCAAGGTGTTCCGGCAGGTCTACGGTATGTCGCCCCGCGACTGGCGGGACCGTGGCCGCGCCGGCCCCTCGGCCGAGCCGGTGGCTCGCTACGCCTGGCCCGCGGCGGGGAGCAGCCCGGCCGCGTCCAGGAGGTAGTCCGTCATCGGGTCGTAGTAGCGCGGGTCGGTGACGTGGTCGTCCAGCGGCACGGTGACCTGGAGGGTGCCCTCCGCCTCGCCGAGGAACAGCGCGGGGTCGTTGCTGTCCGCGTAACCGATCGAGTCGATCCCGCGCTGCCCGGCGCAGCCGGCCCAGCCGTGGTCGGCCACCACCAGGTCGGGCAGCGGCCGGCCCTCGCGCTCCAGGCCGTCCAGGATGGCGGCCATCGGGACCGGTGAGTGCGTGTGCCACAGGGTCGCGCCGCGCTCCAGCACGGCGACGTCGGCGAACTGGAAGACCATGCCCTCGTCCGCCATCAGGCCGCCGGGGATCCGTACGATCTCGCATCCGGCGGCCCGCAGCGCGTCCGCGGTCTGCCGGTGCACGTCGAGCAGCCCGCCAGGGTGCCCGGTGGCGAGGAGGACCCGCTCCCCGTCGGCCGCCGCCTTCCGCAGCCGGGCGGCCATCCGGTCGAGGGCGTCGACCGTCAGCTCCGGGTCGATGGTGTCCTGGCCCTGCCGGTGCTCGGGGTCGTCGTTGACCCCGCACCTCTCGGCCATCACGGCCAGCACGTCCTGCTCGTCCGCCCAGCGGTCGCCGAGCTCCAGCCCCAGCCAGAAATGGCGGTTGCCGTTGGCGAGCTGGCGGTAGTGGGAGAGGTTGTTGTCGCGGGGGGTGGCGACGTCGCCCGCGATGCGGGTGCGGACGAGGTGCTCGACGAGGGCGGCGCGGCTGGGTATCGGCATGCACCCATTGTGCCGTCGGTGCCGCGCTGTGTGCCCGGTGTCTCGTACGGCGGGATCCGCGGCCGGTACGGCGCCCGGCTACGAGGCCGCCGCCTCGAAGGCCCCCCGTGCCAGCCGGTGCAGCAGGGCGGCCGTGGCCTCCCGGCCGGGGAGCGCTTCGGGGCGGGTCAGATGGGGGGTGGAGTTCAGCAGGCCGAACACGGCGTGGACGGTGACCCGGGCCTCGTTCTCCGCGAGGGCCGGGTAGAGGGCGCGGACGGCCTCGACCCAGACCTCCACGTACTGCCGCTGGAGCTGGCGCACGCGCTTGCGGTCGGTGTCACGCAGGCGGTCCAGCTCACGGTCGTGGAGGGTGATCAGGGGGCGGTCGTCCAGGGCGAAGTCGATGTGGCCCTCGATGAGGGCGTCCAGGAGCGTGGCCGGGGAGCCGTCCGGGGAGGCGCCGCCCTCGGTGACGCGCAGCTTCCCGCCCGCCAGCAGGCGCTCGCTGATGCCGACGAGCAGCTCGGCGAGCATCGCGTCCTTGCCGGGGAAGTGGCGGTAGAGGCCGGGGCCGCTGATGCCGACCGCAGCCCCTATCTCGTCGACCCCGACACCGTGGAAGCCGCGCTCGGCGAAGAGGCGGGCGGCCTCTCTGAGGATCTGCTCGCGGCGGGTGGGAGCCGCGACACGGGCGGCGGCATGGGTGCTCATGGGGATTCATTCTAGACAGGCGGGTTAGCGCTCGTTAACCTGACCGCAACGCGTTAACGCTCATTAACTCTGATCGACTACTGCGGTACGGGCAAGGGGGCTCGACAGGATGCAGCAGGCACCGGTCCTGGTGAGCGCGGCCGATCCCGCCTCGGAGGCCTGGCAGGCCAACGAGGCGGCGCATCACGCGCTCACCGAGGAGCTGCGCACGCGGCTCGCCACGGCACGGCTCGGCGGGGGTGAGAAGGCCCGCGCCCGGCATGTGGCGCGCGGCAAGCTGCTGCCCCGGGAGCGGGTGGACACGCTGCTCGATCCGGGCTCGCCCTTCCTGGAGCTGGCACCGCTCGCGGCCGAGGGTCTTTACGGGGGCGCGGCGCCAGCCGCCGGGGTGATCGCCGGGATCGGGCGGGTCAGCGGCCGGGAGTGTGTGATCGTCGCCAACGACGCGACCGTCAAGGGCGGCACGTACTACCCGATGACGGTGAAGAAGCACCTCCGCGCCCAGGAGGTGGCCCTGGAGAACCGGCTGCCCTGTCTGTACCTGGTGGACTCGGGGGGTGCGTTCCTCCCGATGCAGGACGAGGTGTTCCCGGACCGGGACCACTTCGGGCGGATCTTCTACAACCAGGCGAGGATGTCGGGCGCCGGCATCCCGCAGATCGCGGCGGTGCTCGGTTCGTGCACGGCCGGCGGGGCGTACGTCCCGGCCATGAGCGACGAGGCCGTCATCGTCCGGAACCAGGGCACGATCTTCCTGGGCGGCCCCCCGCTGGTGAAGGCGGCCACCGGTGAGGTCGTGACGGCGGAGGAGCTGGGCGGCGGCGAGGTGCACTCCCGTACGTCCGGGGTCACCGACCATCTCGCCGAGGACGACGCGCACGCGCTGCGGATCGTTCGGAACATCGTCGCGACGCTCCCTGACCGTGGCCCGCTCCCCTGGTCCGTGGAGCCCGCCGAGGAGCCGAAGACGGACCCCGCGGGCCTGTACGGCGCGGTGCCCGTCGACTCCCGTACGCCCTACGACGTGCGGGAGGTCATCGCCCGGGTGGTGGACGGCTCCCGCTTCCAGGAGTTCAAGGCGGAGTACGGCCAGACGCTGATCACCGGCTTCGCCCGGGTCCACGGCCACCCCGTCGGCATCGTCGCCAACAACGGGATCCTGTTCTCGGAGTCCGCCCAGAAGGGCGCCCACTTCATCGAGCTGTGCGACCAGCGGGGCATCCCGCTGGTGTTCCTGCAGAACATCTCGGGCTTCATGGTCGGCCGGGACTACGAGGCCGGGGGCATCGCGAAGCACGGCGCGAAGATGGTCACGGCCGTGGCGTGCACGAGGGTGCCGAAGCTGACGATTGTGATCGGCGGGTCCTACGGCGCGGGGAACTACTCCATGTGCGGCAGGGCGTACGGACCGCGCTTCCTGTGGATGTGGCCGAACGCCAAGATCTCGGTCATGGGCGGCGAGCAGGCCGCCTCGGTGCTGGCCACCGTCAAGCGCGACCAGATCGAGGGCCGCGGCGAGGAGTGGCCGGCCGAGGAGGAAGAGGCCTTCAAGGACCCGGTCCGCGCGCAGTACGAGCAGCAGGGCAACGCCTACTACGCCACCGCCCGGCTCTGGGACGACGGTGTGATCGACCCGGCGGAGACCCGGCAGGTGCTGGGGCTCGCCCTGACCGCGTGTGCCAACGCCCCGCTGGGCGAGCCCAGTTTCGGCGTCTTCCGGATGTGATGTGAGGACTTCCATGTTCAGCACTGTTCTGGTCGCCAACCGTGGCGAGATCGCGGTCCGGGTCATCCGGACCCTGCGCGAGCTCGGCGTGCGGTCGGTGGCCGTCTTCAGCGACGCCGACGCGGACGCCCGGCACGTACGGGAGGCGGATACGGCGGTCCGGATCGGGCCCGCGCCCGCCTCCGAGAGCTATCTGTCGGTGGAGCGGCTGCTGGACGCCGCCCGCCGCACGGGCGCGGAGGCGGTCCACCCGGGTTACGGCTTCCTCGCGGAGAACGCGGGCTTCGCCCAGGCGTGCGCGGAGGCGGGGCTGGTCTTCATCGGCCCGCCCGCTCCGGCGATCTCGCTGATGGGCGACAAGATCCGCGCCAAGGAGACCGTGGCCGCCGCCGGCGTGCCCGTGGTGCCCGGCTCCTCGGGGAGCGGCCTCACCGATGCGCAACTCGCTGCTGCGGCCCGGGAGATCGGCATGCCCGTCCTGCTGAAGCCGTCGGCGGGCGGCGGCGGCAAGGGCATGCGCCTGGTGCGCGAGGAGGCGCTGCTCGCCGACGAGATCGCGGCGGCCAGGCGCGAGGCGCGCGCCTCGTTCGGTGACGACACGCTCCTCGTGGAGCGGTGGATCGACCGGCCGCGCCACATCGAGATCCAGGTCCTGGCCGACGGACACGGCAACGTGGTGCATCTCGGTGAGCGCGAGTGCTCGCTCCAGCGCCGTCACCAGAAGATCATCGAGGAGGCGCCCTCGGTCCTGCTCGACGAGGGGACCCGGGCCGCGATGGGTGAGGCGGCCGTGCAGGCTGCCCGCTCCTGCGGATACGTCGGCGCGGGCACGGTCGAGTTCATCGTCCCTGGCAGCGACCCGTCCTCGTACTTCTTCATGGAGATGAACACCCGCCTCCAGGTCGAGCACCCGGTCACCGAGCTGGTCACCGGGCTCGACCTGGTGGAGTGGCAGCTGCGGATCGCAGCCGGGGAGCAACTGCCGTACGGCCAGGCGGACATCACGCTCACCGGCCATGCCGTCGAGGCCCGGGTCTGCGCGGAGGACCCGGCCCGCGGCTTCCTGCCCTCCGGCGGCACGGTGCTCGCGCTGCACGAGCCGCAGGGCGGCGGGGTGCGGACGGACTCAGGGCTCAGCGAGGGCGTGCCGGTCGGCAGCACGTACGACCCGATGCTGTCGAAGGTCATCGCGTACGGCCCCGACCGGGCGACGGCACTGCGCCGGCTGCGCGCGGCGCTGGCGGGCACGGTGGTGCTGGGCGTTCCGACGAACGCCGGGTTCCTGCGGCGGCTGCTGGCCCATCCGGCGGTCGCCGCGGGCGAACTGGACACCGGCCTGGTGGAGCGGGAGGCGGACGGCCTGATCCCGGACGGGGTGCCGGAGGAGGTGTACGCGGCGGCGGCGCTGCTGCGGCAGCCGTCCCCCGCTCCCGCCGCCGGCTGGGTCGATCCGTTCTCGGTGCCCAGCGGATGGCGGCTGGGCGGCACCCCCGCGGAGACGTTCCACCACTTCCGCGTCCCGGGCCACGACCCGGTGCGGGTGGGGCTGCGTACGGGTGGGGAGGGCACGGCCGCGCTGACGTTCGGCCATGCCGGGGACCGGGAGGAGCCGGCGGACACCTGCGGTCCTGTTCCGTCGCTGCCCGGCGCGGAGACGTCCCGCCTGGTCGAGGCGTCGGGGCGCCGGGTCGTCGTCGAACTCGACGGTCTGACCCACACGTTCAGCCTGGCGTCGTCCCCGGAGGGGGTCTGGCTCGGCCGGGACGGGGACACCTGGCACGTCCAGGACCACGACCCGGTGGAGGCGTCCCTCAGCGGCGCCGCCCGTTCGGGCGCCGACACCCTCGCCGCGCCCATGCCCGGGACCGTCACGGTGGTGAAGGTGGCGGTCGGGGACGAGGTCGTGGCCGGGCAGAGTCTGCTGGTCGTCGAGGCGATGAAGATGGAGCACGTCATCTCCGCCCCGCACTCCGGGACCGTCACCGAGCTGGATGTCACCGCCGGTGCCACGGTCGCCATGGACCAGATCCTGGCCGTGGTGGCCCCGAGGGAGGAATCGTGACCGACACCGGACTGCCCATGACGGTGCCCGCACCGGGGCTGCCCGCCCGGGTCCGTATCCATGAGGTCGGTGCCCGCGACGGACTGCAGAACGAGAAGTCCGTCGTACCGACAGGGGTGAAGGCGGAGTTCGTCCGCCGGCTCGCGGAGGCCGGGCTCTCCACGATCGAGGCGACCAGCTTCGTCCACCCGAAGTGGGTGCCCCAACTGGCGGACGCGGAACAGCTGTTCCCGATGCTCGGGGACGTCGCTGACGTCGGTGACGTGGCCCTGCCCGTCCTCGTGCCGAACGAACGCGGCCTGGACCGGGCGCTCGCGCTCGGTGCCCGCAGGATCGCCGTGTTCGGTTCGGCGACGGAGACGTTCGCCGCCCGCAACCTCAACCGCACGGTGGACGAGTCGCTCGCCATGTTCGAGCCGGTCGTGGCCCGGGCGAAGGTGGCCGGGGTGCATGTGCGCGGCTATCTGTCGATGTGCTTCGGCGACCCGTGGGAGGGCGCCGTGCCCGTCGCGCAGGTCGTGCGGGTCGCCAAGGCGCTGATGGACCTCGGCTGCGACGAGCTCTCCCTCGGCGACACGATCGGCGTGGCCACCCCGGGCCATGTGACGGCGCTGCTGGCCGCGCTGAACGATTCGGGGGTCCCCACGGACACGATCGGGGTTCACTTCCACGACACGTACGGCCAGGCGCTCTCCAACACCCTGGCCGCGCTCCAGCACGGGGTGACGACGGTGGACGCCTCGGCGGGCGGCCTGGGCGGCTGCCCGTACGCGAAGAGCGCGACCGGAAACCTCGCCACCGAGGATCTCGTGTGGATGCTCGACGGCCTCGGTGTCGAAACCGGGGTCGATCTCGGCGCACTCACCGCCACAAGCGTGTGGATGGCCGAACAACTGGGCCGCCCGAGCCCGTCCCGTACCGTCCGCGCGCTGTCCCACAAGGAGTGAAGCACCCATGTCCCTTGACCACCGGCTGACCGCCGAACACGAGGAACTGCGCAGCACCGTCGAGGAGTTCGCACACGATGTGATCGCCCCGAAGATCGGTGACTTCTACGAGCGCCACGAGTTCCCGTACGAGATCGTGCGGGAGATGGGGCGCATGGGCCTGTTCGGCCTGCCCTTCCCCGAGGAGTACGGCGGCATGGGCGGCGACTATCTCGCCCTCGGGATCGCCCTGGAGGAGCTGGCCCGGGTCGACTCCTCCGTGGCGATCACACTGGAGGCCGGGGTCTCGCTCGGCGCCATGCCGGTCTACCGCTTCGGGACGGAGGAGCAGAAGCAGCGGTGGCTGCCGAAGCTCTGCGCGGGCGAGGCGCTCGGCGCGTTCGGGCTTACGGAGCCTGACGGCGGCTCGGACGCGGGCGGCACCCGGACGACGGCCGTGCTGGACGAGGCCGCCGGCGAGTGGGTGATCAACGGCTCCAAGTGCTTCATCACCAACTCCGGTACGGACATCACGGAGCTGGTCACGGTCACGGCGGTCACCGGCCGCAAGGAGAACGGCGCCCCGCGCATCTCCGCGATCATCGTCCCGTCCGGCACCCCCGGCTTCACGGTGGCCGCCCCGTACTCCAAGGTCGGGTGGAACGCCTCGGACACCCGCGAGCTGTCCTTCTCCGACGTCCGCGTCCCGGTGGCGAACCTGCTGGGCGAGGAGGGCCGCGGCTACGCGCAGTTCCTGCGGATCCTGGACGAGGGCCGAGTCGCGATCTCGGCGCTGTCGACGGGCCTGGCGCAGGGCTGTGTGGACGAGTCGCTGAAGTACGCGAAGGAGCGGCACGCCTTCGGGAAGCCGATCGGCGCCAACCAGGCCATCCAGTTCAAGATCGCGGACATGGAGACACGGGCGCACATGGCCCGGGTCGGCTGGCGCGACGCGGCCTCACGGCTGGTGGCGGGCGAGCCGTTCAAGAAGGAGGCTGCCATCGCGAAGCTGTACTCCTCGACGGTGGCGGTGGACAACGCCCGCGAGGCGACGCAGATCCACGGCGGCTACGGCTTCATGAACGAGTACCCGGTGGCCCGGATGTGGCGCGACTCCAAGATCCTGGAGATCGGCGAGGGCACGAGCGAGGTCCAGCGGATGCTGATCGCCCGGGAGCTGGGCATGGACGCCTGACGGGCGGACTCCACCCCAGGCGTTGTCAGTCCGGCCCCAGGAGGCCCACCCCGCCGATACATCCGCCGTCCCCCTTGCCCTCCCCCTCCGCGATATGTGAGGTTAGGCTAGCCTTTCCTCTAATCGTCTCCCGGCAACGTCCTGGCCGTTCCGGTTCCTGGGAGGACCCCCGCATGACGACCGCCACCGCATCCGCCGTCGCCCCCTTCCGGTTCTTCGACCTGACGGTCCTGAGGACCAGCAGGCTGAGCCCGTCCATGCAGCGAATCACTCTCGGCGGACCGGGAAGCGACGGCTTCGTCGCCGGGGGACGGGACCAGAGCCTCTCGGTCTTCCTGCCGCATCCGGGCCAGACGGAGGCCGTGGTCCCGGTCGACGAGAACGGTGAGTGGTTCCCGGCCTGGCGGGCCCTGCCCCCGGACGTCCGGGCGGTCATGCGGTCGTACACCGTGCGCGCCCAGCGGTACACCGCGGACGGCTCTGCCGAGATCGACATCGACTTCGCGCTGCACGCGGACGGTGGACCGGCCTGCCGCTGGGCGGAGGCCGCCGCGCCTGGACAGCGGCTCACCGTGCTGGGCCCCACCGGTGAGGACAACAACGGGATCCGCTTCCAGCCGCCGCAGGACACCGGGTGGGTGCTGATCTGCGCCGACGAGACCGCGCTGCCCGCGGCGTCGGCCGCGCTGGAGTGGCTGCCCGCCGGGACCAGGGCCAAGGTCTGGCTGGAGGTCCCGCACACCCAGGACCGGCTGGACATCCGCACCGAGGCCGACGCACACATCACCTGGCTCGTAGGGGACGACGGCGCCCCCTCCGCCGTGGACGCCGTGCGTGCCGCGGAACTGCCCGAGGGCACCCCGTACGTCTGGATCGCCGGCGAGGCCGCAGGGGTCAGGGCGCTGCGCCGCCACTTCGTCCAGGAGCGGCGGTTCGACCGCAGGCGCGTCACGTTCGTCGGCTACTGGCGGCGTGGACTGAGCGAGGAACAGCTCAGGGAGGAAGCGACGCGGGTGGCCGCGTAACCCTGAGCGGTATCCGTTTCAACCAGACCGTGCAGTCGGTTACGTACGGTGAGGACGCCGGGCCGTGCGCCGCCCGTACCGTCGACAGTGCCCTCCGCGCCCTCCGCGCCTGGCACCTCGCCCCGGTCACCGGGAAATCCGGCCCGCCGGCACGATCTTCGCCACGCTGGCCGGAACCGCGTACGGGCCGGCCGAGGAACCGACCGCCGCGGGACAGTCCGCCGCGGCCGGTTTCCACGCCGCCGGGACCCGCATGGCCGAGGAGCGGCCGGCGCGATCGCGCCACATCGCCGAGGGGCTCTCGGCGCACCGAGGTCGGATGAGAATGTAAGCGACATTTCCGCCACACCAGCCCCACTGGATGAGAAATCTGCCCGATATCGGGCAGATTTCTTGCGTAGCGCCACCGATCCACGCAATATCGACGAGTGCTCGAACACCGCCCTGCGCATGACGACCTCATCGACCACCTCGTACGCTCCACCGCGCTCCAGCGCGGCGAGGCCGCCCGGGTGATCCTCGACGTGCTGGCGTACTTCGACGAGACGACCGAGGTCTTCGTCCGGCGCCGCCACCGCGAGATGCAGGCCGGCGGCCTGGTGAACACGGAGATCTTCGAACGGATCGCGGCCGAGCTGCCGCACCGCGCGGTGGCGCCGCAGGAGCTCTCGCTCCGCCAGCTGCGCCGCATCGTCTACGGCTGAGCAGGACGGGCCGGGCACCGAACTTTTGTACGTCGATGGAGGGCAGAGAATCCATGTGCGGGATCGTCGGTTACATCGGGAAGCGTGACGTGGCTCCACTGCTGCTGGAGGGCCTTCAGCGGCTGGAGTACCGGGGTTACGACTCCGCGGGCATCGTCATCACGGGCAAGGCCGCGGCGGGGAAGCCCGGCACCCTGAAGATGGTCAAGGCCAAGGGCCGGGTCCGCGAGCTGGAGGCCCGCGTGCCCAAGCGGTTCGCCGGCACCACCGGCATCGCCCACACCCGCTGGGCCACGCACGGCGCCCCGAGCGACGAGAACGCGCACCCCCACCTGGACACGGAGAGCAAGGTCGCCGTCGTCCACAACGGCATCATCGACAACGCCTCCGAGCTCCGCGCGAAGCTCGTCGCCGACGGCGTCGTCTTCCTCTCCGAGACCGACACCGAGGTGCTGGTCCACCTGATCTCCCGCTCGCAGGCGCTGACGCTGGAGGAGAAGGTCCGCGAGGCGCTGAAGTCCGTCGAGGGCACGTACGGCGTCGCCGTCCTGCACGCCGACTTCAACGACCGCATCGTCGTCGCCCGCAACGGCTCCCCCGTGGTGCTCGGCATCGGCGAGAAGGAGATGTTCGTCGCCTCCGACGTGGCCGCCCTCGTCGCGCACACCCGCCAGATCGTCACCCTGGACGACGGCGAGATGGCCACCCTCAAGGCCGACGACTTCCGTACGTACACCACGGAGGGCTCGACCACGACGGCCACGCCGACCACCGTGGAGTGGGAGGCCGAGTCGTACGACATGGGCGGCCACGACACGTACATGCACAAGGAGATCTCCGAGCAGGCCGACGCCGTGGACCGCGTGCTGCGCGGGCGCATCGACGACCGCTTCTCCACGGTGCACCTGGGCGGCCTGAATCTGGACGCCCGCGAGGCGCGCGGGGTCCGCCGGATCAAGATCCTGGGCTGCGGCACCTCGTACCACGCGGGAATGATCGGCGCCGGCCTCATCGAGGAGCTGGCCCGCATCCCGGCGGACGCGGAGCCCGCGTCGGAGTTCCGCTATCGCAACCCGGTCGTGGACCCCGACACCCTGTACGTCGCCGTTTCGCAGTCCGGTGAGACCTACGACGTGCTGGCCGCCGTGCAGGAGCTCAAGCGCAAGGGCGCGCGCGTCCTGGGCGTGGTGAACGTCGTAGGCTCGGCGATCGCCCGTGAGGCGGACGGCGGCATGTACGTCCACGCGGGCCCCGAGGTCTGCGTCGTCTCCACCAAGTGCTTCACCAACACCGTCGTGGCCTTCGCGCTGCTCGCCCTGCACCTGGGCCGCATCCGCGACCTGTCGGTGGCCGACGGGAAGCGGATCATCGAGGGGCTGCGCAAGCTGCCGGAGCAGATCGGTCAGATCCTGGAGTCGGAGGACGAGATCAAGAAGCTGGCCGAGGAGTACGCGGGCGCGCAGTCGATGATGTTCATCGGCCGTGTCCGGGGCTACCCCGTCGCGCTGGAGGCCTCCCTGAAGCTCAAGGAGATCTCGTACATCCACGCCGAGGCCTACCCCGCCTCGGAGCTGAAGCACGGCCCGCTCGCGCTCATCGAGCCGGCACTCCCCACCGTCGCGATCGTCCCGGACGACGACCTGCTGGAGAAGAACCGCGCCGCGCTGGAGGAGATCAAGGCCCGCAGCGGCCGCATCCTCGCCGTCGCCCACCGCGACCAGGAGAAGGCCGACCACACGATCGTCGTCCCGAAGAACGAGAACGAGCTGGACCCGATCCTGATGGGCATCCCGCTCCAGTTGCTCGCCTACCACACGGCACTGGCCATGGGCCGTGACATCGACAAGCCGCGCAACCTGGCGAAGTCGGTCACCGTCGAGTAGCGCGCACCCCTTCCCACCTCCCACGAAAAGGGCCCCTGGCGCGGCGCCAGGGGCCCTTTTCGTACGCCCATGAGATGACTTGGCGTGCCCATGAGATGTCTTCGTGCGCCCAGGACGACTTCGTGCGCTCAGGGGATGACGATGACCGGACGCTGGGCGCGGCGCGCGAGACGGCCGGCCACGGACCCGAAGATCCGGCCCACGATGCCGTGCGTCGAACCGACCACGATCGCGTCGGCCGAATACTCGCGGCCGACCTCCTCCAGCTCGTGACAGATGTCCCCGCCGCGCTCCACGAGCACCCAGGGCACCTCGGCGAGATAGTCCGCGCAGGCCAGCTCCAGCCCGAGGACCTCGGTGCGGTGGTCGGGCACATCGACGAAGACGGGCGGCTCGCAGCCGGCCCAGACCGTGGTCGGCAGCCGGTTGGCCACATGGACGATGATCAGTCCGGAGCTGTGCCGGTGCGCCATTCCGATGGCGTACGCGAGGGCTCGTTCGCTCGACATGGAGCCGTCGAAGCCGACCACGACGCCATGCCGGAAGGCGGGATCGCAGGAAGGGCGCGACTCTTCGACCGTCTGCGGTTCCGACCCGGGGTCGGCTACCTGCTTGCGGTCTGCGGGTTCAGGGATTTCGTGACCGGCCATCGGTGTCTCGGCGAAGAGAGTCCTCGTGAGGAGGGAGCGGTTTTGGAGGTGTACCTGCGAGCGGTGAAGCTGTGTCCGGGAAACATCTTCCCAACCCCTTACCCCTAAGGGTACGGCGCCACTCCTCCACTGCCCAGCCCTCGCACATCGCAGGCGGTGATGGAGGGAGCATGCCGGAGACCACCCCTGTATGGCAATGCCGGTTGCGTCGTACATCCAGCTCGTGAAGGCTCTGACGGGTTCCGGTCACGGTGTCCGGCCGGCTCCCGCCGGGTCGCCGCGCGGCGGCCGAATGTGCCACTCGCCCCTGCGGGCCGGGCCGTCACCCCCCGCCATCATGCAATTGCACAACGTTCACCTGAGGACCCCGGACGGCCCTGAGAGACCCCAGAGGCGCATGGAGGCTCCCGTGAACTGGGGGCGTACGCCGGTCGCATGACTGGAATGCGCGCACGCAACCATCGCTTTTCAGCCAACTTCACCTGCACCCGGTTCTCTTGGTGTCATGGCCGCCCAACCCGCGTGCCACCAGGCAGGAATAGACCGCGCGGTACGCTTTGACCCTATGGGGACGGGCCATGATCGCCATGCGCACTTCCCTGTGGCGCTCACGGGTGAAACGCTTCGTGATCGAACGCTTCGCGCCAAGTTGCCTTGTCGACATAGTGCCGGTGGGGGAACGTGTCACGTCGGGACCACGGGACGCAGTAGATTCGATCTTGAGTGTCGAGGACTGGGGACGCGTGCGAGACCGAGGGGAAACGTGCAGGAGCGACAGGCCCGTAGGGACCAGGAAGACGCGAACACCGAGGGGGGCTTAGCGTCATGAGCCAGGACTCCGCCACCGCAACGGAGGCCGCACGGAAGCTGACCGGGCGGCGGCGCCGGGAAGTCGTAGCCGTGCTGCTGTTCAGCGGCGGCCCTATCTTCGAGAGCTCCATTCCGCTCTCAGTTTTCGGAATCGACCGGCAGGACGCGGGCGTTCCGCGCTACCGCCTGCTGGTCTGTGGGGGTGAGGAAGGACCGCTGCGCACCACCGGCGGGCTCGAACTCAGCGCACCGTACGGACTGGAGGCCATCAGCAGGGCCGGCACCGTCGTGGTGCCCGCCTGGCGGTCCATCACATCACCACCGCCCGCGGAGGCCCTGGACGCTCTGCGCCGCGCCCACGAGGAGGGCGCCCGCATCGTCGGACTCTGCACGGGGGCCTTCGTCCTCGCCGCGGCCGGCCTGCTGGACGGCCGCCCGGCCACCACCCACTGGATGTACGCACCGACGCTGGCCAAGCGCTATCCGTCGGTGCACGTCGATCCGCGTGAGCTGTTCGTCGACGACGGCGACGTGCTCACCTCGGCCGGAACAGCGGCCGGAATCGATCTGTGCCTCCATATAGTCCGTACCGACCACGGCACCGAGGCGGCAGGGGCCCTGGCCCGCCGGCTCGTCGTACCGCCGCGGCGCAGTGGCGGTCAGGAGCGCTACCTCGACAGGTCTTTACCTGAGGAGATCGGCTCCGACCCGCTCGCCGAGGTCGTGGCGTGGGCGCTGGAGCATCTCCACGAGCAGTTCGACGTGGAGACGCTGGCCGCGCGTGCCTACATGAGCCGGCGGACCTTCGACCGCAGGTTCCGTTCGCTCACGGGCAGCGCGCCGCTCCAGTGGCTCATCACCCAGCGCGTGCTGCAGGCGCAGCGGCTGCTCGAGACCTCCGACTACTCCGTCGACGAGGTGGCGGGCCGCTGCGGCTTCCGCTCACCGGTCGCGCTGCGCGGGCACTTCCGCCGCCAGCTGGGCTCCTCGCCCGCCGCGTACCGGGCCGCCTACCGGGCCCGCCGTCCGCAGGGCGGGGTGCTGGAGAGCGTCACCACGGTGCTGGAGACGTCCGTGCCCGCCCAGGGCACGGCGTCACACCGGCGGGCCGCCGCGGCGGCCTCACCCGGCCCGCCCCCGGTCACCGCGACGGCCGCTCCCGGCGGCCCCGTGGAGCGCCTCGGAGTGGGCCCCGAGGCGTATGTTCCGGGCCGCCCGGCCCTGCCGGGGCAGCGCAGCGCCCCGTAGGGTGGGGCCCATGAACGACCGTATGGTGTGGATCGACTGCGAGATGACCGGGCTCTCGCTGACGGACGACGCACTCGTCGAGGTGGCCGCGCTGGTCACCGACTCGGAACTGAACGTGCTCGGTGAAGGGGTGGACATCGTGATCCGCCCACCGGACGCGGCCCTGGAGACCATGCCCGAGGTGGTGCGGCAGATGCACACCGCCTCGGGCCTCCTCGACGAGCTGGCCGGGGGCACGACCCTGGCCGACGCGGAGGAGCGGGTCCTGGCCTACATCCGTGAGCATGTGAAGGAGCCGGGCAAGGCCCCGCTGTGCGGAAACTCGGTCGGCACCGACCGGGGCTTCCTCGCGCGTGACATGCCGTCGCTGGAGGGCTACCTCCACTACCGGATCGTCGATGTGTCCTCGGTCAAGGAGCTGGCGCGCCGCTGGTACCCGAGGGCGTACTTCAACAGTCCGGACAAGAACGGCAACCACCGGGCACTGGCCGACATCCGCGACTCCATCACGGAGCTGCGTTACTACCGGGACGCGGTCTTCGTACCGCAGCCCGGCCCGGACTCGGCCCGCGCCAAGGAGATCGCGGCACGCCACACGCCGCCCGCCGGACAGTAGACACACCCGCTGGTCACGGGCCCTCCGGGGCCCGTGCACCCCTTCCGAAGAACCGGGGCGCGAGCACCCGCTCGGACCCTGTACACTTTTTCTCGGCCGGTCAGGAAAGCGACCGGGCGACATGGTGGGTATAGCTCAGCTGGCAGAGCACCTGGTTGTGGTCCAGGATGTCGCGGGTTCAAGTCCCGTTACTCACCCTGAATGATCAAGCCCTGACCTGTGGAAACAGGTCAGGGCTTCTTCATGCCCGAGACTTTGGGAACACGGCGGGAACACAGAACGGCGATTTCGCCCTACTGTCCCCTCATGGGGGGCATCGTGGGACGCGGGAAGCCGAGGTCCATGCCGGACGGGTGGATCATTTGAAGCACCTGCTTCGGGGTGCTCAGCGAGTCGTGAGCCACGCCGCGAACGCTGACCCGGCACATGTCCCCAGGGCGGCCAAGAGCCGTGCGGGGATGCGCTGGAAGGTCATACGAAATCCGCCGATGCGGATGTCCAGTGCAGGGCTGGCATGACTGGTTTCCATGGACAGGTCCTCCATCACGCTCTCCGGGGTGCTGCGAGGTGTGGTGACCGTAGCGCTGGGGGTGGGGTGCGCGTCCACCGCAGTGCTATTGGTAGACCCGAGATCCTGGATCGTCGGGGCCGGTCCTGTACGGATCTCACAGGCACCACAGTTTTAAGAGCCTGATGCTCACTGCGTATCCATGCGGAGGGAAAACGACTGACTCCTGAGCTGGACGGCATCTCTCAACGGCAAGGGCTCAGAGCGACAGTGCGTGCGAACTTCGTGCCAATGGGGGCGTCCGCCCCTCCGGGTACGAAGGGATGGGCGCCCCAGAGGAGGAGGGTCAGAGAATGCTCTCGGCTGCCTTCACCAGGGCGGCGGCGCTGGCATCGATGTCGTGGTTCATGGTGAGGGCCTGGTGTGGGAGCTGCGCGAGGCGATCGGCCAACTCCTCGCTGGGGGTCTCGAGGGGAAGGAGCCCGAAGACGTCGGGGTATCGGTCCTCTGTCCCGGCAGTGAAGAAGTCTTCCGCCACAACGCCGCGGGCTCCGGCGACGAGCTCGGGGCCGGTGTCCGGGACGATCTGCGGGAAGAGGATTCCGCCCGCGTGGCCCTCGGTAGCCAGGGTCAGGCCGAGCCACGAGCTGAGCTGGTCCGGGAAGAACTGCGGTTTCATCTCCGTCCCGTTGGACTTCCACAGCGGTCTCCGGTCGCCGGCCAGGAGCGCGTCGGTGACCTTCTGCTTCTGGGTCGGGTGCATCTGCTCGCCTGCCGCGAGGCGAGTGCGTACCAGTTCGAACCAATCGAGAGCGTCCAGGAGACCGAACCCGATCGCTGCCGCGCTGGGCCAGGGCAGGACACGGATGGTGTCGCCGTCCGCGCGGACGAAAACCCTGTCGTTGGCCAGGAGGTGGAGCCCGGTGCGGGCCAGGAGGAAACTGCTGGTGGTCTTGCCTGCTCCCTTGGCGCCGAGGGTGAGGAGCGTTGCGTTGTCGGTCGGGCGGGTGACTGCGGAGGCGTGGAGGATCTGCCAGCCCTCGGCGAGGAGCTGGCCGCGCACGATCTCCCGGGCGAGGCGGGCTGTGGCGGTGGCGACGGTTGTCTCGTCGGTGCCGACGATGCGCAGGATGCGAGCGGCAGGGTCCCACTCGTAGGCCAGGCCCTCCTGCGTCGCGATGATCAAGCCGGTCTCGGTACAGATGAGCAGCATTGGGTCCGTGGCGTAGATGACCTCCTCCGGGCCTCCGGCTGTGACGCGTGCGGTGAGCGTGGCGTGCTGCTCGGAGTCGACGTCGGCGTGGATGGCCGGTCCGGTGGTGTCGTCCGGGTTGGTGGCCGCGGCTGTCCACCAGAGGCCGAGGTAGCGGGCGGTCCAGTTGGTGATGGCCCGGGACCGGCTGATGACCGTGACGGCCTGGCCGTCAGCCGTCGTGATGCGGGTAGCGAAGGTGGTCATGCGTGTGTCATCTCCTTGAGTGTCGCGATGAGTTGTGCGTACGCGGTGTGCAGCTTGGCTTCGGCCGCCGCGAAGTCGCGGGCCTCGGCCCGGTCCAGGGTCGGGAGGCACACGGTGGGGTGTCCGGCGGTGAAGCGCAACGGCATTCCCAAGTAGGTGCTGGTGTCGCCAGGGGCGGACATCTCGATGACCCCGTCCATGACGCCGAGGACGTGAGCGAGTGCGGACACCGTGGCGCCGGCAGGGCCGGAGCGGACCCGGCCGATGCCGGCGCTGATCCGGCCGGGGCGGTCGGCCAGCTCTTCGCGGATGTGCTGGACGGGGATACGGGCCGGTCGCCCGTAGATGGTGGTGGAGGAGGCGCAGATCACCGCGTGGTCGCCGTGCTCTCCGATCACGTGGCCGTGGACCGAGTCGGTGGGCACGCCCACCATGCGCGCCAGAATGAGACGGTAGCGGGCGGTGTCGGTGCTGGAGCCGACGCCCCAGACCCGGGTACAGCCGGATACGTCTGCGAACAGTCGGCTCATGATGTCCACAGGGTTCGTCACCATCAGCACCGGCCCGGTGTACCCCGCCAGTTCCCGGGCCAGATGACGGACGGCGGCGCCGTTCGCCTCCAGGCCGGCCATGCGGACATCGGTCGTTCGGGCGTTGGTGAACTGGGCGCGGGGGCAGACGACGATGGCGTCGCATGACCCCATCTGCGACGGGCCGGCACGGTGCGCCCGTACGGAGGATGCGCTGAGAAGGCTCATGTCCTCCAGATCAGTGACCAGCCCATCGGCGCTCCGGCCGTGGCGAGAGGCGATCAGAACGGTGTCGCACCAGCCGGTGGAGACCAGGAGGGCGCCTACGGCCTGGCCGACAGCTCCGGCTCCGATGATGCCGACGGCGGTCACAGAGCCATCGCCTGCGCGGCCTGGGACAGGCACAGCTGCCACGTGTCCCGTGCGGAGTGCCGGGCGGTCAGTGCTGCGCTGGACTGGTCGAGCATCCGGCAGACGGCCCCTGCGCGGGCGGCTACGGCCGCACCGTGAGGAGACAGCGGCAGGCCCTCGGGGTTGGCGAGGTACGTGGTCAGGATGTTGGTGGTGTCCATCAGCCACAGCACGAGGAGTTGTCGGATCCACGCGCTCTCGTCGGCGGCGGACAGCAGCCCGGTTGTCTCGGCGGTGTGGGTGCGGACCGCCTCGATGACTGTGCGCACGTCGTCACCTGCGGGCTGGCGGGCGACCAACCCGAGGACGAGGCGGGACAAGAGCTTGGCGGGGTCGGCGCAGAGCCGGCCGCGCATGAGCCCGGGGTCGATGAACACCGGGCGGTTCTCGCCCGGAGGGAAGATCACGTGTTCCGGCTTGAGGTCGCCGAACACGCACGGCCGTGCCAGGGAAGGCGTGGCGGCGTTGCTGATGCGCAGGCGGGAGACCACACCGCTGAGCACGTCGCGTCCGGCAGGGGCTCGATTCCAAAGTCCGGGCGGACGGAGTCCATGAGGGCTGCACCTTCCTGGACCACGGCGACATCCGCCTGGGCGACGGCGTCCTGATCGGCCCGAAGACCAGCCTCATCTCCTCCGACCACCCGCTCCCGGCATCCGAGCGCAGCGAGTTCATCACGCGTGCGCCCTCACGATCGAAGCGAACGCGTGGCTCGGCTCGACGGTCACGGTTCTCCCCGACGTCACGGTCGGACTCGGTGCCGTGGTCGGAGCCGGAGCCGTCGTCACGCAGGACGTCCCGTCCGACACCCTGGTGACCGGACCGGCCGCGAACGCAATCGATGGAACGACTGAGCCAGGAGACCGGCGGCCTGATCCGTGTGCGGCCGGGCGGCCGGGCGGCCCCGCCGCGTCGGGGGAATGCGCGGCGGGGCCGCTCTGTCGGCTGCCCGGCGGCAGGCGATCCATGCAGGGCGTGGGGAGGGGGACCGCTGGTGCCAAAAAATCCGCAGCTGTGTGGAACGCGTGATGAGGCTCCATGCATACGTTCGGATCCCATGGGCACGCGCAGTGCAGCCCGAACGAATGGCTGACCGAACGAAGCCGACCGAAGCCACAATGACGCCCGGCAGGTGAAGCACATGGCCACGACCGAGAACACCAAGAGCGATGAGGACAGCAGTGGCGGCAACGGCCGGATCGGTGTCTCCACAGCGATGCGGAAAGCGGCCGAACAGCTTGCCGAACTCCTCCAGCGCCAGCCCGACTCGGTGTCCTCGCTGAATGCGACGGACGACGGCTGGGCAGCGGATGTGGAAGTCGTCGAGATCGAGAAGATCCCGGACACCATGAGCGTGATGGCTTCTTATCGCGTCAGGCTCGACGGTCAGGGTCAACTCATGGGCTACGAACGAATTCGACGGTACTCGCGAGGACAGGTCGACCGCTGAGCCGGCTCCTCACCGAGCAGCCGTACCGCGTAACACAACTCATTGGAAGGAAGACCGACCATGAGTCTCGTACAGCAGAGCAACGCCTCCAGCAACGGCGGGGGTGGATCCGGAAATCTCTACGACGTTCTTGAGCTCATTCTCGACAGGGGGCTCGTCATCGATGCCTTCATCCGTGTCTCGGTTGTCGGAATCGAAATCCTCAAGATCGATGTGCGCGTCGTCGTGGCCAGCGTGGATACGTATCTGCGCTTCGCCGAGGCGTGCAACCGCCTGGACCTGGAGTCCGGCCGTAAGGCGCCGACCCAGCTCACCGACATCGTCGGAGACACCGTCGAGAGCGGTGCCAAGGGCAAGTCGAAAGGGGCACTGACCGGCGCGGTCGAAGCCTTCACGGACTCCTTCCAGGGTGGCCGTGACGACTCCGACGACAAGGAGCAGGAGAAGGAGAAGCGGCCGGCGCGCAAGACCTCCGCTTCGAGCAGCAGCCGCCGGACGGCCCAGCGGCGGGAGGAGTAGCTCATGCCCACCTACATCTACGCCATCACCGCGGCTGAGCACCCGCTGCGGCTGGACGGTCTACCCGGCGTCGGGGAGCCGGCCGCGGACCTGCGGACCGTCAAGACGCGGGAGCTCGCCGCAGTGGTCAGTGACACACCGGCCGACCTGCGGGCGAAGCGACGGGACCTCGTCGCGCACCAGAGCGTGCTGGAGAGGCTGATGGCCGACGGCGCGGCACTGCCGATGCGTTTCGGTCTCGTAGGGCCCGACGACGAACAGGTACGCGCCGCGCTCGATCAGGGCAAGGACAGTTACACGGCCCGCCTTTCCGAACTCGACGGCCGGCTCGAATACAACGTGAAGGTCGCGCGCGACGAGGAAAGTCTGCTGCGGGAGATCCTCACGGAATCGCCGGAGGCCCGGCGGCTCAGCGAGCACACCCGGGAGAATCCGGGGGACCAGAACCAGAAGATGGCCCTCGGTGAACTCGTGTCGCACGAGGTCCAGGCACGGCAGGAAGCAGTGGCAGGAGAAGTGGCGACCGTACTGGCGTCGTCCGCGGAGCGGGTCTCGGAAGGAGAACCCACGAAGGCCCACTTCCTGAACGTCTCCTACCTCGTACGGCGTGACGACGCAGCCGCCTTTTCGCAGGCTGTCCACGAAGAGGCCGAGCGCAGGGGCGATGATTACACGTTCGCCCTGAACGGCCCTCTTCCGCCCTACAGCTTCGTCTGACGCACAGCCCTCGCAGACTCGCAGAGGGGAGGCACCTTTCATGGGCCTCATTACACAACTGCTCACCCTTCCGCTGGCCCCGGTGCGCGGTACGGCATGGGTTCTCGATCAAGTGGTGCTGGCCGCCGAACGCGAGCACTACGACCCGGGAGCCGTACGCACGGAGTTGGCCGAGCTGGAACGTGAGTTGCTGAGCGGGAATATCGACGAGGAAGAATTCGACCGACGCGAGGACGAATTGCTTGACCGGCTCGCCGAGTGCGACGCCTACCAGCGACGTCTGAACGAAAATTCCTGATCGTGGGAGATTGAGGTGCTCAACAGATGACCGGCAACGTCAAGATAGGTGTGGCCCTTGTGGGCGGATACCTACTGGGACGCACGAAGAAAGCCAAGCTGGCGATCGGCTTCGGAATGTTCCTGGCAGGAAAGAAGCTGAGCCTGGACCCGAAGCAGATCGGCAAGATGCTGGCCGACTCACCGCTCCTGGGCAGCGTCAGCGACCAGGTCCGCACGGAGCTGGTGGGCGCCACGAAGACAGCTGCCACCAACGCCCTCACTCAGCGGGCGACCGGCCTCGCCGACTCCCTGCACAAGCGCACCCTCGAACTCGAGGATCCGTCCGGCGCACAGGCGCGGGACGAGGAGGACGAGGGCGACGAGGAGCCCGAGGAGGACGACTCCCCCGACGCCCGGGACGCGCAGGACGACGAGGACACGGGCAGCGAGGGCACGGAGGAGGAGAAGCCGGCCCCGCGCCGCACGGCAGCGGCCAAGAAGACGGCCAAGTCTGCGGGAGGTGCCACCTCCGGAGCCCGTCGTACCGCATCGGGCGGCGCCCGGAAGAAGGCCGCTCCGGCCACTCGCAAGGCCGCCTCCGGGGCCCGCGGAAAGCGGGGTGGCAGCAATGGCTGACTCCGCTTTCAGCAAGCTCAAGGACGACGTGGCGAAGAATCCCGCCACCGACCGTCTCAAGGAAGAACTGCAGAACTACGTCAGCGCACGGGCACAGCACGCGGTCACCAGCCTCGGCCACAAGCTGGGCGAGGGGGTGGGCAAACTCGCGGACGGCAAGGACGCCCCCGGCGGCGCGGTGAAGAGCCTCGCCAAGGGCGGCAAGGCGCTCAGCGAGGGCAAGTCACCCGCACAGGCCGCCTTCAGCGCCGGGGCCTCCCATGTGAAGGACGCCGTCAAGGACAAGGTCAAGGGACTGTTCGGCAAGGGGCGCAAGGGCGGCGGAGGCAAGTCCAAGAGCGTCACGATCACCGAGGACATCGACGTCGGTGTGCCGGTGCGCGAGGCCTACGACCAGTGGACGCAGTTCCAGGAGTTCAGCACGTTCGCCAAGGGCGTCGTGAGTGTCGAGAAGTCCGACGACACGAGCAGCAACTGGAAGGTGAAGGTCGCCAAGTCCACGCGCAGCTGGAAGGCGAACGTCACCGAGCAGGTTCCGGACGAGCGGATCACCTGGACCACCGAGGGTGCCAAGGGGACGGTCAAGGGAGTGGTGACGTTCCACGCCCTCACCGACGACCTGACACGGGTCCTGCTCGTTCTCGAGTACTTCCCCAAGGGGCTGTTCGAGAAGACCGGGAACATCTGGCGCGCCCAGGGCCGCAGGGCCCGCCTCGACCTGAAGCTCTATCGCAAGTTCATCATGATGCGCGGCGAGGCGACCGACGGCTGGCGCGGTGAGATCCGCGACGGAGAGGTCGTCGTGGGGCACGACGAGGCCGTCGAGGAGGAAGAGGCCCGCGCCGAGGAGGAGAACGGTTCCGAGGCGGAGGAGCCCGGGTCCGGCGACGACGAGGCGGAGTCCGAGCACACGGACGAAGCCGCCGGCGAGGACGAGGAGCCCGCCGCAGAGTACGACGACGAGGACGGCGAGGACGGCGAAAACCCCCCGGAGGACGAGGCGTACGAGGACGAGGAGGAGGACGAAGCTCCCGCCGAGGACGCCCCCGAAGACGCCTCCGAGGACGAGGACGAGGAGGAGGAGCCTCTTGAGGACGAGGAAGAAGCGGAGGAGCCTGCCCCGCGCACCCGGCGCCGTACCGCCTCCGCACGTAGCTGACATGCTCCGCCTACAGCACGGATGGGACTGATCCGACGTGTCCGATTCACTGGCCGGCCGTATGGGGGCCTCTTCGGCAGCGTCCCCGTACGGCCAGCAGCAGTCCTCCGCGAATCTGGCCGACATCCTCGAACGAGTCCTGGACAAGGGCGTCGTCATCGCCGGTGACATCCAGATCAATCTGCTCGACATCGAACTCCTGACGATCAAGCTGCGCCTGCTGGTCGCCTCCGTGGACAAGGCCAAGGAGATGGGCATCGACTGGTGGGAGCACGATCCCTCGCTCTCCTCCCGGGCCCGCCCGGCACAGGGGCCACAGGCGGTCGGCGCTTCGAGGGACGAGGCGGCGGTGGAGGCGGAGAACGCACGGCTGCGGGCCGAGATAGCCGAGTTGAGGGCCGCTGTGGGGCTGCCGGCCGCGCAGTCCGCACACGCGGAAGGTGAGGAGTCGAAGTGACTGCGGAAGCGACCCCGGCGACGGGCCCGGCCATGTCCTACGTCTACGCCGTCAGCCGCGCCGAAGCCCCTCTCGAAGCGGCGCTCACGGGGCGGCCGGGCCTGGAGGGAGCCCCTCTGCGCACGGTCCGCGCCGGGGACCTCGTGGCCCTGGTCTCGTCGGTCCCCTCCGCCTCGTACGGAACCGAGGGTGTGAAGGCGCAGATGGAGGATCTCGACCGGCTCGAAGTGCTGGCCCGTACCCACCACTCGGTGGTCGAGGCGGCCTACGAGCACGCGACCGTCCTGCCCATGCGCCTGGTGACGGTCTACCTCGACGACGGGCGGGTCCGGGACATGCTCGGTGCCCGTGAGCCGGAGTTCTCCGCGCTGCTCGCCCGCCTCGAAGGCCATGTCGAGATCGGCGTCAAGATCTACGCCGACCCGCGCGAGGCGGTCACGGTGAGCGCACCGGCAACGGACACGGCGGCCGGACCGGGGCGGGCCTACCTGCAGAGGCGCCGGTCCCAGCAGCAGAACCACCGCGAGACCTACCGGGCAGCGGGTTCGGTGGCCGCCGAGGTGCCCGTCCGGGTGGCCGGCACCGCCAGGGCGCATGTCACGCACCGTCCGCAGCAGGGGGATCTCGCCCAGGCCGCGGGCGAGAACATCGTCAACGACGCCTACCTGGTCCAGGACGCGCAGGCCGAGGCGTTTCGCGCGGCTCTCGCGGGGCTCGCCGACGGCGTACCGGGCGTGCGCGTCGAGATCACCGGTCCGTGGGCGCCGTACTCCTTCGCGACGCCGCCCGCGGCGGACGGCGATGGTCCGCGATGAACGAAGAACTGGGAGTCGCCATGCCCGGCGCCGGCTTCGCCGAGCCCCGTGCCGGGCATTCGGCGCCGCCCGACGACTCCGTCGAATCCCTGGCCGGGCGCCAGGTGGCGCTCATCGACCTGCTGGACCGCTTGCTGAACGGAGGAGCGGTGCTCACGGGAGACCTGGTCCTCTCCGTCGCCGACGTCGACCTGGTGCACATCAACCTGAGAGCCGTGATCCGGTCGATCACGTCGGAGGAACCGGCGCCGTGGTGAGAACCGTACGGACGCCCCGGCACGGCAACGGCGATGAACGAGGAGCACTCCATGCCTGAGGAACCCGAGAAGGCGGAACCGCGTACACAGGCGACGAGCCTCCAGGAGGTCGCCCAGGCCGCGGCCCACGCTTTCGACCTCGTGCCCGCGGGGCCCGACGAACAGGCAACGACCCGCAGCGGACTGGCCCAGCGCCTGGAGACCGACCCGGAGACGGTGGAACGCGATCTCATCAAACTGGTGCTGACGATCGTCGAACTGCTGCGCCAGCTCATGGAGCGCACCGCTCTGCACCGGGTCGACGTGGGCGACCTGCGTGAGGAACAGGAAGAACGCATCGGCATGACGCTGATGATCCTTCAGGACCGGATGTCGGAGCTCTGCGAGCGATACGACCTCACCATGGAGGACCTCAATCTGGACCTGGGGCCGCTGGGTTCGCTGCTACCAAGGGATTCCGGCTGAGTTCCGCCAATCCGTTTCGAGCCGCATCGAGAGGTAACACGAAGACCATGACTGCAGAGAGCGAAGAATCCAACCATGTGAACGGTTCTACGGCGAAGTCCGGTACGGGTGCCAACACGGCCGGCGCCAAGGGGCGACGGACCACCGTGGCGGCCGGCAACCATGCCAAGTCCGGCTCGGCGGTCGCAGCCTCGAAGGCCAAGTCATCCGCGCAGGACGCCAAGTCCTCGGCCCAGGAGTCCGCCGAGTCGGCGGAGACCGGCGTACGGTCGGCCGGCCTGGCGACGAAGCGGGCCGCTGCCGCCGGCTGGGACACGGGCAGGCAGACTGTCCTGGACACGGCAGGCAAGGTGACCTCGACCGCGACCACCGCGTGGACCGTCGTCAAGCACCGCAAGGCCATTGCCGCGGGAGCCGCCGCAGGTCTCGGATCCATCGTGGGTGGCGCGTTCGTCCTCGGACGCCAGACGGCCAGGACCCATGCCGGGCCGATCACCCGCCTCACCGGCGGCCGGATCTGACCCGCCCGCGGCACACACCGCAACCCCGCTCCCACAGAGGGCCGACAGACCACTGTCGGCCCTCTTTCGGGCACAGCACGCGGTGGTGTTCCAGGATGTCGCGGATCAGGTCCCGTTACCGGCTGCCTTGGACGGTCAGCCCCCGGCCGGGGAGTTCAGGTCAGGGGCTGACTGCGCCCCGCTCCCGGCACGGCGGGCGCCACGCACTTCCAGCTGAGCGATCACCAGGGCGTGGAAGCGGTCCACCGCCTCGTCGACGCTGCGGATGAATCCGGACTCCGCGCTGCCGCGCCCGTTGCCCATCCCCTTGAACAGGGAGAGACGGAAGCCCACGATCTCCCCGCCGTCCTTCGGCAGAAGGTCCGCAGGTTCGGGGCGCAGCCGTTCCAGTGTTCCGCGTGGGCCCGCGCCGTCGGCTTCGACGAGCGTCTCGATATGCAGGTCTGCGGGTGCGGAGGCAAGCTGCCGGATCAGCCTCTTCGCCCTGCTGAGCGGATAGCCCTGTTCGGAAGCGGCCACCTCGATCGATGTACGCAGTTTTCCCGTGCGCAGATCCGCGGCGAGGGCCAGAATCCCCGGAGTCCCCTCGATGCGGAGCTCGGCGTCCAGCCGCCCCTGGGAACAGAGCTTGTCGGCGAGATCGACGCGGCGGGTGCGGGGGTCGGCCCCCCGCTTGGTGCGCTGGACAGGGAGTACCTTCTGTCCGAGCTCCCCTCCGAGCCGCAGACACACCTGCCGGATCAGCCTCTCCCAGCTTTCGATGACTTCAGTGGCCCGCGGGTCGCCCTGGCAGAGCGTCTCGTCATCGATGCCCCTGCGGACAGGCACCCAGGCCGCGCCCATGTTCTGGAACCCGTGGCAGCCCGAGTGCTCGTGCTGAAGGTAGTGCAGCAGTTCCTGGAGCAGCCACGCGTGCGTGACGTTGCCCACTCCCTCGTGGCGGATCAACATCTGCGCCTGGTGGGCGACTTCGGCCCACGAAAGGTGCCAGAGCGCGACCTTGTGCTTGCGCCTGCCGTCGATCCTGACATCGACGAGAGGGCTGCCCTCGAGCGCCACGTCGTTGGACAGGGTGATGACGGCCTCGTAGCCCCGTCGAGCGGCGATGTCCATGTACGCCTGCACCTGGTCCGGCTTGAGGGGATTGCCGTTCGTCTTCGTCTCGACCAGGGCGGTCCACAGTTTGCCCGCCCGCTCGACACGGATGACTCCGTCCGGACGACGAGGTGAGTCGCCGTGGGGCAGCGAGACCTCGGTGAATGTCTCCATCCGTCCGGCAGGCGCACCGAAACCGGCCGTGAGACGACGACCGAACTCGGGCACCTGGGTCATCACCGACAACAGGACCGAGGTGGCGCGCGTCTCACGTTCGCGATCGTTCTTGAGTGCCGAGAGGGGGAACAGCCGGGCCGTGCGCCATGCGTCGTTCTCGGCGAGCGACTTCTTCGCGATTTTCGGAAGCGTGACCTTCTTCCTGGCCGTACGTGGCCTGGAGCGCCTCTTCGGCTCGGGAGGAGCCGTCTCACCACCGCCCTCCACAGGGGCGGGTTCGGGGGCCCGCTGCGCGGGGACGACCGCCTCCTGAGACCGATCCTGGTGGTCCTGCTGCCCAGGCTCTTCCCCAGAGGCTTCCTCCTCGGCGTCGTCGTCGATGTCGACGCCGAAATCCGTCGCCAGCCCGCCCAGTCCGGATTCGTAGCCCTGCCCGACAGCACGGAACTTCCACTCGCCGCCGCGCCGGTAGAGCTCTCCGAAGATGAAGGCGCTCACGGCGCCCGCATCCTCGATGGAGAACTGGACCAGACTGTCACCGGAGCTGTCCGCGAGCGTCAGGTGGAGGTCGTTCAGGTCCCCGAATCGGGATCCGCCGTAACGGCTCGCCGCCACCACGATCTGCTCGACCTCGGGCGGTACCGCGTCGAGATCGAAACTGATGCGGTCCTCGTTGCCGTCAGCGGTGGGAGTCTTCCCGAGCAGCTGGATACTGCCGTTGCCGGCGATCGGGTTGTTGTAGAAACAGAAGTCGGCATCGCTGCCCACCTTGCCGTTGCCGTCGAGCAGCAGGACGGAAACATCCGCGTCGCCCTCGCCCGTCGGGCTGCTCCACCCCAGGCTCATCATCACGGAGCCGACGTCTTCGCTCAGCGCGGCCAGCCCGACGTTCGCGCCTTTGACCATCTTCTGCATGCGGGCCCCCAGATGCGCTGCCGGGCCAGAACGCACGCGCGGCAGGTTATTGCGTGACGTTGTGTGGTGCGTCACACGTTCGCCGGACCCCGGGAACTTTATCGGCCGACAGACATTTCATGGAGGACTTGTGAAAACTTTGCCCATCATGTGTACGGATGACGGTGTCAGGCTCGGCGGCAGCGATCTCGAAGCTCGGAGATGACGGCACTCTCGAGCGCGTTGACGGCACCGTCCACAGTGGCCACCCGGTTGGCCACGTCGACGATGTCGCTCAGATCCCCTGGCTCGGCGTCCAGGCGTCGCCACACCTCGTCGGGGTCGATGTCGACAAGGTGAGCGAGCTGTTCGTCGACCACCTGATGCTGATCCCGGACCAGCCTCACCAGGTGCCGAACCAGCAGCGCCTCGTCATCCGCGATCTTCTCGTCCGCCATGATGACGAGCCACGCGACCCACAGCATCAACTGCGGGTGCTGACTCCGCTTGCTCAGATCGTCGGCGAGTTCGATCACCCGCGCCTCGTTCCGGAAGACGGCTTGCGCGTGCCGCCCCGCGAGAAGCGTCGTATAGCGGTTCAGCACCACCGCAAGGGGAACGCCGACCACCGGGATACCGATCTTGATGACGTTGCGCTGCAGAAGGTACTTCCCGACGACGGGGAGCCCCTTCGCGGCGGCCAGTACCCCTTTGGAGTAGAAGCGCTTGACCACCGGCCGCACCAGGGCCGGGACCGCCTTGACCACGCCTCCCCGGACCGCTTCCCCGCCCTTGATCGTGAAGGCCACTCGAATCAGCTTCCACATGTCATCGGGGTCGGACAGGTCGAGCGGGACCCGGTAGAGGACCGCGATGTCGTAGGCCAGACGGAGCTGGAGCCGGGTGATGAACGCGACATCGACCATCATGGTCGCAACGGCGGCCGGGACAGTCGCCGCCGAGGCGCCACCGAGGGTCCCGAGGGTGGCGGCGACGGCCGCCGTGTAGGCCCCGGCGGAGAGCCCGCCTTCGAGCGCGGCGTACCGAGCAGCCATCTTGATCCGCTGGTCGACGACGGCATCGGCGGGTACGCCCTCGTACCGCTCCTGGAAGTACTGCCAGTCGACCTTGTCGGTGTAGGAACTCAGGGCCTGAGCGCTGAGCTTGGTGAACCAGCCGCCCGACTTGATGTCGTCCGGGCTCAGCCCCTTGACGAAGTCCCGTAGCTCGGACCGCTCATGCTCGACGCGCTCCCGGTCGGCATCGTCGTCGCCGCCTGCGTCAGTCGCAGCTTCGGTCATGGCGAGGTCTTCCGCTGCCCGGGGTGGAGGGACTGTCGCCGCCGGGGACACGGCCTGCGGGCCGGAGCCCGTACCGCCGTCCTTCTCCAGGGCGTCGACGCCGAAGTCCGCCGCCAGTCCGGCCAGTCCGGACTCGTACCCCTGGCCGACGGCCCGGAACTTCCACTCGCCGCCGCGCCGGTAGAGCGCGCCGAAGACGAAGGCGCTCACGGCACCCGCGTCCTCGACGGAGAACTGGACCAGACCGCCGCCGGAGCTGTCGGCAAGGGTCAGACGGAGGTCGTTCAGGTCCCCGAAGCGGGATCCGCCGTAGCGGCTCGCCGCCACCACGATCTGCTCGACCTCCGCCGGTACGGCGTCCAGGTCGAAACTGATCCGGTCCTCGTAGCCGTCAGCCGTGGAAGTCTTCCCGAGCAGCCGCACACTGCCGTTGCCGGCGCCCGGGTTGTCGTAGGAACAGAAGTCGCCGTCGCTCCGCACCTTGCCATTGCCGTCGAGCAGGAGCACGGAGACGTCCGCGTCCCCCTCCCCGGTCGCGCTGCTCCAGCCAAGGCTCATCACCACGGAGGCGACATCCTCGCCCAGTGCGGCCAGACCGACGTTGGCACCCTTGATCATCTTTTGCACGCGGCCCCCCGAAGCGCTGCCCGACCAGGGCGCACGCCCGGCAGGATGTGTGTGGCGCGTCACATGCTCGCCGCACTCGGGGAATCCTAACGGCCGGGTGCTCCAATTGTGGAGAAGTCGTGAAAGCCTTGCTGTTCACGGTCGAACAGCTCGCCTCAGGACGACTCGCGAACCACCAGCTCCGTCGGCAGCACGATCCTCGGGCGCTCCTTCGTGCCGTCACCCGACGAGCGGTTCGCGATCTCCTGGAGCAGGACGCGGGTCATCGTGCGGCCCATCTCCTCGATCGGCTGACGCACGCTCGTCAGGGGCGGGTCCATGTGGCGGGCCACGGCGGAGTCGTCGAAGCCGATCAGGGCCACGTCGTCCGGGATGCGGCGGCCGGACTCGCGCAGGACGTGGCGGGCGCCGGCGGCCATGACGTCGGAGGCGGCGAACACCGCGTCCACGTCGGGGCGACGGTCCAGCAGCTCCCGCATCGCGCGGGCGCCGCCCTCCTCGCTGAAGTCGGCGGGCGCGATGAGCCGTTCGTCGGGGTCGAGGCCGGCCGAGGCGACGGCCTTGCGGTATCCGTCGAGGCGGCGCTGGGCGCCGTAGACGTCCAGGCGGCCGGTGATCGTGGCGATGGAACGGCGGCCTCGCGATATGAAGTGGTCGACGGCCGCGCGGGCGCCCTCGAAGTTGTCGGAGTCGACGGAGGGCAGCGTCTCCGCCGCGTGCCTGCGACCGCTGATCACGGAGGGCATGCCGAGCTGTTCGAGGAGGTCCGGCAGTGGATCGTCGGCGTGCACGGAGACCAGGAGCACCCCGTCCACCCGGTGCGCGGTCAGGTACTGGGCCAGCCGGCGGCGCTCGCGGTCGTTGCCCGCGAGGGTCAGCAGCAGCTGCATCTCCGTGTCGGCGAGTGCCGCCCCGACACCCCGCACGATGTCGGAGAAGTACGGCTCGGCGAAGAAGCGGGTCTCGGACTCGGGCACGACGAGAGCGATGGCGTCCGTGCGGTTGCCTGCGAGCGCGCGGGCCGCGCGGTTGGGTACGTAACCCAGTTCGGCGACCGCAGCCTCGACGGCCTCCCTGGTCTGTGCGCTGACCCGCGGCGAGCCGTTGATGACGCGCGAGGCCGTGCCCCGCCCGACTCCGGCACGGGCCGCTACCTCTTCGAGCGTCGGCCGCCCGCCACTCCGTACTCGCGCTGCCGCCATGGCTGCCTCCCGTTCGCGGTCAATTTCTCACAGCGGATGAGCCAAACCAAGTCCCACCGCCCGATCCCTCGACACTTGTCCGGACCAGGGTCCTTGCCAGCGCCACAACTCTTGGGAGCGCTCCCAAGACTACGGGGTCCGGATGACGAACAGGTAAGGCGGGCCTGTGAATGGAGGGCGGCGGGCACGGAAAAGCGGGACCTGGCGGTGTGCCGGGTCCCGCTTCTTCCGTGCCGGTCGGGTCAGACGGTCCCGCCCGGGGGCAGTGCGTGGCGACGGATCACGTCGGAGTACCAGTGGGCGCTCGTCTTGGGGATGCGGCGCTGGGAGGCGTAGTCGACGTACACCGCACCGAAGCGCTTCGAATAGCCGTACGCCCACTCGAAGTTGTCCATCAGCGACCACAGGAAGTAGCCGCGGACGTCGGCGCCGTCGGCGACGGCCCGCTGTACGGCGTCGAGGTGACCGTGCAGGTACTCGACCCGCTCCGGGTCCTCGACCTTGCCCTCGGGCGAGACATAGTCGTCGAACGCGGCGCCGTTCTCGGTGACCATCAGCGGGAGGCCGGGGTGGTCACGAGTGACGTCCATGAGCAGGTTGTAGAGCCCGTCGGGGTCGATCGACCAGTCCATCGCGGTGCGCCGCTTCCCCTCGGGGAGGTGGAAGGCGACGTGCTCGGAACCGGGCCACGGGGAGTGCTCGCTGGAGCCGTGGGCCTCGCTGCGCGCGTAGTCGGCCCCTTCCGCCGGGTTGGAGACCAGCGTCGGGGTGTAGTAGTTGATGCCGAGGGCGTCGACCGGGCGGGAGATGGTGGCGAGGTCGCCGTCCTTGACCAGCTTCGACCAGTCCACCAGGTGCGAGGTGTCGGCGATCAGGTCCTCGGGGTACTCCCCCCGCAGCATCGGACCGGTGAAGACGCGGTTGCCGACCGCGTCGATGCGGCGGGCGGCGTCGACGTCGGCCGCGCTGTCGGTCAGCGGGCGGACCTGGTGGAGATTGAGGGTGACCGAGGTCTGCGCAGAAGCGGGGAGTTGGGCGCGCAGAACCTCGATCGCCCGGCCATGGGCGAGGTTGAGGTGATGGGCCGCCTGCAGCGCCGCTGCGGGCTCGGTACGGCCGGGGGCGTGCACACCGGAGCCGTAACCGAGATAGGCCGAGCACCAGGGCTCGTTGAGAGTGGTCCACATGCCGACGCGGTCGCCGAGGGCGCCCGAGACGATGGCGGCGTAGTCGGCGAAACGGTCGGCGGTCACGCGCTCGGGCCAGCCGCCGGCGTCCTCGAGCTCCTGGGGCAGGTCCCAGTGGTAGAGCGTGGCGACGGGCATGATGCCGGCGTCCAGCAGCTCGTCGACGAGCTTGCGGTAGAAGTCCAGGCCCCGCTCGACGGCCGGGCCGCGGCCGGTGGGCTGGACCCGGGACCAGGAGACGGAGAAGCGGTACGCCTTCAGCCCGAGCTGCTTCATGAGCGCGACGTCGTCGCGGTAGCGGTGGTAGTGGTCGGCGGCGATGTCACCGGTGTCGCCGTTGCGGACCTTGCCGGGTGTGCGGCTGAAGGTGTCCCAGATGGACGGCGTGCGGCCGCCCTCGGCTGCGGCGCCCTCGATCTGGTACGAGGCGGTCGCCGCACCCCAGATGAAGCCCGTGGGGAACTGTGCCTCAGGCGCCTGCTTCGGTGTGGTGTCGGGTCGTACGGCTGTCATGCGGGAGCGCTCCCATGGGTGGAGGGACGAGGACGGTTCGGCGCGGGTCCCGGGGCCCGCACGGCCTGTGGTCAGATACAGGCCGCGCGGACCGCCAGGGTTCGGACCAGGGGCGGTCGGCGGACAAAAGGTCAGCCCTTGACCGCACCGGACATGATGCCTCCGACGATCTGCTTGCCGAAAATCACGAAGACGACGAGCAGCGGAAGGGTGCTGATCAGCGCACCGGCCATGACGATGCTCTGGTCGGGCACATAGGACGCGCTCAGCTGGCCGAGGGCCACCTGGATCGTGGGGTTCTCCTGATTCAGCGCGAGGTAGGGCCAGAAGAAGTCGTTCCAGGCCTGGACGAAGGTGAGCATGCCGAGCACCATCATGGCCGGTCGGGCGACCGGAAGCACGATGCTCCACACGATGCGGAGGTTGTTCGCCCCGTCCACCCGGCCCGCCTCGATGAGCTCGTACGGCAGGGCCTCGATGAGGTACTGGCGCATGAAGAACACACCGAAGGCACTCACCAGGGTCGGGAAGATCACCGACTCCAGCTGACCGCCCCAGCCGATGTCGGACATCAGCATGAAGAGCGGTACGACGCTGAGCTGCGGCGGGATCGTCAGCGTGGCGATGACTGCCGTCATCAGGGCGCCGCGGCCCTTGAAGCGCATCTTGGCGAAGGCGTAACCGGCCAGGGTGCAGAAGAACAGGGTCGCCAGCGTGATGCTGGCGGACACGACCAGCGTGTTGACGATGGCCTTGCCGAGGTGCGCCTGTTCCCAGGCCGCCTGGAGGTTGTGGAACAGGTTGCCGCCCGGGATGAGCGGCGGGCTGGTGTCCAGGATCTCGTCCTGCGTACGGGACGCCGCCACGAGCGTCCAGTACAGCGGGAACAGCGAGCCGATGCCGACCACGGCGAGGGCGAAGTAGGCGAAGGGGCCGGCGTGGTGCTGGCGGCCGGCGCCCGGCTTGAAGCGGCGGCGGCGCGGGGGTTCGTCGCCGACGGGGGCCTTGGAGACGGGCCTGTGGTCCGGCGCGGTGATGGGGCTTGTGGTGGTCATGTGTATCGCTCCCCGTCAGGCCGCGGACTTGCGCACGAAGCGCCCGACGAGCCAGTTGATCGCGGCAATGAGCAGCAGCAGGACGAGCATGGCCCAGGCGACTGCGGCGGCCTGGCCGAGGTGCCCGAGGTTCCAGCCGTAGTTGTAGAGATAGACGCTGAGCGTCTCGTACTGGTGCTCGGTACCGCCCGACGCGCCGTTGGTGCCGCCTTCGATCAGGAGGGGCTCACCGAAGAGCTGCATCGAGCCGATGGTCGAGATGACGATCGTGAAGAGGATCGTCGGCCGCAGCGCCGGGATCGTCACGTTGCGGAACTGCTGCCAGCGCGAGGCGCCGTCGAGCGAGGCGGCTTCGTACAGATCGGACGGGACGGCCTGCATGGCGGCGAGGTAGATCAGCGTGTTGTAGCCCGTCCAGCGCCAGATCACGATGACGGCGATGGCTATGTTGGACGTCCAGTGGCCGTTGACCCAGTTCGTCTCACCGGCGCCGAAGAACCCGAGGACCCAGTTCAGCAGGCCGCCGTCCGCCCGGAACACCAGGGCGAAGACAAGGGCCGCGGAGGCCACCGAGGTGGCGTACGGGGTGAGGATCACCGTGCGCCAGAAGGTGCTGGCCCGCAGTTTGTAGTTCAGCAGGTGGGCGAGGCCCAGCGCGACCATCAGCTGAGGCACGGTCGAGATGACGCCGATGACGAAGGTGTTGGTGACCGCGGTCCAGAATTCGGAGTCCTGCAGGATGGTGCTGAAGTTCTCCCAGCCCACCCATTCCATCTGGTCGAGGCCGGTCATCTCCACCTTGTGGAGGGCGATCCAGCCGGTGTAGATGAGCGGGTAGAGCCCGAAGGCGCCGAAGACGAGGAAGAAGGGCGCGATGTAGGCGTACGGCGATGCCTTGTCGTCCCAGCGCCACAGCCGGCTGCGCCATGCCTGACGGCTGGGGGTCATGGGCTTCGGGGCGCGGCGGCTGGGCCGGGAGCCTTGTGCGCCCCGCGTGGGGGTCGTGGTTGCCACAGGTGGGAGTCCTTCCCTGGGGTGTGCCGACACCGCAGGGGCAGGCCGGGCCTCTGGTCAGGTCCGGCGGAGGTGTCGGAGAGGTGCACGGAGCCGGTGGGAGAACCGGCACCTGCGCGGGCCGGCCGGGACGCGTGGTCCCGGCCGGCCGCACAGGTGAGGATCAGCCGACCACCTTGTCGATGGACTCGATGGCGGCGTCCCAGGCGGCGTCCGGCTTGGTGCCCCGCTGCTCCATGTTGTTGATCTGCTTGGAGAACTCGTCCTTGATCTTGGCGTCCTTCGCGCCGAGAACGGCGGCGGGGATGGCGTTGGCCTCGTCGGCGTAGATCTCACCGATGGGGGCGTTGTTGAAGTACTCGAGCTTGGCGGTCTTCACGTCGGGGAGGTCGTAGGCGCCCTTGTTCGACGGGAAGAGGCCGGCGGCCTTGAACACGGCGGCCTGCTGCTCGGGCGCGGTCAGCCACTTGACGAGCTCACCCGCCTCCTTGACGTGCTTGCCCTTCGCGGGCACGGAGAGGAAGGAACCGCCCCAGTTGGCCGCGGTCTCACCCGGGGTGCGGGCGATGTCCCACTTGCCCTTGTACTGGTCACCGGCGTATTCGGAGATCTGGGCGGCCATCCACGCGGGGCAGGC
Source organism: Streptomyces sp. NPDC102441 (assembly GCF_044765585.1). NCBI lineage: Bacteria > Bacillati > Actinomycetota > Actinomycetes > Kitasatosporales > Streptomycetaceae > Streptomyces > Streptomyces sp. NPDC102441. The sequence goes on from NZ_JBIWKH010000014.1 coordinate 50,131, forward strand.
CACGGTTGCCATGGTGCCCTTGCGCAGGGCGGCCTTCCACGGGTCCTGGAACTGGGCCAGGCCCTGGGTCAGCTTCTTGTCGGCCGCCTCGCCCGCCAGCTTCCAGCCCTCCTTGACACTGGCGCTCGTCTTGTAGATCGGGTCGCCGTTCTTCGCGTAGTACTGCTCCGACTGGGAGCTGACGACACCGTTGTACATGGCGCTGGCGGAGTCCATGTAGAAGGTGCCCTCCGGCGCCTTCTTCTTGTACTCCTCACCGAGCTTGAGGTAGTCCTCCCAGCCACCCGCGAGCTTCGCGGCGACGTCCTCGCGGTCGGTGGGCAGTCCGGCCTGCTCGAACAGGTCACGGCGGTAGCAGATGGACATCGGGCCGATGTCGGTGCCGGCGCCTATGACCTTGCCGTCCCCGGTGGTCGCCTGCAGCGCCTTCCAGTTCACCCACTGGTCGGTGTCGATCACCTTGGAGAGGTCGGCGAAGGCGTCCGCCTTGGTGTCGACGAGCTCCTTGGCGCGGCCGACCTCGATGCCCTGGATGTCGGCCAGGCCGCTGCCTGTGTTGAGCTGCTGGAGGAACTTGGCGTAGTAGACCGGCTCTTCGGCCGCCGTGCTCGCCTTGACCGTGATGTTCGGGTGAAGCTCGTGGTACTTCTCGAAGAGCTTCGCCTCCTTGTACCCGAACTGCCCGTAGTCGGCGAGGGTCAGGGTGATGTTCCCGTCCGCGTCTGCGGCGTCGGAATCCGAGCCGGAATCGCTGCAGCCGGTCAGCAGCAGGGCGGCGGCCGTGAGGCCCGTGGTAGCCAGGACGGCTGTTCTGCGGCTTCGACCTGCAACGGTGCGGGTGATGCGCATTCCACTACTCCTTGTTCCAGGGTGGGACTTGCGTTCGATCTGTGGCATACGCGCTGGTGGGTGCGGGTGCCACGGGTACGGAGAGGACATGGGCGGTGCCGTCCCCGTACGAGCGAAAAACATCGTTCGAGATGGGAGCGCTCCCATGCGCTGATGCCGGAAGATTGCTACCTCGCGAGGTGGGTGTCAAGAGTTGAAGACGCTTCCGTTGCGCGAGCGTGTCCTGCAAGTCACGGGAACGTGTCCGACCGAGGGCTTGTGTTTACCTTCGCACCCTGCATGCGGCGTTGAAGGGGGTACGAATTACCGCAGGTCAGCGCGGCGTTGGGCCACCTGAGGCCCTTCCGGGGGCGGGAAAAGCCGGTCTGCGGCTCAGATTTCCGCGCCATGCCCAAAAGGGACCCGGGGGCCCCTCCCGTCCCGCGAAGCCCGCCGGAAGATGAACGGGGCGGCCCGCCGGAGGGGCACACAGGGGGTCATGAAGTGTTTCCGTGTTCTTTCCCCGAACTCCACTGCCGCGCGGGGAGGTTCCTCTTCATTCGGCCCGGGTGGGGCGGGGACCGACACGACGAACCCCTCCACGCGCCGGGGCGGCGTGGAGGGGAGAAGGGTGGGGCGCGCGCCCCGGCCGGGTGTGGGGGGATGTGGGGGGGCGGCCGGGACGCGCGGGTCGTGGTGGCCGGAGAGGCGCCGGACTATCCGAAGGCGCCGAACGCCTTGGTGAAGGCCAGCGGCTCCTGGAGGATCGAGCTGCAGGTGGCGTCCGCGGTCGGCTTCTCGCCGCCCTCGCACTGCGCGTCCCGGGTGCCCGACCACATCGACAGCCGGCCGATGCCCTTCTCCTGCGCGAACTTCACCAGCTGCGTGGCGTCCTCGACGGTGAAGATCTCGGTGGCGACGTCGTTCACGCCGATCATCGGGGTGACCGCGACGGCCTCCCAGGCCGCCGCGTCCGTGAGCCCGAGTACGCCCTTGATCTGGGCCTGCGTGGCGGTGGCCGCCTGGGTGGCGTAGTCGCCCATGTCATCGCTGTACGAGGCCCCGTAGTCCATCGCCATGATGTTGACCGCGTCGATCCCGACGCCGTTGGCCTTCGCGTCCGCGATCAGGTCCACACCCGGCTGGGTCAGCCCCTCGGGCATCACGGGCAGCGTGAAGGACACGTCGAGACCGGGGTGCGACTTCTGGAGCTGGGCGATGGCCTGCGAACGGCGGGTGTTGGCGGCGGTGTCGGGCAGCGCCCCGCCCTCGATGTCGAAGTCGACCTTGGTCAGCTCGTACGTGTCGATGACCTCGGCGTACGCGGCGGCGAGCTCGTCCGCCGAGGAGCAGTGCAGCGCCAGCTCGGCGCCGGCGGCTCCGCCGAAGGAGACCCGGACGTCGCCGCCCTCGGCCCGCAGCGCGCCGATCTGGGAGGCCACCTGGTCGTCGGCGAGTCCGGTGACTCCGCCCCACAGCGGCGCGCAGCTGCCGCCGGATGTGATGAAGGCCAGGTTGAACTCCTTGACGCCCGTGCTGGACGCGGTGCCCAGCAGGTCGTAGGCGGGGTGGAGCGACGTGTCGACGTACGGGGCGAATCCGGCCCCGTCGGCCGTCCCGGACGGCCCGGACGGTTCGGACGGTTCGGACGGTTCGGATGCCTCGGACGTCGGGGTCTGCGTGGGCTCGGCCGTCGCGCTCCCGGTGGGCGTGGTGTCCCCGGTCGGCCGTCCGCCCGGTTCCGGTGCCTCGCCGCCGTCCGCGGAACAGGCGGCGCCGTTGATGCGGCAGCCCTCCGGATCGGCGGCGGCCGCAGCGGAGGCCGCCGCGGAGGCCGTGACGAAGCCGACCGTCACGGATTCGCCCGGGGCGATGTCCTTGTTCCAGCTCTCGGGCTTCACGGTGACGTGGTCGCCGCTGACGGTGTGCTCACCGTTCCAGAGCGAGTCGATCTTCGTGCCGGCGGGCAGGTCGAATTCGAGCGTCCAGCCCGACTGGACCGTCCCGGTGTCGTTCGAGACGACGTACTGCCCGGTGTAGCCACCGGTCCAGCCGCTGGCCCTGGTGTAGGCGGCGCCGACCGCCGCTGCCTGAGCCGTGCCGGTCAGTGCGAAGACCGTCCCGCCCACGACTGCGGCGGCGACGAGGGCGCCGACGGCCTTGGTGCGGGTGCTCGTCCTGCGGCGGTGCGTGCTGGTGCCCATCGCGTGCCTCTGTCCTGCCGGGGGGGTGGTGATTGCGTCTGCACGCTAGCCGCCGCGAACCGGGCAAAAGGCACTCATGGGACATGGGGTGATGTCCTTAGGGTTTACTTAAGGAGGACATCGGTGCGGGTTAAGACCGGCGGTCCTGGAGGTCCGGGGCGGAGCCCGCAGCGCCGCGGAACTCCGCGTTCCGGCTTCTCGCTCCCCGCCTTCCGCTACGCCGCCCCACCCGGTGCCCCCGGCGGGCGCGTTCGGCCGGGCCGCCGTCCAGCCCTATCCAGATGCGCACCTCCGTGCCACCGAGCACCGAACGCCCGATCCGCAGGTCGCCGCCCGTGGACTCGGCGACCCTGCGGACGATGTCGAGGCCGAGGCCGGTCGACCCCACCTCGGCCCGCGCTCCGTTCCGTCCGCTCGCACCCCGGGCCAGGGCGGATTCCGGATCGGGTATGCCTGGCCCCGCGTCCGAGACCAGCACCAGCACCGCGTCGCCGCTGTGGTGCACATCGACGGCGAAGGCGGTGCCCTCCGGGGTGTGCCGGAAGACGTTGCCGAGCAACGCGTCGAGAGCGGCGGCCAGTTCGGGCCTGGCCACCGGGATCCGTACGGTGCGGTCCACGCCGGCCAGCCGCACCGTACGTCCCTCGTCCTCGGCCAGCGCCGACCAGAACCCCATGCGTTCCCGGATGACCTCCGACGCGTCGCACCCGGCACCCGCGCCCGTCTGCGCGCCCTGGGTCTGCGGTCGCTGCTCCCGGGCCGTACGGATGATCGTGTCGACCTCGTGCTCCAGCTGTTCGACGGCGGCCCTGGTCTGCTCGACGGCCGGGCCCTCGCCCAGTGAGGCGGCGTTGAGACGGAGCACGGTCAGCGGGGTGCGGAGCCGGTGCGAGAGGTCTGCGGCCAGTTCGCGTTCGTTGGCCAGGAGCTGGACCACCTGGTCGGCCATGGAGTTGAACGCGACGGCGGCGGAGCGGAGCTCGGTGGGGCCCTCCTCGGGGACCCTGGTGCCCAGCCGCCCCTCCCCCAGGTCCTGGGCGGCGCCCGCGAGCCGCTGGGCGGGCTCCACCATCCGTACGCCGAGCCGGTCGGCGACGGCCACCGAGCCGACGATCAGCGCGGCCCCGACGCCGGCGAGCACCAGCCAGGCCGTGCCGACGCCGTTGGAGACCTCGTCCTCGGGCACGAACACCTCGACGACCGCGATGCCTCCGGAGCCGAGCGCGGTGGGCTGGAGCAGCGCGGAGCCGCCGGGCACATCGGCGATGGAGGCGCGGCCCGACTTCCGTACGGTCTCCAGGTCCTCGCGGGTGGCGCGGCGGGTTCCGATCTCCAGGCGGTCGCCGCCCTCCCCGGCCGCGGGGACGTGGACAGCGAGGCGTCCACGGCCGCCGGGCTCGGTGGACAGGACGGCCCGGGTCAGCTCTTCACGGTCGGTGGTGATGGTGAGGGTCGGGCCGATGGTGGCGGCCTGCCGCTCGGCGTCGGAGAAGGCGCGGTCACGGGCCATTTCCTTGATGACGAGCCCGAGCGGTACGGCGAACGCGATCACGACCATGGCCGTGACTGCCAGGCAGACCTTGACCAGGGCCCATCTCATGCGGAGGGCCCCGTGGCCGGCGGTTCGAGTTTCACGCCGACTCCGCGCAGGGTGTGCAGATAGCGCGGCCGGGCGGCCGTCTCGCCCAGCTTGCGGCGCAGCCAGGAGAGATGGACGTCGATGGTCTGGTCGTCCCCGTAGGACTGCTTCCAGACCTCGGCCAGCAGCTCGCGGCGCGGGACGACGACGCCGGGGCGGCCGGCCAGGAAGGCCAGCAGGTCGAATTCACGGCGGGTCAGGTCCAGTGCCGTGCCGTCCAGTTCGGCCTGGCGGCGCAGTGGGTCGATGGAGAGCCCGCCGACCTGGAGGACACGCGGGGGCGGGGTCTGGGCGCCGGGGCCACGGGTGCGGCGCAGGACGGCCGCCATGCGGGCAGAGAGGTGCTCCACCGAGAACGGTTTGGTCAGGTAGTCGTCGGCGCCGTCGTTGAGCAGCCTGACTATCTCGGCCTCGTTGTCCCGCGCGGTCGCGATGATCACGGGTACGTCGGTGATGGAGCGCAGCATCTTCAGCGCCTCGGCGCCGTCGAGGTCGGGCAGCCCGAGGTCTAGGACGACCACGTCGAAGCTGAAGTGCGCGACTTCGCGCAGCGCTTCGAGGGCGGTGCCGACGCTCCGTACCGTGTGCGAGGCCTCGGTCAGGTGCCGGATGAGGGCGGAACGTACGAACTGGTCGTCCTCGACCACGAGCACACTAGGCATGCGCCGCACCGTAGCCCATCCGGAGGAACAGCATCCTCTCCAGGACAGCGGTGGTGCGGGTGGTGCAGGATGTGCCGGATGCAACGAGGACTCGTACACGCGGTCGCGTGGTCGCTCGCCACGGGTGCGGCGGTCACCCTGTCGTGGTGGGGCGTGCACACGGTCATGTCGGGTACGGCGTACGACCCTCCGCGGGCCGTTCCGATCTCGGTGGAGGCACGGGGCGCGCAGGCGGGCAACGAGCCGGTGTCGTCCTCGACGCACCGCGCGCTGCCGTCCGCCTCTCCGAGCTCCTCCGCCTCCCGTTCGACGGTCCCGAAGTCCCCCAGCCCCTCCCGGAAGCCGTCCACCCGGCCGCCTGCCACGGGTGAGAGCCCGGCGGAGTCCTCGGCGCCTCCCGCCGCCTCGGGCGAGGTGAGGAGTTACCCGACGCGCGGCGGCAGGGTCGTCCTGGAGCTGGCGGACCACTCGGCGAAGCTGGTCTCGGCGACGCCGGAGCCGGGCTGGTCGATGCAGGTGTGGACGAACCCCGAGTGGATCCGGGTGGACTTCAGCGACGGGGCGGGCGCGACGGTCTCCGTCTTCTGCACCTGGAACGGCCATCCGCCGACGGTGGAGGCCGTCGACCAGTAGTGCTCACGAGAAGGTGCCGGGCGGCGGGGCCGGGGACGGCTTGGCGCCCGCGTCGGTGACGACGGCGGCGCCTCCCGTGAAGTCGGCGAGCGCGCGGCCCTGTTCGACGCGGCCGGGATGCGGGTCGCTCGCGACCCTCCGGGTCAGGTCGGCGACCGCGATCGGCAGGTCCGAGGCGACCAGGATCGCGTTGCCGAAGCGGCGGCCGCGCCAGACGGTCGGATCGGCGGCCAGGGCCAGCTCGGGGAAGAGCGAGGCGGCCGTGGCGATCTGGCCGCGCAGGTGGGCGAGCGGAGGGCCGTCGGCGAGGTTGGCCGCGTACTGGCCGCCGGGCTTCAGCACCCGGCGCACCTCGGTGAGGAATTCTGCGGAGGTGAGATGCGCGGGGGTACGGGCTCCGCCGAAGACGTCGGCGATCACGAGGTCCGCCCAGCCGTCCTGGATCTTCCCGAGTCCCTCACGGGCGTCCACCGAGCGGACGCGTATCCGGGCCTGCGGGTCCAGGGGCAGCTCCCGGCGCACCAGTTGGACGAGGGGAGCGTCGATCTCCACTACCTGCTGGGTGGAGCGGGGGCGGCTCGCGGCGACGTACCGGGCGAGCGTGAAGGCTCCGCCGCCGAGGTGCACCACCTGGAGGGGTCTGCCGGGCGGCGCGGCGAGATCGATGACATGACCGAGTCGGCGCTGGTATTCGAACGAGAGGTATGAGGGGTCGTCCAGGTCCACGTGGGACTGCGGGGCTCCGTCCAGCAGCAGTGTCCAGGCGCGCGGGCGCTCACGGTCGGGCACGAGCTCGGCCAGGCCGCCGTCCACCGTCGCGGAGACGGGCTCCTGCCGTCGCTCGGACCGCTTCCGGTCGCTCGCGCCCCGGTCCGCTCCTCGACGTGCCACGCGCGCTCGTCCCCCCACTCACCGGTTCGGCCGGCGCCTGGGAAGGACCGGGCGGGCACTCCGCCCACCTGGCCATTATGGCCTCAGCGGCAGTTGTCGGCCGCCTCGATGAGCCGGGCCGCCTGGTCGAGGGCGGCGCGGAGAACGGCCGGGTCGGTGACCGGGGTCTCGTCGGCGGGCGGCAGGAGCCAGCCCCCTCCGGTGACGGGCGGCTCGGCGGGGACGCGCAGCCCCCTGCCGTCCGTCCGCGTACAGGCACTGCCGGGTACGTCCCACGCCTCCGCCGTACCGGACGGCACCAGGAAGCCGAGGACGGCGCAGGCTCCGTCGTGCAGCACCGGGCCGACCGGCTCGTCGTCCGATCCCCTGCGCAGGATGTCCACGGCCTCCAGTCCCTGACGCGCCGGGACGGTCACCAGATCGCACGGTGTGGTCTCCGGGCCCCTGTCCATATGAGGCAAGGGAACCCCTCCTCTCGTCTCGACGGGACGGCGCCGCGCCCCGTCTCCTCATGGACCAACGCGCCGACGGCGTCAAGGGCTACGGCGGCACGCCGCCGCAAAGGATGGCAGTTCATGGCGGATCACGGGCGAGATGTCCGCTTTATAGGTAAACGCTGCGTGTGCGGACCGTCACAGCAGGTACGTTCTTGCTCCGCCGGGGCACCGGAAGCAGGAGCCCGGCTGCACCAGAGAGGGCCCCGCCATGGTGTCGACACGGGCAGTTCCCAACCTCGCCTTCCGACGGCTGCGCGGACAGCGCTCCGCCGGGGAGTTCGCGGCGGCGGTCCGCAGGGCCGCGCGCGAGATCGGTGAACAGGTCGCGTGCGACGCCCGGTACATCGGGCGCGTGGAGTCCGGCGAGATCCGCTGTCCCAACTACGCGTACGAACGGGTGTTCCTGCACATGTTCCCCGGGGCGAGCCTCGCGGACCTGGGCTTCTCGGACCGCGAGAGCGTGCGCGGCCGGGGGGCCCGCACGACGCCTCCGCCCCCGCCCACCACACCCCCCACGCTCGACAGCGACATCCACGAGGAGAGCGACGTGCTGCGTCGCGTGTTCATGACCAGCGGTACCGCCACGGTGGCGGCCGCATCCCTGGGTCTGGGCGGCCGTTCCGCCGCCGGCCCCCTCACCCTCCCCGCGCAGCGCCGGATCGGCGAGGCCGAGGTGAGCGCCGTGGAGAAGGCGGTGCGCCAGATCCGGCTGCTCGACGACCGGCACGGCGCGGACGGCCTCTACCGGCGGGCCTCCCAGCCCCTCCGCGCCGCGTACGCCCTGCTCGACGCCGGGACCACGGCGCGGCGCAGCACGGCGGACCGGCTGCACGCCGGCGCCGGTGAGCTGGCGATCTCGGTGGGCTGGCTGGCCCACGACTCCGGGCGCTTCGACGACGCGCGCTCCCATTACGCGGAGGCGCTCGCGACGGCGCGGCTGGCCGGGGACGCGGCGCTGGAGGCGCACGCGTTCTGCAACGCGTCCTTCCTGGCCCGTGACACGGGGCGGGCCCGCGAGGCCGTGCGTGCCGCGGAGGCCGGGCAGCGGGCGGCCCGGCCGCTGGGCTCGCCTCGGCTGCTGGCCCTGCTGGCGCTGCGGGAGGCGGGGGCCAGGGCGTGGCTCGGGGACCGCACGGGGTGCGAGCAGGCGATCGGGCGGGCGCAGACCGCGTTCGAGCGCGGGCCGGCCGACGCGGACCCGGAGTGGATGACCTTCTTCCGGGAGGCGGAGCTGGAACTGCTGGAGGCGCAGTGCTGGTCGGCGCTGGGTGACTGGCCCCGGGCGGCGCGGCATGCCCGGCGGGCGACCCGGCTGCAGGATCCGCACTTCACCCGGAACCTCGCGCTGTACCGTGCGCAGCTCGCCGGTGACCTGGCGCGGGCGGGCACGGCCGACGAGGCCGCGGCCGCCGGCCACCAGGTGCTGGACCTGCTGGACCGGGTCCAGTCCTCGCGGATCCGCGGGATGCTGTCGAGCGCGGTGCGGGTGCTCCGGCCGCGGGGTGGCCCGGAGGTGACGGCCCTCCTGGCCCGCTACGAGGAGCTGCCCCCGGACGCGTGACGCCGCGGCGCCCCCCAGCTCGGGCCGGGCGCGTCCAGCCCGTCCGGTACCTTCCGGCCCTGGCCGGCCATATCGAGTCTGGGCCAGGCAATCCAGCCCGTCCGGCGTTCGAGGACGGAACCCTGATGTCGCGCAGGTGCCGGCTGCCCATGTGAGCCTGCGAGGGAGAGCGCCTCCAGGACCACGCGCACCGGTTCCGTCCTCAATCGCCGGACGGGCTTGAACCGGCCAGGCTGGACATGCCTGCCCGGAGCGCGGCAGCGGAACAACCGGACGGGCTTGGACTGGCCGGCCAGAACTGGGTTTGCCCACCGGGGCAGGGCAGCGGCCGCCCGGGCCGAGATTCGCCGGCCCGGGCGGCAAAGGCGAGCTCGGGCACCCCGGGTCAGCGGTCCAGGTGGCCCGTGTCGTTCCAGCGTTCCAGCGCCGGAAGCCCGTACGCCCAGCCCAGCACCGACAGCGACGTGGGCTCCAGACGGATCCGCGCCGCGAAGGACACGTCCTCGTCCAGCCACCGCGCCCCCAGCGCCCGCAGGATGTGGCCGTGGGCGAAGACCAGCACATCGCGGTCGGCGGAACGCGCCCACTCGACGACCTCGTCCGCCCGGGCCGTGAGCGCGGCGAGGCTCTCGCCCCCGGGGACCCCGTCGCGCCAGATGAGCCAGTCCGGCCGGTCCGCCTTGATCTGCGCCGGAGTCAGGCCCTCGTAATCCCCGTAGTCCCACTCCATCAGCGCGTCCCACGGCTGTGCCCGCTCCCCGAACCCGGCGAGCGCGCAGGTCTCGGACGCCCGGACGAGCGGGCTGGTCCGCACCTCGACGCCGGGCAGGCCACCCCAGGGCTCCCGGCACAGCCGTTCGCCCAGCAGCCTGGCGCCCTCGCGGCCGGTGTCGAGGAGGGGAATGTCGGTCCTGCCGGTGTGATTGCCCTGGACGGACCACTGTGTCTGGCCGTGCCGGGCGAGCAGGATTCGCGGTGCCATGACGGCTCTCCCTGAAAATTACTGAGATCCGAAGATCCGGGGACCCTAGGATCTGGTGGGTCCGGGACAGCGGTGTCCGGGACGGCGACGGGGCGGCTGACGCGGCCGGCCTGCCGGCAGGCCGGTGCGGGCAAAGGCCCCGCTCCATCATCTCCCACATGCTTCACGGGCAACCCGCGGGGCGGTGTGCGCGTCCCTCTTCACACATGACCAGGGGCGACCGCATGGGACGGCCCCCAAGGGGAATCAGGGCAGACGACCGCCGTACGGTTGAACGCCCGCCATCTACCGCATGAACGTTGGGGAGAGCTACCGGATGCCGCACGCCACCGCCGCGACACCGAACTCCGGGCACCGGCCTCGCTGGTGGACGGAGCTTCCGCTGATCGCGGTGGTGTACGGGCTGTACTCGGTGGGCCGGCTGCTGGTCCACGAGAACATACCGGCGGCCGTGGAGAACGGTCTCGCGATCCTCCGCCTGGAGAAGGCGCTGCATCTCAACGCCGAGCACCCCCTCAACCGGCTGCTGACCGGCCACCCCGCCCTCGGAATACCCGCCGACTTCGCGTACGCCTCCCTGCACTACGTGGTCACCCCGGCCGTCCTGGTCTGGATCTTCCGGCGCCGTACCGCCGCCTACCGGGCGGCCCGTACCTGGCTGATGACGTCCACCCTCCTCGGACTCGTCGGCTTCACGCTGATGCCGACCTGCCCGCCCCGGCTGCTCGACGTCCACCACGGTTTCGTCGACACGATGGCGCAGTACAGCGCGTACGGCTGGTGGGGCGCGGGCGCGAGCGCCCCGCGCGGGCTCAGCGGGATGACCAATCAGTACGCGGCGATGCCGAGCCTGCACGTCGGGTGGGCGGTGTGGTGCGGCGTCCTGCTGTGGCGCCACGGCCGGCATCCGCTCGTCCGGGCGGCGGGGGTCGGCTACCCGCTGGTCATCGTGTTCGTCGTGATGGGCACGGCGAACCACTATTTCCTGGACGCCGTGGCCGGCGCCGCCGTGATGGCCGTCGGCGCGCTGCTGACCAGGCCGTTCATGCGGCTCGCGGACCGCGTCAAGGACCGGGTGAGGGCGGTTTTCGTACAGGTGCCCGCATCTGTCGCCCCCACGGAATCCACGATTGTCAGTGGCGGATGCAAGACTTCCGCGGGTGAGCGAATACCCGGCCGGCGGACCGCCTCCGCAGATTCCAGCGACGCGCGCACCCGCTCCGCGGCCGAAGCCAGCGACGACGCTCCGGCAGCGGCTCGCTGAGCTGCGCGGTCCGGCCGTCGCGCCGCATCCGCTCGACGCACGCGCGCTGGCCGCGCTCGCCGCGAACCCCGGCTGCAAGCGGCGCGCCCTGCTCGACGGCGCGGGCGTCGACAAGGCCGGGCTGGCCACCGCGCTCGGCTCCCCCGCCGCGTTCGGCCAGTCGCAGTTCGCGTTCGTGCGGGGCAACGCCTTCGAGGCGAAGGTCAAGGCCGACGGCGGGACGGAGCTGCTGCGTCTCCTCGTCGAGCGGCTCGGCGGCGGCGCCGAAGCGCCGGCCTCGGCCGTGGTGCCCGATCTGACGGCCGCCGGCCCCGAGGGCCGCGCCGCGCGTACGGCGCTGGCGCTGCGCGAGGCGACGGCGGCCGGCGGCTGGGCGCTGCTCGACCATCCGATGCTGGCCCTGGAGGTCGCGGGCTCACCCGCCTATCTGGAGCCCGACGCCGTGGTGGTGCACCCCGACGGCACCTGGACGGTCGTCGAGATCAAGTCCTTCCCCATGATCGACAGCTCGGCGGACGCCGCGAAGGTCGGTGCGGCGGCCCGCCAGTCCGCGGTCTACGTCCTGGCGCTGGAGCGGGTCGCCGCGAAGACGGAGGGCGCCGAGGTCGGGCACCAGGTCCTGCTGGTCTGCCCGAAGGACTTCTCCAACCTGCCGACCGCCTCGGTCGTGGACGTGCGCAAGCAGCGCGCCGTCACCAGTCGCCAGCTGACCAGGCTGACCCGTGTCGAGGACATCGCGGCCGCCCTGCCCGAGGGCACGACCTTCGACCCTGGCTGCTCCCCCGATGAGCTGGGCACCGCCGTCGAGGCGGTCCCCGCGGCGTACGCCCCCGAGTGCCTGGCGGCGTGCGAGCTGGCTTTCCACTGCCGGGCCAAGGCCCGCGCCGAGGGCGCGGTGGAGTCCCTGGGCCGGAGCGTGCGCGGCGAGCTCGGCGGCCTGACGACGGTCGCCGGAGTCCTGGCCGCGGCGGCAGGCAAGGAGGGCGACCCGGCCGACCCGACGGTGGCGGCCCTGCGCCGGGCCGCCGCGCTGCGGGCCGAGGCCCTGGCCGGTGCGGACGGCGGCGTCCCATGTCGCTGATCAGCACCCTCGCCCGGCTGGAGGCCGTCGACAGCGGGCGGGCCCAGCCGCTGGCCACCGTCCGCCACCGCCATCTGACCCACGGGCCGCTCGTGCTGGTACCGCTGACGACCGCCGGTGAGGCGGGCGCCCCGCTCGGCGCGCTCGTGGGCACGGACCGCGCGGCGCCCCGGCTGCTGGTGGTGGCCCAGCCGCGCGACCGCGATCTGCGGTTCGCGTTCCTCGCCGAGCTGGCCGAGGCGGTGCTGCCGCACATCGAGGCGTACGCCGATGTCGTCGAGCCGGCCGAGCGCACGGAGGCCGATCCCGAGACCGGCAAGAAGGTCAAGGTCGAGGTCGAGCTGTGCGCGGACGCGGCTCAGCTGATCGTGCCCAGCAGGGCCGGCCTCGACTTCGTACGGCTGCTCGGGCGGTCCATGCGGTTCCGGCGTACGGCCGAGGACGACCCGGACACGCCTTACCCGGCCCCCGCCCGTGTGCCGCTGCTCGGCCGCTGGCTGACGCACTACGCGGAGCGGGCCAGGGTGCCGGGCTCCTCGCTGCTGCTGGCCACGACGGATCTGCTGAACCTCCACTGGGCGACGGGGCAGAGCAGCCTGGAGGACCAGCATCTCGGCGCGCTGCTCGCCTGGGTCGATCCGCCGGACGGCGAGTCCGGCGCGGCGGCCGCGCTCCGGGCGGAGCTGGAGCGGGACCGCGCCGGTCAGCTGCTCTGCCCGCCGGCGGGTCCTGCGACGGACCCGGCGTTCGACAACAGGCTGCTGGCGCCCGCGATCGAGCGGTACGACCGGGCGCGCACGGCGCTGGCCGCCGCGGAGGACGGCCTCGACGCCGACACCCGGCTCGGGGAGCTGAGCGGCGCCGAGCGGGAGATCAGGTCGCTGCTCGCGGGGGTGATGCTGCCCACCTGGGACGCCGTGTGGCGGGGTCTCGACCTGCTGCGGGAGCTGCCCGAGGGAACCAGGGCCCAGGACCGCTGGACCAGGGACCGCTGGTCGTTCACCGCGCACCGGGACCGGGTGCGGGCGGGCGAGCCCCCGCAGCCGCGCCGGGACGACGCGGTGACGGCGGCGCAGAAGCTGGCCTCCCGGGAGACCGCCCAGGCGCAGCTGGACGCCCAGGAGGCGCTCGACGATCCGCTGGTGCTGGCGGGGCGCAGGCTGGCGGGCGAGGCGTTCGTCGGGGAGGTGACGGAGGTCGAGATGGCGTACAGCGAGTCGAAGCGGCCCTCGCCGCGCCCCCTGGTCACCATGAGGACCGCCGAGCGCGCGCATCTCGGTGAGCGGACCAAGGTGTACCGCTCGCTGGACGGCAAGCCGCAGACGGCGGAGTTCGTGGGGTACGCCGCCGAGTCCACCGGGGGTCCCGACGCCGGCACGGTCGGTCTCGTCCTGCGGATCACGGACCGGATGGGCCGGAGCAAGGAGCCCGCCCCGGGTTCGGTGCCCGAGCCCGGTGACCGGATCGTCTGGACCCTGTTCGAGCACGACCAGCGCGGCGGTCCGAAGCTGCCCGACCCCGAGGACACCCCGTGGACCCACGGCGGTCCGCCGGGCGCCGACCGCTCCACCGGACCAGCCGAGCAGCCCGACCCCGTGACCGCGGAGGACCTCCGGTGACAGCCGTTCCCGACCCGGGTGCCGCGGCGGCGCGGGCGACCGACGCGATCCTCGGCGACACCCTGCGCGGCACGGCGCGCGGCATCGTGGTGGACTCCCCGCCGGGCGCGGGGAAGTCGACGCTGGTGGTGCGCGCGGCGCTGGAGCTGGCGGCGGCCGGCCGGCCGCTGATGGTGGTCGCGCAGACCAACGCCCAGGTGGACGACCTGGTGGTGCGGCTGGCCGAGAAGGCACCCGAACTCCCGGTGGGCCGGCTGCACAGCAGCGACTCCGATCCGTACGACAAGGTCCTGGACGGCCTGGACAACGTACGCAAGTCGGCGAAGGCGGCGGATCTGGCGGGCCTGGACATCGTCATCTCCACGGCGGCCAAGTGGGCGCACGTGAAGAACGTGGAGCCGTGGGGGCACGCGATCGTCGACGAGGCGTACCAGATGCGGTCGGACGCGCTGCTGGCCGTGGCCGGGCTGTTCGAGCGGGCGCTGTTCGTCGGGGACCCGGGCCAGCTCGACCCGTTCTCGATCGTGGGCGCCGACCAGTGGGCGGGTCTTTCGTACGACCCGTCGGCGAGCGCCGTCTCGACTCTGCTGGCGCACAATCCTGAGCTGCCGCAGCACCGGCTGCCGGTGTCGTGGCGGCTGCCCGCGTCGGCGGCGCCGCTGGTGTCGGACGCGTTCTACCCGTACACACCGTTCCGCAGCGGTACGGACCACGGGGACCGGCGGCTGTCGTTCGGCGTGCCCTCGGACGGGTCGGGCCCGGACCGGGTGCTGGACGAGGCGGCGGAGTCCGGCTGGGGGCTGCTGGAGCTCCCGGCCCGCCACACCCCGCGCACGGACCCCGAGGCGGTCCGGGCGGTGGCCCTGGTGGTGCGCAGGCTGCTGGACCGGGGCGGCGCCGCGACGAGCGAGCGTGGACCGGATCCGGTCCCGGTGACGGCGGAGCGGGTCGCGGTCGGCACGGCCCACCGCGACCAGGCCGCCGCGGTGCGGGCGGCGCTCGCGGAGCTGGGGGTGTCGGGTGTGGCGGTGGACACGGCGAACCGGCTCCAGGGCCGCGAGTTCGATGTGACCGTGGTCCTGCACCCGCTGTCGGGCCGCCCGGACGCCACGGCGTTCCATCTGGAGACGGGCCGCCTGTGCGTCCTGGCCTCACGGCACCGGCACGCGTGCGTCGTGGTGTGCCGTGCCGGGGTGGCCGACCTGCTGGACGAGCATCCGTCGACGGAGCCGGTCCAGCTGGGCGTGACCGTGAAGTTCCCCGACGGCTGGGAGGCGAACCACGCGGTCCTGGCCCACCTCGCCGAGCATCGCGTGCATTGGGCGCCCTGATTCTGGGCATCGCTCTTGCGCTGGGCTGGACAATGGAAGGTGGCCGTCCGGCCGTCCGAGGAAGGAACACCACATGGCACAACCCGAGCGGAACGAGCGGCAGAGGCTGCGTCCGGCGCCGCTGCTCTTCGAGCCGTCGGAGGCGGCAGCCGATCCGGAGCACTTCTTCGACCTGGAGTCGATGGACGACCCGAAGGAACTGCTGGCCCGCGCGACGGAGCTGACGCTCGCCTTCCGGGCGGCGACCGACCGGGCCGTGGAGTTCCAGGCCCTGGCCGCCGCACAGCTCGCGGATCCGCGCCGCTTCGACCGGCTCACGGCCGCGGACATAGCCGAGCGCGCGGAGTGGACCGAGGACTACGCCAAGAAGATGATCGAGTTCGGCCGGTCCCTGCTGAACGACCCCGCGCCCTGATCCTCGGACCCCACTGCGACCCCTGAGACCGCACGACCGTCCGTCACCGCGGGTACACCTGTGGCATATGCCGTCGGGCAAGATACTCCGCCGGGGTCCACCCTGTCCGGCTTTCGGCAACTCTGGGGAACAGTAGCGTCACAGCCGGTAGACATGACGTCATGAGCGCATGGCTGAATGACGAAACGACCCTGCGGACCGCTGCCGCCCCGCACCACGGTCTCGACATCTTCGCCCTGCTGCGGGACCGCGCCGACCACCGGACCGACGACAGGGCCGCCCAGGTCACGGCGTCCGGTGCCGCGTGGCTGGCGGGCGCCGCCCCCTACCCCCGCAGCACGCTCTCCCAGTGGGAGGCCCGCCCCTCTTCGCCCGGCGTGCTGCCGTGCGGCTCCTTGTTCGACGTCGTGAGTGTGCCCGCGCTGTTCGGCAGGCGCATGCTGGAGCGGCTCTGGGCGGAGGGGCCGGGCTCGGGCCCGGTCGCCACGCACCGGGGGCGGATGCTGCTGTTCGCCTCCCCAGGCACGGCCCAGCGACTGCCGTCCCTGCTGGCGTGGGAGGAGTGGGGCACGGGTTCCGCCGACAGCCCCCGGGGCCACCGGGGCGCACTGCCTCCGGTGCTCTGCCACGGCACGGGGGACGCGGTCACCGTCCCGCCCCTGACCGGTGGTGCGAGCGCCGGCGGGCCCCGCTGGGTGGTCGCCCCCGACACCCGTAACCCCTGGCTTCCGGGACCGGACGTGCTGCTGTGGGCCTGCGTGAGGGTGGGCAGGTCGGCGGCCCCGTCGACCACCGGGAATTCGATTTTTCCTCCCGCCGATCCGGGTGCTAATGTCTACGACGTCAGCAGGCGCCGTTAGCTCAGTTGGTTAGAGCAGCTGACTCTTAATCAGCGGGTCCGGGGTTCGAGTCCCTGACGGCGCACCGACGGAAGAAGCCCCCTCGCGGAAGCGGGGGGGCTTCTTCGTGCGCGTCCGCACAGCTCAGGTGCCGGTGGTGACCCGGACCGTCCAGGCGCCGGAGGGGGTCCGGCCGGCGACGTCGATGCGGATGCGCTCGTCCGGCACGGTGAAGCGCTCGCCCTCCCGGAGCGGGGCGTCCGCGAGCGGCGGGTAGACCGACCGGTCCCAGCAGGCGTCGGAGTCGGGGTGGGTGTCCAGCACCTCGACCGGGCCGCCGCCGGACGGGGTCGCGTTGCGGATCCGGTAGACGAGCACACCCTCGGTGCATGTCGTCCGGTCGTTGCCCGTGGCGCTGCGGGCCTCGATGGCCAGCGCGCTGTCCGGGCCGGTCCTGACGACCGCGAGCCGGGTCCCGACGGACGCGCCGCGCACGGGCACCTCGGCCATGGGCTCCAGGGTGAGGTCGGCGGCGCCCTGCACACACACGACCTCCTTGCCGCCCAGCCAGCCGAGCTTCCACTTGTGCCAGCCGAACAGGTCCGGGGACAGTCCGAACTGGCTGCCCATCACGTCCCAGTCGCCGACATAGGTGTCCCAGTCGCCCTTCCCGTCCTCCGGGCGGTGGTAGAGGTCCGCCAGGTCGAAGACGTGTCCGGTCTCGTGCGCGAGGACGTTCCGGTCCGGCGGGTGCTCCTCGAAGACGGTGACCACACGCCTGATGTCCGTGCCGTCGGCGCGTACCGGGCGGTCGAAGTTGACGACCTTGGTGGCGTCGGAGTCGACACCGGGGGCGTCCGGGTCGGCGACGAGGTAGACGATGTCGTACGCCGAGAAGTCGGTCTGCTCGTCAGCCGCCTCGATGGCGTCGCGCAGATAGGCGCTGCGGCGTTCGGAGCCCCAGTCGCGCTGTATGCCGTACCAGGTGGAGGGGTGGGGCATGGCGGTCCACTGCCGCTGCGGGTGGGCGCGCAGGGTGAATTTCCCGTACGAGGCGCGCTGGAAGAAGCGGGTGGTGGAGGGGAAGTAGTCGGCGGCGAGCACCTCGGGGGGCACGACGGGCTCGGAGTCGGGGAACGAGAGGAAGACCATGACCGCGTCGAGGCCGCGTTCGGGGCGCGGGTAGGCACCGTTCCACGTGTCGAGGCCGAGGGAGTGGTGTGCGCCGGTCCTGGGCAGGGCGCAGGGTCCCGCGTCCCGCGTCGCCGCCACGGCGGGCCCGGCGACGAGTCCGGTGGCGGCGACCGCCAGGAGGGACGTGAGAGCAGCCGCCGCACTGCGCAGCCTCGGCCTCTCCGACCCCCCGGGTCTGCGCTGACGCGGCACATCTACCTCCGGGTGGCGAACGCGGGACTTCCCACTCACCCTGTGCCGATTCGATGGCGTACGCCCTGTTGTGCTGCCCCACACGGGTCAGCGGAGACCGGGGGCGATCATCCGGAGACATGCGCCACCCCTTACGGAGGGTCACATTCGTTCACTCTGAAATTCGAAACAACCAGATCAGCACAAAAATGATCATCTGCGGCCAATGTGCATGCGGGTGCCGCGCGCGGGACAGGCGTCGGACAGACGTGGGCCATGCGCGTGCCCCCTGTCCGAAACGGCGGGCGCGTTGGAACGGCCGGCGCGCCACCCTCTATGCTTCACCTCGTTTTCCTGCGTGGTTCCCGCCTCCGGCGCGGCGCTCCACTCCACGCACCTGCCCGGCCACACCTGTTCACGACAATCTGCACAGCGGGAGCGAGCGGTGAGCGGAACCTCCGAAGGGCCGACGCCCCGGGCGGGCACGGTCCCCGGCGCCGGGCCACCAGAGGTCACAGAGGGTGATCACCAGCGGCCGGACCTCTCCGAGCTGCGCGACTACCGTGCCGCGTTCGCGGCCTCCGCCCTCCCGATGGCCGTCGTCGACCACCTCGGCCGGATCGTCAGCCCGAACGACGCACTGGGCGGGCTGCTCGGCGCCGACCCCTCGTCCCTGGCCGGGCGGTGCGCCGCCGACCTCGTCGGCCTCGCCTCCGACAGCCCCGTCCGGGAGCAGTACACCGAGGTCCTGCGCGGCGCCCGGCCCCGGCTCCGGTGCACCCGGCGGCTCAAGCACGCCGACGGCAGGCCGCTGTGGGCCGAGATCACCGTCGTGCCGATGGGCGACCCGGCCACCGGCGCGGGCCGTGTGCTGCTGTCGATCGCCGACGTCAGTGACCGGCGCGAGCTGCGGGAGCGGGTGCGCCATCTGCGGATACACGACCCGGTGACCCGGCTGCCCAACCGCACGCTGTTCTTCGAACGGCTCGCGGGCGCACTGGACATCCCGCCGCACCAGGACGGTTCATCGCCCCCGCACCGCCGGATCGGCCTCTGCTACCTGGACATCGACGGCTTCAAGGCGGTCAACGACACCCTGGGGCACGGCACCGGCGACCGGCTGCTCGCCGCCGTCGCCGCACGTCTCACCGACTGCGCCGAGGCCGACGGTCACCGCACCGGCGGTCATCTGGTGGCACGCCTCGGCGGTGACGAGTTCGCGATCCTGGTCGAGGACTCGGCTGGTACCCATCAGCTCACCGAACTCGCCCGCTCGGTTCTCTCCGCCCTCCAGCGGCCGTTCGAGGTGTCCGGGCACCGGCTGTCGGTCTCCGCGTCGATCGGGGTGGTGGAGCGGTCGTCGGCCGGCACGTCGGCCACCGCCCTGATGCAGGCCGCGGACACCACGCTGTACTGGGCGAAGGCCGACGGCCGGGCCCGCTGGACCCTCTTCGACCCCGAGCGCAACGCACACCGGATGACCCGGCAGGCGCTCTCCTCGACCCTCCGCCCGGCCGTCGAGCGCGGGGAGTTCACGCTGGAGTACCAGCCGCTGGTAGGCATGGCGGACGAGGTCGTACGGGGCGTGGAGGCCCTGGTCCGGTGGAACCACCCGCGGTTCGGGCTGCTGGCGCCGAGCCGGTTCGTCCCCATCGCCGAGGAGGACGGCACGATCGTCCAGCTGGGCAGGTGGGTGCTGCGCACGGCCTGCCGCCAGGCCCGCCGCTGGCAGCTGGAGCACCCGGACGACCCCCCGCTGTTCATCAGCGTCAACGTCGCCGTGCGCCAGGTCCGGGACTCCGACCTGGTGGCCGAGGTGGCGGAGATCCTCACCGAGACCGGCCTCGAACCCGGGCTGCTGCAGCTGGAGCTGACCGAGTCCGCGGTGATGGGCTCGTCGGGCAGGCCGCTGCGAGTGCTCCAGGCGCTCAGCGACATGGGCGTCCGAATCGCGATCGACGACTTCGGCACCGGCTACTCCAACCTCGCGTATCTCAGCCGGCTGCCCGTGTCCGTACTGAAGCTGGACGGCTCCTTCGTACGCGGTTTCCGTTACGAGGGCGGCGCGCACCCCAGCCCCGCCGACGAGACGATCGTCGAGGCCATGGTGCAGCTGGCGCACCGCCTGGGCCTGACGGTCACCGCGGAGTGCGTGGAGACCTCGGGCCAGGCGGAGCGGCTGCGCCGGATCGGCTGCGACACCGGGCAGGGGTGGCTGTACTCACGTGCGGTGGCCCCGGAGCGGATCGCCGAGCTGATCGGCACCAGGTCGCCCTGACCGCAGCGCTCAGACGGCCTTCGGCAGCCCGTACGCGTCGGCGATGAGCTCGTACGAGCGCAGCCGGGCCTCGCCGCCGTGTGCGTTGGCCGTGATCATCAGCTCGTCCGCGCCGGTGCGCTTGGCCAGGTCGTCCAGGCCGCTGCGGACCTCGTCCGCCGTGCCGTGGACGATGTCCTTCAGCCAGCCGTCGACGAACTCGCGCTCCATGGGGCTGAAGTCGTGCGCCTCCGCCTCTTCGGGGCTCGGCACGAGGCCCGGGCGCCCGGTGCGCAGCCGGACCATGGACAGGGCACCGGTGAGCACCTGGCGCCTGGCCTCACGCTCGTCGTCGGCGGCCAGCGCCGCGACCCCGATCAGGGCGTAGGGGGCGTCGAGCACCGCGGAGGGCTTGAAGGACTCCCGGTACAGGTCCAGGGCCGGCACGGTGTTCCGGGACGAGAAGTGGTGGGCGAAGGCGAAGGGCAGGCCGAGGACGCCGGCCAGCCGGGCGCTGAAGCCGGAGGAGCCCAGCAGCCAGACGGGCGGGCGGCCGGGTGACTGGACGCCACCGGGCGAGGTGGCCTGCACGGGCCCGGGGACGGCGTGGATACGCGCGTAGGGGTGGCCGTCCGGGAAGTCGTCGTCCAGGAAGCGGGTCAGCTCGGCCAGCTGCTGCGGGAAGTCGTCGGCACCCTCGTTGAGCCGGTCCGTGCGGCGCAGGGCCGCCGCGGTTGCACCGTCCGTGCCGGGGGCGCGGCCGAGGCCGAGGTCGACACGGCCGGGGGCCATCGCCTCCAGGGTGCCGAACTGCTCGGCGATCACCAGGGGTGCGTGGTTCGGCAGCATCACGCCGCCGGAGCCGAGCCTGATGCGCTCGGTGTGGGCGGCCAGGTGCGCGAGGATCACGGCCGGGGACGAGGAGGCCACGCCGGGCATGGAGTGGTGCTCCGCGACCCAGAAGCGGTGGAAACCGCGGCTCTCGGCGAGCTTGGCGATGTCGACACTGGTGCGCAGCGCCTGGGTCGCCGTGCGGCCCTGGCCCACGGTCACCAGGTCGAGCACGGAGAGGGGCACGGAGGCCGTCCCGCCCGCTGTGCCGCGGATCCCGCTGCCTCGGTTCTCGCCGTCTCGGTTCTCGTCGCCTCGGTTCTCGTCCACGTGTTTCGGCCTCTCCGGTGCTACGTCTGTGTATCGGAGGGTGCCAACAGGAGGATGTCTCCGCTTATTCCCGCCCGTTCCCCCGGGGAGGTCCGGAGCACCTACTCCCGGACCTCGATGCCCCGGGGCTCGGAGGCGCCCGGCGGGGGCTCGCGGGTGGCGAACAGGGTGCCGAGTGCGGGGGCCCAGATGTGCCGCTCGGCCAGCCGGAGGCCTTCCCAGACCGCCACCTGGTTGGCGGTGAGGACCGGCTTGCCGAGGAGTTCCTCCAGCTCGGGGACGTACGCGGCGGTGTGCAGGGCGTTGTCGGGGAGCAGGACCACCTCGGCGTCGGGGTGGTCCCCGGCCACGGCCAGCTCCTTCACGAGCTCCACGTCCGCCTCGGCCGCCGCGGACGCCATGACGATCCCGCCGCCCCGGACGGAGGTCACCTCGACGCCTCCGGATCCCAGGAAGCCCCCGAAGAGCGCGGCGACGTCCTCGGAGTAGGTCGCGGCGACCGCGACCCGGGTGGCCCCTAGCTCGCGTATCGCCTGGACGAACGCGATCGACGTACTGGAGGCGGGGAGCCCGGCGGCCCTGGCCAGGTCCGCGGCCTGCTCGTGCGCCCCGGCCCAGCCGTAGGCGAAGCTGCCGCCCGAGCAGGCCCAGACCAACGATTCGGCGCCCGCCATGCGCAGTTCCTCGACACCGGCGCCCAGGCGTTCGGCCGCGCCCGCCTCGCGGAGGTGGTCGGCCCTGCGGACGTCCTCGTCGATGTCGGTGTGAAAGAGCGGCACTCTGATGTCGCTGTCGAGCATGACCTCGATCCGCGGGAAGTCGTCCTCCGCGGCGTGGCCCGGGTAGAGAAGTCCTACGGTCGTCATGTCCACCCTTCCCATGCGTCCGGATGTCCTGTCGGCACTCGTTACCACCGCTGCCCGTGCTTGGGACAAGTATTCCCCTTTTCGTCGCATACCGCCGCCCGCACCAGGGGTGACCTGCGGTTTCTCCCCCTGCACAGAGGCCCTGTTGACGGGTGTGACCCCTGGTGCGAGCGTGGTCATTCCCGATGACCGCTCCCGTGATCCTCGTCCTGGACACCGACCCGTCGCCGCGCCTCGGCCGGCTGACCGGCCGGGCCGTCGTCCGTTACGCCGACGGGAGAACACTGGCCGGCCGGCTCCCCGAGGCGGACGTGCTGCTCGTCTGGGACTTCACCTCGGACGCCGTCCGCGAGGCGTGGCCGGGCGACGGACCACGTCCCCGGTGGGTGCACACGGCGAGCGCCGGGGTGGACCGGCTGCTCTGCCCCGAGCTGGCCGCCTCCCCCACCGTCGTCACCAACGCCCGGGGCGTCTTCGAGCTGCCGATCGCCGAGTACGTCGCGGGGCTTGTGCTCGCCTTCGCGAAGGACCTCCCCCGCACGCTGGAGCTCCAGCGTCAGCGCCGGTGGCGCCACCGGGAGACCCGGGCGCTCGCCGGCAGCCGCGCCGTCGTCGTCGGCGCGGGGCCCGTCGGCCGGGAGATCATGCGGCTGCTGCACGGCCTCGGCGTCCAGGTGGCGCTGGTCGGCCGTACGGCGCGGCGCACGATCCACGGCACCGAGGACCTGGACCGGCTGGCGGCGGGCGCGGACTGGGTGATCTGCGCGGCCCCGCTGACGGACGCGACGCGCGGGATGTTCGACGCCCGCTTCTTCGGGCTGCTCCAGCCTTCCGCCCACTTCGTCAACGTGGGGCGCGGCCCGCTGGTCATCGAGGAGGATCTGGCCGACGCGCTGCGCAGCCACTGGATCGCGGGTGCGGCGCTCGACGTGTTCCAGGAGGAGCCGCTGGGTCCGGGCAGCCCGCTGTGGGACGTACCCGGCCTGCTGGTCTCCCCGCACATGAGCGGGGACACGGCCGGCTGGCGTGACCGGCTGGGCGAGCAGTTCGTCTCGATGTACGAGAGCTGGGCGGCCGGTGAGCCGCTGCCCAACGTGGTGGACATACAGCGCGGTTACGTACCTTCTGCGGACATCCCGAACTGAAGGTCCGGAATGACGGGCGCTCATGAACACACGTACGGCGGGGAATACGCCCCGCACACCCGTCGTCGCCCTCCGCCCATGGCGAGACACGGGAAGGTCACCCTCCGGCCACTGTTCGGTTACATGGCATCGCTTCCTGCATAGACGTCCTGGATAGGGAAGGTGCACACCCTGTCCGGACTGTTCGACACCCCGATTTCTCCAGGAGATTGCGAACCATGGCTGACTTCCCTCACCTGTCCCGTCGGGGCTTCCTCAATCGAACGGCTGCTGTGGGAGGTCTGCTCGTCGTCCCCGGCGTGCTCTCCGCGTGCAGCAAGACCGACGCCGGTTCCACGGACGGTGAGGGCGCGCTCGACAAGCTCCGCAAGCAGGGCTTCGTCCGGGTCGCCTACGCCAACGAGGCCCCGTACGGCTACATGGAGGGCAAGCAGCTCAAGGGCGAGGCCCCCACCCTGCACAAGGAGATCTTCACGGCGCTCGGCGTGAAGGAGCTGAAGCCCACCCTCTCGGAGTGGGACGGCCTGATCCCCGGCCTCCAGGCGGGCAAGTACGACGTCGTGAGCGCCGGCATGGCCATCACTCCCGAGCGCTGCGCCAACGCCGTCTTCTCCGAGCCGGAGTTCATCTCCCCCACCGCGCTGATGGTGAAGAAGGGCAATCCGAAGAAGCTCACCGACCTGGCGTCCGCGAAGGCGGCCGGGGTGACCATCGGCGTGATGTCCGGTGCGGTGGAGGCCTCGTACGCCGAGGGCGCGGGCATCGCCGAGGGGAAGATCAAGACCCTGCAGAAGCCGCAGGACGGCGCGGACGCCGTCAAGGGCGGCCGGGTCGACGCCTTCCTGCTCACCGGTATCTCGCTGCGCTGGCTCGCCAAGACCAACCCGGACACCGAGGTCACCGAGGCCTTCGTCCCCGAGCTGGACGGCGCGAAGCAGTACTCCCCGGGCGGCGCGGTGTTCCGCCAGGGCAACGAGGACCTGCGGGACTCCTTCAACCGCGAACTGAAGAAGATCGTCTCGGACAAGTCGCGCTACGTGGAACTGCTCCAGGCATACGGCTTCGGCGCCACGGAGATTCCGCCGGCCACGCTCAAGACGGCCGACCTGTGCAAGGGCTGACCGGAACGGACCACACCGTATGAGTGACTTCTTCTCCACCTTCGCCGACGAGTTCCCCCAGATCAGATCGGGCTTCCTGGTCACGCTGGAAGCGACCGTCCTGGGTTCCCTCCTGGCGCTGGCGCTGTCCTTCCTCCTCGGCCTGATGGCAGGCAGCAGGCTCCTGCCGGTGCGCGGGGTCTCGCGGACCGTCGTGGAGTTCTTCCGCGGCACCTCGCTCTACGTCCAGCTGTTCTGGTTCTACTACGCCATGCCGCAGCTGACGGGCTACGAACTGACACCCCTGCTCTGCGGGGTGGTGGCCCTCGGCCTGAACTTCGGGGCGTACGGCTCCGAGATCGTGCGCGGTGCGATCAACTCCGTGCCCCGCGCGCAGTACGAGGCGGCCGTGGCGCTGAACATGACGCCCTTCCACCGCATGCGGAAGGTGATCATGCCGCAGGCCTGGGTGCAGATGATCCCGTCCTTCACCAACCTGCTGATCCAGCTGCTCAAGGCCACCCCGCTGCTGTGGCTGCTCTCCGCGGCGGACCTGATGACAGCGATCGAGCACGTCCGCAGCCTGACCGGTGAGAGCCTCAGCTCGTATCTGCTGCTGCTCGCCGTCTACTTCGTTCTCGCCTACGCGCTGACGCTGCTGATGAACCTGCTGGAGCGGACCGCCAAGCGGCGCCTCGGCCTGCACACCGGCGCCCGGGGCGTGTTCAAGACCCGCAGCGCCGAACCCGTCACGACGGCCGGAGGCGCCCGGTGAATCAGACATTCGACTGGGATGCCGCCGGCGAGGCCCTTCCCCTGCTGCTCGAGGGATTCCGGGTCACCCTGCTGGCGACCGTGCTCGGCACGCTCGTCGCGGCGGTGCTCGGGCTGGCGATCGCCGTGGCCGGACGGGCACCGTCCCGCTTCGTGACCATGCCGGTGAAGGCCGTCATGGAGTTCGTCCGCTCCACCCCCCTGCTGGTCCAGCTGGTGGGCGCGGTGGCCGTGTTCCCCACCGTGGAGCCGCTGACCACCGGCATCGTGGTCCTCGGCATCCACTACGCCACGTACACCTCCGAGGTGTACCGGGCCGGCATCGACGGTGTGCCCAAGGGCCAGTGGGAGGCCTGCCGCGCCCTCTCGCTGCCGCCCCGGCGGACCTGGCAGGCGGTGATCCTGCCCCAAGCGGTGCGCAACGTACTGCCGGCCCTTGGCAACTACGCCATCTCGATGTTCAAGGAGACCCCGTTCCTGGCCGTCATCACGGTGCAGGAAATGGTCTTCGAGGCCCGGAAGTACGGGGCCGACCACTTCGCGTACACGGAGGCGTGGACGCTCGCCGGGCTGATCTTCCTGGTCGCGAGCTACCCGACCTCGCTGCTGATGAGAAAGCTGGAGAAGCGCCTTGGCCACTGAACCCGCACCCCTCAAGAAGGATCCCGCGGACGCGGCTCCGGAACCTCAGGTGACAGGTGTCGAGCCGCTGGTCCGTTTCGACAAGGTCGTCAAGCGGTACGGCGACCATGTGGTCCTGGACGAGCTGGACTTCACCGTGCGGCGGGGCGAGCACGTCACGCTGATCGGGCCGAGCGGCTCGGGCAAGACGACGATCCTGCGGCTGCTGATGACCCTGGAGAAGGTCAGCGACGGTGTGATCTGGGTGGACGGCTCTCCCCTCTCACACGTGCGGACGCCGTCCGGCTCGCTGAAGCCGGCGGGCGAGAAGCAGCTGCGGGAGTCCCGGAAGAAGATCGGGATGGTCTTCCAGCAGTTCAACCTCTTCCCGAACATGAAGGTCCTCCAGAACATCACCGAGGCTCCCGTCAACGTCCTCGGCATGGACAAGGACGAGGCGGAGGCCCGGGCCCGGGAGCTGCTCGACCTGGTCGGGCTCTCCGGCAAGATCGACGCCCACCCCTCCCAGCTCTCCGGCGGCCAGCAGCAGCGCGTGGCCATCGCCCGCGCGCTGGCGATGCGGCCGGAGATCCTGCTGCTCGACGAGGTGACGTCGGCTCTGGACCCGGAGCTGGTCGCGGGCGTGCTGGACCTCCTCTGCGACATCGCGCGGAACACCAACATCACGATGCTCTGCGTGACCCACGAGATGAATTTCGCCCGGGACGTGTCCGAAAAGGTCCTGATGTTCGACTCGGGGCGGGTCGTGGAGTCCGGCACACCGGAAAAAATATTCACGGATCCCGAACACGAACGCACGCGCGAATTTCTCAACGCGGTGCTGTGACCTTGCCTTTGGCATGCCGCCCGTGACCCCGGCATATGCCCGGCGGGTGCGCCCCAGCTGACGGAGCCGGGGCGCACCACCAACTCCCCGACAGCCCCTCCCCAGTGGCCTGTTGGCGACTATCGTGGGTCGTGAGCTTGCGGTCACAACCTGACAGATGCCCTGAGGGGGGAACCGTGGCGTTGAAGCCCGAGCCGAAGGCGCCGTTCCATTCGGTGCAGTACGCCCTGCGGGTCCTCGAGTCCGTGTCCACCCACGGCGGCGGGGTGACCGAGGCGCGGATATCCCAGGAGACGGGGCTGCCGACGGGGCATCTCGCACCCCTCCTGCTGACACTGCGCCGCGAGGGTTACGTCGAGCAGGTCGCCGACGGCGCGTACATCATCGGTTCCTCGCTCATCGAGCTCGGCTCCGGATCCGCCCGCAGGCGGGCCCTGGAGGCGAAGCTCCAGCAGACGCTGGTGCAGCTCCGGGACTCGGTCGGTGCGGCCGTCTACGTCAGCCGCTACGTCGACGGGGAGATCCGCGTCACGCAGATGGCCGACGGGCCCCGTACGCCCGCCGTCAACGAGTGGGTGGACTTCCGCTCGGCGGCGCACGCCAGCGCGATCGGGAAGTGCCTGCTGACGCAGCTCGACCAGAACGGCCGGCGTGACCATCTGGCCCGGCACCGGATCGCACGGCTGACGTCCCGGACGATCACCAACGAGAAGGTGCTCTTCTCGAAGCTGGACAGCCAGCCGGCGACGGTGCCGATGCTCGACCTCCAGGAGTACGCCGTGGGCACGGTGTGCGCGGCCGTCCCGCTGACGGCGGGCTCGTCGGCCGGATGCCTGGCGCTGTCCCTCCCGATCGAGCACGCCCACCGGTTGCGGGCCGCCGCCGCCACGCTGAACCGCCGCGCGGCACCCGTCCTCCTGTCGCTGGCCCTGTGAGCCACGCCCCATGGGCGCCGCGTGTGGGATACACCACGCACGGATGGCGAGGCGGAGCCCTCACTCGGTATATGTGTACGGGTGCGGACCCGCAGGTCAGGGGCGGGTCCGCACGATCCGGCGGGTCTTCCCGGGGTGCGGCTGACGCGTGTCGTCAGCACCCCTGAGGACCGGGTATTATTTTCGAGTCACCAGGCGCCGTTAGCTCAGTTGGTTAGAGCAGCTGACTCTTAATCAGCGGGTCCGGGGTTCGAGTCCCTGACGGCGCACAGACACCACGGTGGGCGGCCTCCTTGCGAGGAGACCGCCCACCGTGCGTTGCGCCGAGCTGAATCAGAACTTCACGTCGGAGCACGCGTAGAACGCGTTGCCGGTGTCGGCGACGTTCCAGACGGCCAGGATGACGTGCTTCCCGGACTTCTGGGTGGGCATCGTGCCCTGGTGGGTCAGGGTCGCCGGCGGCTGCTGGTTGCCGTACGGCACCGTCATGAAGGGCTGCGACTCCAGAGCCGCCCTGGTCAGCGGCTTGGTGGAGTCCCAGCCGTTCTTGGTGATGTAGTAGCGGAAGTCGCTCGTGGAGTGCCGGGCGGTGAACTGCCAGCGGAAGCTGTAGCCCTGCCCCGCGGTGACCTGGGTGGCGGGCCAGTTGCCGCCGCGCGGGTCGTCGAGCTGAGCGAAACCGCCGTTCCCGCCGGAGCAGATCTTGCCGTCCGCCGGTCCTGCCGCCGGGAAGCCCTTCGGGCCCTCGACGCTCTGCGGTTCCCACTGGATGTTGCCGCAGCCGGTCACGGTGCCTTCGGCGCAGAGCTTCTGCCGGCTGATGGGGGAATCCGTGTAGCCGTGACTGCTGGCACTGCTGGTCGCGAACATCGAGACGCCCGCTATCGCCAGGCCGATGACGGCCGCACTTGCTCTTTTCCGCATGCTGTGTCGCTCCTCGAGAACGTGGGGATGTTCTGGGGATGATCCGAGCCGTGCTGCGCGCATCGTTCGTGCGGTCTAGACCAAGTCCAGATTATTGACACGGCATGAACATGTCCAGACCAATGTGGGCCGGGTTTCAGCGCACGTTCCTTTGCGAGCGGAGACGGTCAGGCGCCTTCCCCGCTGCTGCGGCCGGTGTAGAAGGCCACCGTCAGATCCCTGACCAGCGCCTTGTGCTCGTAGTCGTCGAGCTCGACGATGCCGCGCGCGGTCAGCCGGCCGACCGTGTCGTCCACCGCGTCGACCACCGAGGTCAGCACCTCGTCGCGGTGGATCGCGTCGATGGCCGCCACCCGGCACCGGTGCATCGCGGCAGCGACCTCGGGGGCGTACTCGATCCCGGTCGGCTGCGCGGAGTAGACCTCGATGCCCACGGGCACGCAGTCCGCCTTCACCATGCGGGTCAGCGCGTCGCCCACGGCCTCCGCGTCGCGCAGGGTGCGGGTGGGCTCATGGAAGGCGTCGGCGGGCAGCTGCGAGAGGACCCGGGCCAGCGCGGACTCCACCTGGTCGCGGAGGTAGCGCTCGTGGTCCGCGACACCGAACGTCGCGCGAGCGGTGTCCCTCACCCGCCAGACGACGAGGACCACGGCCCGCAGCGCCGTGCCGCTCGCGTCCGCCGCGGCCAGCGGCTCGCTGCGCCAGTGCCGCAGGCGTACGTCGATCCGGCGGCGCCGCAGGAGCGGGGAGATCCAGAGGAGGCCGGTGCGCCGGGCGCTGCCCCGGTAGTCGCCGAAGAGCGTCAGCACCGAGGCGTGTCCGGACCGGCCCCGTCCGAGACCGCAGAGCGCGAACAGCGCCACCGCCACCACCAGGGCGAGCAACGCCCAGGCACCGGTGCCGATGCCGTCGTACGGTCGGGCCCCGAGTCCGAGCCGGCCGGTCACGGCGGTGGGCAGCGCGCCGTGCCACCACAGCACGGTGAGTCCGGCGACGGCACCCGTCGCCGCGGTGAACAGGGCGGCCCAGCCGGGCAGTACGGGGCCGGGCCGCTCGGCGAGCCGGGGGTCGGCGTGGGGTGCGGGCCGGGTGGGCCCCTGCGTCCGGCGGGACCGCGGCAGGGGCGGACGGCGCTCGTCGGGCCGCCGCGCGGTGCCGGCCCCCGCTCCAGGGGACCTGCTGTCCTGGCCGTCGTCGTCCCGGAAGAGC
This sequence comes from Streptomyces sp. NPDC102441, assembly GCF_044765585.1. Taxonomy (NCBI): domain Bacteria; kingdom Bacillati; phylum Actinomycetota; class Actinomycetes; order Kitasatosporales; family Streptomycetaceae; genus Streptomyces; species Streptomyces sp. NPDC102441. Next base: position 79,781 of record NZ_JBIWKH010000014.1, read on the forward strand.
AGGTGTACGGGGATGGGCGCCGTGGCCTCGGTGGCGATGACGGGCTTCCGCCGGTCCGCCCCCCACCAGGCGACCGGGTCCGCGGTGCCGACGGTGAGCGTCACCGGGGCGCGCTCCTCGTCGCCGTCCGGCCGGGCACCACCGGGCTCGGGCTTCCGGAGATCCGGCGGCCCGTCTCCCGGCCCGTCACCACCCGGCCGGTCCCCCGGCCCGGCCGGGGCGGGCCCCTGGTCGGCCGGGGCGGGCCCCTGGCCCACCGGGACCGGCCCCGTCTCCGAGTCCGCACCGGCTCCCGCTCCGGAAACCGGCCACGGACCGGGCTCACGCTCCGACTCCGGCACCGGCACCGGATCCATCAGCTCCGGGCCACCCAGCGGCTCGGGCTCCAGGCCCAGGCCCAGGCCCCTCGGGCCGGGCTCAGGCTCGGACGCCGGCCCAGGCTCGGACAGAGGCTCCGTGCCCGGGTCCGGGTCCGGGTCCAGGCCCGGGTCCGGGTCCGGGTCCAGGTCCGCCGGGCCGGGCGCCACCTCCAGCTCCGGCTTCTCCAGGTCCGGGCCACGCACCGGCTCCGGATCCATGCCCAGGTCCAGGTCCGTCAGCCCCGGCCCGGGCGCAGGCTCCGGCACCGCACCCAGGCCGGGCCCCAGATCCAGGTCCGGGCCACGCCCGCCGTCCACCGGAGTGGCCCGGCCCACCCCGGCCACGGCGTCCAGGGCCGGGCCCAGATCCGCCGGGATGTCGTCCTCCACCGCCGGTGGCACGTCCACCACAGCGGGCACGTCCACCTCCGCCGGCGCGCCCGCCACAGGGGGCGCCTCCACCGCAGGAGCCGTGTCACCCGCACCGGGACCGGGTACGATCACCCGCGCGTCCCGCTCGCCCAGCTCGTCCCACTCGCCCCGTACGTTCTCCGTCGAGCGCATTCCCGCCTCCGTCATGTCCGTTCCGTCGCTTCACTCGTCACGCGAAGAGCCGTCGCCATGTCTCCGGCCCCGGGTATCCGTCGGCCGCGGTCCCGCTCCAGCCCTGGGCGCGCTGGAACGCCCGGACGTTGCGGCGGTCCGCCTCCGTCCAGCGCGGACCTGGGCCCGTCACGTAGTGCGTGCCGTATCCCTTCTTCACCAGCCGGTCGCCGAGCCGCTGGATGTGGCTGCCGGACTGCCCCGGCCCGAAGGAGCTCTTCCCCGGGTAGGCCGAGGTCCCGGTGCCGCCGGAACCGGCGGCGGGGATCGCGCGCCCGGCGCCCTTGACCAGCAGGCTCCAGGTGCCGGGGCCGGGGACGCCGTCGGCGTCCTTGCCCTTCCACCCCTGCGCCAGCTGGAACGCCCGCGTCGCACGCTTGTCCGCGTCGCTCCAGCGCGGCCCCGCGCCCTCCTTGTAGAAGCGCTTGCCGCCCCGCGCGACGAGCAGTTGCCCGAGCCGGGTGACGTGCGCGTTGTCGGCACCGGGGCCGAACTTCCCGGCACCGGGGAACGCGGTGGCCGAGCCGCTGCCGCTCGCTCCGCTGACGATGCCCTTGTAGCGGTAGGCCACGTACTTCGAGGAGTTGCTCCAGTACGCCATCGGCGTCGTCGCCGCCCGCGCGTTGGGGCGGGTCTGCTCGTACGCGAGGTAGTGACTGTGCGTGTGGTCGGTCCAGCCGCCGAAGACCGTGACGTGCGACCCCACCGCGGGGTCGGCCAGGTTGTGGAAGAGGAGGATGTCGCCGGGCTCCAGGTCGGCCCGGGCGATCTTCGTCCCGAAGGTGGCGAGGCTGCCGGTCCACTCGTTGCTGCCGAGGTTCCAGGCCATCGACACGAAGCCGGAGCAGTCCTGCCGGTAGCCGTCCGACCAGTACGCCGCCATGTTGTACGGGACCTTCGCCGTCACCCATTTCTTGGCACGGTTGATGATGTCGGTCCGGGTCGTCGTACGTGACGCCGTGTCAGGTACGGAGGGCGGCCCGGAGGATCCGCCGCTGTCCAGGGGGCCAACCGTGCCCTGCGGGGTGACCGGCTGGGGATCGGCCACCGTGCCGCCGCCGGTGTCCCGCCCGGCGGCTGTGGCGGCGGCCTGGCCCGCGCCGCAGGACAGGACCACCCCCGCGGCGGTGACCAGCACCAGCGCCCGCCGCGCACCGTGCGCGGCCGGATGCCCGCCGTGGCGCACGGGCAGCGCGGCGGTCGTACGACGACGTTGCGCGCAGCCCGTACAACCGCAGTCGGCGGCGGGTTCGTACTCCTCGAAGACCGGCACAGTCATGCGACTCCTCTTCCCCTCGGCAGTCGTCCAGATCTTCCGCATCTCAACTTTCCCGGCATATCTCATGGTGACGGATTAAAGAGACAAAACGACCATCCGACAGGCCGTACCGGAGAGGAATTGGTCAGGAGCACTCCCGCAGATCGGGTAAAGTTCTCCAGGTCAGCAGGCGCCGTTAGCTCAGTTGGTTAGAGCAGCTGACTCTTAATCAGCGGGTCCGGGGTTCGAGTCCCTGACGGCGCACGCAACAGCGAGGCCCCTTCACCGAGCGTGAAGGGGCCTCGTTCGTGTCTCCTCGGCCCGGAAGCGCCCCCGAGGCGCCTTCGGCCACCCCCGCGCGCCTCCTTCACGGTATTCCCTCAAATCGCACGTATGACGGGTAAACAGCCTGTTTCGCCCTTGCGTTCACGGCGCGTATCGGACAACCTGACCTGGTGTCGTCCGAGGGATCCATGGATCTCCCGGCCGGGGGAACAGGGTTCGGCTTTCGCGCGGGGTGGGGGCTCCGCCGTCGTACGCACGGAGAGAATGCACGCAGAGTTGCTGCGTGCGGGGGGATGACCATGACGTCGACGCCGTCAGGCGACCGGCAGCAGCACGACCCTTCCCACACGGTCCAGCTGCGGCTGCCTCCGCAGCCGCGCGCCGGGAGACCGGGACGCCAGGCCAAGAAGGCGCTGCCTCGCTACGACTACGAGCACTACAGCCGGCTCGCCGGGCCGCTGACCCAGCCCGACCCCGACCGTCCGTATACGGTGCGCTACCGCTCGCTGCTCTCACAGGAGACCCACCGGATACGCGCGGCCCTGCTGCTGGGCGCCGCGCCGCTCGTCTCGCTGGGCCTCTTCGCCTGGCTCATACAGCCCGAGCACTGGACGGAACGCGACCCGAACCTCCAGAACGACACGCTGCTCGTCCTCGACATCGTGATGCTGGTGTCGATCGGCCTCATCGAGCTCTTCCGCACGATGAACGTCCTCTCCAACGCGCACGCCACGCTGGTCGCCCGCGACCCGGTGCCCGTCATACCGGAGAGCGGCACCAAGGTCGCCTTCCTCACCTCCTTCGTCCCGGGCAAGGAGCCCCTGGAGATGGTGACGAAGACGCTGGAGGCCGCCGTCCGGATCCGGCACCGGGGACAGATGCACGTCTGGCTGCTCGACGAGGGCGACGACCCCGCCGTGAAGGAGGTCTGCCTCCGGCTCGGCGTGCACCACTTCTCCCGCAAGGGCGTCGCCCGCTGGAACCAGGCCAAGGGCCCCCACCGGGCGAAGACGAAGCACGGCAACTACAACGCCTGGCTCGACGCGCACGGCGACGCCTACGACTACTTCGCCTCGGTCGACACCGACCACGTCCCGCTCCCCAACTACCTGGAGCGGATGCTCGGTTACTTCCGCGACCCGGACATCGGCTTCGTCATCGGCCCTCAGGTCTACGGCAACTACGACTCGTTCGTCACGAAGGCCGCCGAGTCCCAGCAGTTCCTCTTCCACGCACTGATCCAGCGCGCGGGCAACCGCTACGGCTCCCCGATGTTCGTCGGCACGAGCAACGCCGTGCGCATCTCAACCCTCAAGCAGATCGGCGGCCTCTACGACTCGATCACCGAGGACATGGCCACCGGCTTCGAGATCCACCGCCACCGCAACCCGCTCACCGGAAAGAAGTGGCGCTCGGTCTACACCCCCGACGTCCTCGCCGTCGGCGAGGGACCGAGCGCCTGGACCGACTTCTTCACCCAGCAGCTGCGCTGGTCCCGGGGCACGTACGAGACGATCCTCAAGCAGTACTGGAAGGGCTGGTTCTCCCTCCCGGCGGGCAAGCTCTTCAACTACACGATGATGATCATCTTCTATCCGATGTCGGCCATGAACTGGATCCTCGCGGCCCTGAGCTGCGCCCTGTTCCTCGGCATGGGCGCCTCCGGCGTCCAGATCGACCCCGTCATCTGGATGATGCTGTACGGCAACGCCTCGGCGCTCCAGATCGGCCTCTACGTCTGGAACCGCCGCCACAACGTCTCGCCGCACGAGCCCGAGGGCTCCGGCGGACTCGCCGGCATGGTGATGTCCGCGCTCTCCGCGCCGATCTACGCACGCTCCCTGATGGACGCGGTCCTGCGCCGCAAGAGCTCGTTCGTGGTGACGCCCAAGGGCGACTCGTCCAGCCCGGACACCCTCTTCGGCACCTTCCGCATCCACCTCTTCTTCATCCTGGTCTTCGGCGGCTCCATCGCCGCTTCCTTCGTCTTCGGGCACAGCCACCCGGCGATGCTCACCTGGGCCTGCCTGGCACTGCTGATCACCGCCGCGCCGATCTTCGGCTGGCGGTACACGGTCCGCGCCGAACGGAAGAAGCGCCGCGGCGGACCGCCCGCGCCGGCAACCGAGCCCGCGCCGCAGCCCGAACCCACCTGGGCGGGCAACGAGGACACCATGCAGATCGCCCTTGGGGGACGTAACCAATGAAGTACCGTCCGAGCCGCCGTACCCGCCGCCTGGCGATCGGTACGGCGGTGGTTCTGGCGCTCGCGGGGACGAACGGGCCGTGGCTGTACCGTTTCGGCACCGAGCGCTACCACACGTACGCGATCAACCAGCAGGACTACAAGGCGGAGAACGGCCACTGGGACTTCCTGGACGTCCCCTCCGAATTCCGGATCAACACGATCCACGCCGCGCTGCTGCACACCGGCAAGGTGCTGCTCGTCGCGGGCTCCGGCAACAACCAGGAGAACTTCGACGCGAAGAGCTTCCGTTCGGTGCTGTGGGACCCGGAGGAGAACACCTTCAAGAACATCCCCACGCCGAAGGACATGTTCTGCGCCGGGCACACCCAGCTGCCCGACGGGAAGCTCCTCATAGCCGGCGGCACCAAGCAGTACGAGAAGCTCGAGGGCGATGTCACCAAGGCCGGCGGCCTGATGATCGTCCACAACGAGAACCCGGACGAGCCCATCACCCTGCCGGCCGGCACCCGCTTCACCGGCAAGGGCCACGGCAAGTCGTTCGTCACCAAGGATCCGGTGCTGGTGGAGAAGGCGACCAAGGTCTTCGACAAGGAGACCGGCGAGTTCCTGCGCAACGATCCGGGCCTTGGCCGGATCTACGTCGAGGCGCAGAAGTCCGGGGCGAAGTACGAGACGGGCACCGAGGACAACTACCGGATCTCGGGGCTCTCGGGCTCCGACGCCCGCAACGTCTACGGGATCGCACAGAAGCTGGCCCTCGACAAGAAGGACTTCCAGGGCATCAAGGAAGCCTACGAGTTCGACCCGGTGGCCGAGAAGTACATCAGCGTCGACCCGATGAACGAGGCCCGCTGGTATCCGACGCTCACCACCCTGGAGGACGGCAAGGTCCTCTCCCTCTCCGGGCTGGACGAGATCGGGCAGATCGTGCCGGGCAAGGACGAGATCTACGACCCGGAGACCAAGAAGTGGGAGTACACCGGCATCGTCCGGAAGTTCCCCACCTATCCCGCCGTCTTCCTCATGAACAACGGCAAGCTCTTCTACTCCGGCTCCAACGCGGGCTACGGGCCCGCCGACGTGGGCCGCGACCCGGGCATCTGGGACCTGGACTCCAACAGGTTCGAGAAGATCCCCGGTCTCAGCGACCCGGACAAGATGGAGACCTCGGCGACCGTGCGGCTGCCTCCCGCCCAGGACGAGAAGTTCATGGTGATCGGCGGGGGCGGGGTCGGTGAGTCCGACAAGTCCAGCGAGAAGTCACGGCTGGTCGACCTGACGAAGGACGCCCCCCGCTTCACGGACGGCGCCGCCCTCTCCGAAGGCACCCGCTACCCGAGCGCCTCCCTCCTCCCGGACGACTCGCTGCTGGTCACAGGCGGCTCCGACGACTACCGGGGACGCGGTGGTTCGAACGTCCTGCAAGCCCGGCTGTACGACGCGAAGTCGGACACCTACACCCGGGTCGCGGACCCGGCGGTGGGCCGCAACTACCACTCGGGGTCCGTGCTCCTCCCCGACGGCCGGGTCATGATCTTCGGCTCGGACTCGCTGTACTCGGACGACGCGAACACGAGACCCGGCACCTTCGAGCAGCGCATCGAGATCTACACGCCGCCGTATCTGTACCGCGACGGGCGTCCGGAGCTGACCGCGGGCCCCGAGCGCATCTCCCGGGGCGGCAAGGGCCTGTTCACGACCCAGCACGCCTCGTCGATCACCTCGGCGAAGCTGATGCGCCCCAGCGCGGTCACCCATGTCACGGACACGGACCAGCGGTCGATCGCCCTGGACCTGAAGAAGTCCGACGACAGCATCACCGTGACCGTCCCGGAGAACCGGGCGCTGGTCCCGTCCGGCTGGTACATGCTCTTCGTCACCGATGCCGACGGCACACCGTCGGAGGGCACCTGGGTGGAGATCCCCTGAAGGACCTGGGCCTCCACCCCTGGGGCCGGCCCGGCTACTTCGTGGCGCGGGCCAGCCCCAGTGCGTACTCCGGCCACCAGTCGCCGGCCTTCGGCCCGCCCTTGCAGTCGCCGTCGGACTCGCCCGGACGCTTGACCCACACGTACGCGTCCACGAGCTCGTCGCCCGTCTCCGTCGACGGAGGCTCACCGAGGGCACGGCCCGGCGGGTTGCACCAGTTCTCCGCGGGGTCGCCCCCGTCGTACGGGCCGTTGCCGTTACGGCTGGTGTCGATCACGAACGGCTTGCCGCCGACCTTCGCCGACAACTGCTTGCCGAACTCCGTGCTGGCCGCCGTGGTCTGGAAGTTGGACACGTTCACCGCGAAGCCGTCCGCCTCCGCGACTCCGGCCCGTTGCAGAGGCTCGAAGAGCGCGTCGGGCGACTGCCATCCCGCGTTGCCCGCGTCCACGTAGACCTTGGTGGCCGGCTGCTGCTTCAGGCGCTCGACGGCGCCCTTCAGCAGGTCGTACCGCTCCTCGTGGAACTCCTGCGGCGTGCACCCGTCCACCAGGTGCAGCAGGGCGTCCGGCTCCAGGATCACCGTGGCCCGGCGGTCGCCGATGCCCTGGGCGACGCCGTCCAGCCACGCCCGGTACGCGTCACCGTCGGCCGCCCCGCCCTTCGAGAACTGGCCGCAGTCCCGGTGCGGGACGTTGTACAGGACGAACAGGGCTTCCCGGTCTGCCTTCTCGGCGGCCTCGGTGAATCCCTTCGCCGCCTCCTGCGGATTGTCCGGGCCGATCCACTCCCCCACGGGCTGCTCCGCGATCTTCCGGATCAGCTCGGCGTCGTCCTTCTCGCCGTCCTTCGTGTAGGACGCGACCTGCCGCGCGGCGTTCCCGTCGGGATTGACCCAGTACGGGTCGTCGCCCTTGGGCTGCTGGCGGACCGGGGCAGAGTCGCCCTTCGCCCCGTCGTCGGACGAGGAACACCCGGCCAGCAGCAGAACCGCGACCGCACCGGCCGCCCCACCCACCTTCAGTCCGGTGTAACTGCCGTACATCCACTCCCCCTTGTACCGATGCACTGCCGGTCGCGTCCATCCTGGCACAGCGATCCGGACCCCGGACGCTCCCGCCCGGATCCGGACATCCTGCCAAAATCTCTCCGAGGGCCACGCCTCTTCCGCCTACAGTGTCGTCTCAGTAGGAACGCTCCGACCTCCCATGTCGTGCCCGGGTCACTCCCGCGGCCCGGACACCGTGGTGGAGGACCGGCCCGGCCGGCGGCTCCCGGAGGGAGCGGGCGCCGACCGGGCCAGGTTTCCCTCAGACGCGGCTCCGCGCCCCGCTCTTCTCCGCGGTCAGGTACGCGGAGACGACGACGTTGGCCGTGTACGCACGGGACTTGTGGTCGTACGTACCGCCGCAGGTGATCAGCCGGAGCTCGGCCCGCCCGTCCTCGCGTGGCCCGTACGCCTTCTTGGCGTCGAAGCGTTCCCGGGTGAAGACCTGGACGTCGTCGATGGTGAATTCGGCGACCTTCCCGTCGGACCTGCTCACCCGGACCTTCTCGCCCGGTCTCGCGGCGCTGAGCCCGTAGAACACGGCGGGCTTCGTCTCGGTGTCGACATGGCCGACGAAGAGCGCGGCGCCCTCCGTGCCGGGCTCGGTGCCATCCGCGTACCAGCCGACGGCGCCCGGCGTCTCGAACGGCGGGGGCTCGATCGCCCCTTCGTCGTCCAGCCCGCGCCGTACGAGGGACGCGTCGATCCCGATGGAGGGGATCTCGACCCGCTGCGGTGCGGCGCTGTCCAGCGGGTCGTGCGCCGGGGGCAGCGGTACGCCCAGCGGGCGGCCGACCGCCGCGACGTCACCGGTCGTCGGGGCGGAGTTCCCCGCGGTGGCCGCACGGCCCCACAGCCACAGTCCCAGCAGGAGAACGACCCACACGACTCCGGTCAGCAGGCGTCCGGTTCCCGCGGGACGGTCAGGGGCGGACATGTCAGTGCAGCCCCGAGCGGCGTCGTCGCGCGCTGCGGAACGCGACGGCGACGGCCGCGACGGCGCCCAGTCCGAGGCCGATCAGTTCGTGCCGGGTACCGGGGCCCTCGTCGGCCACGGCCTCCTCGGCGAGCACAGCGGTGCCTCCGCCGCCGGCCCGTACGGGGGCGACGGGCGAGGGGCGGCTGTGATGGACGACGGTGACCGTGCCGGTGGCCTTGCCGTGGCCGTCCTTGCAGGTCACCCAGACCTCGTAGTCGTCGGGTGCGGCGTCGGAGCGGATCCGGGCCTCGGCGAAGAGGCCTTTGCCGTCGGACGGCTCGAAGCGCGCTTCGGAAGCGAACGCCTCGGAGTTGCCCCGGGCCGACTTGCCTTTGCCGCAGACGTCGGTCCGGAGCTCCACCTCCCCGCCGGGGGAGACACGGGACGGGCTGACCGAGACCGTTCCGGTCCGGTCGTCGCCCGCTGTGGCGGCCAGGGCCGCGGAAGCGGGAAGGGATATCGCCCCGGCCGCGAGTGCGGCACAGAACGTGAGGTGCAGTGAACGCATCGTAAACCTCCTGAGGGAAGGTTCACGCGCGGGGCGGCGTCCCGCATCCGCTGTAGCCCGGTCGGGTTACGGCATGGGCAGGTCGACCAGGTCCACGAGGTCCGCGATCGACTCGACCACCGTGGAGGGCCGGAAGGGGTAGCGGTCCATGTCGGCCTCCGTGGTCAGGCCGGTGAGGACCAGGAAGGTCTGCATCCCCGCCTCCAGGCCGGCGAGCACGTCGGTGTCCATCCGGTCGCCGATCATCGCGGAGGTCTCGGAGTGGGCGCCGATGGCGTTGAGCCCGGTCCGCATCATCAGCGGGTTGGGCTTGCCCGCGAAGTACGGCGCCTTGCCCGTGGCCTTGGTGATCAGCGCGGCGACCGAACCGGTCGCGGGCAGCGGGCCCTCGGCGGACGGGCCGGTCTCGTCGGGGTTGGTGCAGATGAAGCGGGCGCCGCCGTTGATGAGCCGGATCGCCTTGGTGAGCGCTTCGAAACTGTAAGTCCGGGTTTCTCCCAGAACCACGTAGTCGGGCTCGTGGTCCGTGAGGACGTAGCCGATGTCGTGCAGCGCGGTGGTGAGCCCGGCCTCGCCGATGACGTACGCCGTGCCGCGCGGTCGCTGGTCGTCCAGGAACTGGGCGGTGGCGAGGGCGGAGGTCCAGATGTTCTCCACGGGCACGTCGAGGCCCATGCGCTTGAGGCGCGCGTGGAGGTCACGGGCGGTGTAGATGGAGTTGTTGGTGAGGACGAGGAACGGCAGCCCCGACTCCCGCAGCCGCTTGATGAAGGCGTCGGCACCGGGGATCGGCGTGCCCTCGTGGATGAGGACACCGTCCATGTCCGTCAGCCAGGATTCGATCGCCTTGCGCTCTGCCATGTGACGGGCTCCTGCCTTACGCGCTGTGCACCCGAGGTGCCGGCCGCCGGCGGCACCGCGTTGTGCAGCGCCGACGTGCCGATTTTAGGGTGCTGGGCAGGCGGGGCGGAACCTGTTGATCACAGAGGCCGGCCGCGCAGGCGCCTGGCCAGGAGCAGGGAGAGGGCTCCGGCGAGGACGAGCGTGCCGGACGCGAGGCCGGCCCGGAGGGCTCGGGCCTGGCCGGTTCGGGCGAGTTCGGGCACCGGGTTGCCCTCGGCGTCCATCGTGCTTCCGGTGTCCTCGGGTGCGTCGAGGCCGCCTTCGACGATGACGAAGGGGTAGGCGGCCGACTCCCCCACCCAGTCCCCGTCGGAGGCCTTGCCCGCCTGCTCGGCCTCGTCCTGGGCGCCGCGCCGCTGGACGATGGCGGCGTGGGCCGTGACCTTGCCCGCCCGGGTGTCGGAGGTGAAGGCCATCCGCACCTCGACGGTGACGGTCTTCTTCGCGGGGACGGTGAAACCGGGGAAGTCGTCGCCCTGCTCCCCGCTGCCGAAGACGCCGATCTGCTCGTCGCGGTCGGTGGACTCCCAGCTCACCCGGTGTTCCTCGTCGGGGTGGGCCCGCTCGGTGAACTCCAGCTGGATCTGTTCGGCGGTCAGCGTCCGGTCCTCGTCGGTGAGCACCAGGACGGGGTGGATGGAGTGGCAGGACTCGGAGGTGGTGTTGGTGAGGTCCAGGTACCAGGTCCCGTAGCCGCCGCCGGAGGCGTAGGTGTCGGGGCCGCCGTGGATCCGTGTCTCGATCGGGAAGTCCTCGGCGTCCGGATCTCCGCAGGCGGGGAGCTCCTGGCCCGCGACGGCCACGGTTCCGGCCGGGGCGGTGACCGGGATGGCGATGGCGGCCGGGACACCGAGGAGGCCGGCCGGGACGACCAGTCCGGCGGCCAGTCCGAGGCGGGTCAGAGCACGGCCGTCGCGCAGCCGTGCGGGGGGTCGGGTCGGCATGGGGGTCACCCTTCGCTGCTCGCGAACGACCGGGGCGGAGGGCCACCGGCTGTAGCGGCGACGCTGCCACGCGCGGCCGGACGTACGGCCATCGGCAATGCGGTCTCAGTGGGCGACGCTGCCACGCGCGCGCGTGGGATCGCCACCTGCCGGCGGCGTACACCGCCCGTTCGGGCGCCGTAATCCGCTCGATCGGCCCCGCCACGGCGGCCGGGGCGGCGGTCAGACGCGTTCGCCGCCGTCCTCGCCCGCCCGGCCGAAGAGCGGAGCGAGGACCAGCTGGGCCGCCCCCTCGGCGACGGGGCGGTCGCCGCCGCCGGCCACGGTGACGGGTACGGCGGCGGTGACGCCCTCGCGCCGGGCGCGCTCCTCGATGACGGCGCGGACCCCGCTCACATAGGTGTCCTCGTGGGCCGCGACGGTACGGCCGCCGAGGACGACCCGGTCGATGTCGAGCAGCCCCACGAGGTTGGCGGCGCCCGCCCCGAGGACCCTGGCCGCCTCGGCGATGTCACCGCGGGCGGCGGCGGTCAGGCAGAGCGCCTCGACGCAGCCGCGCCCGCCGCAGTCGCACGGGGGGCCGTCCAGCTGCAGGGTCTGGTGGCCGAACTCCCCGGCGCCGGTACGGGCTCCGCGGTGCAGCTCACCTCCGAGGACGAGGCCGGCGCCGAGGCCGGTGCCCAGGTGGAGGTAGGCGAAGTCGGCCTCGGCGGGTTCGCGCAGCGCGAGACCGAGGGCGGCGGCGTTGGTGTCCTTGTCGACGACGACGGGCAGTCCTGTCCGGGCGGCGAGGGCGTCGCGCAGCGGGTAGCCGTCCCACTGAGGGAAGCCGGTGACCCGGTGCAGCACCCCGCCGCGGTGGTCCAGGGGTCCGGGCAGGGCGGCGCCCACGCCGAAGACCGGCCGGTCCTCAGCCCGGGGGGCCTCTGCCCGTACCGTCTGCACCGCGTGGGCGGCCGTGGCGAGGACGCCGTCGGCCGGGGCTCCGAGGTCGAGCGGGAAGGTGCGGGTGGCGACCGTGGTGCCGGCGAGGTCGGCCAGGACGGCGGTGAGCTCGTCGCGGTCCAGGTGGAGCCCGACGGCGTATCCGGCGTCGGGGACCAGCCGCAGGACGGTGCGGGGTTTGCCGCCGGTGGAGGCGAGGCGGCCGGCTTCGGCGGCGAGGCCCTCCGCTCGGAGCCTGGCGGTGATCTTGCTGACGGCCTGCGGGGTGAGTCCGGTGCGCTCGGCGATGTCCAGCCGGCTGATGCCCTGCTCACCGGCCACGCGCAGCAGGTCGAGGACGAGCGACGCGTTGTGGTGGCGCAGGGCCGGAAGATTCGCCCCGCCGCTCCTGCTGCTGCTCCTGTTCACCGCCCCATTGTCTCCATCGCTTGCACTTTGGCAACAGCGTTGCTTAAGTGGTTCGCATGACTGCCAACGCTCCTCTCCGCGTCGGGCTCGTCGGCTACGGCCTGGCGGGTTCCGTCTTCCACGCCCCGCTGGTCTCCGCGACCGAGGGCCTTGTCCTCGACACGGTCGTCACGTCGAACGAGGAGCGGCAGGCTCAGGCCCGCGCCGAGTTCCCCGGTGTGCGGTTCGCGGCCTCGCCCGAGGAGCTGTGGACGCGCGCGGACGAGCTGGACCTGATCGTGATCGCCTCGCCGAACAAGACGCATGTCCCTCTCGCGAGGACGGCGCTGGAGGCTGGGCTGCCGGTGGTCGTGGACAAGCCGCTCGCCGGCACGGCCGCCGAGGCCCGGGAGCTGGCCTCGCTGGCCGGTGAGCGGGGGCTGCTGCTCTCGGTCTTCCAGAACCGCCGCTGGGACAACGACTTCCTCACGCTGGCCGGCCTGATCGAGGACGGCGAGCTCGGTGAGGTGCAGCGCTTCGAGTCCCGCTTCGAGCGGTGGCGTCCGCAGCTGAAGGGCGGCTGGCGCGAGTCGGGCGACCCGGAGGAGATCGGCGGGCTGCTCTACGACCTGGGCAGCCATGTCGTCGACCAGGCGCTCACGCTGTTCGGGCCCGCGGTGCAGGTGTACGCCGAGTCGGACGTACGCCGCCCGGGTGCGGCGGCCGACGACGACACCTTCATCGCGATCACGCACGCCGACGGGGTGCGCACCCATCTCTACGCGAGCGCCACCACGGCGCAGCTCGGCCCGCGTTTCCGGGTGCTCGGCTCGAAGGCGGGCTATGTGAAGTACGGCCTGGACCCGCAGGAGGCCGCGCTGCGTGAGGGCGCGCGTCCGAAGGCCGGTGTGCCGTGGGGCGAGGAGCCGGAGGAGCTGTGGGGCCGGGTCGGTTCCGGTGAGTCCCCGCTGACCGGCGGCGGCGATCCGGTCCGGACGCTGCCGGGCGACTATCCCGCGTTCTACGCCGCTGTGGCCTCGGCCCTGCGCGGCGAGGGCGAGAACCCGGTGACGGCGTTGCAGGCCGCCGCCGCACTGGATGTCCTGGAGGCGGCGAAGCGCTCGGCCCGTGAGGGCGTGTCCGTGACCCTCCTTCCCCACCACGACGAGGAGAAGCACGCATGAGCACCGGCGCTCCGACCATCTCCGAGCTGATCGCGCAGGAGCGGCGTCTGACGCAGCCGCGTTTCGGCTACGACGACGCGTACGCGCTGGGCGGTCTGCTGGTCGCGCTGGCCCGTGAGCGGCACGCCCCGGTCGCCATCGACATCCGGCGCGGCAGCCAGCAGCTGTTCCACGCCGCGCTGCCTGGTTCGAGCGCGGACAACGACGCCTGGATCGAGCGTAAGCGGAAGGTGGTTGAGCGGTACGGGGAGAGCTCCTACCTGGTCGGTACGCGGTTCCGGGCGAAGGGCACCACGTTCGAGGAGTCCTCGCGGCTGGATCCGGACACCTATGCCGCGCACGGTGGGTCGTTCCCGATCGCCGTGGAGGGTGCCGGCGTGATCGGCTCGGTCACGGTGTCGGGTCTGCCGCAGGCCGAGGACCACGCGCTGGTGGTGGAGGCCCTGGAGCAGTTCACGGCGCGCCCGCAGGCCTGACGACGGAGCGGCGGCCTCCCGGCCGCCGCTCCCCGCCTGCTGTCACGCGTCCTTGAGCTCCTGGCGCTGGCGTCCCAGCCCCTCGATCTCGAGCTCCACCACGTCGCCCGCGCGGAGATACGGCTTCGGGTCGGGCCGGCCCATGGCCACGCCCGCCGGGGTGCCGGTGTTGATGACGTCGCCCGGGTAGAGCGTCATGAAGTGGCTCAGATAGCGCACGACCTCGCCGACCGGGAAGATCTGCTCGGCCGTGGAGCCGTCCTGCTTCACTTCCCCGTTGACCCACAGCTTCAGCGCCAGCGCCTGCGGGTCGGGCACCTCGTCCGCCGTGACGAGCCAGGGGCCCAGCGGGTTGAAGGTCTCGCAGTTCTTGCCCTTGTCCCAGGTGCCGCCGCGCTCGATCTGGAACTCGCGCTCGGAGACGTCGTGCGAGACGGCGTATCCGGCGACGTGCCCGAGCGCTTCCTCGGCGGAGTCCAGATAGCGGGCGGTGCGGCCGATCACGACGGCGAGTTCGACCTCCCAGTCGGTCTTGTGGCTGCCGCGCGGCACCAGCACCGTGTCCTCGGGGCCGACGACGGTGTCGGGGGCCTTGAAGAAGAGGATCGGCTCGCCCGGGATCGCCGCCCCGGTCTCGGCGGCGTGGTCGTGGTAGTTCAGCCCGATGCACACGATCTTGCCGATCCGCCCGAGGGGCGGTCCCACCCGGAGGCCGTCCGCGTCGAGCGGGGGCAGGACGTCGGGCGTCTGCGCCGCTTCCCGCACCCGGGCCAACGCCGACGCGTCGGCGAGGAGCTCGCCGTCGATGTCGGTGACGAGGCCCGAAAGGTCACGCAAAGTACCGTTCCGGTCAAGCAGTGCGGGGCGTTCGGAGCCCGCCGTACCCACTCGAAGAAGCTTCAACGGTCCATCTCCCCTTGGTCGCGATCGAGCCTGTCGGTGGGTTGCGGCCAGCGAAAGGCTCGGTTGATCCTCCAAGACATCGGATCACTCCGCAAGACCCTGTTCACACACTGGACCCGGACCTCCTACACAGCGGGAGCGACGGCGGCCTCGGTCGCCGGGATCTCCCGGTAGAGGTAGGCGCGCTCGATGGCGGTCCAGGTGGTGCTCGTGACGATGTACAGGGCCGCGGCGAGCGGCACGTAGGCCACGGAGACGAGGGTCAGGAAGGACATCAGCGGCATGACCTTCGTCATCGCGCCCATGCCGGGCACGGGCTGTCCGTCCGGGCCGGTGGCCGGCGTCACCGGGTTCGCGGCCATCTGGCGCTTGGTGCGTCCGTAGTTGAAGGTCGCGACGACGGCGACGATCACGAAGAGCCCGAGGTAGACCAGTCCCTGCTCACCGAAGAACCCGCCGTCGGCGAGCGCGCTGTGCCAGCGTTCGCCGAGCGGGGCTCCGAAGAGCTCGTGGCCGAGCAGCGAGTTGGGGTCGCCGCCGATCCTCTGGCTGGAGAAGAGGTGGTAGAGCAGGAAGAAGGCGGGCATCTGGAGCAGGCTCGGCAGGCAGCCGGAGAGCGGTGAGACCTTCTCCTTCGCGTGGAGCTCCATGAGCGCCTTCTGCATCCGGTCGGGGTTCTTGGCGTGCTTCTTGCGCAGCTCGGCGATCTGCGGCTGGAGCTTGGTGCGGGCCTTCTGGCCACGCGCCGCCGCCCGGGAGAGGGGGTGGACGGCGAGCCGTACGAGGGCGGTGAAGAGGACGATCGCGGCGGCGGTCGACGCGTTCTGGAAGAGGGGCTGGAGCAGATCGGCGAAGGCGCCGACCAGGCTCGCGAAAGCGGACATGAAGGCGGACATGGATGAGCCCTCCGGGGGTCTCGTCGTGCCGGGAGTAGATGACTCGGCAGGACGAACCGCGCGAAGGGCTGTGAGGAAAAAGGCGCGCCCTCTACGCGGCCGTCAGGAGGACGGTCCCGGGCGCTCGGGGCCTGGTGCGGCCTCGTGCGTCGGGGTCCCGCTGCGGGAGGAACGCGGTGCGCTTCTCGCGGTCGCGGATGGCCGTGCGCACTCTCGTACGGGGTACGGGGCAGGCGCAGCGGGCGCTGATGACGGAGCAGACGAGGAGCGCCGAGCCGGCGGCCGCGGTGGCGGCGAGCGCGACGGCGGCGGAGAGGCTGCCGCCTTCGGCGAGGAGGACCTCGGTGAGGAACAGGACGAGGAAGGCGGCGGGGCGGAGGAGGCGGGCGACCGCACGGCGCACACGGTTCATGTCGTCGTCCATCGGCCCTCCCCTGTCGCTTCGTACCCGTTCGTGTCCTTCAGCCGTTATACACGATCGGCGTCCAGCGGCTGACGGGGTCGGCGGGGCCGGTGTCGAGTCCGGAGACACCAGGCGTTCTTCCCGGCGTCCTCGGGCCTTCGTCAGCACTGTGGCACGCACCCTCTCACCTCACGCCCGACCCGCAGTACCGTGTGGTCCATGCGCCCCGACACGCCTGCAGACCACATCACCGAAGCCGAGCGCCTGCTCCGCACCGCGGCGCAGTACCCCGAGGACCACGAACCCCTGTTCCTCCAGGCCGCGGCCCATCTGGAGCTCGCCGGTGAGCGCGCCCGCGCAAGCACCCTCTACGACGAGCTGCTCGCCCCCACCGGCCCCGCCGTCGACCACCCGCACCTGGTCAAGGCGCTCAAGGCGGCCAACCTGTGGGAGTACGGCCATGAGGCGGAGGCCCGCGCGATCATCGACGGCATCCGCTCCGCCGGCCCGCTCGACGCGGCACCGTGGGAGATCGCCGCGGAGACGCTGGAGGCGCACGACGAGCTGGAGGCGGCCCACGACTTCTTCTCGACCGCGCTGACGCTGCTCCTCGCGCCGGGCGAGGAAGTCCCGTACGCCACCCAGTCGCTGGTGACGGGGCGGCACCGCGTACGCAGGCTGATGGGCGTGGCCCACGACGCCTGGGACGAGCTGGCCGACACGCTGCACACGGCCGCCGTGCCCCTCGACGAGCTGCACGACCCGAAGCGGCTGTGGTCCCTCGGCTCCTCGGACCCGGGCGAGCTGCAGGCGGAGATCAACCGTCTCCGCGCCGAGCTGGGCACCTACCGCAGCGCGCTGTCCCGCCCGTTCCCCGTCGCGGTGCTGCACTGGCCCGAGGGTGAGCTGCGCGAGCTCCTCACCGCCTATCCGGAGCTGGCCCGGGAGTACCTCTCGCACCAGGACCATCTGGCGCGTCTGGAGGCGGCGTTGCGGGATCTTCATGCCACGGGCACACCGAATCTCGGCATCGTGACGGGCACGGTCCCCTCCTACGAGGCGTTCGCCGCGTCGGAGGCCGCGTCCCCGTCCGACCCCGACCTGCTCCCCCAGTACGCCACGACGCTGGCGGCCCGTGGCCGCGCGGTCCCGTGGCCCCCCGCGCGCAGCGCGGCGTGCTGGTGCGGCTCGGGGCGTTCGTACCGCGAGTGCCACGGGGCGGCCTGAGGGAGGTGCCCTCCAGGGCCCCGGGGCCCCCGCCTACCTGCCCGCGAACGCGTCCCGCAGCTCCTTGTCGAGCCGCTCGGCGGCCTCCGCGGTGTCGGGCCGCTCCGAGGTGAGCCGTGGCCGCGCACACGCTCGCCGAGGACAAGTAGAGCCCGCGACCGGCCCGTTCACTTCGCCTGGTCAGGGGTCTCGTCGACGGCGGGCCCGTCGCCCGGGGCCTGGCCGTACAAGGTCTGTCCGCCGGAGGCGTCCTCGCCCGGGCCGTCCTCGCCGGGAATGGCCTGCTCCGACCAGACGGTCTTGCCCTCGGCGGCGTACCGGGTGCCCCACAGCGAGGCGAGCTGGGAAATGATGAAGAGGCCCCGCCCGCCCTCGTCGACCGCTCCGGCGTACTTCATGTACGGGGCGGTGGTGCTGCCGTCCCGGATCTCGCAGGTGAGCCCACGGTCCAGGATGAGGCGCAGCTCCACCGGCGGGCTGCCGTAGCGCACGGCGTTGGTCACCAGCTCGCTGACGATCAGCTCGGTCGCGTCCCCGGTGTCGCCGTCGACGTGCCAGCCGGCCAGCGCCTCGGACGTGAGGCGGCGCGCGGTGGCCGGGGCCGTCCTGTCGTAGGGCAGCTCCCAGGTGGCGTACCGGTCCTCGGGCATCACATGGGTACGGGCCAGGAGCAGGGCCGAGCCCCTGAGCGCGGCGTCGTCGGGCAGGGCGTAGGCGACCGCGTCGCACAGCTCCCGCAGCGGCCTGTCCGGGTGCGAGAGCGCCCGGCAGAGCGCGCCCGTCCAGGGGTCGGCGTGGTCCTGCAGGGCGTTGCTGTGGAGCGCGATCAGGCTGCCCTCCCGGAGCGGGAACGAGGCGGCGGCGACGGGCCCGCGGTCCTCCGAGCCGAGTGGCGGCCCCTGGGGGACGCTGACCAGCGTGGCGGCACCGTCCGCGCCGATGACGAGGGGGGCGGAGTGCCCCGCGGACGCCGCGGTGCACGTCTCGGTGAACGGGTCGTAGACGGCGTACACGCAGGTCGCGGTCAGCGGCTCCTGGTGCAGCGGGTCGCTCTGCGGCAGCTGGGCGCGTTCCTGCGCCAGCCGATCCGCCGTGTCGTACAGCCGCGCCAGCAGCTCGTCGGGCTCCAGGTCGAGTGCGGCGAGGGCGTGGACCACGGTGCGCAGCTGCCCCATGACAGTGGCCGCCTGGATGCCACGCTCGGCCACCTCCCCGATGACGAGCGCGGTGCGCGCCCCGGGCAGCGCGATCGTGTCGAACCAGCTGCCCGCGCCCCCTTCGGGCAGGAGCAGGTGGTGCGTCTCGACAGCGGGCTGGGGGGACGGGGCCTGGGGCAGCAGGCGGCGCTGGAGGGCGCTGGCGATGGTGTACTCGTGGACGTAGCGGCGGGCGTTCTCGATGCCGAGAGCGGCACGGGACGCGATCGCCGTCGCCACGGGGATGTCCTCCTCGGTGAAGGCTTCGGAGTCGCCGCAGCGGTAGAGACTCACCAGCCCGAGGACGGCTCCGCGCAGCGTCAGCGGCGCCAGCAGGAGCGTATGGGCTCGCTGCTCCCGGATGGACAGCGCCCGCGCGGGGTCGGCCTCGGCCCAGGGCGCGTCCTCGACCGGGACGACACGGGCCCGCAGGTCGGACAGGCCCCGCTGGAACGGCGTCCCGGGCGGCACCGCCCGCACGTCGCCGACCGGGTGGGCGGGCTCGTCACCACCGCTGAACGCGGCCCGCCGCAGCGGCACGTCCCGGCCGAGCGGCCCGGGCTGGGGGTCATCACCGCGCAGGACCGCGTCGACGATCTCGACGACGCCGATGTCGGCGTAACCGGGGACCAGCGCGTCGACGAGGTCCCTGCAGATGGCCTCCACGTCCAGCGTCCGGCCCACGCTGTCGCGTACGGCGTCGAGCGCCGCGTCCCGTTCCCGGTGCCTCGCCCGTGCGGTGACGTCGGTCACGGAGACGACGGCCCCCAGGACGGTGCCGTGGCCGCCCTGCCGCTCCCCGTGGCCCTCCTGGAGCCGGAACGCCGTCACGGAGAAGGTGCGCCGCCCACCGGGCACGTCGCCGGGGCGCGCGCGGAACTGGCGCTCGACGCCGGGCACGCCCGTGCGCAGGACCTCCCGTACGAACGCCTCCACCGCTTCCGGTTCCTCGAAGGCGCACACGTCGCGCAGCGGCAGTCCGCGCAGCCGCTCGGTCTCGTCGGTGTCGGGGTCCCCGGAGTGGTCACTGATCCGCAGGAGGCGGAGCTCCGGATCGAGCACATGGAGGCGCACCCGTGCCTGCGTGAACATCACGTCCAGCAGCGCCCTGCCGACGGCACCGGGCCCGCCGTCCCCCTCGGCCGCCCAGAGGGCCCAGCCCGCCCCGGCGAGCGGCTCCAGCCGCAGCCCCGCGAGCGCCTCGTCGTCCCCGTCCGCACTCCAGGTGTCACGCGCCAGTACGTCCATCACGTGCAGGCCCAGCGCGTCGGCGGTCGCCGCCCCGAAGCGCCGCTCGGCCGCCCGGCTCCACCCGGTGACCTCTCCGGCGCCGTCCACGACCATCAGGGGCGCGTCAGCCATGAACCCAGCTCCTTCGCCCCCTCGCGGTGCCCGGGGCCGGGCTCCGCACACACGTGGACACGTACGCAACCAGCATCGGACCGGTGTCTGCCGGCCGCTACCTGAGCGGGCGGCGGGTCCGCGTGCCGGTCCGTGTGCCGGTCCGTGTGCCGGTCCGTGTGCCGGTCCGTGTGCCGGCGGGGCCCCGGGCGGCCCCGTGGATCAGCGTGCCGAGGCCGTAGGACGGCTGCGGTCCGGGGGCGGCGGCGTGGCTGCCGCCCGCCCGGCCGCGCCCCGCAGGAGGACGACCGAGAAGACGCCCGCTCCCGCCATGGCCACGGCCGCGCCGACCGCCGCGATCCCCAGCCCGTGGGTGAAGGCCTCGCGCGCGGCCGACAGCACGGTGTCCGCCGTCGCGGCCGGCAGGTCGGCCGCGACCGCCGCCGCACCGCCCAGGGTTTCGCGTACCGCGTCGGCGTGCGGCAGCCCGGCGGGCAGGGCGTCCGCCATGTCCCGGCTGTAGACCGCGGCGCCGATGGAGCCGAGGATCGCCATGCCCAGGGCGCCGCCCAGCTCCTGGCCCGACTCCAGCACGGCCGCCGCCGATCCGGCCCGCTCCGGCGGGGCGGCGCCCAGGGCGAGTTCGTTGGCGAGGGTCATGGCGGCGACCAGCCCGCCCGCGTAGACGGCCCCGCCGACGAGGGCGAACCACAGGGGCGAGTCGGTGCGCACCTGCGACAGCCAGAGGAACCCGCAGGCGGCGAGGGCGAAGCCGCCCCCCATCACGTACGCACGGTCGATCCGCTGGGCGAGCGCGGCGCCGGTCGGCGCCATGAGGGCGACACCGGCGGCCGGCACGAGGCTCCACAGCGCGGCGGTGAGGGGGCTCTGGCCGAGCACGGACTGCAGGTACTGGGTGAAGAAGACGGCCATGCCGACGGTGGCGAACATCGCGAGCAGATTGGCGAGGACCGGCCCGCCGAATGCCCGCTGACCGAGCAGGCCGAGGTCGATCATCGGGTGGGCGAGGTGCCTCTGACGGCGTACGAAGACGAGGCCGAGCACCAGCCCGGCGGCGACGCAGAGCGCGGGCAACGGCTCGTAACCGTGCCGGGCCCACTCCTTGATGCCGTAGATGACCGCGAGCAGTGCGCCGAGCGAGAGCGCGGCGCTGAGCAGGTCGAAACGGGCACGGACCCTGGTGGCGGTCTCCGGCACCAGGAAGGGCACCAGCAGGAGCAGCAGCACCATGGCGGGCAGGTTGATGAGGAACACCGAGCCCCACCAGAAGTGTTCGAGCAGCAGACCGCTGACGACGGGCCCCAGCGAGATCCCGGTGGTCATGACACCTGTCCAGATGGTCACCGCCTTCCCGCGCTGCTTCGCGTCGTGGAAGAGGTTGCGGATCAGTGCGAGGGTCGAGGGCATCAGGGCGGCCCCGCCGAGTCCCAGCAGCGCGCGTACGCCGATGAGCACCTCGGCGGAGTGCGCGTACGCCGCCGCCACCGAGGCCGCGCCGAAGACGGCCGCCCCGGCGAGGACGAGCCTGCGCCGCCCGATCCGGTCGCCGAGGGCGCCCATGACGATGAGCAGGCCGGCGAGCACGAAGCCGTACATGTCCAGGATCCACAACTGCTGCGTGGCACTGGGTTCCAGGTCCTGGCTGATGTACGGGATCGCGAAGTAG
The DNA here is from genome assembly GCF_044765585.1 of Streptomyces sp. NPDC102441. Lineage (NCBI taxonomy): Bacteria > Bacillati > Actinomycetota > Actinomycetes > Kitasatosporales > Streptomycetaceae > Streptomyces > Streptomyces sp. NPDC102441. The sequence continues at coordinate 101,451 of NZ_JBIWKH010000014.1, forward strand.
AGGACGGACACGTCCATCGAGACGAGGAGCAGGGGCAGCATCAGGACGCCGAGGGCGGTCCATTCCTTGCGGCCCGCGCGGGGGCCGGGTGTGTGCTGGGGTGCGGTCTCGGGTGTGGCCTCGGGTGCGGTCTCGGGTGTGTTCTCCATACGCAGCACGGAAGCGGGCCGCCACGTACACCGCAAACAGCTGCCTAGTGCACCAGTCCGAACCCCCAGCTGAAGGGGGTGCGAGGGCCCCAGGTGCACTAGTACGGTGCCGCCATGACCACCGAACCGCCCTACCTCCGCATCGCCGGGGACATCCGCCGCCGCATCGCCTCGGGCGAGCTCGCCCCGGGCGACCCGGTCCCCTCGACCCGCCGGATCACGCAGGAGTGGGGCGTCGCGATGGCCACCGCGACGAAGGCACTCGGCACGCTGAACCAGGAGGGGCTGGTGCGGGCGGTGCCCGGCGTCGGCACCGTGGTCGCGGACAGCGGCCGGGAACGCGCCACGACGCACGGCCGGCAGCCGCAGCTCACCCGCGAGCGCATCATCCGTACGGCGATCGCACTCGTGGACACGGAGGGCCTCCCCGCACTCTCGATGCGGCGCCTCGCGACGGAGTTCGGCACGTCCACCATGGCGCTCTACCGCCATGTCCCGAGCAAGGGCGAGCTCGTCCGCCTGATGTCGGAAGCGGTGTTCGACAGCGGCCCGCCCACCCCGGGCCCGACGGGCTGGCGCCCCCGGCTGGAGCGGGAGGCCCGCTGGCTGTGGAAGCAGTACGAGCAACACCCCTGGCTGGCCCGCGCCCTGGCCGGCCTCACCCGCCCGACGGCTTCCCCGAACGCGATGCAGTACACCGAGCGGGTCCTGTCCGCCCTGACGGGCCTCGGCCTCACGCCGGAACAGATGCTGCACATCCACCTCACGGTGCTGGGATACGCCCAGGGGATCGCGATGGCGGTGGAGTTGGAGACCCAGGCACGGCAGGACAGCGGCATGACGGCGGACGAGTGGATGACGGCGATCGAACCGCGGATGGACGCGATCCAGACGACCACGGCCTACCCGGTGCTCTCCACACTCTTCGACTCCGGCGGCTTCGACCTGGAGCTGGGCACCCTCTTCGAGTTCGGCCTGGGGCGGGTGCTGGACGGGGTGGAGGTGCTGGTGGCGGGGGCTCGGGAGGGCTGACAGCACCCCTGCGCCTCCCGGAACGTCCCCATTCGCCGGACAGTGTCCGCGAAGAAGCCTGGCGCGTTCCCCCACGATCGATTCGAGGAGGAGCAATTTCGCTGTCATTGATCGCGAAGAGGGACGGGCGTAGGAAACTGGACAGTGATGAGCACCGCAAAACCGTCCTCCCCCGGCGTCTCGGCCCGGATGAGCCGCCAGGCACGCCGCGATACGGCGCCCGAGGTGGCGGTCCGAAAGCTGTTGCATGCGTCCGGCTACCGCTACCGCCTCAACGAGCGCGTGCCACACATGTCCCGACGCACGATCGACATCGCCTTCACGCGAGCCAAGGTGGCGGTGTTCCTGGACGGATGCTTCTGGCACGGCTGCCCCGAACACGCCACGCAACCGAGGTCGAACGCCGAGTGGTGGCGCCAGAAGCTCGATCGCAACATGGCGCGGGACGTGGAGACCACCGAGCATCTGACGGCTGCGGGGTGGACGGTCCTACGTTTCTGGGAACACGAGGCTGCCGTCCTGGTAGCCGAGCAGGTGGCGGAGGTGGTCGACCGAGAACGGTTCGATCGAGGAGCGCAAGAATTGGGCGGGGACCTGTGACCGAACTCCGGTTCGTGGACGTGTGCGCGGGCGCGGGCGGGCTGGCTCTGGGCCTGGAGCAGGCCGGCTTCGATCCGGTGCTGCTGTTGGACAACAAGGCGGTGGCCTGCGAGACGCTGCACCTGAACCGTCCGGCATGGAACGTGCTGGAAATGGACCTCCTGGACTTCGTTCCGGACGAGTACCCCACGACCTACGACGTAGATCTCCTGTCGGCAGGACTGCCCCGTGTGAAGTCCAGCGCGACCGCCGCGAGAGCTGAGACCAAGGAGGAGCAGCGGCTCCTGAAAGCGGCGGTTCTTCTCACCCACTCCATCCAACCGCGGGCTCTTCTCATCGAGAACGTGCCGGGGCTCGTGGCAGCTCCGGCATTCGAACCCTTACGCACGTTCATCCGCGAGGAGCTGGAGCACCTCGGGTATCGGCTGCACTGGTTCGTCCTGAACGCGGCCGACTTCGGCGTGCCGCAGGACCGTAAGCAGGGCGTACTGGTCGCACTGAAGGAGCGGTATTTCGACCTGTTCCGGCCGCCGCCGCCGACGGTCAAGGAGCACGTGTCAGTAGGCAGGGCACTCCGCCGTTCCATGGCAACTCGCGGCTGGCTCGGCGCTGACGCGTGGGCGGATCAGGCGCTCAGTGTGGCGCCGACGCTCGTCGGTGGCTCCGACAACCGGGGCGGAGCGGATCTGGGACCGACGGGGACGAAGAAGGCCTGGGCGCGTATGGGGGTCAACGGAGGCGCCCTCGCCGATGAGGTCCCGGGGCCCGATCTCGACGGCTCCTCCGGCATGATCAAACTCACGGACTCACAGGCTGCGCTCCTGCAGGGCTTTCCGCTCGAGTGGCAGTTCGCGGGCAGGAAGACAGCGCGGTACCGGCAGATCGGACACGCTTCGCCGCCACCAGTCGGCAAAGTGCTGGGCAGCGCCATCGCGGACGCGCTGCGGACCTGATCTCACGCACACCAGCCATGGCTCGCATGGCAGTTGATCTTGATTGGCCGGCTACACTTCGCCCATGACCCATGCACTCCACCCACCCCATCTACCTGCGCATTTCCGCATCGTGGATTTGTTCGCAGGACCTGGTGGCCTCGATATAGCGGCCACGATCATGGGGCTGGAGAGCATCGGAGTCGAGTGGGACGACGCGACCCGTGCAACGCGCAAGGCGGCCGGACTGCTGACCACCCCGGAAAAGGACGTCGCCGTACTGAGCCCGTACGACGGACAGGTGAAAAGCGCGAATGTCCTCACGGGCGGGCCACCGTGTCAGTCGTTCTCCGTGGCCGGTAACCGGAAGGGCCACAAGGCCTTGGAGGATGTAAAGCGCTTGGCCACGCGCTTGGTCGGTCACAAAGACCTCTCTTCCTTCGAATCCGCTTGGAAGAAAGTCAAGGCTGAGACCGACGCGATGTCGGACGAACGTACCGGTCTCGTCCTTCAGCCACTGCGCTGGATCATGGAGGCCGAGCTCGAGCGGGAAAAGGAGCGCTACGACGTAGTCGTACTGGAGCAGGTGCCCACCGTACTGCCGGTATGGAAGCACTACGCCGAGCTTCTCAGGCAGGTCGGCTACGCCGCCGACGCTCACGTTCTGCACGCCGACGACTTCGGCGTCCCACAGACACGCCGGCGTGCCGTGCTGATCGCCCAGTGGGACCCGGAAAACGTGGGACGACGCGTGGAGTTCCCTCGCCCGACGCACCAGCGTTACAACAAGGGGGCCACCCGCCTCCGTGAGCACAGCGACCCGGTGCGTGAGCGGCAAGAACTGTTGTTCCCCGCGCCTCGCAACGGGAAGAGGCCGGTCAAGCCCTGGGTCGCCATGCAGGACGTACTCACCGAGCGTCCACGCGACTTCGAGGTGGTCTCCAACTACGGGTCAGGCGGCGATCCCAAGAATCGGGGCCGTCGGACTTCCGACCAACCCGCGGCAACAATCACCGGAAAGTTCCGGCGTAACAAGGTTTTCGTTCTCAAGGAGACCGAGGCCGGCAAGAAGGACATCGGCGAGGAGTTGGAACGCCTCACATTCGAGGAAGCCGGCCTGCTCCAATCGTTCCCGAAGCAGTATCCCTGGCGGTCCACCGATGTGGCTCAACAGATCGGGAACGCGATTCCGCCGCTCCTTTCTCTGCACATCCTCAGCAGTGCGCTCCGGCTCGGCCCTCCGAACGAAGAGTTGATCAACAGGCTGGCGACGTGGGAACCGAAGCGTCCGGACACTCCGACGGATGAGGTCCTCGCCGAGGACGCGTGAGCCGGGCGAGGCCCGCAATGCAGGCCCCGTCCGGACGCACTCGAACTTCAGTCCTGCGCAGTCCCGGAGCGAGCCCTGTCTCGCAACGGCGCCTCTGCGGCAAAGCGCTCGAACATCCGTGTAAGGACCTCGCAGGAGGAACGCCGGGCGGTGCCGTCGACCGGTCCCTCGGGGAGTCGGTCCCACGGGACGGCCGAAGCTGATTCCACGTCTTCGATCCAGTCGGCGAGTGCGAAGTGATCGGGTACGTCGTCCGGAGCTATCACCTCGTACATGAGCGTGCTACCGGCCACGTTGACTGCCGTGCACAGCGCATTGACCCGATCCCCGAGTCGCGTGGCTCCCTCTCGCAAAAGGTTCTCGAGGACCCGCACCAGGGCCAGGGCGGTGGGTTTGTGATCGATGGTGGAGAGCCGGAGAGCGGTGTTGATCATGTCCTGGTTCCCGCAGGCGAGCTCCGCGGAGGCGTAATCGGACCCGTCTCTGAACATCTCGGCGGCCCACCACAGCCGAGCGAAGGCCTGACTGTAGTGAGGTCCCACGAACCTGACACCGCTGACCTTCTTGGGATCGTCGTCGGTTCCTCCGAGCGGCAGGTGCCGCCACAGCACGTAGTCCGGGGCGACAGCCAGGGCCAGGAAGTTCCACAGACCGGGGTTCGCCGCCTCGCCACGGGTCATGCGCAAGGTCGCGTGCAGCCGGGGCGCCAGCCAGGCATCGGCATCGGTTCTCGCCGCATCGAACCGACTCATGGCCTCTTCGACAAGCTCTCGCACCGGTTCGACACTCCAGCGGACGGAGTCGCTCTCGATCGGCGTGCTCGCACGAAGTATCGCCACCTGCGGCAAGCTGTCCCTGCCGGCGCGTGCACCGTGGGTGAGAAAGGCCGTAGCTGCATTGCCCGTCAGCAGAGCGAGCCGTTCGGGAGGCTCGACGTGGTGTCGACTCATCGACGTAGGCCTTCCTGGGCACGGTTCACGGCCCGGATGTTCGTCGTCAGATTCTTGGGCACCTGCCCTCGTCTCCCTGCTGCGTAGTGGACCCGCGACTGGATCTCCGCCCACCCCCGGCCGTCGCCCCGGCGGCTGTGTGCCTCTGCCAATGCTTCGGGGAGGGGGAGCCCTGGAAACACCTCAGGGAGCATCGAGCGCAGTACCGACTCCCGCCATCCCCCAGGAAAGTGCGGAGTGCCGTCCTCATCGAACTCGAGGTCGCTCAATGCCGCGTGGAACATGGTCGCCCAGGCCTCGCCCGCGATCTGCGCGGCCACCATCCCGGCGGTCGCCTTCTCCAACGGACCGCGAGCACCGGACAACAGCTCGCGAAGTCCCTCGAAGGACGTATTGATCAGGATCGCCGGCAGGTCTCCACTGGTGTCGATCAGCCAAGGCGCGTCCACGAAGCGGCGCAGCCATTCCTGCGGCCCGTCGCGGAAATCCATTTCCAGGATCTCCAGATCGCGTCGCCTGGTCGGCGTGCGAGCAAGCAGGTCCACCACCCAGGGCGTGTCCGTCCTGCCGATGACGCGCCCGTCGATTCCACCGTGGCTGCCGACGACGTTCACGTCGAGGAGCACGCGCGCCGCGTGGGTGGAGCGACGCACTCGGGCCTCACCTCGCCAGTACATGGCACCACGGCGACGTTCCAACCGGGTCACGACGCGAGTATTGGTGGCTCCCTCGGTCAGCACCGCGACGCAGCTGACCCCGGACCACGGGCCCTCGTCCAATTCATCGGTGGGGAGGGAGACTTCCAGGTCCAGGACGCCCTCGGTCCAGTCGTCCCGCCCGATCTGATGAAGGGCGACGACCTGATCGCGTTGAGAGATCAACGAGAGCTGAAGGGGCTTCCCGTCCATGGTCGCCCCTCGAACGGCGACATCGATCTTCCCGACCAGGGTCGGGTACGCGTACACAGTGCTCACGCCGAAGTCTCCCGTGCCTGCTGGATGTCCACGATCACACCGGCCATGGCGGCGGCGACGGGGTGGCTGCGGACTGCCGTGACGCCCCCGAAGCGCGCCGATCGCACATCCGGATCGATGAGCAGTCGGCCGTCGACGACCTGACAGTTTTCCTTCGCGGTCAACTCCGCCCACTCCAAAGAGGGACGGCCCCCTGATCGCACATCGAACTTGACCACCGGCAGCAGCTGCCAGCGACTGTCGCGCTGCGGGACAGTCAGCGACACATCCAGGGTCCAGGCCCCGTCCCCGTCCACCTTCCCGACGACCCGGTCCACGAGTGGGTGCCCTGTGCCGCGACGAACGCTCGCTGTCGCAGGCGCGTCGATACGCAGAAGCTTTCGAAGGAGCTCCGGTCCGGTCGAGTCCTGCCCGGCGGTCCGCCGACCGATCACGCTGCGCAGCGCGGCGTCCATGGCTGCGTTGAATTCGGTCAGGCGCCGTGGCGCGTTGGCGTAGGCGGCGGTGAGTTCCTCAGTCGTCCCCCATCTGTCGTGCTCCGGCGGCTCCGCTGCCCGAAGGAATGCTTCGGCCGCGTGCGTCGCCGAGCCGCTATCACCTGTGGCGAACCCGGCGAGCAGGACGGCTTGGAAGGGGTCCGCTCCCGCTCCGAGGCTCCGAGGGGTGCGGGCTGTGACAGACATGCGGGTGCCACGCATACAGATGATGCGGCTGTGCTTCTCGTCATTGTCCGCAGCGGGAGTGACCAGGAGCACGGCACGGTGGTCATGCCCTCCGGCTCCGCGCCCGGCGACCCGCAACGGCGGGACAGTAAAGGTCACGTTCCTGACTGCAACCTGTTCAGGGGCCGTGAGTTCTTCGACCGTTTCACCGTCGAGGTAAGCCCGGAGAGCGTGGACCAGCGCCGGGTGCCGTTCGAGGGGGTCGACTCGCTGCTCCGGGACCACGAATTCACCGTTGCGAAGTGCGCGGACCGAGGCTTCCAGCATGGCCGGTGTCGAACGGCCCGAGGTCATGGCGGCCCAGAAGTTGTCGGACAGCGCCCGACCGAGGGCCGCGTGCAGATCCTCCAGGCTGTGGTTGCTCCCGGCGGCGTCGTGAGCACCGACGACGAGGAAGGACGTTCCCGGATCATCACTGTCCCGATCGAGACGTAGATCGGAGACCACCCGTTCGTCGGCCCACCAGGAGCGGGCCACACCTTCGTGTTCCTTCTCCGTGTCCGGCTCACCGAGCCAGGCGGGCCCTGCGTAGGCGACTCCGTCGACCTCCCGCCAGGGAAGGTCCAGACGACCGACCACCCTACGAACCGTCCGACCCTCATGGGTTTCCGACAGGGTGCTGTTGATCAGCACCAGGCCCAACCGGCTGGCCGCCCACAAGGTGGCCTTACCCAAGCCGTACGAGCCACCGGCTCGGTCGTTGCTTTTGTGACTGTCGAGCTGCCGGCGCACCACAGCGGCGTATCGACCGTCTCCGTACTCGGGTCCGGTCAGACCCGAGGCGTTGTAGTCGTCGACCCGGAGGAGCAGGAGGGAGGAGTTTTCGCGCAGAGCCCGCAGCCCTTCGGCGAGGGCCCTGCCGACCTTGTGCCGGGACTGTGCCGCCGCCGCGTAATGGGGCTCGAGCTGATCCCACTTCAGTGCGGACAGGAAGGAGTGCAGGTGTTCACCGGTGAGCTCGTGCAGGGTGAACCGCACCCGCACCGGGCGCGCCGTATCCAGTCGTTCGTCCAGGGAGTTCTGCGTGACCTCCCTGGCCAGCACAGCGAGGTTCGCGTCGAAGGCGAAGACAGCCGCATTGCCGTACTCGCGACCACCGTCCTGGTGCGCGACCCGGTGGTACCAGCCGATCGGCCGGTCCGATCCGGCGTCGGCGTCCCTGGTGATCAGGGTGGCGACGTCCGTCTCCAGGATCTTGGCGATCTCGACCAGCACCTCCGCCCTCGGACGCGCTCTGCCGGTGACCCATGCCGACACGGCCGCACGCGTCAGCTTCAGCTCCTGGGCGAGATCCGCCTGCGACATGCCGTTGCGACGCAGCTGGCGTCCGAGCCAGACGCCGAAATCCTCGATGTCCTCCACCGAACCCACTTCCCCTCGGTTCCGAGCGGGTTCACCGTAGCACCTTGTTTGACGTGCGCGTTATGTCAAATGTTACTTGACGTCCACACTCGATCTGAGCGCCAGCAGTAGTCGCCTATTTTCCTTCACTTTCTGATCGACAGACCTCCACAGCCTGCTCTAGAGTCGGTCTTGGCAACTCCCAACTCGGCCAGAGTCGTTGAGGGATGCGCCTCCTGAAGGCGGGAGAGCTCTGCCCTCATGTTCGATCACAAAGCGGTCTTTACGCACACCAACCGGTCAAGAGCACTCGTTGGCGTGCCTATAGGGAGGGGAACCCCACATGATCGATGACGACGACGCCTGGATGTCCTGGTTCATCCGGAAGTACGACGAGCTGGAGGACCCGGAGCTCCAGGCCGAACTCCTGGCATCTCACCGCATCCACCCCCAGGTCCTGGCAGCGGAACGGCGGCGCCTCGCCCGCCCCTCGCGCACCACTGCGCCCACGGAGCAGGTCGCCACCCCTTCCGACCCTCCCGTGCGCCGCACCTCTCGGGCCACCCGGCGCCCCACCACCCCTCGGCGCGCCGGTCGCCCTCGCACCTACCAGGTCACCCGCACCCGCCGGGTCCAGACGAATGGGCGGACGGTGACCGTCGTGACCACGACCGTCACCGTCAGGACCGTTACCACGGTCACGACCACCGACACCTGAGCCCTTAGCTGCACCTCCACTCAGCAGCTCCACGTTGTTCCGCGGGGTGTGCCGGCATACGCGCCGGCACACCCGCTCCCCCCGCGCGTCCTGGTTCGTTCACCCTTTGAGACAGGTGACTCATGACCGACCGGCAGCTCGCCGACTCCTCGCTCCCGCCCGTGATCGAGACCGTGATCCGGCAGTCCGCGACCGTCCTGAAGACCTACCAGGTCGATCCCGGGTTGATACAGGAGCACGCCAACGGCGAGCGTCGCATCACCCAAGGCGGTTACGGGGAGCGTCAGTTGTACGAACTCGTCCAGAACGCGGCGGACGAGATCGCGGCCGCACCCGGCGGCAAGCTGCACGTGGTCCTCACCGATAGCCACCTGTACTGCGCGAACGTGGGCAGCCCTGTCACGCCGGAGGGAGCCGAGACGATCCTGCGGATGGGCGTCTCCCGGAAGCGCGGCGGGCAGATCGGCCGGTTCGGTGTCGGCGTCAAGTCCGTTCTCTCGGTGAGCGACTCCCCCCAGTTCTTCAGCGGGAACGGCGCGTTCGGTTTCGGCTTCGACAAGGACTGGTCCGCCGCCGAGATCGCGCAGGCTCTCGGTCACCAGGGTGAGCTCCACATGGACACCCCGGTGCTCCGCATGGCCCGTCCTCTCGACGTCGAGCAGGAACGCGCCGACGACGACACCTTGGACAAGCTGCTGCGCTGGGCCACCACCGTTGTCCGCCTGCCCCTGACGAAGGGCGCCGCTGAACGCCTCGCCCGCGACATCGTCGGCCACAGGGGTCGCAACGGACGCGAGACCGACGCCTTCCCCGCCCACTTCCAGTTGTTCTCCCCTCATGTCGGCGAACTGTTCCTGCACGACCGCCGCTCGATGCCACCGGTCCGCCGGGAGATCTCGATCGAACACAAGGGCAACTACCGGACGCTCAAGGAGGTGGCGAGCGGCGCCAAGCAGACGACGGAACAGTGGAAGGTGTTCTCGGCCTCCTACTCCCCTACCGGCGAGGCCGAGGAGAGCGCGGGCGAACTTCACGGCCGGCCCGTGCTGGAGGTCTCCTGGGCGATGCCCGAGTACACCGTGCGTAACGGCCTGCACACCGTTCCTGTCGGCAAGGGCTCCTTCTGGGCGTTCTTCCCCACCAAGTACGAGGTGTCGTTGACCGGCATCCTCAACGCGCCGTGGAAGACGAACGAGGATCGCCAGCACCTTCTCGACGGAAGCCCCTTCAACCGTGAACTCCTGCAGGTTGCGGCACGGTTGGTGATCGACACCCTGCCCTCGCTCGTGCCCGCCGAAGATCCCGCCGCCTACCTCCCCCTGCTGCCGGGACGCACCAAGGAGAAGCTCAACTGGGCCGACGAGTACTTCCTGCGCCGCGTGTGGGAGTACGCCGCCGAAAGCCCCTCCCTGCCCGACCAGAACGGCGTGCTCCAACGGCCTCGCGAGCTCTTCATCACGCCGCCCGGCCTCGACAAGGAATGGGTCCAGATCTGGGCCGAGTACAGCGGTCGCCCGGCCGGCTGGCTCCATCCGTCCGTCGACGCGTCCGACACCACTGTCCGACGCGGCAAGATGAACCACATCTTGGATCAGGCGGGGAAGACGCCCGAGAGCGTCAAGGACTGGCTCGAAGCTCTCGTCTCCGACGGCTCCGCGGAAGCATCGACCCACGCCATCGAGATCTTCTCCCTGATGGTGCTCAAGGACCAGGCCGGACGGCTGCGCGAGGATTCGGCGATCACCGCCGCAGCTCGCCGGGCGAAGATCGTCCTGACCGAAGGCCATGGGATGGTCGCACCCGTCGCCGGAGAGATCTACCACCGGACCACCGCCGACACCCTTCGTGACGACATGGTCTACGTGCACCCGGCGATCTCGGATCGTCCCGAGATGGCCAGGCACCTGCACAACATCGGCATCAGGGTCGCCGACGCGCAGGGACGGTTCGAAGGCGTCCTCGACCAGGGTTTCGCCACCTACGACACCGATGCCTGGTCCAACTTCTGGGTTCTGCTCCGGAGCGCCGGGGGCAGCGCGCAGACCGAACGCATCCGCGCGAAGGTGCCGAAGCCCTCGCACACGCTGCGCGTCCGGACGCTGGACGGCCGCTTCCGACCGATGCGCGACTGTCTCCTGCCCGGACCGGTGGTACCCGTCGACGGGAGCCGGGACAAGGGCATCACCGTCGACATGGACTTCCACGACAGCGACAGGCCCGTGTTCCGCGATTTCGGGCTGTCCGACCGCCCGACCGGCGGACATCGGCCACAGGGTGAGACCTGGTTCGAGGAGTATCGACAGGCTGTGCACGAGAAGCACCTTCGCGGCCTGCCGAGCACGTCACCGCGCCCCAACATCTCCCGTCTCGTCGTGGAGGGTGCCGCGACCCTGGGCCCGCTGCACCTGCTGCCGGTTCTGTCCGACGAAGGCCGCGGCGCCTTCGTGTCCGCCCTGCCTGCGTCCGACATCTCGCAGCACTGGCAGATGGGGTACGGAACCAACGGCAACACGCGCAGGCCTGTGGTGTCTCCGCTGCGCTGGATGATCTCCAGGCACGGCCTCGTACGCACCTCCATGGGTCTGACCCGCGTGTCCGAGGCCGTCGGTCCCCAGCTCAAGACGTTTCATTCCGTGCTGCCGGTCGCCGAGATCTCGGAGGAGGCAGCGCGCCGGCTGGGCATGCCCACGACCACCGATGAGGTCCCCGCCGGTCGCTGGGGCAAGCTGCTGGACCTTCTCCTGCAGAGCGAGGACGACGTCTTCATCGGGCATGCCTATGCCCTGCTGCACCGCGTCGAGTTCGAGTTCCCGGACGATGTGCTCACCCGGTGCCGAGTGGGGAATTCCTGGGAAGGACGCCCGGACAACGAGATCGCCGTGGCGACGGGGACCCAGGAATTCAAGGAACTCGTTCGCGAGGGGCTCCCTGCGCTGCTGGTCGCCGACAAGGGCGACGCCGCCTCCGCCAAGGCGATGATCGAGGACTGGGGCATGCTCAAGGTCTCCGACGTCATCAGCCGGGAGATCGACGCGGTGAAGATCGGGCGGGCCTCCTCCCTCATCGAGGAGTTCCCCACGGTCAAGGCCCGCCTCGGCCAGGCAGGAAGCAACTACAAGATCCAGCGCTGCTCCGAGCTCACCCATATCATGCGTACGCCCATGGGGAGCAAACGGAAGCCCCTCACGTTCGCCAGGAAGGGGCAGACCCTCTTCGTCCTGGACTCCCTCGACCGCCTCCAGGTGCTCCAGGCCGCGGACGAGGAGTTCAAATGGGGTTTCGGGCCTGCGGGTTGCAGCCAGGCCCTCGCCCTCCAGGAGAGGCAGGAGCACGATCAGTCCCTCCAGAAGCGGCTGCGCGAGGTCCGGGAGGCCGAGAGCGTCATCGACAAGATCGCTCTCCTCCTCGGCGAGGAAGCCCTGCGTGGCGGGCTTCCGCCCGGGCTCATGGAGAGCGAGCTCCACGAGCACGGGAGCGAGCCGAGCCTTCGGCGCGTCGCCGAGATGGCGTTCAACGCCCATGGCGAGGCGATCCTGCGGATTCACTCCCACGATCTCACGCTGAACTTCCCCACCCGGGCGCCCGCGTCCTTCAGCGGGGGCCAGAAGGCCCTGCTCTTCGTCACCGATCTCGGGTTCCCCGACTCCTTCGCCGGCGCCCAGGTGCCCTCCTTGGAAGCACGCCTGGAGGTCGAGGGTCCGATCGAGTTCCCGGCCCTGCACCCGTATCAGGAAGACCTCGCCCAAGCGCTTCTGGGGCTGCTGGAGAGCCCGATGCCGCAGCGCGGCATGCTCAGTCTGCCGACCGGAGCCGGCAAGACGCGTGTCACGGCGGAAGGCGTGATCCGCTGGATCCGTGACCGCGAGAGTCTCCCGGGCCCGGTCCTGTGGATCGCTCAGACCGAGGAGCTGTGCGAGCAGGCCGTGCAGAGTTGGAGTTTCGTGTGGTCGAAGGTGGGCCCTGAGCACCCCCTGGTCATCAGCCGACTGTGGGCGTCGAACGAGGCCACCCCGGTGGACGCACGACCCCATCTGGTCGTCGCGACGGACGCCAAGCTGGACCGCTGCCTGACGGAGGAGAACTACACCTGGTTGCGGGAGACAGCCTCGCTCGTCATCGTTGACGAGGCACACACCGCGATGTCCAAGCGCTACACACGTCTCCTCGAACAGCTCGGCCTCACCCATCACCGGACCAGCCGGCACCTGGTCGGCCTGACCGCGACCCCATACAAGAACAACGCGGAACTGACCCGACTTCTGGTTCAGCGCTTCGGCAACAGGTTGGACACGGGGGTCTTCGACGGCGATCTGTCCGTCGCCATCAAGTCCTTGCAGCACATCGGAGTACTGGCCCAGGTGAGACACCGAGAGTTGAAGGGCGCCGCCATCGCCCTGACAGCTGACGAGCGTGCCCAGTCCGACACGTTCGCCACCTTGCCCAAGGGCGCGGAACAGCGGCTCGCCGAGGACCACGACCGCAGTCAACGCATCGTCGACGAGATCGCCGCCATGCCGTCCGACTGGCCGGTGCTGGTGTTCGCCACCTCCGTCGCCCATGCCAAGTTGCTCGCGGCCAAGCTGGGCGACAGGGACATCAAGGCCGCGGCGATCGACTCGAGCACGCCCACGAACGAACGCCGCCAGCGGATCAGCGACTTCCGCAAGGGCAGGACCCAGGTGCTCACGAACTACGGTGTGCTCACCCAGGGCTTCGACGCACCGGCCACCCGTGCGGTGGTCGTCGCGCGTCCGACCTACAGCCCAAACATCTACCAGCAGATGATCGGACGTGGTCTGCGCGGTCCGAAGAACGGTGGCAAGGAGAGCTGCCTGATACTGAACGTACGTGACAACATCACCAACTACGGTGAAGAGCTCGCGTTCACCGAGTTCGAGTACCTGTGGGACGAGGCCCAGTGACTCCTGTTCTCCCCGCAGAGCACCCGCTCACCCCCGCGCAGCGGGCCGTGGTGGAGCAGCCCTGGGATGCCCGGGTTCTCGTCACGGCCGGAGCCGGCGCCGGCAAGACGCACACCCTTGTGCGACGACTCGACGTGTTGGTGAAGCGCGAGGAGCTGGAGGCCGGGGAGATCCTGGTACTCAGCTTTTCCCGAGCCGCCGTACGCGAGCTCACGGAGCGGATCGAGCGGCACGCTGCCGCCGCACAGCGCATCCGTGTCCAGACCTTCGACGGCTGGGCCTCCGCCCTGCTCAACCGCGCCTATCCGGACGTGGACTGGGGGACGTACACCTTCGACGGCCGCATAGAGGCGGCCACCGAGGCGATCGACAAGGGTGCGGTCGAGGGCGGCGAGTACGTGCCCGCGCATGTGGTGATCGATGAGGTCCAGGACCTCGTCGGCGTACGTCGGGAGATGGTCGAGGCGTTGCTGGACCGCTTTCAGGAGAACAGCGGTTTCACCGTGGTGGGGGATTCGGCTCAGGCTGTGTACGGCTTTCAGGTGTCCGATCCGGAACGGCGCGCCGAGGAGACCGACCGCTTCCTGGAGTGGGTGCGAGCCACATTCGGCGTGGAGCTCGTGGAGCTCCACCTGGGCGACAACTTCAGGGCCCGTGGCGAGACGGCTCGGATGGCTCTGCCCTACGGCACCCCGTTGCAGCGGCTGCCCCGCGATCCGGCTGCGGCCGGTGGCGAGGCGGAGCGTATCCACGGTGATCTCCGTGCGCTGCTGTTGTCGACGCCGAACTTCGGGAGCCTGGAAGACGAGTTCGTACTGGCGGCTCTCCGGGACTATCCCGACACCACTGCCATCCTGTGCCGCGACAACGGTCAGGCATTGACGTTGTCCGGCATCCTGGCCGCAGCCGACGTGCCGCACACACTGCAGCGTTCGGCCCGCGAGCGCTCCACCTCTGTCTGGATCGCCGAGCTCCTCGCCGCGACCGGCACGACCGCCCTCACTCGGGAACGCTTCGAGGAACTGCTGGCAGACCTGCCCATCCCTGCCGGCAGCGTGCCGGAAGCGGTGTGGCGATCCGTACGGAAGGTGGCGCGCGGCCGTGGTCGGGGAACCCTAGATGTCGTCGCACTGCACCGTGCGGTCGCCGAAGGTCGGCTGCCGGATGAGCTCACCGCGGCGCCGCCTTCCTCGCTCGTGATATCGACGATGCACCGAGCCAAGGGGTTGGAGTTCGATCGGGTCCTGATCGTCGAACCACGAACACTGAAGGAGCCGGCTCCGGTCAGGAAGAAGAAGTACGACTACGATCCGGCTGCCGAGGCCCGGCTGCTGTATGTGGCCATGACGCGGGCCCGGGACGATCTCTACGTCCTGGACGCACCCAACTCGTGGCTCGTCCGGAAGGACAAGAGGATCGACCGCTGGTACCTGGGCGGTCGTAGTACCTGGGCCCGTAACGGGATCGAGCTGATCGGTTCGGACGTCTCCCACGAACAGCCCCCCGGAACGGAGGGATTCCAACAGGACGCAGAGGAGCTCCGGCGTCATCTGGTGACCGATGTCGCCGCCGGTGCCGAGGCAGAGCTGGTTCTGTTGCACGACATCCCTGTCGACTCGGACCAGTCACCTCCGTACGCGGTGGTGGCCGGCGGGCGACAGGTCGCCATGGTGTCCGAACGCTTCCGAACCGACCTGACCCGGTTGCTGCGCCGCACCTCCCGCTCCGAGGTCGATCGATGGCCACCGTTGATCACCGGCCTGAGGATCGACTGCGTGGAGGGCGTCGCGGGCAGCCCCGCCGCCACCGAAGCTGCGGGTCTGGGATCGCACGGCGCCTGGGTCGCACCCCGTTTGTGCGGCCTGGGACGCTTCCACTGGTACGCGAACGACTCCGAGGAGAACGAAGAATGAGCGGGTCGACCCACCAGGCGCACTACGAGATGCGCGACTCGCTCGTCGAAGCCCTCCGTCAGGACCTCCTCGGCCCCGTGAGTGGGGTGGACGAGGTGCTCACGGATGACGCACCGATCACCATGTACCCGGTCGGTGTGCTCTTCCCGCGCTCCCGTCCGGACGGGGCCGGCAGCTCCGCCCAGGCCGGAACGACCGAACAGGGCGAGCTGGAGTCCGAGCGGGACGGGCTGGACACCTTGCCGCTCGGCGTCCGTCGGGACATCGAGGAAGGACCGGGTGATCTGGGCGTCTCGCTGGCGAACGTGCGGATGCCGTCGTCCATCGGCCTCACTTTTGCCGTCGACCCGGCTGTCTCGGAACGGATCCGGTTGACCGTGAACACAGCCGTCTACCTTCCCGAGGATGCCGAGGGGAAGCCAGTGGCCGCGAAGCGGACCGAGGCGCGGAGCACGAAGGCCCAGCGGGAGCACTGGCGGCGTTCCACCCTGCGGATCGAGCCCGTCGATGTGGACGTCACTCGGCCGGGGCTGCTCGACGCCTTCGTTCTTCACCCGGGGTTGGAACTGCGTGTGCTGGTCCGCCCCCGATCCACGGACGGGACCGTGACCGTGACGGCCACGGTCGTCAACAGTCTCGAGGTCGGTCGGTACGACCTCCGTGACGCGCATTGCTTCTACCAGCCGGTGCTGAGCGTCACCGCGGAGGACGGCACCAGCCCGATGTTCGTGGTGCGGCCCGCCACTCTCGGAGCGGTCGACCCTGAGCAGGCGCTGAGCAGGCTCCTGCACCGCCATGTGCCGAGCTTCGCCATCGGCCATGGATGCGCGGCATATTGGGATTGGACGCCACCTCCCGTGGGCGCCGTATCGACGGAACGTCCTACGGTTACCGCCCTGCGGACCGAGTTCGTCCCTTCCCACGAGGTGCTGCTGACCGATTCCAATCCTGGGATCGACGACAAGCCACTGACCATGTATGGGTTGGGAACAGACCCGACGCATGAGGTCGTGTCGGCGCTGCGCGCCCTGCTGGCAGGGTACGAGCGTTGGATCCTGACCCAGGAGGAACAGGCCCGCCTGCTGAGCGGCACGGAGGACGGCACCGCTGCGGCGGATCAGATCCTGCTGTGCCGCCGAGCTCTGCGCCGGATGCGTGAGGGCGTGGATCTGCTGGAGGACGCCGAGCGACCGGACATCATGCGCGCGTTCCGGCTTGCGAACCTCGCCATGGCCGACCAGCGAGCACGTACCGTGTGGATCAAGGGGGGCAGGTCCGGCCGCCCGGACGAACAGGCCGGACGGTGGCGGCCCTTCCAACTCTCCTTCATGCTGCTCTGCCTGGCTGGGATCGTCGATCCCGAACACAAGGACCGGGAGGTCTCCGACCTGCTGTGGTTTCCCACAGGCGGCGGTAAGACGGAGGCGTATCTCGGGCTGATCGCTTTCACCACCTTCTTCCGAAGGCTGCGGGACGGGTCCGCAGGGGCAGGTGTCACCGTTCTCATGCGGTACACGCTCCGGCTGCTCACGCTCCAGCAGTTCGAGAGAGCCGCAGCGCTGATCTGCGCCATGGACCTGCTGCGGGCCGCCGACCCGGAGCGGCTGGGACACGAGGAGATCTCCATCGGCATGTGGGTGGGCCGCTCGGCCACTCCCAACACACTGACGGCCGCCGAGAGCAAGCTGGCCGACCTCGTACGCCACGAGAACCTCCAGTTGCAGACGGAGAACCCGGTCCAACTGCGCAACTGCCCGTGGTGCGGTGAGCCGATGCGCCCCCGTGACTACGCGGTCGACCGGAACGCCGTACGCATGACGGTGAACTGCCCCTCAGGGAGCTGTGCCTTCCGCCGAGGGCTGCCGGTGCATCTCGTCGACGAGGCCGTCTACGCCCATCGTCCGACCTTGGTCATCGCGACGGTGGACAAGTTCGCGTCGATGCCCTGGCGCCCCGCCTCAGCGGCTCTGTTCAACCGGGACATCGACGGGGTCAGGCCGCCCGAACTCATCGTGCAGGACGAGCTGCACCTCATCTCCGGCCCACTCGGCACGCTCACCGGCCTGTACGAAACAGCCGTCGATGCGTTGGCCGAGCGCCCCAAGGTCATCGCATCGACCGCGACCATCCGACGCGCCGGCGAGCAGGGCACCCGCCTGTTCGACCGTAGGGTGGAGCAGTTCCCGCCCGGCGGCCTCGACGCGAGGGACTCCTGGTTCGCCGTCGAGACGCCTCGCGAACGTAAGGCGGCCCGCTGCTACGTCGGCCTCCTGACCTCCAGCACCAGCCAGGCCACCTTGCTGATCCGGGTGTACGCGGCGCTGCTTCACCGGGCGCATGCCCATGATGCTCCTCCCGAGGTGAAGGACGCGTACTGGACCTTGGTCGGCTACTTCAACAGCTTGCGCCTGCTGTCGGCGGCGGAGCTCCAGGTTCTCGACGACGTGCAGGAACGGCTTGGTCACCTCGCGGCGCGGGACGGCATCGATGCGCGCCGCGCAGACGCCGTTACGGAATTGAGCAGCCGAGCGAACGCCAGTGACATCTCCCGCAGGCTCAAGGACATCGAGCGACGACACCCCAGCTCGGACGCGCTGGACGTACTGCTCGCCACCAACATGATCTCCGTCGGTGTCGACGTCGATCGACTCGGGCTGATGGCTGTGATGGGACAGCCGCAGACCACTGCCGAATACATCCAGGCGACGAGTCGGGTCGGCCGACAGCACCCCGGACTCGTCGCGATCATGCTCAATTCGACCAGGTCCAGGGACCGTTCCCACTACGAGGACTTCCAGAGCTTCCACTCCGCCCTGTACCGCGAGGTGGAGTCCACGAGCGTCACCCCCTTCTCGGCACGGGCCCGTGACCGAGGCCTGCACGCCGTGGTGGTGGCCCTGGCTCGGCTGATGCTGCCTGCCGCACGTGCCAACGAAGCGGCCGCACGCGTGGAGGACTTTCTTACCGATCTCCACGACGAAGTCGGAAGGGTTCTCCTCTCCCGGGTTGCAACGGTCGAGGAGGCCGAGCTCGAAGCCACCGCCGCGGCCTTCGAGCAGTTCATCGAATGGTGGAGGAGCGAGGCACACGACCACCCGAACCTCGTCTACGAGGCAACACGTGCCTCGCGTGGCCCCGCACTGCTGGCCAATTACGACGACGAGTCGGCCACCGTTTCGCCCTGGAAAACACTCTGGAGTCTGCGAGACGTAGACGCCTCGTCCACCTTCTTCGAGGAGCGCTAACCATGGGTCCCGTACCGCCTCGTACCCGTCGCCGCGGCCTCCCCTCGACAGCGGCACGAAGCGCTCGCAAGCTCGGGGAGATCCGTCGCGCCCAGCTCATTACGACGTACGGCGTCGGAGCCATGATCGCTGTGGAGAACGAATCCTTCCTCATCCGCGGTATCGACTCGTGGGACATCTCCCAGGCACCTTTCATCTCGGAGCCCCGTTTGGCTCAGCAGCTGGGAGTCTCCGGATTCCGGATGCCCCCCGCTCCCGATGCAGACTCGGCCCGGGACGGGGTACGGGCGGTGCGCTTCCCGGAGATGTACTCGTGCCCTCACTGTCATCAGTTGCAGTCCTTCCGAAAGTTCAACTCTCCGGCCGGACGGGCCGAGTGCTCAACGTGCCTGGAGAGCCTGGTCCCGTCCCGCTTCGTGATGGCGTGCACCCACGGCCATCTGGAGGATTTCCCCTACTGGAAGTGGCTCCACCGAGGTAACCGGACGGGTACCGGCAACTGCGGGGGGCAACTGACCTTCCAGGCCGACGGCTCGACCGCATCCCTGCGGGCCGTGCAGATCGGTTGCAGCTGCGGCGTGGAGATGGTCTCCATGGAGGGGTCGTTCCGGCGCCAGGCGCTGCGGGACCTCGGCATCCGGTGCAGTGGCCGTCGCCCCTGGCTCAAGGATGCTCCGGCCGAAAGCTGCCAGGAGCCACCCCGCACCCTCCAGCGTGGTTCCTCCTCGGTCTGGTTCCCAGTCATGTACTCGGCCCTGTCCATCCCCCCGCACAGTGAGGGAATCGCCAAGCTCGTGGCCCCCTTCTACGACGGTTTGAAGGAAGAGG
The DNA here is from genome assembly GCF_044765585.1 of Streptomyces sp. NPDC102441. Lineage (NCBI taxonomy): Bacteria > Bacillati > Actinomycetota > Actinomycetes > Kitasatosporales > Streptomycetaceae > Streptomyces > Streptomyces sp. NPDC102441. The sequence continues at coordinate 121,107 of NZ_JBIWKH010000014.1, forward strand.
ACCCCACCTCTATCAAGACGTTCGTACGCGTCATGAAACTGCTGCTCCACCACCCGAAATACACTGACGACGACGTGGTGGCAGAGGTGCTGCGGAGGCGAGCGGCCAAGATCGCCGCCGACGAGCAGGTAGATGAAACGGAAGCCGCCAAGCGTGTCGGCGACTACCGGCGGAAGCTCTACGAGGGCGAGTACCGAAGCCTCTCCACGCCTCACCCCGAAGATGCCACGGAGGAACAGGAGTTCGTCTGCGAACCTCCTGTCGCCCCCCTCGACACCTTGCGCTCTTCACACGGGCTGGCCCAGGTGATGCTGGTCAAGCGACTGCGCGAGGTACGGGCGCTGCAGTCGTTCCGACGTGTGGAGGAGCCGAGTCCGGCCGACTCCCAGCTGCGCCAGGCAGCGATCTCGTTGGCGAAGCCGAGTTGGCTTCCGGCTTTCGAAGTAAGCGGTGAGGGTGTGTTCCTTCGCCTCGATCAGGAGCGGCTGCGGGCATGGGAGGAGCAACCGGCTCAGGTCGCTCGCGCCGCCCGCATCCGTGAAAATCACGAGAGACTGCTGTCGGCGCGGGCAGGCGACTCGGACAAGCCGATTCCTCCCTCACCCGCCACGCCTCGCTTCCTCCTTCTCCATGCCTTGGCCCACATGCTGATCAACGAATGGAGCCTGGACGGCGGCTATCCGGCCGCGTCCCTGCGAGAGCGGCTCTACAGCGACGAAGACATGGCAGGCGTGCTGATCTACACAGCCACCAGCGACTCCGCCGGCAGTCTCGGCGGCGTCGTCGCGCAGGGTGAACCGGGCCGTCTCGACTCCTCCCTCCGGGCCGCTCTGCACAGGGCGAGTTGGTGCTCGAACGACCCTCTGTGCATGGAGGCGGAGGCGAGCGGCGCGGACAGCCTGAACCTTGCCGCCTGCCACGCCTGTCTGCTCCTCCCGGAGACGAGCTGCGAGAACAACAACATATTGCTCGACCGCGCCGCCTTGGTGGGAACGCCGGATGGTCGGGTGCCGGGCTTCTTCACCCTTTGACCCCAGAACGCAGGCGGTCGGGAGCAGGCAGACACCCCGACCGCCGGATCAGGTCATCTCGCCGGTCCAGTACGCCAGAATGGTGCGATGTCCTCCACCGATGCTCCGCTGGCCGAACTGGGCGGCCGCATGGGCGCAATGGCCTCGGACTGGCGCGCGCATGTCCGGGTCGGCCGATTCGTCATAGGTCAGGACTCGAGGTGGTGGACAAACCACGACTCCGACTGCGGCGCAACCAACTCGGCCACGCCGGTCTTCGACAGCCTGATCGCCGGAACAAACGGAGACGTGTTCGCGATAATGATTCGGTAGGAGACGATTGACCGGCCCCGGGATGGCTCGGGCCGGTGGGAGCGGGCCTTGGTGCTCAGATCGGTGCCTGCGGCCAGGGCGGCTGGTCGTGTGAGGCAGGGGGATGCAAATCCGAGCGTTGTACCCGACTGCCCCTCTCCACCGAAATGTCAGAGGGGGGAATCGGCAGCCAGCAACGTGAACGCAGACCATGCGTGAGGCGACACAGCCACCGCTTGCCTCTGCGTGTCCTTCGAATCCCGAACCAGCACCGCATCCGGACGTACGGCGATCTCGACGCAGTTGCCGCCACCACCACCGCTGTAGCTGCTCTTGAACCAGGCAAGTTCATTGATGCTCATAGCGCTCCTCGCATCTGCTCCAGCAGACCCGTGGTGGCTTGGTGGCTCAGGGCCTGCGAGCGCATCTTGCCATAGCGCTGAAGCATCGCGCTCACGGCTTTCGTGTCAGTGATCAGCATGCTGCTGTCGTGGGCCTCGATGTATCCCACCCACCGGTTCCCTGCCGTCTCGGCCAAGGCGAGTGGGCCTTCGAAGCCTGAGTGGTCCTCTTGGATCAGAGGCATGGCCTGGATCTCCACGTTCCGTAGACGACTCACCCTGAGCAGGTGGTCGAAGAGGACCCGTGTGACCTCGCTGCCTCCCATGCGGCGTTCCAGCAGAGCCTGTTCGATGATGAAGCTGAACGTGGTGTTCGGCCGCGCCGCCAGGAGAAGCTGCCGCTCCAGTCGCGCGGCGACCTGATGCTCGAACTGTTCCTCAGCGAGGGGCGGCAGGCGGCGCTCGAAAAGCGCTCTGATGTACGGCTCGGGTTGCAGCAGACCTGGAATCACGCTGGGCTCGTAGGAGTAGAGCGAAATCGCGTCCTCCTCCATGGCCGCCCACTGCAGGAACCACGACGCCAGCCCCACCTTCCGCGTCAGGCTCTTGGCCGCCGCCGCCAGCACCCGCGCCGCCGCCGCTCCCAGCACCTCCTCCGAGCGCTCCAGCAAGTCCCTAGGCGGGAACCGCTTCCCCTGCTCGATCTTGGCGATGTACGCCGCCGAGTACCGCACCCGAGGCGCGAACTGCTCCTGTGTCAGCCGCGCTTCGTCACGCAGCGCCTTGAGCACGGCCCCGAACGTCTTGAGGCTGTCCGACAGCTCCGGCTCGCCACACTGTCCCCCGCCGCCGTTGTCCGAAGCCATGCCCGGCCACCTCTCCTCTGCACTGCGCCCGCCCGCGGGGCCACCCGCACCGCATGCCATCAAGGGTTACGTACAGTGACTCCCCCGGTCCAGCGCGTGAACCAGTACAAGCCGATCTGTATCGGCGCCGTCCCTGCCCCACGGCCCCACCTCCACACCGGATCGGGGCGCCTACGCGAGCCCCTCACACGAGGCACCTCTCTCATGGCCCGTACCGTGCCGGCCCTCGCCCGCTGCGAGCGCCCGCCGCGGAATGAGCTGCGGGCATGCTCTGGCTCATTCCGCCAGGGGTTCCGAAGGTGTTCGCTACAGCGTTCCCATCCCGAGGTCCTCCTCGAAGTAACTGTCGTGCCGCACACGGAACTCCTTGAGTTCTGCGCTGCTCCGCTGAGACATCTCCGCGACCCTTTCGAAGTACTCCTCGCGCGGGGCGCCCGGGGAGAAGAGCATGAGCATCGACATGGGCTCGTCCGTCACGTTCTTGAACGCGTGCAGGCCGCCCACCGGTACGTACAGGAAGTCACCGGTGCGGCCCGTCACCCACTTTTCGCCGTTGTAGAGCTCCAGTTCCCCGGAGAGGACGTAGAAGGACTCCGACATCGCCTTGTGGAAGTGGGTCTTGGCGCCGGCGGACCGTGCTGCCAGATCCACCTTGTACAGGCCGAATTCACCGCCGGTCGACTCGTGCGTGGCGAGGTAGTGGGTGGCCCCGCCGCCGGTCGAGGTGAGGTCCGGCGGGGTGTCAGCGGTGCGGAAGGACGCGTTCACCTCGCCCCTGTCCCCCTGGTAGCGGGGCTCGGGGTACTGCAGGTGCTCCTGGTACGACATCGTGCGCTCCCTGTCGTTGAGGTACACCTGCATCGTGGCCTTCACCGATGCGCCCGGCATCGGACGCAAGCATGATTGTGGGTAGCCCTTCGTCCGGGACCTTGGGCCTAGTACTCCAGCCGGACCGGCTGGAGTACTAGGCCGGGGTGGCGCGGCCGACGGCGCCGAAGTTCATCGCGCCGAGCGCGAGAGAGCTGACCCGCACGCCGGTGTGGCCAAAGTGCGGTGCCGCATGACGGTGTCCCTTCGTTGCGGGCAGGGCCTGTGGGGGCAGCTCATGGCCTGGCCACGGGCCCCTGCTCTGACATCACGAGCAAGCGGAACATTGCTCCGCTCACGATACAGAGCACTGTTCCGCTTGCTGAAGCCCGGCACTGGGATTGGCGCGGTGAACGACAGCGACGGAAACCAGAGGCACCCGGCCCAGCCCAGGCGCAAGGACACCCAGCGCGGTCAGCGGGCCCTGCTGGACGCGACCGCCGCGGTCTTCGTCGCCTCGGGCGTGAAAACGCCGGCACGCGACATCGCGGACCGGGCCGGCGTCGGGATGGGCGCGATCCACACGCCCACGAGGTGCAGCCCGCCGCCTCGCCGGCATCGCGGTGGAGCACGGGGGCCGGCTCATCGTGCTGAGCGCCCAGCAGGCCCCGTACGACGGACTGGCCGAGGAAACCGTCCGCAACCCCATCGGAACTGGGGGCGCGCTGGTCCACGGCGGCGACCAGCGCGTCACGGCTGGTGTGACATCAGGTCGCGGACATGCCCGCGTCGATCTTGTGCTCTGCGCCCGTGATGTAGGAGGACTCGTCGGACGCCAGGAACAGCACCAGAGACGACACCTCATCCGCGTCCGCGAGTCGGCCGAGAGAGATCTGCGCCAGCGCGTCACCGCCCCCCTCGTCGGTCGCCTCCACCATCATCGGGGTGTTGATGAAGCCCGGGTGTACGGAGTTCACGCGAATGTTGTCGCGCCCGTACTCCTGCGCGGTCGCCTTCGTCATCCCTCGGCTGGCGAACTTGCTGGCGACGTAGGCGAGGCTCGGGAATCCGTAGTTCGCACGCAGCCCTGCGAGCGACGAAATATTGACGATCGATCCGATGCCCGCGCGCTGCATCGACGGGATGACCGCCTTCATCCCCAGGAACTGGGAGTGCTGGTTGATGGCGCACACCCTGAGGTAGTCGTCCTCTTCGAGGTCCGCCGTCTTGGCGATCGGCCCCAGAGTGCCCGCGTTGTTCACGAGCACGGTGACATCGCCGAACGCCGCCTCGGTCTCCTCTACGGCACGCTTCCAATCGTCGGACTTCGTGACGTCCTGCACCGTGTACCGCGCGTTGTCGCCGAGCTCGTCGGCGAGCTCACGGATGGCGGCCTCGTTGACGTCTGTGAGGGTGACTTTCGCCCCCTCCTTGATGAAGCGGCGGGCGTGCGAAGCGCCCATACCGCGGCCCGCTCCAGTGATGATCGCGACCTTGTCGTCCAGACGGCCCATGAGAGGACTCCTTCGTCCCTACGGGGAATCCGCATTTCGGAACCCAGTCCCAAAAATACACCTCGCCCCTCCGCGCCTCGAGTCAGCCCCGCGGCAGGCCGTCGAGCACCGCCTGGAAGGCGTCGGTGACCGGACCCAGCGCTCGATCCAGCTCGTCGATGTCGACCGCCTCGTCCCCCACGGCCCAGCCCCTGAGTACCGCGACATACGCCGCCTGTACGGCGCCGCCGATCGCGGCCGGGACGGGAGCGCCCACATCGAGTCCGGTGCGCTCCGCGGCATACCGGCTCACCGTTTCGGCCCATACGCGCCAGTGCGCGGCAGCTTCCGCGACAAGCGCGGCGTCCCGGTCCAGCACGCGGAAACGGTCGAGCCACGAGTCCGGCGCCGCCGCCTGGGAAAGGCGCGTCGACTGGACGACCGCCGATCGCACGGCCGCCATGACGGGCACGTCATCGGCGTCACGGAGGGCCGAGCGCAGTCGCTCGACGGCGCGATCGAACTCGCCCCACACGATCCCCGCCTTCGAACCGAAGTAGCGGAACAGTGTCGAGCGCCCCACACCGCTGGCGGTCATGATGGCCTGGAGTGTCGTCGCCTCGTACCCGTCGCGAAGCAGCAGGTCGAAGGCGATCTCCTCAAGCGCTTCGCGGGTCGAGGCCGGCGGTCGCCCGCGGCGAGTAGGGGAAGTGGTCATCGTCCGAGCGTAGAGGAGTATTTTTGGGACGAGGTACCAATATGGATCCGGGTGGCCACTCGCACTGCAACCGGTCACCCACCAGGAGAAAAGCGTCCAAGGAGCAGACAATGCGCGCATGGCAGTTCACCGAAGTCGGGAAGCCCCTCACCCTGAGCGAGGTGCCGAAACCGGTACCGGACGCGGACGAACTCGTCGTGCACGTGCGCGCCGCGGGGCTCTGCCACAGCGACGTCGGGTTCCTCGACGGCACGCTGACGCCGCTGCTCCCGTTCCGCCCGATCACGCTGGGCCACGAGATCGCGGGCGTCGTCTCCGCTGTGGGGACGGGCGTGACTCAGTTCGCCGTGGGCCAGAAGGTCGTCATCCCCGCGGCCATCGAGGGACCGGGAACATCGAAGAACGGCGGGTTCGCGGACGAGGTCGTCGTCCTTGAGCGACTCGTCGTCGCGCTGCCCGACGGGGTGCCGTTCGACCAGGCGGCAGCCGCCACCGACGCAGGTCTCACCTCCTACCACGCGGTCTCGGTGCAGGGGAACGTCTCTGCCGGCTCCCGAGTCGGGATCATCGGCCTCGGTGGGCTCGGCTCGCTCGGCGCGCAGACCGCACTCGCACTCGGCGCGACGCTGTTCGTCGCCGAGAAGAACGAGCGCGTGCACGATTTCGCGCGCTCGCTCGGCGCCGAAAGGGTCGCAAGCGACATCACCGACTTCGCCGGCGAAAACCTCGACGTGGTCATCGACTTCGCCGGGTTCGGTACAACCACCGACGGTGCGATCCATTCCGTCCGCCGGGGCGGACGTGTCGTCCAGGTCGGCCTCGGCCGCGCGCGCGGCGAGATCGACCTTCAGGCACTCACCCTCAACGAGGTCGAGCTCGTCGGCTCGCAGGCCGGGTCGAAGGAGGACTGCGCAGCGGTGCTGGACCTCGTCGCCGAAGGGAAGCTGTCCTCGCGCATCACCGAGATCGGATTCGAGGAGATCGCCGACGCCATCGGCCGGCTGGAGCGCGGCGAAGTCATCGGACGGTTGGTCGCCACGTTCGGATGATCTCCCGTCCGGTCGCGGTCCCTACTGGCGTGATCGCGTTGGGGTTTGGCGTGGAGCGTGAGCGGGGTTCTTGAAGGTTCACACTCTTTCGTCGACGCACGGCTCGCGCGGTTGATCTCCGGTTCGCAGGCCATCTGGTGCCAGGACAGCAAGCAGAGCTGGCCGGGGAAGGTGCTGCTGGACGGGTTCAGGTACGGCTCCATCCGATGCGGAGACGAGTCATCCGCGGCAGGCGAAGGCGGAACGCTCACGAGGGAGGACGTTGCCCGTCGCCTGGCGTGGATCGCTCGAAATCCCGCCTATTCTCCTCAGCCATACGGGTTACGTACAGTGACTCCCCCGGTCCAGCGCGTGAACCAGTACAAGCCGATCTGTATCGGCTCCGTGCCTGCCGTGAGGGCAGACGCCCGACCAGGCTGGCTCCCATGCCAACCCCTCGCAGCCAACCCGTCGTCGGGGCCCGTGTGTTCACCCAGCGTTTCTCCGCCACCCGACGCGGAGCCCGCCTCGCGCGCCTGCTTGCCGCGCTTCAGCTCGTCGAGTGGGGGCACCCTCGCGGAACGGGTGACCACGACGCGGTGACGCTCGTCGTGGCCGAGCTCGCCGCGAATGCCGCGCTGCACGGCCGAGTGGCCGGTCGGGACTTCGCCCTGCTTCTTTCGTACGACACATACCGGGGCGTCATCCGTATCGAGGTGTCCGACACTCACCCCGCGCAGCCGGCCCATGTCGCGGCTGCCCTCGACGAGGACCACGGTCGTGGCCTGGTACTCGTCGATGCCCTCACCACCCGCTGGGGCGTACGCGACCGCGTCGGCCCAGGGAAGACGGTCTGGGCGGAGTACGTACTGCCCACGGAACCCTGCACTCCCGCGTGCGGGCAAGCCGCCGCAGAGAACGGGCCTCGCTGCCACGCCGCGCACATGTGAGCCGAGATCCCGGCTCACGGCACCAGCATCCTCCCTGGTCGCAGATGCAGTCGACCACGACACCACTACCCACGATCGGACCGGCATCGGAAACGACGGCCAAAGCGATGCCGTCTGGCGGGAAAGGGCCCTGAACGCCGAGGACGCCCTCAAGGCGGCCCACGGCGAGATCCGCACTCAACGAACCCGGACCGCCCAGCTCATGGGCCAGATCCGGGACCTGGAAACGCAATGGACCGACGAATCCATCGAGCGCATCACCACCGAGAACGCCAGTCTCAAACAGCGGGTCCGCCAACTCGCACAGGACAAGCGAACCCTCGAAGAACGCCTCCAGGCAGCCCGCTCCAACACCCGCTTCCAGGACCGGCGCATCTCACAGCTCGAAGCCCAGCTCCGCGACGCCGGACAGAAACCATGAGCCGACATGACGAACATGCACGCCATGCGAAGTCGCAGGTCAAAGCAGGATAGTCCGTCGAAGCGGTCGGAAAACTGGAGTGCAACCCGAACGGGCGGTGGGCCTGGCTCGAGGCCGCCACCGGCCTGCCCCTCACCCATGCCATCGCCGACCTGCTCGAACAAGGGGAAGAACGACGGTGAACGATTACACCTCTTCCATCCACCACCGGGCCGCCCTCGCCCGCAGGCTCATCGAGGCCGGGGTGCTGCGCAGCGCCCGGTGGGAGGCGGCTGTCCGGGCCGTGCCACGTGAGGCGTTCCTCGGTGGAGGCTGGTTCGAATACGAGGAAGGCGGCTGGTATCGGCCCGCGTTCCTCGACGGAACGGGTGGCGGCCTGGACCGCGTCTACGAGGACGACACGCTCGTGACCCAGGTCGCGGCAGCCGTCGTACCTCGCGAGGTCGAGGGCAGGATCGCCCAGCGCCCCACGTCTTCCTCGACCCTGCCGAGCCTGGTGGTGCGGATGCTGGAGGATCTGGAGGTGACCGAACGGACGAGTGTCCTGGAGATCGGCACCGGAACCGGGTACTCCACCGCCCTGCTGAGCCAGGCGCTCGGCGACGAACGAGTCACCTCGGTCGAGATGGACGCCGACGTATCCTCCCGCGCCGCGGTGGCCCTCGAGAGCCTGGGCCTGCGGCCGGACCTGATCGTCGGCGACGGGCTCGCCGGTCACCATGCCGGAGGAGGCCCGTACGACCGAATCATCGCGACCTGTGGCGTGCACACCGTGCCCGGCGCATGGATCGCCGCGAGCCGGCCGGGCGGAATGATCCTCGCGACGGTGTCGGGGTGGATGGGCGCCTCCGAGCTGGTGCGGCTCACCGTCGGAGCGGACGGGACGGCGAGCGGACCGGTCCTGGGAGGACAGGTCTCGTTCATGCTCGCCCGACCTCACCAGGCGCCTCCGCCAGGGCTGCTACCCGACCTGGACGGCGCCGAGCCGGAGCCGACGGACATCGGAGGGGACATGCTGGACGCGTGGACGCCCCGATTCGTCGCCCAGTTCGCGGCGCCGCGCGCCCAGCGGCTCTGGCTGCCGAGCAACGGGCCAAACGAACAGGTGATCGTGGACATGAAAACGGGCGCCTGGGCGGCGGTGTACGAGGAGTGCGACCGGTGGCTGGTCCGCCAGGGCGGCCATCGGCGGCTGTGGGACACCATCACTGAGGAGTACACCCGCTGGCACGAAGCAGGGCGGCCGTCGGCCGAGCGGATGCGCCTGCATGTCGGACCAGAGGGCCAGCGTCTGGCATGGGCCTGACACCCGCAGGCGTGCTCATGTTCCCGGCGCGGGGCAGCAACCTTGCCCCAGTCGCCGGCTTGGGGCGGGCCTGCAAGACCCGACGCCCTCGAGTTCGGAACGACAGCAGCGCCTGAGGCGCGCGCTTGGCGGATCTCAGCTGTGCGGAGGGGAGGACTTCACTCGATGAAGACCTTCACGGAGTCGGCGCTCCCGCCGTTTCGGTTGACGCCGATGAAGAAGTCGCTCCCAATGTGGGTAACATCTTCGATCTCGTCGGTCAGGTTGTTCCCCGGAATTCCGATATCGCTCTCCACGTCAGCTCCGGACCAGTTGTACTGGTACACTCAGTTCCACCCGGTATCGGGCGTTGAACTGTTGATGGACTTGGTGTTCCAGATGTAGTTCTCGGAGCAGTCAATGCCTTGGTCGGAACGATTGTCGTGACTCGTCAGGTTGCTCTTCACCAGCGTCCATCCGCTCGTCAGCGAACCGGCACCGGGATGGGTCCACAGGTTACCCAAGCGGCGGGCAGCATATTTGCCGGCTCCGTCGGCCGCCGTCGCGCTGTAGCAGAGGCCGCTGATATTGCCGATGGGCAGATGGGCAACCTCGCTTGTGCCAACGGATCCCGATGAGTCCAGGTGGATGATCGTCACATCGGCGCTCGGGTAAGCCGATTGACTCCCCTGGGTGGCAATCAAGGCAGCACCCTGGCCCCGATAGTCCGGATGGTAGGCGAGGTCGTTGCCGTGACCGAGTGCGGGTATGGAGGTCGGCGCCCCAGCGCAGGTCCAGCTGGCACCGTCCCAGGTTGAGCCGTCGCGCAACCATCTGGACAGGACCGGCTCCTCCCCGCCCCCCTTGGTGAAAATAATGTAGAGCTGACCACCCGACCCCGCGACCATGCCTTGCATGACGGTGCGGCCTGCCCTGCATTCACTGCTGTTCGGGATGTTCAGCCGTTCCACCCCGCTCCTGTCCGTAGCGGCGTAGGCGGACGTTGTCGAGACAATGGCGATTCCGGTCAAGAGTGCCAGTACGGACGCGAAACTCAGTAGTTTCTTCACTTGGTGCCTCTCCTTTGTGAATAAGGGGAGGAGGGTAGCATTTGACGTGTACCTTGCATCCGATAAGGCAGCAACCTGCTGCAATCGCATCGGCCCAGATTGCCAGTCAACCTCGCACGCCGGGATCAGCGTTCAAGTTTGAGGGGCCGTCTCCATCGGGAACATGACCCGCTGCCTCACCACGCCGAGCCCGGCCTGGCGCGTCACCCTCGATGCCGTTCTGCACCGCCAGGACGGGACTTCGCCTTGCTCCTGCGCAGATGCGCCGTCGGCCCCGCTGCCCACGCCCGTCCCGGAGTGGGCAGCAGCGCCCTGACCGTGCGGAGGCTCAGTTGGCCGGCAGGGAGATCGTGCCGTAGAGCGTCCAGTGGTCCGAGTGGCCGGAGGTGGCGGAGACCGTGCAACCGGCGAACGGCGCGTTCCGCGGGGCGAAGATGTGGTCGATCTTCATCGTGGGCTCGCCGTCCTTGGCCGGGACAGCCGTCGCACGGCCCGTGCGTGGCCTGTTCACGTCACCGAGCTGTTCGCACTCACGGTACGAGGAGTAGGCGCCCTCAAGAATCGTGTGGCCACCGCTGTCAGCGACCTCCGAGTCCGGTCCCGTCGAGTTGAGGTCGCCACCGAACACGGGCCGGTAGCCCGCGGCCGCCTCCTCGGCGATGCCGATGAGCTGTGCGGCCTGCTTCGTACGGAACTCACCCGACGGGTCGTCGTATCCCTGGCCGGCGCTGAAGTGGGACGTGCAGATGTGAAGTGCCCGCGAGGGCAGATCCGCGCAGAGAGCCGGGCGCTGCTCGGCCTTCTTCGCCTCGCCGGTCCCGCTCCCGCTCCCGGGGATCGAGACGGGGGAATCAAGGGTGTATCCCTTGTAGTAGGTGTTCGATTCGGGTACCGCCAACGCGACCCCGAAGGCCCCCCGGTCGAGCCCGTCCGCCATGGCACATTCCTTCTGGGCCTGGACGCCGTACTGCGCGAGGACTGGCTGCCCGAGTTCCCCCAGGGCGTACGTCGTGGGGGCGAACCGCACGTCCCAGCCGGCTCCGGTCGCGGCTTCCAGAACCTCTTCCACCGGCTTGGCGTGCTTCTCGCAGAACTCCTGGAAGAAGATCACGTCCGGCTTCCTGCCGTCCCCGTCGCCGCCGGGCTGGGGCAGTCGCGCCGCGATCTCCGCGCTCACCTGGTCCTTGCCGGCCAGGTTCTCGTCCCAGCAGTGCGGGTTGTTGTTGGCGCAGACGTTCCAGGTCATGACATGCAGAGACGATGAAGAGACGGAGGCGGGGGCGGGGCTGCCTCCGCTCGTGCCCTGCTGGCCCAACGGGACCAGGGTGAACCGCTCCCAGCTGCCGACCGACGCCGACCGGGCCCTCAGCATGTCCTTGTCGTCACCCTCGGAAGCATGCTCGACGCTGACGTACTGGCCGGTCTCCACCGTCCTCAGCGCGATCTGCATCGGCCCGTCGGATTCCCGGGACACCACCTCGAACTGCTGCCAGCTCCCCAGTACCCCACCCCGGGCCTGCATCATGCCCGTGTAGTTGCCGGTCGCACCGAACTCGGCCGTGGCGAAGAAGCCGGTCACCGCGGAACGCAGCCCGATGTTCTTGCCGGCGTGGTTCGTGTGCAGCGTGAACCGCTCCCACAAGCCCACGTTCTCGGCCTTGGCCGTCATGCGACCGTTGTTGTTCGGATCGGCCGAGACATACAGGCCGTTGCCCTCGGCCCTCAACGCATAGCGCTCACCGGCGGACTTGACCACGCTTCCCGCGTCCGCCGAGATGGTTGCCGCCTGAGCCGTCGCTGCGGGCAACAGCGTGAGTCCCAGGGCCAGTACGGCGGCGGAAACAAGAGTTGACAGTGCTCTTCGCACTTACCCTTCCCCCTCATGTGAGATCAACGTGTACACACCATCAGCATGGGACGAGTTCATCGCACCGAAGGTTGCAGGGAAGGGCCTCCGCATCCCGCATCCGCTACGCCTGGCCGCCGCTGGGTGCGTGGCTCAGGTCCACCACGCAGAAGATGTTGCCGTCCGGGTCGGCGAGTACGACGAAGTCGGGTTCGGGCGGGTACATGTCCCAGGCGACGGTCTGTGCGCCGAGACCGATCAGGCGGCGGACCTCGGTCCGTTGCTCCTCGGCCGTGTCCACGTAGAGGTCCAGGTGGATACGGGGGCGCGGCTCGGGCATGGACGTGCTGAGCATCAGGCCGAGGGCCCGGCCGGAGCCGTAGGTGTGGTGGAGCGTCCGCCATGTCTCGCTCGCCCACTCCTCAGCGGCGACCAGTCTCAACGCCTCGGTCCAGAAAGCGACTGCGCGGGGCATGTCCGTGACACCGATGACAGGAGTTCCGAGTCTCAGCATGGGTGTGAGCTTAGAAGCTCGTGACAGGGTCCTGGGCAGGTCCTGGTCGGACGTGACCGGAGTAGTGGACGACGACTCGTGGGCGCCGCTGATCGAGCCGCTACTGCGATCCCCCTCCAGGGGGGACAGCCGAACAGGCTCGGGGGCTCCGGAAGCAACCCTCACCGGTGCGCGGTGGTCCTACCGGGCGTCGCATTCGGAGGATCAGCCTCTGTCGACGCGTACCGTTAACCGACTGGAAAGAAGTGCAGCCGCATGGAGATCGACCCCGACCTCTGCCTGGACGTTCCGGAGGGCTTCGACGACACCGACGCCGAATCCCAAGTGCACCCCATGGCCCGGAAGCTGTTCTTCGCCACAACTGCTGCCGGGGCCTTCGGGAAGGCTCAGGAGTGGGTGGGGGAACACGACGTCCGCCTGGCGGATGTTTCATGGGATTACATGTTCGACGAGGATGAGCCCTACACGCTGGGCATCTATTTCACGTTCGAGCTGGACGCCGAGGACGCCGAGGACGCCGAGGACGCCTGACAGCGGATGGGGGACCGGTGCTGTCACAGAGCCTTTCGGCCCGGCAGTGGCTGGCCGAGCACGGGGTCAGCGAGGCGGGCGACGGGCAGTGGTCCGATGCCGGGCAGCCCGGCTCGCTGCTGACTCCCGACGAGGTCGCGCACTCCTGGGCCGAGGAGGCGTTCACCGACGGGCGCCTCGACCGTGCTGACCAGACACGGCTGGCCTTCGGCCTGCTGGACCTTCTCGACGAGTACTGGGTCACCTGCGAGATCCGGTTCGCGGACAAGGGGCGAGCAGGGACCGCTGCCTGCTGACGTCCTGTGGGGCGGCTACCGGCCACGGCTGGAGGCGGAAGCGGACGCCCAGGCCGTCACGTACTCCCTGTGGGTCGACTGGTTCGAGGACCGCAGGACCGTCGCGACGGCCTTCGCCGGCGACGGGTCACAAGCCCTGCTCCGCCGGGCCGACCGGGTGCTGGCCTGTTCGCGCCCTGTGCCGTGGGCGGTGAAGGAGCCCGCGTACGCCGCCGCTGTCCGCCTGCCCGGCCTGCACCGCGCACTCTTCCAAGGCCCGCTGGGCAGCTATCACGACGTCTACGGCGATCTCGACCGCAGCTCGGCACTGGCCTTCCTTGACACGGCTTGACCTCCCTGGGGACACCACCCACCTGACGGAGCGTGGATTCGTGAGGCCGTTCGCGAACGTCTGACGCTCTGCGTTCGTCCACTCCTTCGCCCCGCTGACCCACGAATTGGGTGCGGCAGCCGAGGACATCGCCGCCGTCGCCGTCTCTGCCTGAGGTGTCAGGAGTCGGGATGCCCATCCGTCTGGAGCGTCCACGGCCCCTGGGCAGCCTGCCGGGAGGGAGAAGCGGTGCCCTCTCACGTCGGTGGTCCAGTGGTGGCCCGTGCTCGTCGTGAACTCTCGGCTCGCAGGGCCGCGACTTCGACCCGTAGTTCGGTCAACTCCCGGTGCAGTGCCTGGATGGCGACGATGGCCACTCCGTTGGCATCGGTGCAGCAGATCGTCCGGTCGTTCTCACCGACCCCGAACGCTTCCCACCAGTCCTGCGCCATGGGCCCCAGGTGACGTACGTGCGGCGGGTCCCAGTGATACCGCCACGTGCTGACCGGCAGCTGCACCACCTGCTCCAGCACCCGGTAACCGTTGACCGGATCGCTAGCGCGCACCGCACCCGACACGGCATCGGAAGCCAGACCAGCCGCAGAAACACCCTGCCTCAGGCGCATCCTGACCAGGGTCGGCATCAGCATCCTGGCCAAGGACTCTTTCCACCACCGGCAACTCATCGCTCCCAGACCACCGCAGTGACCTCAGTCTTCAACTCACGATCCGAAAAGAGCAGACTGCCCCCACCACCACGGTTCTCAGGGCTGCTCACCGGCAGCTGGACCAGACCGCTGCCCACCCCGCTGCTGTAAGTCGTCACGCCGACCGCCGTGACCTCACGCTCCATATTGATCATCGCGGTGTCGTAAGCGGCGTTACCGGCCGCCAGAATGTTCGTGCTCGCGGCGGCCGGAGCGCACAACACACCCGTACCGGTAGCCGCCGTGGCTGTCAGCACCAGCAAACGGCGGGCAACGCGCTTCGGGGACATCAAGCATCCTTCCGGCCGGAACGCCGAGTGCGCCCGCGACACCCCTAACGGCCTATTGCCCGAAAAGGCACGTAGGTATCCAGACCTCTTCCGCCCCCACGCGAACGCGTCAGAGGCGTCCAACTGCCAGCCGGCGGCCGGGGCGTTCGCGTACGCCGACTTGGAGCCCCGCGTCGGGCCGGTGCCGTCCACGGCCGCCCGTATCCGCGCTCCGGCTCGGGCCGCGCCGGCCTCCACGGCGCACACGGAGATGGTCCAAGTGCCGCTCATGGACGACCTGGCTTCGTGCAGCGGCGACTTCGCCCTGGCTGTCGACCGCGCACGGGCCGTCCTACACGACTTCATTCAGGCGGGCTCGCCCAGCGAGCTGGGTGAATGACGCGAGCTGTGATCACGGCCCGATCACGTCTTGGCTGCTGGTGGCTGGCGGGCCGCCACCCCCTCCCGTCTACTGAGCGCGTTCCCGGCGAGGCCCGCGCTCAGCCCGCCGGTGAGTTGGCAGACTGACGCGCTCCCAGCCGAAGGAGTCTCCATGGCCAAGCTCATCTACTCGATGATCACCTCGCTCGACGGTTACGCCGAGGCGGAGGAGGGCGACCTCGGCACCGGGGCCGAGGATCAGGAGGTGCATACCTTCGTCGGCGACCTCTTCCGCCCCGTCGGCACCTACCTCTACGGACGGCGGATGTACGAGACGATGGTCTATTGGGAGACCGCGCACACCGAGCCCGGCCATCTGCCGCACATCGTGCAGTACGCCCGCGACTGGCAGGCCGCGGAGAAGGTCGTGTACTCCACGACGCTCGATTCGGTGTCCAGCGCGAAGACCAGGATCGAGCGGACCTTCGACCCGGAGGCGGTGCGCAGGCTCAAGGCCGAGGCGGATCACGACCTCACCGTCGACGGCCCGAACCTCGCGGCCCAGGCCATCGCGGCCGGACTGGTGGACGAGTACCACCTGTTCATCACCACGAGCGTGGTCGGCGGCGGCAAGCGGTTCTTCCCCGACGGCGTACGCCTCGATCTCGAACTGGTCGAGGAGCGTGCCTTCGACAGCGGACTGATCTACGCGCGCTACCGGACCCGTCACTCCCCTTCCGGGCCCGTGACCACCTGACGAACCCCCGTCCAAGTGGCGTCGCGGGACCCGCCGTTCACCCCCACGGGCCGGGAGACGAGTTGCTGCCTGTTGCGCAACGGCAGGCCACCACGTGGGTATCTCTGGAAGACTCTGGTGCGGCATCGTCCGGCGTGGGAGTGCCTGGAGAGCAGGGGGACGCACGTGGAGGCGCAAAGCACCGATTCCTGGAGCACCGTGGGGCTGATCGTCCTCATCGTCGTGGGGCTTCTCGTCCTCGTCCTCCTCGTGAAATCGGTCCGCGTCATCCCGCAGGCCAGCGCCGCCATCGTGGAGCGCTTCGGCCGCTACACCCGCACCCTCGGCGCCGGGCCGCACTTCGTCGTCCCGTTCATCGACTCCATCCGCAACCGGATCGATCTCCGCGAGCAGGTCGTCCCCTTCCCGCCCCAGGCCGTGATCACCCAGGAGAACCTGGTCGTCAGCATCGACACGGTCATCTACTACCGGGTGACCGATCCCCGCTCCGCGACGTACGAGGTCGCCAGCTACATCCAGGCGATCGAGCAGCTCACCGTCACCACGCTGCGCGGACTCGTCAGCGGCATGGACCTGGAGCGCACTCTGGGATCCCGCGAAGCGATCAGCACGACCCTGCGCGAAGTGCTTGAGGGTGCCTCCGGCAAGTGGGGGATTCTCGTCAACCGTGTCGAGGTCAAGTCCATCGACCCGCCCGCCTCCGTCCAGGAAGCGGTGGAGATGGAGATGCGCGCCGGCCGGGACAAGCGCGCCACGATTCTCGCCGCCGAAGGCAGCAGGCAGTCGGCCATCCTCATCGCGGAGGGCGTCAGAAGGGCCGCGCTGACGGATGCGGAGACGCAGCGGGACGTGGCCGCGATCCTCGCCCCCGGGAACGCGTCGGACCCCGGGGACGCGCCGGCCCCCGCCGCACCACCGGTGGCTCCCGTCGTGGTGCCCCGGCAGCTGCGGCACGAGTCGCTGCGGAAGGACGACCCGCGCCGTATCGGCCGGTACCACCTGACGGCGCGGCTGGGCCAGGGAGGCATGGGGACGGTGTTCCTCGGCCGCTCCCCCGGGGAGCGCATGGTCGCCGTCAAGGTCGTCCACAACGAGTTCGCCGCCGATCCGACGTTCCGGCAGCGGTTCGCCCGCGAGATCGAGGCCGCGCGCCGCGTCGGCGGATTCCACACGGCTGCCGTGGTCGACGCCGACGCCGACAGCGAGCACCCGTGGCTGGTGACCGAGTACATCCCCGGCCCGTCTCTCCACGACGTCCTCAGGCAGCACGGCGCGATGCCCCCGAGGACCCTGCACACCCTTGCCCTCGGTATCGCCGAGGCACTGGAGGGGATCCACTCCTGCGGCATCATCCATCGCGACCTGAAGCCCGGCAACATCATCATCTCCGGAACAGGACCGCGCGTCATCGACTTCGGTATCGCCCGGGCCTTCGACAGCACCGCGCTCACCCGCACCAACATGGTCGTCGGCACACAGGGTTTTCTGGCGCCGGAACAGATCGCGGGCTCGCCCGGCACCCCCGCAGGCGATCTCTACGCCTACGGCATGGTGCTCTGCCACGCCGCCGGGGCCGTGCCCTTCCCGGCCGGTCAGACGCTCGAGTCGGCCCTGGAACTGCTGCCGTCAACTCTCGTCTCCGTCATCACCCGCTGTCTCACCCACGATCCGGCGCTCCGCCCGACCAGCACCGAGGTCCTCGAACAGCTCACCCAGATCCACCAGGAATCCGCCGACTGGCTGCCGCCCCCCATCCGCACGATGGTCGACCTCCACAACGCCCCCACGGTCTGACGCGCGGTCGGGCGCACGGTCGCCGGGAGGTCCCGGACGCGTACGGCGCCCGGTCCGGGGAGTGCTGCATCCGTGTTCCCCCGGTGACGCTCACGCTTCCCGCGCCCGCCCGGTGCGAGACTGCCGTCATGACCGCTCACCTCATCTCCGTCATCGGGAGCAGCCCCGGCGTCGGCAAGTCCACCCTGTGCCGTTCCGTGGTCGAGTGGCTCACCGATACCGGCGTATCGGTCGACCACTTCGAGGAGGCCGACATCCTGACGCGGCCCGCCTTCCGGCCCGTCGCGGACGAGTTCGCCGACGGCGCCAGATCGGTCCGGCCCTCGATCCTCGTCTCGTGCACGCGCGCCTACGTCGCCGAGTCGCTCCGGGCGGGCAGGGACCATCTGGTGACGGACTCCCTCCTGCCCTTCATCCCGTCCCTCGTGGCCTGGGGCCACGAGGAGGGGACCCTCGTCCGCGTCATGAGCGAGCTGACCCGCGCCGTGGATCCCGCCCAGGTCACCGTCGTGTACGTCCATGGCGACCCGGAGGCGGCGCTGCGGCGTGCCGTCGAGCGGGAGGGGGAGGCGTGGGGCGACTGGTACGTGCGGAAGCTCGCGGGCTCCCCCGGCACCCGGGGCGTCCACGACCTCGCGTCGGCCGCCGAACACCTGCGCTACGAGGCGGAGCTGACCCGCCGTCTTCTGGCGCAGTCGTCCTGGCAGCTCCTGACCGTGGACGTCGGGACGCTCGACGCCCAGGAAGCGGCCTTCCGCACCCGGCGCCGGCTGGCGGACGTCCTGGGTCTGCCGGAGGTCGTGGCCGCCGAGCGGTAGCCCCCGGGTGTCCTCCCTCAGAACGTGGGCCGGACCGAGCCCACCGCCTTGCCGTGGCCGAGGACCGGTGCGGTGGCGAGGGCGGTGAGGGTCTCGTCTCCGTCCACGTCCACCCCGAGACGGCGCAGCGCGGCGATCATCACCACGGGGCGGGAACGCTGGGAGCCGTCGGCGATCTTGAGGGCGACCGCTGATCCGTCGGGCAGGCCGAGCGCGTAGACGCCTTCGGCTCCGTCCTTGGCGACGGCTCCCGGCAGGGCGCCCATGAGGCGTGTCACGTCCCGGCCGGTGCCGCCGACGTAGCGCGGGTGGGTGTTCATCGCCCGGGCCACGCGGTGTTCGAGGCTTCCCTCCGGTGCCGAGGCCAGGCGGCCGAAGGCCCTGGCCAGGCCCCGCAGGGTGATGGCGAACAGCGGTGCGCCGCAGCCGTCGATGCCGGTGGCGGTGACCTTCTCGCCCGCCGTCTCCTCCAGCGTCTCGCGCAGCAGCACCTGGAGCGGGTGCCGGGGGTCGAGGTAGGTGGCGGTGTCCCAGCCGTTGGTGACGCAGGTCGCGAGCATCGCGGCGTGCTTGCCCGAGCAGTTCATCGTCAGCGGCGAGGGCTGCCCACCGCCCGCGAGATACGCGCGCAGCGCGTCCTCGCCGATCGGCAGGGCCGCCGTGCAGCGCAGCGCGTCCGTGCCGAGGTCCGCCGATGCCAGGATCGCCCGTACGCCCTCCAGGTGGATGTCCTCCCCGGAGTGGCTGGCGCAGCCCAGCGCCAGGAGGGGGCCGTCCAGGGCGAGCCCGGCGCGCAGCATGCCGAGCGCCTGGAGGGGCTTGTTCGACGAGCGCGGGTACATCGGGGCGTCCACGTCCCCGATCCGTACGCTCTCGGAGCCGTCAGGGCCGGTCGCGAGGACCGTCCCGTGGTGTACGGACTCCAGGAAGTCGCCCCGCCATACCTCGGCCAGCACGGTGTGCATCAGTTGTGTCCGCCTCTCCGTTTTCAGTCAACTGTTGACAGTTATCACTTGCCCTCGAACCCTGTCGAATGTGGGAGCGATTTTTTGGACACCCCTTGACAGCTGCGGAAACGTGGTTGTCAACTGGCGACTGTCAACACTTTCCCGGTCGAAGGAGGCAGTGCCCGTGAGCGAGACCCTGCAACGCGGCCTAGCCGTCCAGATCGCGGAGCTGTTGCGCGAGCGGCTGCTCAGCGGCAGCATCCGCCCCGGCACCCGTATCAACGAGGTGGTGCTCGCCCGGGAGCTCGGCACCAGCCGGGGTCCCCTGCGCGAGGCGGTGCGGCAGCTCGTCAGTGAGGGCCTGCTCGTGCACACCCCCAACCGGGGTGCCACGGTCTTCTCTGCCGACGCCGACGACGTGGCGGCCCTGTTCGAGCTCCGCATGGCTCTGGAGGCGGCCTCCGCGCGGCTCGCTGCCGAGCGCCGCGACGACAGGGACGTCACGGCGCTGCACTCGGCCTGCGCGCGGGCCCGGAAGACCATCCAGGGCGGCCGGCGCCTCGTGCACCGGCTGGATCTGGACTTCCACCGGACCCTGACCGACACCGCGCGCAGTCCTCGGATCGCGGAGCAGTTGTGGCGTGTGCAGCAGCAGATCATCCTGCTCCGCAGTCCGCTGGATGTTCCGCCGGCCCACACGGCCCGGTCCCTCGACGATCACGAGGAGATCGCCGCCGCCGTGGCGGAGGGCGAAGGCGAGCGCGCCGCCGCCCTCATGAACCTCCATCTCGACCGCGTACGGGTCCAGATGACGGCCTCGGCGGGTACGCCCGCCGTCGGCTGACCCCTCACCCCGCCGGCGGCTGACTCCTCACCAGGGAAGTCCCGCCCCCGTTCGCGCCGGGTGTCCGTACTCCGTGACGCCCCGGCACGCCCCCGCATGCCCTGTGCCGTAGCCCTGGCCCCCTCCGGGCGCCTCGGCACCCCCGGCCGGCACCGCTGCCCCCTCAGCCGCCGGCCGCTCCCCTCCTCCCCCACCGACCCGACCCCGTCCTCCCCCACCGACCCGACCCCGCCCGGCTCCCGCCGGCCACTGGAGTGCCCCGATGACCGACCCCTCCTCCGTGGTGGCGCCCCCGCGCGAACGCCGTACCCCCGGACTGTTTCTGGCCGCACTGCCCGTCGTGCTGATGCTCACCGTGATGATCACGGGCACCGTCTGGCTCGGCCTCGACCCCGTGGTCCTCCTCGTCGCGGCCTGCGCCGTCACCGGCTCCATCGCGCTGTGGATCGGCGTCACCTGGGACGAGATGCTCGTCGGCATACGGTCGAAGATCGACGCCGCGATGCCCGCGCTGCTGATCCTGATCGCCATCGGCATGCTCATCGGCACCTGGACGCTGAGCGGCACGATCCCGATGATCGTCGACTGGGGTCTCCGGTCCATCCAGCCGTCGTGGATCGTGGTCCTGGCGTTCCTGATCACCATGGTCGTCTCGACGGTGACCGGCACCTCCTGGGGTGCCGTCGGAACCGTCGGTGTCGCACTGATCGGGGTGGCCGGCGGCCTCGGCGTGTCCCTGCCGATGACGGCGGGCGCCATCATCTCCGGCGCCTACTTCGGCGACAAGATGTCCCCGATGTCGGACACCACCAACCTGGCCCCCGCGGTGGCCGGTTCGACGCTCTTCGAGCACATCAGGCACCTCCTCTACACGACGGGCCCCGCCGCGGTGCTGGCCTGCGTCCTGTATCTGGTCCTGGGCCGCACCCAGCACGCCGACGGGCAGGCCGCCCAGCGCACCGAGGCCCTTCGGGACGTGCTGGAGCAGGGGTTCCACTTCAACCTGCTGCTCCTGCTGCCGCCGGCCGTCGTGCTCCTGGGCGCGGTCATGAAGAAGCCGCCGCTGCCGACCATCATCGCCTCCTCGGCGGTCGCCGGTGCCCTGGGCGGGATCTTCCAGGGCTTCTCCCTCCAGCAGATCTGCTCCTCCGCCGCGACCGGCTTCACCACGTCGATGCTGAGCGGCCACGGCTCCATCGACCCCCAGCACCTGTCCGAGGCCGCCGACACGCTCCTCAACCGCGGCGGTATGTCGTCGATGGCGACGACCATGCTGATCGGTCTCGCCGGCTTCGCCTTCGCGGGCATCCTGACCGTGACCGGCTGCCTGGACGTCCTGATGCACCGGCTGCTCGGCAAGGTCCGCAGGACGGGCGGGATCATCCTCGCCACCGCGCTGAGCTCGATCGGCACGGCGCTCTCCATGGGCGTCTCGTACCTGACGATCATCGTGCCCGGTCAGGCGTTCCGGGACATCTACCCGGAGCGGGGACTCGCCCCGAAGAACCTCTCGCGCACCCTGGAGGACTCCGGCACGGTCTTCGTCCCGCTGATCCCGTGGACGGAGGCCGCCACCTACATGTCCGGGACCCTGGGTGTCGCGACCATGGCGTACGCCCCGTACGCGTTCCTGAACTACTTCGGGGTGATCATCGCGGTGATCTGCGGTTACACCGGATTCGGCATAGCCCGCCAGGAGCCGGTCCCCCGGCCGGCCTGAGGTCCGTGGGAAGTTACGGACAGGAATGGGGCCGGATGAGGGGCTCCAGCTGTCCGTAACTTCCCAATGGCCTTCAGCGGACCCGCGCGGGCGCCGGGTCGGGGGTCTTCGCATGGCGGGGGGCGATGGCCGGGGCGAGGAAGACGGCCACGGCGACGAACCCGAGGACGACGATCATGGCGGTCCGCAGCCCGTAGTGGTCGCCGAGGAAGCCGAGCACGGGAGGCCCGACGAGGAACGCGACGTAGCCGATCATCGCCACCAGGCTGACGCGGGCCGCCGGGTCGGGGCCCGAGTCACCGGCCGCCGAGAGCGCGACGGGGAAGCCGAGCGAGGCTCCCAGGCCCCAGAAGAGGACCGCCGCGCCGGCGAGGACGGGCGAGTCGGCGAAGATGACGAGGGCGAGTCCGAGGGCCGCGGACAGCGCGCTGGCCCGGACGACGGGGGCGCGCCCGAAGCGGTCGATGAAGAAGCCGCCGCAGAAGCGGCCGAGCGTCATGGCTGCGGCGAAGCCCGCGTAGACGCCCGATCCCAGGGCGGGGTCCATGCCGTGGCCGTCGACCATGAGCAGCGGCAGCCAGTCGTTGGCGGCGCCCTCGGCCAGTGCCATCGCGAGGATGATGCCGCCGATCAGCAGCAGGCGCCGGTCCTTCCGGACCGCGGGGCGGGCCGGTGCGGTGCCGTCCTCGGCGGGCCGGGCGCCCCTGGTCCTGCCGACGCCGGCGGGGACGGAGCGGAAGGCGTACGCGAACATTCCGAGCGCGGCCACGGCCACGGCGGTCAGGTGCCACGCCACCGGGAACCCGACGGCGGTGCACAGGATGCCGAGCGCGGCTCCCAGGACGGTGCCGAGGCTGAAGAAACCGTGCAGGGTGGGCAGTACCGTGCGGCGGGTGATCTGCTCGACGTCCGCGCCGTCGATGTTGACGGCCACCTCCGCGCCGCCCATCCCGGCGCCGGAGAGGAACAGCCCGGCCGTGACAACGGGGGCGGAGGAGAACAGGGCCCCGCAGCCGATGACCGCCAGGCCGGCGATGACCAGCACCGTGCCCATGCCCATGACCGGCCGGGTGCCGAACCGTGCGACCAGCGGCCCGGAGCTGAGGATGCCGAGCATGGAGCCGATGGACAGGCCGAAGAGGACGAGCCCCATCTGCGCGGTCGACGCCCCCAGTTGGTCCCTGATGTCGGGCGTCCGCGTCACCCACGAGGAGATCGACAGGCCGGGTATGAGGAAGAAGAAGAACAGTGCCGCTCGGCGGCGACGTGTGGCCAGGTCCATCGGTGACGCGCTCTTTCAGGAGTGCACGGCCGGGCGGACGCCGCCCCCGGATGAGTATGTACAAACGTACACTCTACGGTGGAAGCCCTCTAGAGCCAGCCGTGATCGCGGGCGATACGGGCCGCGACGTGGCGGTTCTCCGCGCCGAGCTTCATCGCGGCGGCCGAGAGGTGGTTGCGGACGGTCCCGCTGGACAGCGAGGCGCGGGAGGCGATGTCCGTGACCGGGGCCCCGTCCTCGGCGTACGACAGGAGTTCCGCCTCCCGGGGTGTCAGGGGTGAGTCGCCGGCGGCGATGGCGTCGGCCGCGAGTTCCTGGTCGACGTAGCGGCCGCCGGTGTGGACGGTGCGGATGATCTGCGCCAGTTGCTGCGCGGAGACCGTCTTGGGTACGAAGCCGCGCACCCCGACGCTCAGCGCGCGCTTCAGGGCTCCGGCCCTGGCGTGGCTGGTGACGATCATCGCGGCGCATCCGGGCACCGTGTCGCGCAGCCGGCCGGCGACCGCCACGCCGTCGAGGCCGGGCATCTGGAGGTCGAGGACGGCGACGTCGGGGCGGTGAGCCACCGCCATGGCCAGCGCCTCGTCGCCGGTTCCTGCCTGTGCGACGACGGTGATGTCGTCCTCCAGGGTGAGGAGGGAGGCGAGCGCGCCCCGGATGAGGTGCTCGTCGTCCGCCAACAGGACCCTGATCATTCGGCTTCCTCCCAGGGGATGCGTGCGGTGAGGCGGAAGACTCCGCCGGAGTGCTGCTCGAAGGCCAGCGTGCCGCTCAGTGCGGTCAGGCGCTCCTTCAGGCCGGACAGGCCTGTGCCGGTGCCGGGTTCCGCTCCGGACGCGCCGTCGTTCTCCATCACGAGCAGGGCCGTGGACGGACCCGCCGTACGGAGTGACATGGTGCAGCGGGACGCGCCCTGTGCGTGGCGGAGCACGTTCGTCGTCGCCTCGCGCACCACCCAGCCGAGGGCCGACTGCACGTCGGAGGGCAGGCGGTCGGCAGGTCCGTATTCGATGCGGCAGTCGATGCCCGCGGCGTCCAGGACGGAGCGTGCTCCGGCTAGTTCGGTGTGGAGGTCGGCGGTGCGGTAGCCACGGACCACCGAGCGGATCTCCCGCTGGGACTCCCGCGCGATGCTCTGCACCTCCTCCATGTGGTCGACCGCCTCGGGCCGGCCGCGCCGCGCCAGTTGTGCCGCGAGTTCGCTCTTGAGCGCCACGACCGCGAGGTTGCGGCCCAGTACGTCGTGCAGGTCGCGGCCGAAGCGGAGGCGTTCCTCGGCGACGGCCAGGCGTGCCTGCGTCTCGCGGGCGGCGGCCAGTTGCTGGATCAGCAGGACGCTCCATCCGGAGGCCCTGGCCGCGACGGCCATGAACGGCACCATGAGCAGGGAGCCGCTGACGACGAAGCCGAGGGCCGAGCCTGCCAGGCCCGCCGCGAAGCCCCCTGCCAGGAACGCGAGTGTCACGGCTGCCACGAGGACCCATCCCACCCGGAGCGGCAGGGCCAGCACGGGCGGTCCGGCGTAGAACATCAGCACCCACACCGTGTAGGAGGTCATGGCGCTGTCGTCGATGCGGCCCGACGACAGCAGCACGCATCCCAGGGCGGCCATGGCCACGGTCAGGGCGGTGTACGCCGCCACGAGCCCGCCGGGCCGTGGGCCCACGGCGACGTAGTGGCTGAGGGCGGCACGCCAGAGCAGGAACTGGACGGCCGCGTGGACCGCGCCCAGTACGGCCACGGATGCCGGCACATGCCCGGCGGTGTCCGCCTGGACGGCCCAGGTCGCCCACAGGCCCACCTCGCAGACGGCGAGGAAGCCGAAGCTGCCCAGTGCGTACCTGCGGTACCGCTCGGGGCCGTCCGGGCCGCCGAGCCGTTCCACCCAGTGCTCCACGCTCGTGCTCATGATCCTCGACTTCCCCGGTTTCCCCGTCCGGTATCCGCCGTACTCACTGGCGGGGGCTCCAGCGGAACCACTTCCGTACGCCGAGGGCCGCCGCCGCGATCCAGGCCAGGGCGATGAGCACCAGGCGGCCCTGGTCCATGCCCCCGAGGTCACCGGTCCAGCCGCCGCGCAGGAGGTCCATCGCCGGCGAGAAGGGCAGCCACGCGCTGATGTCGGCCGCCATGCCGGGCAGCACCTCACGCGGCATGAAGAGCCCGGATCCGGCCATGGTCACCAGCATGAACGGCAGGAACGTCAGCTGCGCGCTCTCCGCCGTGCGGGTGACGGCGGCCGTCAGCGCCGCCCCGGCGACGAGCAGCACCACACCCAGCAGCAGGCCGAGGACCGTGAGGTGCGGGGCCGCCGGCGCGGGGGCGTCCAGGACCGCCGTCAGTCCGACGGACAGCAGCAGGCACTGCACGAGCGCCAGCACCACGGCGGGGAGCGCGCCGCCGGCGAGGATCTCCCAGTCGCGCACCTCCCCCGTGCGCAGCCGCTTGAGTACCAGGCTCTCGCGGCGCGTGACGTAGACGCCGACCAGGTTCGTGTAGATGGAGAAGAACAGGGCCATGGCCAGGGTCCCCGGCAGGAGGACGGTCGCGATCGACAGGCCGGTGCCGCCCAGGTCGAGGCTCTTGACCAGGCCGCGCATCGAGAAGGCCATGGTGGCGGGCAGCACGAGGGCGGTGAAGAGCGCCGCCCTGCTGCGCAGCATGAGGGCCATCTCCGCGCGGCCGAGGGCCGCCATGCGGGAGGCGGGGCCGCGCCGTGCGGGCGGGGCGGTGGTCAACGGCCGGGCGGGGGCGGTCGTCGTCATCGTGACTCCTCGTTCTCGAAACCCTTGGCGATCTCCATGAAGGCCTCTTCCAGCGATGCGGAACGGGCGTCGAGCGCGTGCAGGGCGACGCCGGTGCGGTGGGCCCAGGTGAGCAGTTCGGTGGTCGTGCGCTGCAGGTCCCTGGTCTCCAGGCGGACGGTCCCTCCCTCGTCGGAGTGCCTGGTCACGCCCATCGGTGCGAGCGGCGGCAGTTCACCGAGGAAGCGGTCCTGGGGCAGCTGGAAGCTGATCCGGGAGGGCCGCTCGGCCACCACGTCGGCCACCCGCCCGGTGGTGGCGAT
Source organism: Streptomyces sp. NPDC102441 (assembly GCF_044765585.1). Classification (NCBI taxonomy): domain Bacteria; kingdom Bacillati; phylum Actinomycetota; class Actinomycetes; order Kitasatosporales; family Streptomycetaceae; genus Streptomyces; species Streptomyces sp. NPDC102441. Next base: position 147,491 of record NZ_JBIWKH010000014.1, read on the forward strand.
CAGCCCCTTGTGCATGATCGCCAGCCGGTCGGCGAGCTGTTCGGCCTCCTCCAGGTAGTGCGTGGTGAGGAGCACCGTCGTGCCCTGGAGCTTGAGTTCGCGGATCAGCTCCCAGGTGTCCCGGCGCGACTGGGCGTCCAGGCCGGTGGTCGGCTCGTCGAGGAACAGCACCTCGGGCCGTCCGAGCAGGGCCAGCGCGAGGTCGAGGCGGCGGCGTTCGCCGCCGGAGAGCTGCTTGACCCTCACCGTGCGCCGGTCGGACAGCTTGGTCATTTCGAGGGCCTCGTCGGCGGGGCGTGCGCCGGTCGTGCAGCCGGCCCACATCCGTACGGTCTCCAGGACCGTCAGCTCCGGCGGGAAGCCGCCCTCCTGGAGCATCACCCCGATGCGGTGCCGTACGGCCGTCCGGTCGTGGAACGGGTCGTGGCCCAGCACCCGGACGCTCCCGCCGGTGGGGGTGTCCTGGCCCTCCAGGAGTTCGAGGGTGGAGGTCTTGCCTGCGCCGTTGGTTCCCAGCAGGGCGAAGAGCTCTCCCCGGGCGACCGTGAAGTCGATGCCGCGTACGGCCTCGAACCCCCGATAGCTTCGTTTCAGTCCGATGGTTTCGATGACTGCGTTCATGTCCTCCACACTCCCGGCGAGGCGAGGTGGAGGGCAGTGCGGTGTGTCATCGGGTCCCCATGACGCCTGTCATGGGGACGCATGACAGGCGTCATACCGCCGAACACAGGAAATCCCCGCTCCGGAATTGCGGAGCGGGGATTTCCTCACGTATATTCAGTGGTTCTGTGTGCCCACAGAAAAGGCCCCACATCGGGGGCCACTAGAGACACCATATCCGGCAGGGAGCGATTTTGTCAACTCGCGAAAACGTCGAATTGCAGAAGGAGCAGGAATTCATCGACCGGCTCTACGACCGTGTCGACGTGCTGCGCGGGGTCACCGCACAGCGCGTCGAGGACGCGTTGACGCCGGTGGGGAACAACCTGCAGGCCCGGCTCGAACGGGATGTGCTCGTCTCCGAGCGTTCCGGCATGCTGGCCGCCCTGAATTCGGTGGACGGTTCGCTGTGCTTCGGCCGTATCGATCTTCGCGACGGCGCCGCGCACCATATCGGCCGTATCGGAATTCGTGAGGACGACACCGAGCACACGCCCCTTCTGGTCGACTGGAGGGCACCGGTCGCCCGGCCCTTCTATCTCGCCACCGGGCATACGCCGATGGGTCTGCGCCGGCGCAGACACCTCACCACCGAGGGGCGCACGGTCACCGAGCTGCACGACGAGATCCTCGACCTGGGGGACGACGAGCGCACCGGCTTCGAGGACCCGAGCGGTGACGCCGTGCTGCTCGCCGCGCTGAGCTCGGCGCGCACCGGCCGCATGGGCGACATCGTGCGGACCATCCAGGCGGAACAGGACCGCATCATCCGCGCGCCGCACCGTGGCGTCCTCGTCGTCGAGGGCGGCCCCGGCACGGGCAAGACGGCGGTCGCGCTGCACCGCGCGGCCTTCCTGCTGTACGAGCACCGTGAGCTCCTGGCCAAGCGCGCGGTCCTGGTCGTGGGCCCCAACCCGGCCTTCCTGCGCTACATCGGCGAGGTACTGCCCGCGCTCGGCGAGACCGGCGTCATGCTCGCCACCCAGGCCGAGCTCTTCCCCGGCGTCCACGCCCGTGGCACCGACACCCCCCGCGCGGCAGCCGTGAAGGGCGGCGCGGGGATGGCCGAGGCCCTCGCCCTCGCCGTACGCGACCGGCAGGGGCTGCCCGAGCCGGGCGCGCCCATGGTCATCCCGCACGACGACGGTGACCTGGTCCTGGACTGGGAGATCGCCTACGAGGCACGGCAGTCGGCCCGCGAGACCCGGCTGCCGCACAACCTCGCCCGCCCGTACTTCGCGTTCCAGGTGATCGACGCCCTGACCAGGCAGCTCACCGAGCGCATCGGCGCGGACCCGTACGGCGGCCCCAACTTCCTGGGCCCGGACGACGTCGCCCAGCTGAGCAAGAGCGTCGCCGCCAGCGACGAGGTGCACGCGGCCGTCGGGGAGCTGTGGCCGCTGCTCACCGCCGAGGACTTCCTCGCCGACTACCTGACCGAGCCGGTGTACGTGACCGACGAGGACGCGGAGGCCATCCGGCGCGCTCCCGGCGACAGGGGGTGGACGTCGGCCGATGTGCCCCTCCTCGACGAGGCGGCCGAGCTCCTCGGGTCCGACGACAGTGCCGAGCGGGCCGCCGCCGAGGCGGAGCGCCAGGAGCGCGTCGCCTACGCGCAGGGTGTGCTGGAGCTGTCCCGGGGCTCGGAGACGTACGAGTTCGAGGACGAGGAGGAGTCGGAGATACTGGCCGCCCACGACATCATCGACGCCGAGCGGATGGCGGAGCGGCAGGAGGAGGCCGACCACCGCAGCGCCGCCGAGCGGGCCGCCGCCGACCGGACCTGGGCGTTCGGGCACATCATCGTCGACGAGGCGCAGGAGCTGTCGCCGATGGCCTGGCGGCTGCTGATGCGCCGGTCGCCGACCCGCTCGCTGACCCTGGTCGGTGACCCGGCGCAGACGTCGGAGGAGGCGGGCATCGGCTCGTGGGAGACGATCCTGGAGCCGTACGTCGGCGACCGCTTCGACCATGTGCGGCTGGGGGTCAACTACCGTACGCCCGCCGAGATCATGGAGCTGGCCGCCAGGGTCGTACGCGCCCAGGACCCGTCGTTCGAGCCGCCCGGGTCGGTGCGTTCGACCGGCGAGACGCCGTGGACGCGGGAGACCGGCGCGGATCTGGCGGGCGCCGTGGCGCGGGCCGTCACGGAGCTGACGCCCGAGGAGGGCCGCCTCGCGGTGATCGCCCCGCGCGAGCTGCACGAGGAGATCGCGGCGCCGCTGGACGGGATCACACCGGGCGCCGAACCCGACCTCACCCAGCCCGTGGTGCTGCTGGGGCCGCGTGAGGCCAAGGGGCTCGAATTCGACCACGTCCTGGTGGTGGAGCCCGGAAGGTTCGGGACGAGCGACCTGTACGTGGCGCTGACGCGCGCCACGCAGCGCCTGGGCATCGTCCACCGGGAGGAGCTGCCCGAGTCGCTGCGCTGACGGCGCTCCGGCAAGGGGCAGGGCTCCGCGAGGCCCGTCACCAGCCCTGTCCTGGCCCCGTCCCGTCCCGGCCGCCGGGAGCAGCATCCCGGAGGCGGCGTTCCGGCCGTCCTGTGTGACCACACCGGCCGGGACCGGGCTCCGGACAGCTCCTGAGGGCGGTTCCGGCAGATCTGCCGACGGGAAGCCGGGCCGCCCCCGCCTACGTCCACCCGCCGCTTGAGCTTCGGGATCCGGGCGCCGGGATCCGAGGGCGGAGTGCCTTCCCGAGATCGTGGACGGCCCGCGGTTTGCACCACGGAGCCATAGCCTGGGCCATCGCCCGGTCGAGACCGGTCCTGCGAACAAGCGCGAGGTCAGGCCTGCCGCCTGACGAAGGTCACGAACTCAGTCCACGCGGCCGGACGGATCCCAATCTTCGCCCGGCCGCGGTCCTTCGAGTCGCGCACCATCACCTCTGCGGGGTCGTTGTCGGCGACCTCCACGCAGGTGTCAGACTTCGTGTAGCTGCTGGTACGCCAGTTGGGCTGAGTTATCAAGTTGACCTCTCCTAGTCGGTTGTCATGCCGTCGAAGTGGCGGATCGCAGTCAGTATCAGGTCCCTGGCCGCTTGTCCGTAGACGGCGGACTGCCGATGCAGCTCAAATGCCTTGCGGTAAAGCTCGATCTCTCGTGGCTGTGTGACAGACATTTCCGCGGAGTACGTCTCCACCATGACTAGCTGGTCATCAAACATGGAAAAGGCGTGCCCGATCCAGAGGGCGAGGCGCGTCGACCGTGGGACGATGCCCAGACTCAGCCTGGGAAGCGCCATCACAGCCATCAGCCGGTCGAGCTGCCCCCTCATAGCTTCCGGGCCCCCGTGGTTCGAGTAGAGGGCCTGCTCGCCAAGCAGGACGTTGAAGATGCGGTCGCCCTTGTACAGGTAGGACTGCCGTTCGAGACGCTTCGCCACAGCGGCGTCCATGTCGGCCGGCGTCTCGTAGTAGCTGGACACCTGCTGAAAGATGTCCTCCGCATACTCGACAGTCTGGATGGTTCCCCAGATGGTGGCTGGGTCCCAGATTCGGAAGACCTTGGTCTTTCTGTAGAGGGGCAAGGACTGCTTCTGGCGGTTCTCGGTACCAGCCGCGAGTACGCGTCGCCACTCCAGCCACAGCTCATCGATGTGGCGGACTGTGGCGATCAGGTCAGACAGGTCGGCTTCGTGCCCAGTCTTCGCACACCAGAGACGTATGTCGTCTTCGCTGGCGTTCTGTTTGCCGTTCTCGATCCGAGAGACCTTGGATTCCTGCCACCCTGTCGCAGCAGCGAAAGCCCGGCCACTGCCGAATCCCGCGTCCTTACGGAATCCGCGCAGCCGGGCACCCAACGCCTCTCGTGTCTCTTGTGCCTTCTGCTCGCTCACGGAACGGTCAGGGCTTGTACTCGTTGTGCGGGACGGACGTGCCCCAGAGAAGGTCCCGGACTCGTACGCACTCGGCGACAACCGAGGGGTCCGTGATGATCTCAGAGCCCAGGACGCGCCCTGACTCGTCGAAGTGCCCCACGGCCAAAGTCTCGTCGTCGAAGAGCCACCAGTCGTTGCCCGCGACGGGGAGCACCAGGCCCTCGGGCATCTCGTGGCGCGGCAGCCAACGAATGGACTCGCCCGCCTCCTCATTGACGTGGGTTGAGATGTACTCCCACCGAATGTACGGCGCGTGCGGCTCGGTGACGACGCGCACGCGGCGCACGGTCTTCCCCGCGTCGGTAACGCCCTTCATGAGCTGCAACCACGGCGCCATGTACGAGTCGTCTTCCTCGGCCCCGTCGAGCCACGCCCGGAACGGGCCGTCCTCGTTCGGGATTGAGTAGTCATCCCTCAGCTCCAAGTGGAAGGCGTCGTGCGCGAAGCTCTCAAAGAGCTGGTTGCGCTCGTCGCTGGAGATCAGCTCCACGCGGTTCCTCCAGTAGCGCCGTGATCGCGGCCTTTGGGACCTCGACCACGGTTTCATAGTCCGGAATTTCCATCTGCGCCAGAGCTTCGGTGTCAGTCACCTCCTGGCCTTGCACAACGTACGTACCTTCAGGAGTGAGGACCATCAGGGGGTCCTCTCGACCCCGAGGACAAGAAGCAACAGGCCGTCCTCAACCGGTACCGCGAAGCTGCCGCCGAGTTCCAGACGGGCAACGTGCCGCCCACGATGACCGGCCATTGGCTGATGAAGAAAACCCAAGTCTCGGCTGGCCGAACCTGGGCCGATCTTGGAATCGCGCTCGCCTGGCTGACGAAGGAGTACGAGGAAAACCCGCCCTTCGTTCGGGCGGACGGGCTCCAGGCGTACAGCAGCCTCGAAAGCAAGCTGGAGTACGCCACGGACGTTCTTCCTCGTGGCGTCGATGTGAGTTGGGCGTACTACACGCCGTCAAAGAGCCTGACCGCGTTCTCGGTCGTGTGCTGCCCAAACCGATTCCATCCGAACATTCCTTGCCCACTCCCACCGTCGTAAGGGGAGACGCCATGTCGCTCAGCCTCTTACTTCCCGACGAGGGTGTAACCGCCCTTCTGACCTCCTGGCCGGATGAGCCCCTGGTCTTCGAGCGCGGCGTGACCGAGCTGGACCGCACGGTCACGCCGGAGTTCCTCGACCGATACATCGACACCGCGTGTGTGCCGGCGGACGACATCGCTCTCGTAATGTCGGGGCCCTCGCTGCACCCCGACTGCCACCGAACGGAGGGGCGAACCGATCCCTCCAAGCTCCGCAAGCTCCACCGCGACGGCTACACCGTTCGACTGGGGAACCTCCAGCGCGTGATTCCGTTCCTGGCGGAGGCGTCCCGAGCGATCCAGGAGGAGACCGGCTACAGCAATTACGTCTCCGCCTTCCTGACCCCACCTCGGAATCAAGGGCTGCTCCATCACTGGGATCAGCAGATGGGGGTTATCGCTCAGGTCGAGGGCGTGAAGCGCTGGCAACTCTGGCGTCCGGAGTACCCCGCGCCGATGCGCGAGTATCAGGAGTCCTTTCGCGTGTGGAACCCAGACTTCATCCCGAAGTGGGAGACGCTCGGCCCTGACGTGGAAATCGACCTGGAGCCGGGACAGTCCCTCGTTCTCCCGCGTGGATGGGTCCACAACCCTCATGCCCTGGACTCCGACGAGGGGACGGTTCATCTCACGTTCGCGATACGGGAGCGAACACCCCTCTGGCTGGCAGAGAAGCTCGTCGCATCAGCGATCGATAACCCGGAGTTCCGTCGCGTGGTCCTGCCCGGCAATCTCCTCGGGGAGCCGGCACTGGCGGACACCCTGCGGGAGACGCGACGGGCGCTCGTGGAGCACCTCGAAACGCTGGACGTGAACGGCCTGGCCCGCGCCGTGCGCCTGGCCTCCGTGACTGAGATGGAACCGGCAAGATAGAACTCCAGCTCACCCGCGAGCCCCGGCTCGTCCGCACCCCCGTGGCGGATGGGCCGGGGCTCCTCGCCGTCAGAGCTGTACCGCGCCTTCGGTGTCATCCCTTCCGGTGGCGAGGGTTCTGTGACGCCGAGATGGGCTCCGGTGCGCGGGCCGGTCCCGGGACTCGGAGCTCGGGGTGCGAGCGTCGGGGTGGGTGGTTCACACCTTCGGGGGACGGAATCAGAGCTTCCGCCCGACGCTTGAGCTTCGGGATCCGGGCGCCGGGATCCGGGCGCCGGGATCCGAGGGCCGGGATTCGAGCGGTGCCTTTAACCGGTAGGGAAAGAAGGGGGTTTGGGAAAACCTCCCCGACCTCCCTGACCCGTCACGGCCAGCAAGTATGACTAATCGTGACTGACTTGCGGCGGAGCGTGGTGGCTGCTTACGGTGCGAAGACCAAACGACCCCGACGCGGTGTTAGTCGCACCAGGCCGGGGTCTGACCGCAAGATCGGACGAAAGCGATCCCGTGGCTATCCAGCACAGTAACTCCGCCCTGCGCGCCCCCGCATCCTCGCGCCCGTACCCGATGGCCAACCCCGGTTACGGCAAGCGCTCGATGCCGGATCAACTCCCTCGCACCGCTGAGGACTTCGCCCTGCTGCCCGCCCGCGAGCGGTACGTCGCCGGGTTCATCGACCAGCTCCCCGACGGCGCGTCGATGGACGTCAAGAGCCTCGCCAGGCAGCTGCCGCTGTACGGCCAGCAGGCCGTCGGCTCGGCGCTGAAGGCGCTGGCCACCGCCGGATATCTACGCCGCGTACGGTGCCTCGTCGGCGAGCAGGGGCAGGTCCGCTGGGTCTCCCGGACGTTCTGGTCGCGCACGGCCCGCGACAACGAGTGGTGGGCTGCCACCGAGGTCACCCCGGCGACGGCCCAGCTCACCCCGGCTATCGCCGAGTTCGCCCCGGGGCCCGTCGAGTTCACCCCGGCAGCCACGGCCGCACAGCCCTGCGACCCTGCGGCCACCCCCGCCGCACCGCCGCAGCCCGCCCCTCCCGTGCCCGTGGTGCCCCCGCAGCGTGTCGCGGCCACCGCCGAGCCCTCCCCCGCCTACCTCGCACTGGCGCGCCTGGGCCGCGTCGACTCCCGCCTGCCTCTGTCCGCCGCCGACTGCACGGTCCTGGAGGCCCTGGCCGCCGCATGGTTCGCGCGCGGTGTGGATGCCGACTACCTCACGCAGGCCCTCACCGCCGGGCTCCCGCCGCAGGTCGACTCCCCGGTCGGCTTCGTACGCCGCCGCCTCACCGACAAGATCCCGGCGCACGTGCCCGCCGCCCCGGCGCCGCCCGCACCGGGAACGCCCGTGCACCGCGTGATGCTGGAGTGCGCCAAGTGCGGCACCCCGGGCCGCCCCGAAGCCCTGCCCGACGGCCTGTGCCGCCCGTGCCGCGCGCCGGGGCAGGACGCCGCGCCCGAGGTGCCGGTGGACCGGCCCAGCGAGGAGGACGTGCGTACGCTCGCCGCCGGACTCAGGGACCTGCTGAAGTCTCCCTGAGCCACCTGCGGCTGCACGCCGGCTCAGCCCACCAGCAGGTCCCGCTTCAGCTCGCGGATGTCCTTGGCGTCGAGGCCGAGCGCCTTCCTCTCGTACGCGCCGAACGAGCCGAACTCCGACCGCACCTCGTCGAATCCGGAGTTGAGGTATTCGGGGCGCACGTCCAGCAGCGGCTTGTACACCGCCGCCTGATCGGCCGGCATCGAGGCGAGCGCGGCGGCGTTGGCCTCGGCCCGGTAGTCGTTGGAGGCCAGGTAGTCCTCCATGACGGTGGAACGCGGGACGCCGAGCGCCGTGAGCAGGGCCGCGTTCGCCCAGCCCGTGCGGTCCTTGCCGGCCGTGCAGTGGAAGGCCACGGCGCGCGAGTCCTCGTCCGCGATCCCGCCGAACACCGAGCGGTAGGCGGCCTTTGCGGTGTCGCCGCTGACCATGAACTTCTCGCCCTCGACCATCATCGCGACGCCCTCCTCCGGGGTCGTCGGCATCTCGGTGTAGGTCGGCGATCCCGCCAGCACGTCCGCCACGACGTGCGTCGTGCCTGCCGGGACGCGGTCGGGCGCGGCCGAGCGCTCGGACTCCATGCGCAGGTCGTAGACCGTACGGACCGACAGCCGCCGCAGCTTCGCCAGATCGGCGTCGGTGAGCTTGTCCAGGGCGTCGGAGCGGTAGACCTCGCCCATCTTCACCCAGTGGCCGTCGGCGGTGCGGTAGCCGCCCGCGTCACGGAAGTTGACGGATCCTTCGAGCGCGATGAGCCGGTCGGCGAGGTGCAGGGAGCCGCCCCGCTCGGGCGCCAGGTCGAACCACTGACGGTCGGCGGCGGGCAGCCCCCGCACGGTGACCTTGCCGGACGCTCCGCCGGAGGCCACCGTGCGCCCGTTCGCCTTGATGGCAACGCGGCGTACACCGGGCGCCTTCCACTCCACCGTGTACGAACCGTCGTCCGACGCCGTGACCTCGGCCTGAGTGAACGGAATGCGTGCGTGCGAGCCCTGCGCATGGCCGGCGGGGGCGCCGTGCGCCGAGACGGCGGGGGCGGTGATTCCTACGAGGAGCGCGGCGGCCAGGGCGCAGGTGGAGGCCTTTACACGAGTCATGTGCGTCATGCATGGATCGTCGGGGGGTCTGACGATTGCCGCCGTAACGCCTGGTGAACGCAGCCGGAAGACGGGCCGAACAACCCGCCGCGCACCCCACCGCATCGGGCACAGGATGTCGGGTCCGGCAGGGTGGGTCCTTCCTAACGTGAGAGACGAAAGGAAGGAGTCCGGGATGCTGGACCGGCTGAACCAGGCCATGGAGCACATCGAGTCCCACCTCGACCAGCCGGTCGAGGTGGCCGACCTCGCACGTATCGCGACGACGTCGGAATACCACTTCCGGCGGATGTTCTCGGCACTGGCGGGCCTGCCGCTGTCGGAGTACATCCGGCGCAGACGGCTGACCGTGGCGGGCGCCGAGGTGCTCGCCGATGACCGGACGCTGCTGGACATCGCGACGCGGTACGGCTACGGCTCGGGCGAGTCCTTCGCGCGGGCGTTCCGGGCCATGCACGGCGTGGGTCCGGGCGAGGCCCGGCGCACGGGTGCGGTTCTGCACTCCCAGCCCCGGATGTCCTTCCGCCTCATCATCGAAGGGAGCAGCAGCATGCGATACAGGATCGTGGACAAGGCCGAGTTCCGTGTGGTCGGCAAGAAGGCCCGCGTACCGCTCGTCCATGAGGGGGCCAATCCGGCCATCGCCGAGTTCATCCGGGGCATCGACCGGGGCATGGTGCGGCGCATCGCCGCACTCGCCGATCAGGAGCCGGACGGGATCGTCGGGGTCAGCGACCAGCTCGACCCGAGCCGGGCCGAGGGGACCGAACTCGACTACTACCACGGGGTGGTGACGGGCGCCGAGGTCCCCGAGGACATGGATGCCCTGGCCGTCCCAGCGGGCCTGTGGGCCGTCTTCGAGCACTCCGGCCAGTTCCCTGAGGCGCTCCAGTACCTCTGGCGGGACGTGTTCACGCAGTGGTTCCCGTCGAACCCGTACGCCAGCAGGCCGGGGCCCGAGATCCTCGGCGTGCGGCTGTCGGAGGACGGGGCGACGGCGGACGCCGAGCTGTGGATTCCCGTGGAACGGTCCGCCGCCTGAGCGGGTTCACTGCCGGGTGGCGGACAGCTTCTCCTCGATCCAGGCGAGTCCGAAGTCCAGGACCTCACCGGCCTCGAAGAGGTGGCTGTCCGCCGCCCCGGCCCTGCCCCGGCAGCCGGTTCCGGCGGGACCGTCGGCGCGCGCGAGCAGGGAGGCCTGATCGGGGGCGGTTGTCCATGAAAGCGCACGCCTGGGCGTCCCCACCGGCTCCCCGGCCGCGGACGGCGGGCATGAGCAGATGTGTGGGACGGGTCGCCGGGGCAAGGTGGGAAGCATGACGACAACGCTCGGCGGCTTCGTTCTCGGTACTCCCGATCCTCCCGCGCTGGCCGACTTCTACCGGGCCCTGCTGGGCTGGGAGGAAGCCGAGCGCGATCCGGAGTGGACCCGCCTGAAGGATCCCGGACAGGAACGGCCCGGCCTCAGCTTCCAGCTGGAACCCGATCACATCGCTCCGGAGTGGCCGCAGCGCCGGGGCGCCCAGCAGATGCAGGCGCACCTGGACATCCGGGTCGACGACCTGGAGGCGGAGACGGAGCGGGCCTGTGCCCTGGGCGCGACGCTGGAGGAGCACCAGCCTCAGGACGACGTGCGGGTCCTGCGAGACCCTCACGGTCATCCGTTCTGCCTCTTCCTCCCGGGCGCCTGAAGGACCCGAACAGCACACCTATCCCGGGGAGTGGACGCCCACGAGTTCCTCGGAGATCCGCCAGACACGCTGTGCCTCCTCGGCGCTGCGCAGACGGCTGTACAGCTTCTGCTCCGCAGAACGGCCGCCCAGGTGCCCGATCCCGCTCGGACCGTAGAACCCGCCGCCCGTCGCCTCGGGGGAAGTGGCGGCGTAGAGGGCGGGCAGCTGCGCCGTGCGCACCGTTCCGACGATGACACCGCGGGCCGACAGGGTGCGGATCAGGCGCACCCCCAGCGTGTCCTTGGCGCGGCCCACCTCGGGGCGGGCGGCGAGCAGGCTCGTCGGTGCGACTCCCGGGTGGGAGAGGTTGCTCGTGATGCCCCAGCCCGCCGCTCTGCTGCGCCGGTCGAGTTCGAGGCCGAAGAGACCGAAGGCGATCTTCGACTGGCTGTAGGCGCGCATGCCGTTGTAGGAACGCTCCCAGTTCAGGTCGTCCCAGTTGATGGCGTTGCTGTTCGCCGCGATGCTGACCTGCGACGTCACACGGGCCCGGCCGGCCCGCAGCAGCGGCAGCAGATGGCTGACCAGGGCGAAGTGACCCAGATGGTTGGTGCCGAACTGCAACTCGAAGCCGTCGGCCGTCGTCTGCCGGTCGGGCGGGGTCATGACTCCGGCGTTGTTGACGAGGAGGTGAATGGGGCGGTCCTCGTCCAGCAGGGACTCGCCGAGCTCCGCGACGGAGGCCAGCGAGGAGAGGTCGAGGGCGCGCAGCGACACGTTCGCGCCGGGGGTCCGCTCGCGGATCCTGGCGACCGCCCCCTCACCCTTACGCGGATTGCGGACCGGCATGACGACCTCCGCGCCTGCGGCGGCCAGACGCATGGCGATGCCCAGCCCGATCCCGTCACTCGCCCCGGTGACGACAGCGCGCCGCCCGGTCAGATCGGGAACATCGATGTCGATGACTTGGCGTGACATGTGTGCACTCCTGATTCCCTGAGGATGTCGTCGTCCCCCACCGTGACCCCGGCGGCCGGACCTATCCAGGGACTCCCGATCCACTGATACGCGACCGGAGGGGGATCGGCGATCCGTGGATAAGCGCGGGTGCGCGCGCTAGAAAGGATCAGTACGAGAAGGAGAAGCACATGGAGATCGACCGAGCCGGGCTCGCGGCGTTCCTGCGGCGCCGCCGGGAGCTGCTGCAACCCGAGGATGTCGGACTCCCGCGCGGACAGCGGCGCAGAACCAGCGGGCTGCGCCGCGAGGAGGTCGCCGAGCTCTGCCACATGTCGACCGACTACTACGCCAGGCTGGAGCGCGAGCGCGGCCCGCATCCGTCCCTGCCGATGATCGCCTCGATAGCGCAGGGGCTGCACCTCTCCCTCGACGAGCGGGACCACCTGTGCCGTCTCGCCGGCCACACCCCGCCCGTCCGGGGCACGGGCACGGGCACCCTCGGTGAGCACATCAGCCCCGGTCTGCTGCGCATCCTCGACCGGCTGGACGACACGCCCGCGGAGGTCGTCACCGAGCTCGGGGAGACGCTGCGCCAGACCCCGCTCGGCAGGGCCCTCAGCGGCGACACGACCCGCTACACCGGACCGGCGCGCAGCATCGGCTACCGCTGGTTCACCGACCCGGCCACCCGCGAGCTCTACGCGCCGACGGAGCACGCGTTCCTCTCCCGGATGTTCACGTCCGGCCTGCGTGAAGTGGCGGCGCTGCGAGGCCCCGGCTCCCGCGCCGCTCACTACGCCGAGCTCCTCCTCACGCGGAGCGACGAATTCCGCGGCCTGTGGGACAAGCACGAGATCGGCATCCGCCCCGATCACGTCAAGCGCTTCATCCACCCGGAGGTCGGCGCCCTCGAACTGAACTGCCAGAACCTCCTCGACCCCGAACAGTCACACCGCCTGCTCGTCTACACCGCGGTTCCGGGCAGCGAGAGCCACGAGAGACTGCGCCTCCTCGCGGTCATCGGCTCGCAGGCGCTGCGCTGACCCGCTTCGCCGGGGACCGCCCCGCCGAGCGGGCGCGCTCCCGCCTGTCTGTGAAAAGCCTGTGCGGGAGCACAGTGCTCCACGCCCCCGGGAACCGTCCGGCGTGATTCCGCCGTCCTCAGGCCCGAACTGCCGCGCGGTCACAGCGGGTACCGCGCGGGACACGCCACGTATACGAGGAGCAGCATGACCGCCCACGGCAGTACGAGACCCCGGAACACCCGTCCGGGGAGCACCGGTTCCCTGTCGACGCGCAGCACGCGCACGGTCTTCCAGGACTGCGCGAAGGGCGTTCTGATGCTCACACTCGTGCTCGGAGCCACCACGGCCTGCGGCCCGTTCTCGGACAGCGGCAGCGGGTCGTCGAAGGGTGACAGCCAGAAGTCCAGGGACTGGAAGGTCGGCGACTGCGCGGGACCGGACACCAGCCAGTCGAAGGACGGCTTCCAGGGACTCGACTGCGACGACCCCAAGGCGACGATCAAGGCGCTGGAGGTCAAGGACGGCGAGATCTTCGCCGGGGCCGTCGAGTGTCCGGCCGGGACCGACGAGATCATCTCCGTGAAGGTCTCCTTCGGCGGGGACGCGTCCACCGGCGGCATCCCCAGCAAGACCATCTGCGGCCGGAACCTCTCCGGCGAGCATCCCGGAGACGCCGGCGCGGGCGGCGGCCAGCTCGTGGTGGGCGACTGCGTGAGCGACGAGGCGAAGGAAGTGGCCTGCGCGAGCGGCGGGAACAAGGTCCTCGCCCTGGCCAAGACCGCCGAGGAGTGCCCGGCGGAGGCGGACAACCCCATCGAGCTCTTCCCGAGCCCGGGCCGCCCGTACAACGCGATCTGCACCAGCAAGGCCTGACGCGACAGCGGCCGGTCCCGCGCCCGGGCGTGGGGCCGGGCGCAGGGGGCGCTGCGCGGCCGGGGTGCCGAAGTGTGCGCGAAGCCTTGACGTGCCCCTGCCCAGATGGCTTCATGGGAGCGCTCCCATAAGGCCATCCGATGTTTGCGTCCCGGCACCCCACTCTCTGGAGTCGCAGTGAGATCAGCAACGAGTACGGCACGGAAGAGCCCCCTGACCCTCCTGTCGAAGGGCCTGGCGGCCCTTCTCGGCGTCGTCCTGCTGGGCGCGCTCGGCCCGGCCGCGGCGCAGGCCAGGCCCGCGGAAGCCGCGGCGACCGGCCTGCACATCAGCGACGGCCGTCTGCTGGAAGGCAACGGCAACGACTTCGTCATGCGCGGCGTCAACCACGCGCACACCTGGTACCCGGGCGAGACCCAGTCGCTCGCCGACATCAAGGCCTTCGGCGCCAACACCGTCCGCGTCGTCCTCTCCGACGGCTACCGCTGGACGGAGAACGGCCCCGAGGAGGTCGCGGGCATCGTCGACGACTGCAAGGCCAACCGGCTGATCTGCGTCCTGGAGGTGCACGACACCACCGGTTACGGCGAGGACACCGCGGCGGGCACCCTCGACCACGCGGCCGACTACTGGCTCACCCTCAAGGACGTACTCGCGGGCCAGGAGGACTACGTCATCATCAACATCGGCAACGAGCCCTGGGGCAACACGGACCCCGAGGGCTGGACCGCCCCCACGACCGCCGCCGTCCAGAAGCTGCGCGACGCGGGATTCGCCCACACGATCATGGTGGACGCGCCCAACTGGGGCCAGGACTGGCAGGGCGTCATGCGCGCCGACGCCCAGGCCGTGTACGACGCCGACACCACGGGCAACCTGATCTTCTCGATCCACATGTACAGCGTCTACAACACGGCCCAGGCGGTCACGGACTACCTGAACGCCTTCGTCGACGCCGGACTTCCGCTCGTCATCGGTGAGTTCGGCGGACCCGCCGACCAGTACGGGGACCCGGACGAGGACACCATGGTGGCCACCGCCGAGCAGCTCGGCCTCGGTTACCTGGCCTGGTCCTGGAGCGGCAACACCGACCCGGTCCTCGACCTGGCCATCGACTTCGACCCGAGCCGGCTGAGCTCCTGGGGCGAGCGCATCTTCAACGGTGCGAACGGCATCACCCAGACCTCCCAGGAGGCCACCGTCTTCGGCACGACAGCCTGACCCGAGCCGGGTTCATCGGCCGGCCGGGATCCCCACCCCCTGCCGGCCGGTGAACCCTCCCTTCCCCGACAGGACTACGAGCGCGTCATCGAGGCCCCGCGTGGTGAAGTCGCCGCCCCCTGACACGGGTTCACCCTGCTTCCCCCACCCAGCCAGAGGGAGCACCACCGTGATCCGGAGATCGTCCATCCTCAGGCGCGCGCGATGGAGGCGGGGACCACACGGCCCGTGACCTTCCAGGGCCGCCCCTCGGTCTCAGTCCCGATGGGCGCGCAGGCGGTCTCCGGCCCACTGGACTTCGAGGGCGCGAGGGAGGGAAGGCGGCTTCCGGTCACCCGTCGAGTCTGCTGACGACGCGCCGGAGCTCGCGGGCCGCACGCGGCGACACCGCTGCCATCACTGTGCCGAGGAGCTCCCGCGCCTCATGCGGATCGCCGCAGCAGTCCCAGTGGGTGCTGCCCAGCTCGTCCTCGCGCCACAGGACCTTCTGCGGCTGCCGCCTGTGCTGCTTCCAGGTGCGTACGGCAGCACTGACCTCGCCCGGCGCGAGGTAGTTGCGGCTCAGTTCGAGACGGGTGATCTCCGCGAGCGTGCGCGCGGACAGGCCGTCGATGACCGTACTCGTGCCGTCCGGCCGGCGATGGTGCGCCGGGCCGCGGCGGTGTCCTGCGCGGTTACGCGGCATGGACCTTTCGGTTCGTCGTCATGCGGCACATGGTGCCATGTCGGCGCACGCCCGTCCTGTGCGTTTCCGCGTGCCTCAACTCATGTGCGGAGAACACCGATTACTTTCGGGATGTGCGTCAGTCTTCATAGCCGTACATCCGGACCGGAAAGAGGAGCGAAGCCGTGCGCATCGTCATCAGCGAGTTCATCAGTCTCGACGGAGTCGTGCAGGCGCCCGGAGGCGCCGAGGAGGACACCGACGGCGGCTTCACGCACGGCGGCTGGACGCACCCGTTCTTCGACGAGGTGGTGGGCGGCGCCTTCGACGCCGCGCTGAAGGGCGCCGACGCGCTGCTCTTCGGGCGCCGTACGTGGCAGAACATGGCCGCGGCGTGGCCGGAGCGGGCGGGCGACCCCTTCGCCGACCGGATGAACTCCATCCCGAAGCACGTCGTCTCCAGCACTCTGGGGGATGACAAGCTGACCTGGTCCAACACCACCCGCATCCCCGGCGACACGGCCGTCGCCCGCATCCGGGAGCTGCGCGCGGCCGAGGGCCGCGACCTGCTGGTGATGGGGAGCCCCACGCTCGCACGGACCCTGCTGCACGAGGGCCTGGCCGATGAGCTGCGGCTCATGATCATGCCGGTGATCGTCGGCGGCGGTAAGACGATCTTCCCCGGCGACGGTGCGCTGCGCCCGCTCGAACTGGTGTCGACGGAGGTCAGCGGCACGGGCGTGCATGTGTGCACCTACCGGGCGGCCGACCAGGAAGCGTAGGGGGTGTCCGCGCGCCCGGAGGCGTCACGGCTGAGAGGGTGCCGCCATGGCCTCTCTGCCCCGGATCGCTCCCATGCTCGCCACCCCCGGCCGCCTGCCACCCTCCGCCACCGACGAGCAGTGGGCGTACGAGGTGAAGCAGGACGGCCAGCGCGCCATGGCCTATCTGCCGGGGGACGGCTCGCTCCAGCTGCTGGCCAGGTCCGGGGCCGACATCACCCCGGCCTATCCGGATCTGGCGGCGCTCGGGCCGGCGCTCGGCGGCGTACCGGCGGTGCTGGACGGCGAGATCGTCGCGCTGGACGACCAGGGGCGCAGCGACTTCGAGCGGCTGCAGTCGCGGATGGGGCTCTCCGGATCGCCCGCGAAGGCCGCCCGCATGGCGCAGCGGGTCCCGGCCCGCCTGGTGCTGTTCGACGCCGTGTTCCTGCGTGAGAGCAGCCTCGTACCGCTGCCCTACGTCGAGCGGCGGGCGGCGCTGGAGGGGCTCGGGCTGAACGGGCCGCACTGGTCGACGCCCGCGGTGGTCGTGGGACACGACGAGGAGGCCCTGGCCATGACGCGGGAGGCGGGGCTGGAGGGCGTGATCGCGAAGCGGCTGAGCTCGGTGTACGAGCCCGGGGTCCGCGCCCGTACGTGGATCAAGATCCGCCATGCCCGCACGGTGGACGTGGTCGTCGGCGGCTGGGTGCCGGGACGCGGGCGGCTGGGCGGCCTGCCCGGTGCACTGCTGGTCGGCGAGCGGCTCCCGGGCGGCGGCCTGCGCTATGCGGGCAGCGTCGGTACGGGGTGGAGCGACGCCGAGCGGACCGGGCTCGCCGAACTGCTCCACGTCGCCGCGGTCGACACCTGCCCCTTCGACGAGACGCCTCCGGTCGCCGGCGCCCGCTGGGTGCTGCCACGGCTGGTCGGCGAGGTGCGGTACGCGACGCGGACGAAGGCGGGGCGGCTGCGTCATCCCTCCTGGCACCGGCTGCGTCCGGACCTGGCACCGGACGACCTGGCGCCGGACGACCTGGAGTGACCGGCCCGGGCACCGGTCAGGAAGCGGTCCGCTTCTTCGCCGCCGCCTTCCTCGCCGGCTGCTTCTTGGCCGTCGCCGACTTGGAGTCCGTCCTCTTCGCGGCCGTCTTCTTCGCGGCCGTCTTCTTCCCCGCCGGGGCGGCCTTCTTCCGGGCGCGGCGCTTGCCCGGTGTCATCTCGTGCACGGTCGCGTCCTCGCCCCGCGTCTCCTTGGCCGCCTTCACGGACTCGTTCAGCGCGGCCATCAGGTCCATGACCTTGCCCGGCTCCTCCTCCTCGGCCCCCGCCGCCGCCGGAAGCGCCTTGCCCTCGGACTTGGCCGCGAGCAGCTCCTCCAGGGCCTCCCGGTAGCGGTCACGGAAGCCGGAGATGCCGTCCAGGGCCATACTGTCGGTGAGCTGCACGGCGCGTTCGATCTCGTCCTCGTCCAGCTCCGTCTCCCGGGGGGCGAGGGACTCCGGGCTGCGGATCTCGTCCGGCCAGCGCATCGAGTGCAGCACGATCGCGTCGTCCCGCACCCGCAGCAGGCCGAGCCGCTCACGGTTGTGCCAGGCGAACTTCGCCACGGCGACCTTGTCGCTGCGCTCCAGGGCCTTCCGCAGCAGGGCGTACGGCTTCGCCGCGACCTGGCCGTCGACCGCGAGGTAGTAGCTGTCGCTGATCCGTACGGGATCGATGGTGCCGGCTTCGACGAACGCGATGATCTCGATGGCCTTCGCCGTCGGCAGCGGCATCCGGTCGAGTTCCTCGTCGGTGACGGGCACGGTCCGGTCCTTGGCGACCTCGTACCCCTTGCCGATCTCGTCCTGCGAGAGGACCTTGCCGTCGATCTCGCACACCTTGCGGGTGCGGATCCGGCCCATGTCCTCCTGGTGGTACTGGTGGAAGGAGATCGAGTGGTTCTCGGTGGCGGAGACCACCTTGATCGGGATCGTGACCAGTCCGAAGCTGATCGCTCCTGTCCACAGGGGCCGCGGCATCCAGTACCTCCAGACCCCCCTGGTGGCTGAGCCGGGAGGCGGACCGGAGCGCCTGGAAGGGAGACCGGCCCGAGAGGGCCGAGGCGCGGCCGGACCGCCGCCCGTATCCCGATCCTCGCGCTCCCGGCCCCGGACCGCATGTGGATCACCGGGGAGCGGGGACGGTCACGTGCGCGGCAGGTCCATCTCGCCGACCACCTCGTCCTCGCTCATCTCCCCGGTCCGCCGGAAACCGAGCCTGAGATAGAACTCCTCCGGGCCGCCCTCCCCCGGCGTCCAGGTCACGGTCACCCGCTTCTGCCCACGCCGCAGGATCTCCTCGCACACGGCGTGCACGGCGAAGCGCCCGTATCCCTTGCCCTGCTCGTCCGCGGCGACGGCCAGCCGCCAGAGACCGGAGCGGAGCCGGTCCTCAGGGTTCGCGGGATCGAACCGTACGTCGAAGAAGGCCATCACGAAGCCGACCAGCCGGTCGCCGTCGTGGACCAGCCGGGGCCAGGCCGTCTCAGGATCGGCGTACGCCTCGGCCAGGGACCGTGCGACCGGGGCGACGAACCGTTCCTGGCCAGGGGCGACCTTCAGCCGGCACGCGTCGAGGACGTTGTCCGGGGTCACCTTCTCCAGGCGGAGCTGCGCGGTCATGCGCGTACCGTACGGGCGGGTCCGGACGCCGGGCCATCGAATATGCCGCCCGGCGCGGGGCTCACCAGGCGGCGGGGCCGGCCTCGTCGAAGAAGCCGCCGGTCGGGCCGTCGGCGCCGATGAGGGCCATACGCACGATGATGTCCGCGCCCTCCTCCACCGTGTTGGGGCCGGTGTGAGCGTTGAGGTCGGTGGCGGTGTAGCCCGGGTCGACGGCGTTGAACCTGATGCCCGGGTAGGCCTTCGCGTACTGCGAATTGATCATGACCAGCGCGGTCTTGGACGAGTTGTAGTCGAGCGCCGCCACGGTGAACTCGACACGGCTCGGGTCGTTCGTCGCGGCCAGCGAGCCGAGGCCACTGGCCACGTTCACGACGACCGGGTCCTTCCCGGCCTCCAACAGCGGCAGGAAGGCCCTGGTCACGCGTACGGCGCCGAAGACATTGGTCTCGTAGGTGCTCCGCATGTCCGCCCCGGTCACCTCGCCCACCGGCTTGCGGGCACCGGCGATCCCGGCGTTGTTGACCAGGACGTCCAGCCGGCCCGCGTCCTTCCGTACGAGCGCCGCGGCGGCCTCGACGGAGTCCTCGTCGGTGATGTCGAGCTGGACGAAGCGCGCCCCGAGCCGCGCCGCGGCCTCCTCGCCGCGCCGGGTGTCGCGCGCCCCGGCGTAGACGGTGTGACCGGCCGCGACGAGACGGCGGGCGGTCTCGAAGCCGAGGCCCTTGTTCGCTCCGGTGATGAGGGTGGTGGTCATGGTGGTGCTCCCGTGTTCGGCAGACGATGGGGTCATGCCTTCACCCTGCTCGCAGCGGCGGCGGACAGGGAGTGCCCGCCTCAGCGGGTGGACCGGCAGTACCAGGCTGTGCGGCGGCCCTGCCCGGATACTGGAGAGGTGAGCGCATCCAAGGACGCACCGTCGAAGGCCCGGCCCGGGCACCCGGGCACCAACGACCTGGGCAAGGCCCTGCACGGCTGGCGGGACCGAATCTCCCCGGACACGGTCGGGCTGCCCGCCGGCGGGGTACGGCGGGCGGCGGGGCTCCGGCGCGAGGAACTGGCCCAGCTCGCAGCCCTCTCCGTCGACTACATCACCCGCCTCGAACAGGGCCGGGCCATCTCCCCGTCCCCGCAGGTCCTCGCCTCCCTGGCCCGCGCGCTGCGCCTCTCGGAGGCCGAACGCACCTACCTGTACCTGCTCGCGGGACAGCCCGAACCAGGGCCCGGTCACATCTCGGACCACATCCCGCCGGGACTCCGCAGGCTGCTCGACCAGATGAACGGCGCCCCGCTGAGCGTCCATGACGCGGCGTGGAACCTCGTCGAGTGGAACCGGTCCTGGGCGGCCCTGATCGGCGACCCGTCCGCGCTGCGCGGGCGTGAACGCAACTTGGTCTGGCGGCACTTCACCGTCCTGCCCGGCCGGGTGCGCCAGACGCCGGAGCAGAAAGCCGCCTTCGAGGCGACGACGGTCGCCGACCTCAGGGCGGCCACCGCCCGCTACCCGGCCGACCTGGGGCTGCGTTCCCTGGTCAAGGACCTGCGCGAGAGCAGCGCCGACTTCGCCGGGCTGTGGGACTCGGGCATCGTGGGCACCCACCAGGCCGGTGCCAAGACCATCGTCCATCCCGAGATCGGCACGCTCACCCTGGACTGCGACGTCCTGGTCGCCGCGGGCAGCGACCTGCGGGTCGTCGCGTACACCGCGGCCCCCGGGAGCGACGACGCCGCCCGGCTCGGCCTGCTCGACGTGATCGGTATCCAGGCCATGGCCTGATCCGGCGTCTGATCCGGGGTCTTGTCCGGGGTCTTGTCCGGGGTCTTGTCCGAGTGAGAGGCCCCAGGGCTTCTGCCTCAGGCCTCGTAGTCCTCGACGAGCCGGCTGATGACCCTGTGCAGGACCTCCGCGCGGTCCCGGTCGTCCTGCTGTTCACGCAGGGCCTGTTCGGCTGCCCGGAGCCTGCGCCAGGCAGCCGCGTCCTTGTCCATCACCTCGTCGACGAGCGGGGAGGAGACCAGCTCCAGGCACTCGGCCAGCAGGAGCCTGGTGGCGGGGGCCGGCGGTGTGGGCGGGGGCTCGGCGAACCCGTCCGTCAGATAGCGCGCGGGGTCGCGGAGGCTCCAGCCGATCACTGCCCCGTCCTGGACGAGGAGGGCCACGTCGGGGGCGATACCGAGCCGTGCGTCCACTTTCCGGCCGAGCGCTTCGACGTCCCGGAGGCACCGCAGTTCGGTGCCCCCGGGGTCGCAGTGGAAGACCCCGGTCTGAGGCATGGCGAAATCCCGGGCCTCGTCCGCGCGCAGTCCCCCCGGGCGCGTGGGCGGATCGTCGTGCGCGGTGTGTCCCTGCGGCACGGCGACGGACTCAGGTGGCACGGACTCAGGGGGCACGAAGAGCGTGAGGCTGCACAGCTCCCGGCTGCCCCGGTCGAAACGGAGATGCTCGTCCTCCGACCAGAGCCACTGCATGCTGCCGAAGGTGTCCGGCAGCTGCCGCTCGCGTCCGGCCGGGTCCGCGTACCCCGCGACGACCAACTCGAGATCGCTGAAGCCGAATCGGGGGGTGAACGCGAGGGGTGTGTCCGTCGTCTCGGCGGTCATGGTGTCGCCGACCGTGATCCTCACCGTGATCGCCTCCTCAGCGGATCCGTACGGCGGGTGCCAGGAAGCCGTTCTTGCCGGGGACCTTTCCGTTCACGATGTCTTCGTGGGTCACCGGGGGCCCCGGGTCGTCAGGTGATCCGCCATGCGCCCTGACTCCGCTCTCCAGTTTCTTCCCGGAAGGCCCGTAACCCGTGATGACGTCGCCCGCACCCGCTCCGGGCCCCTTCGTGACCACGATGTCCTCACCCTGCCGGTAGATGAGGTTCCCACGGTTCCCCTGGGAGAGGTACACCGCGTCCGGGTTCTTGAGGATCTCCCTCACCCGCTCCTCACCGAAGTGGGGATGGTAGTTGCCGGCCTTGCGCATCTTGCCCGCCGCGGCCCGCTCGGTGATCCTGTCCGCTTCCTTCAGGGCCTTCTCGTCCGGGCACTTGGCGGCGGCGAGAAGCCCGGTCCGGATGGTCGACGGGCCGTGGACGTACACGGCGACGCGCAGCGGCACGACAGTCCCGGCGGTGCCGCCCGAACCGGTCGACGCGCCGGAGGCGGAACCGCCGAGCTTGCAGCCGGTGCCGTCGCGTTCCTGACGTACTCGCTCGACGAGTTTCTTGACCTCTGTCGTCGCCAAAGCGCGGGCGCTGATCAGGGTATCGGCGCGGTAGGGAACGCGGTACTGGACCGGACGGCCGCCGTTGGCCCGGGAGCGGGCCCGTGCGTCGGCCTTCTTCTGCGCCTCGACCGAGGCGAAGGTCGGTCCGGCGCCGGGATTGGAGCAGGACAGGCTGCCGGAGACGCTGGTGCCGGTGACCGCGAAGGAGCTCTGCGGGCTGGTGCACCGGCCCGCGGACCTGCCGTCGATGCTGAAGGTGGCGGTCATCACGGCGGTGACCTTGCCGTCCGTCAGGCGGCTCTTGGCGCCGGTGTTGATCTGCCCGGCGAAGCCGTTCCTCGCCGTGCACCCACCGGAACTGCACTTCACCGTTCCCGAACCGCTGAGGGCCAGGGTGACACCGCTGTCCGTCGCGGTGTTCAGCTCCTTTGTCTGCTTCTCCAAGGAGTCGAACATCGGATCGACGGCATCGCCGGTGACCGGCGCCAGGTCCAGGCTTTCGGAATCGCTTCCTTCGAGGGGGCCGTCCGTCACCTCCGGGATCTCGGAGGGGTCCCCGTCCTCGGAGTCCCCCTGGGCCGCGGAAGGCGTCAGCCGGAGCGAGGCCGATTCCGCCGAAGCGCCGGACTCCGGCGGTGAGGCCCCGTAGGACTCGAGCCGCAGCAACCGGTGGGGCTTCTCCTCGGTGACGAGCAGCCGGCCCGCGGAGGTGTCCACGGCGAGCGCCGGTGTGCCGCCGACGGCCGGAGGCTTCGCCGGGTCGTCCGGGGCGGGTATGCCCTCCAGCCTGTCGAGCGCCTTCGAGAGCTTCGTGGCCAGATCCGCCGGAGACGGCCTGTGCTCGACCACCTCGCCCGTCACGGTGTCGCTCTCGTCCGCTGCCGCCCACGCGCCGGAGGCGTCCTCGTCGGGCTCCGTGCCGGAGGCGGCCTTCTGCCGGGCGAAGGTCCTGCCACGGATGTGCAGGATCTCGCGGTCGAGTCCGGCGTCACCGAAACGGCTGCCGGAGGCGGTGACAGTGACGTCCCGCTTCATCAGTCCGGCACCGGAGTCCTGGTACCGCAGGCCGGGGACGTCGGCCAGGGTGGCCACGGCCTCCCGGAACGGCTTCAGGTCCACATCGGCCGCCGGTTCCTCCGAGCCCGAGGTGGAGAACCAGGCCAGCAGCCCGGCCAGCAGCGCCAGGGTCAGCACCCCGGCGCCGCCGAACAGCAGGAGACGCCTGCGCCGCCCGGCGGGCGGCGGAAGGGACGGTCCTGTGGGCGGGTAGCCGGGCGGAGGGCCGTACGGGGAGTACTGCGGCGGTATTTGTGGAGGGTACGGGCCCTGCGGAGGTGGCCCGAAGACGCCGGGCGGCGCGGCATTCGCGGAGTGCTGGGGCGGGACGTCCGGCGGGGGCGGGGGCCCGAATGTGCCGGACGGCGGGGCGTAGGGAGACCCCTCGGGTGGCGGGTGTGCGTCCTCTGGTGGCCGGTGTGCGTCCTCGTGCTCCGTCATGGTCTCCCCCGTGTGTGGTCTGCGGTCCGCCGCCCCGTGAGGCGCACCGCACCCCTACGTCTGGGCCATGTGACCGTCCGACACCTGAGCAGGCGTCAGCGGCGGCAGGACTCGATCGCCAGGGCCCCAGTGTGGAGGTGACGCCACGTCATGAGCAGCTGGTTTCCGGACATCCTGCCGCGCGTGGGGGTCCATGCTCCCTACACACAGACGTCGCACCTTCAGAGGGGCTCCACCTTTCCTCCACATTTTCATCACAATTCAGCCTCTTTTCCACGGAAGGCGGCGCCGCACCTGACCGCCGCTGCGAGCATCGGCCCCTCTCTGCTGCACAGCGGCACAGAAGCGCCTTGGGGGGCACATGAACAATCGCGTGATGAACAGCGGGCTCAGAATGTCGGCGGGGGTGGCAGTTCTGGCACTGAGCCTGGCGGGATGCGGCGGCGACAGCGGCGGCACGGGCCAGGACGCGAAGCCGGCGGCGGCGTCCGCATCGCCCTCCGCCGAGCGGGCGCTCGCACTCGTCGACGACACGGCGGGCACCGAGGCCGGGCAGGAGATCGAGGTCGCGGCGCTGGCCAACGACCTCGTGACCCTGGAGGACGGCAGCGAGGCCACGCTTCTGGACACGTACGAGGAGGCCGAGTTCACCCTCACCGTGGAGAGCCCGACCCCGCACGGGACGGTCACGGTCCAGGGCACCGAGCTCGTGTACACCCCGGCGGACGGATACGCGGGCAAGGACGAGTTCACGTACGACGTCACGGTGAAGGGGAAGGCTCCGGCGGACGGCAGCGCCGTCGTACGCATCACCGTCTTCGAGCCCACCCCGTCCCCGACACCCACCCCGAAGCCGACGCCGACGGTCGCGCCGGCCCCGAAGGCGAAAGCCACTAAGCCGGCCGAGCCCTCCGTGTACTACGAGAACTGCGATGCCGCACGAGCAGCCGGAGCGGCCCCCGTCCGGCGCGGCGACCCCGGCTACGCCGCCCATCTGGACCGGGACAACGACGGCGTCGGCTGCGAGCCGTACGGATCGTCGGGATCGAGCGGCGGATCCTCCAGCGGGGGCTCCGACGGCGGGAGTTCGAGCGGCGGGAGTTCGAGCGGCGGATCCGGTGGCGGCGCCACCTCCTACGCCAACTGCACCGCCGTACGCGCCGCAGGGGCGGCGCCCATCCACCGCGGGGACCCCGGATACGGATCCCATCTCGACCGTGACGGCGACGGAGTCGCCTGCGAGTAGCCCCGCGCTCGTCGCTCACCACCTCAGCAGCCGCCTCCGGCCCTCGCCGGAGGCGGCTGCTCCTTTCCGATCCGCTTCAAAAAAGGTCCTCGACTTCGCCCTCATCTCCCGGCTGCGCGACGCGGTGGGGGTCCCGCTCGTCCTGCACGGATCCTCGGGGGTCGGCGACGCGGGCCTCGCGGCGGCGGTCGGCGCCGGCATGACGGAGGTCAACATCTCCACGCACCTGAACAAGCTGTTCACCCGGGCTGTCCGCGCCCATCTCGACACCCACGCCGAGGCCGCCGACCCCCGCGCATACCTCGGCCCGGCCCGCGACGCGGTCGCCGCGGAGGTGGCACGTCTGCTGAACGTCCTGGCGCGGCCCGGGCGATAGGGTTGTGAGCTGCGAGCGAGGAGGATCCGGTGGCAGCGCACACACGATGGACCCGGCTGCTGGAGATCCTCAGCGACCAGGGTCATCTCGACGTACTCGAAGCCGCCGGACAGCTCGGCTGTTCCGCCGCCACCGTCCGCCGCGACCTGGACGAGCTCGCCCGGCAGAATCTGCTCACCCGCACCCGGGGCGGCGCGGTGGTGAGCGCCGTCGCCTACGACCTGCCGCTGCGCTACAAGGCGGCCCGCAGGGCCGACGAGAAGCAGCGCATCGCGAAGGCCGCCGCCGAACTGATCCCGACGGGCTCCGCCGTCGGCCTCAACGGCGGCACGACGACCTCCGAGGTGGCCAGGGAACTGGCTCTGCGGCCCGAGCCCTCGGGCGGGGGCGTGGCGCTGACCGTGGTGACCAACGCGATCAACATCGCCGGCGAGCTCGCGGTCCGCCCCCAGGTGAAGCTCGTCGTCACCGGCGGGGTGGCCAGGCCGAATTCGTACGAACTCGCCGGCCCCCTGGTCGACACGCTCCTGCGCGGCCTCGCGCTCGACTACACGATCCTCGGCGTCGACGCCGTGCACGCCCGTTTCGGTGCGGCCACGCACGACGAGTCCGAGGCCGGCGCCAACCGTGCCCTCGCCGAGTGCGCGGGCACGGTGATCGTGGTCGCCGACTCCTCCAAGCTCGGGCGCCGGGCCTTCGCCCAGGTGTGCGAGACGGGCGCGGTATCGGTCCTGGTCACGGACCGGGACGCGCCCGAGGACGTCGTCGAGGAGTTCACCGGTCTGGGGATCGACGTCCTGCGGGTGTGACCGGGCAGGTCAGCGGTAGTCCTCCGGGGGGGCCTGCATCCAGGTCCCCCTCGTCGGTGTGGACCGGACCCCCTCGCCACGTGCGGGTCAGCCCGCCACCAGGCGCTGGATCGCGGGGGCGTACAGGTCTGCGAGGTGCTCGGGGGTCGCGTGGGAGCCGGCGCCCTCGCGGTGGAGGCTCAGGGTGGCCCCGAGGCCGATGAGGTGCCCGGCGATCAGCTCGGCGCGCAGGGCGCGTTCGCGGCCGGGGAGACGGGCCGTCAGACGTGCGGTGACCTGCTCGTGGAAGCGGGTGCGGAGCAGGGAGCGTTCGTCCTGGTTGCCGAGGGAGAAGACGACCCTCAGGAAGGGGTCGCCCTTCTGCTCCCTGCGCCGGCGTACGAGCGTGAGCACCATGTGGCGGCCCAGCCCGCCGAGCGGGGCGTCGAAGAGCTCCTCGGCGGCCGGCCCGAAGTCGGCGACGGTGTTGAAGAGTTGCTCCTTGCGACCGAAGTGCTTCACCACGAGGGACGCGCTCACTCCCGCGTCGGCCGCGATACCCCGGATCGTCACCTCCGCGTACGGGCGCTGTGTGAACGCCCGGCGGGCGGCGAGCAGGATCGCGTCCTTGCCCGTGGCGCCCCCTTCCGGAGCCGTGGCCGCCGCTTCCGGTGGCGTCCCCGTGGTGACTCGGGCGGTCATGCGCCCTCCTGGATCGGCAGCGCCCGCGTACGGCCGCTGCTCCTGCGTTTCCTCCCGACCGTACCCGTACCCGCGCGGCCGGCCGGGAGGCACAGGGTCACCGCGAGGGCCAGCAGCGCCGCGCCCGACGCGATGAGGAAGACCAGCTGATAGGCCCCGAGCGTCGGAGCCTGGCGCCCGGCCGCCAGGAACGTCATGTTGGCGAGCACAGCGGCCACCGTGGCGCTGCAGAAGGCCTGTCCGACGGAGCGCATCAGGGTGTTCAGGCCGTTGGCGGCGCCCGTCTCACTGACGGGGACGCCGCTCATCACCAGCGCCGGGAGCGCGGAGTACGCGATCGCGGTCCCCGCCGCGACGACCGTGGCACCCGCGATGATCAGCCAGAGGCTGTGGCTGGTGAAGTAGCGCACCACATAGCCGACGGCGATGATCCCGGCGGCCAGCGCCAGGCTGGTCTTCGGGCCGTGCTTGGCGGAGATGCGCGCCGACACGGGTGAGAGCGCCACCATCGTCACACCGCCGGGCAGCAGGCAGAGTCCGCTGACGACGAGCGAGGCGCCGAGCCCGTAGCCGGTGGCCTTCGGTTCCTGCACCATCTGCGCGGTGACCAGGGAGTTGGCGTAGAACGCGAAGCCGATCAGCAGGGCGGCGATGTTGGTGAGCAGCACAGTGGGGCGCGCGGAGACCCGCAGGTCGACCATCGGGGTGCGCACCCGGAGTTCGTACGCCCCCCAGACGAGCGCGATCACGACGGCGGCGGCGAACAGACCGAGGGTGCGCGCCGACGCCCAGCCCCAGCCGCCGCCCTGGGTGACGGCCAGCAGCAGGCAGACCAGGGCGGCGGTCAGCCCGAGCGCGCCGGGCGCGTCGAACCGGCCGCGGGAGCGGAGCGGGGACTCCGGGACGAAGCGGAGCACCAGGAGGATGTCGAGGAGGCCGATGGCGCCCGAGACCCAGAACATGGTGTGCCACTCGAAGTTCTCGATGACCACCGCCGCGACGGGCAGGCCCACGGCGGCGCCGATGCCCATCGTCGAACTCATCAGGGCCACGGCCGACAGCACCCGCTCGGGCGGAAGCTCGTCGCGCAGGATGCTGATGCCCAGCGGCACGACGGCGATGGCCGCCCCCTGCAGGGCGCGCCCCGCGATCAGTACGCCGATCTGGGAGCTGACCGCACACAGCGCGGATCCCACGACGAGGACGCCCAGCGAGGCGACGAGCACGCGGCGCTTGCCGTACATGTCGCCGACGCGGCCGAGCACGGGGGTGAACACCGCGCCGGTGAGCAGGGTGACGGTGACCAGCCAGCTCGCGGCCGCGGGGGTGGCGCCCGTGAGCTCCGGTATGTGCGGGAGCAGCGGGACGACGATCGTCTGCATGATCGCGACCACGACGCCGCAGAAGGCCAGGACGCCGACGGCGAAACGGGGGTGTTCCGGGGCGGCGGCGGGCGCGGGTGCGGTCATCAGGTCTCCGTACGCAGAGGGGGTGCACAGGCGTTCACCCCCAGGGTAAACGCCTGTGCACCCCGGGGCTCCCGCATGGCCCGATCCGGGCCCCGCACGGCCCTCGCACCGTCATTTGCATATACATGCGATCGAGTGCATACTCTTCCTATGTCTAAGGTTCTCACCTCCCTGCCCACCGGCGAGCGCGTCGGCATCGCTTTCTCGGGCGGCCTCGACACGTCCGTCGCGGTCGCGTGGATGCGCGACAAGGGTGCCGTCCCCTGCACCTACACCGCCGACATCGGCCAGTACGACGAGCCCGACATCGCGTCGGTCCCCGGCCGCGCGAAGGCCTACGGCGCCGAGATCGCGCGCCTGGTCGACTGCCGGGCGGCACTGGTCGAGGAGGGGCTGGCCGCGCTCGCCTGCGGCGCGTTCCACATCCGCTCGGGCGGCCGTGCCTACTTCAACACCACGCCGCTCGGCCGCGCCGTGACCGGCACCCTGCTGGTGCGGGCGATGCTCGAGGACAACGTGCAGATCTGGGGCGACGGCTCCACCTTCAAGGGCAACGACATCGAGCGGTTCTACCGCTACGGCCTCCTCGCCAACCCCCACCTGCGCATCTACAAGCCGTGGCTCGACGCCGACTTCGTCACCGAGCTGGGCGGCCGCAAGGAGATGTCGGAGTGGCTGCTCGCCCACGGGCTGCCCTACCGCGACAGCACCGAGAAGGCGTACTCCACCGACGCCAACATCTGGGGCGCCACCCACGAGGCGAAGACGCTGGAGCACCTCGACACCGGCGTGGAGACCGTCGACCCGATCATGGGCGTCCGCTTCTGGGACCCGTCGGTCGAGATCGCCACCGAGGACGTGACGATCGGCTTCGAGCAGGGCCGCCCGGTCACGGTCAACGGCAAGGAGTTCGCCTCCGCCGTCGAGCTGGTGATGGAGGCCAACGCCATCGGCGGCCGCCACGGCATGGGCATGTCGGACCAGATCGAGAACCGGATCATCGAGGCCAAGAGCCGCGGGATCTACGAGGCACCCGGCATGGCCCTGCTGCACGCCGCCTACGAGCGCCTGGTCAACGCCATCCACAACGAGGACACCGTCGCCCAGTACCACAACGAGGGCCGGCGCCTGGGCCGCCTCATGTACGAGGGCCGCTGGCTGGACCCGCAGGCGCTGATGGTCCGCGAGTCGCTTCAGCGCTGGGTCGGCTCGGCCGTCACCGGCGAGGTGACGCTGCGGCTGCGGCGCGGTGAGGACTACTCGATCCTCAACACCACAGGCCCCTCGTTCAGCTACCACCCGGACAAGCTGTCGATGGAGCGGACCGAGGACTCGGCGTTCGGTCCCGTGGACCGCATCGGCCAGCTCACCATGCGCAACCTCGACATCGCGGACTCGCGCGCCAGGCTCGAACAGTTCGCGAGCCTCGGCCTCGTCGGCACCCAGCCCTCGCTGATCGGTGCCGCACAGGCGGCGGCGACCGGCCTGATCGGCGCCATGCCCGAGGGCGGCGCCCAGGCCATCGCCTCACGCGGCGAGGTCTCCCGCGAGGACGAGCTGCTGGACCGCGCCGCGATGGAGTCCGGCACCGACTGACGTCCTGACCCCCCGGCCGACCGGCTCACCGGCCGGCCCGCCCGGGACCTTATCCTCGGATTCCCGGCGGATACGCCGGAGGAGACGCAGAAAAGCGAAGGTGGCGGCAATGGCGAAGGTCCCGGCAGCGGCAGTGGCGGCGGGCGGTCTCGTCGGCGGGTACGGAATCGCCCGCTGGACCAGGAAGCGCCCGCTGGGCGGCGTCGCACTGGCCGCCGCGGGGTCGGTCGCGGCGTACGAGTGGAACCGGCAGGCCGGGGCGCGCGCGGCCACCGCGCTGACCGTCGCCTACGTGGCCGCCTTCGGCGCTTCGCATCCCCTGGCCAAGAAGCTCGGCGCATGGCCCGCAGTGTTCACCGTGGCGGGCGGAGTCGCCGCCGCGTCGTGGGCGGTCACCCGGCGCAGCGCCCGCTGAGGCGATCCGGGAAAGTCCGGCCCGGGGGATTGAACACGGGCGCCGCGGGGTGCGTACTGAGAAGCAACTCCCCGCGGGACCCGGGGGCGTGCCCGTGCGACACGACGGGCACGTCTCCGGTCAGCCCCCCAGCGCGCGTGACACCGAATAGATCGCCAGACCGGCCAGCGCACCCACCACGGTGCCGTTGATCCGGATGAACTGCAGGTCACGGCCGATGTGCGCCTCGATCTTCTTCGACGTCTGGTCCGCGTCCCAGCCGGCCACCGTGTCGCTGATCAGCGAGGTGATCTCCGCGCGGTACGTCGTGACGACATACGCCGCCGCGTCCTCCAGCCAGCCCTCCAGCTTGGCCTGCAGCCGCTCGTCCGTGGACAGCCTGGAGCCCAGCGACATCAGCGACGCCCTGGCCCGCATCCGCAGCTCGCTCCGCTCGTCCTCGGCCGCCGCGATGATCATCGTACGGACGGAGGACCACGCGGAGGCGATGACGTCCTGGACCTCACCGCGCCCCAGGATCTCCGACTTCAGCCGCTCCACCCTGGCCCGGGTGTCGGTGTCCGTCTGGAGGTCGGCGGCGAAGTCCGTCAGGAACGTGTCGATCGAGCCGCGCGCCGGATGGCCCGGCATGTCGCGCATCTCCGTGATGAAGCGCAGCAGCTCCTTGTAGACCCGCTCCCCCACCCGCTTGTCGACGAACCGGGGCGTCCAGCCGGGCGCCCCGCCCTGCACCGCGTCCATCACGGATTCACCGTGCAGGACCAGCCAGTCGTGCGCCCGTACGCAGACGAGATCGACGACCCTGCGGTGGCCGCCGTCCTGGACGATCTTCTCCAGCATCTTCCCTATCCCCGGCCCGACCTCCGCCGCGTCCGCCCGCCGGGTGATCGCCTCCCCGACGACCGCCTGCACATCGGAGTCCCGCAGCACGGTCAGCGCACCACGCAGCGCGGTGGCCAGCTCGGCGGTGACCCTGTCCGCGTGTTCCGGCTCCGCCAGCCACGCTCCGAGCCTCCTGCCGACCCCCAGAGCGTGAATTCGGTCACGAACGACGTCCCCGGACAGAAAATTCTCGCCCACGAAGGAACCGAGTGACGTCCCCAACTGGTCCTTCTTGGTGGGAATGATGGCGGTGTGCGGAATGGGGAGCCCCAGCGGACGCCGGAAGAGCGCCGTGACAGCGAACCAGTCCGCCAGCGCACCGACCATCCCCGCCTCGGCAGCCGCTGCGACGTAGCCCGGCCAGCCGCCCACACCCGCGTTCTTCGCCCAGGTGGCGAGGACGTACACGAGCGCGACGAGCAGGAGCAGACCCGTGGCGGTGGTCTTCATACGGCGCACACCGCGCTGCTTCTCCTCGTCGGCGGCCGTGTACGAGAACCCGCCCAGCCCCGGCCCCTCCGGCCCGGATGCCGTTCCCTGTCCCTCGTCCTGTTCCATCCGCTCCACCCGTCCGCGTACGCGTCACGCCGTGCCGTACGCATTGTCCCTACCTCACCTACTCCCGGGCCGCACGTCGAGTTCCCCAAGGCCCGTCGCATCATGAGTACAACCCGAACACCGCCCCGAACACCGGGCCGGACACCGCAAGGAGAAACACCGCAGATGCCCAGGCGCCAGGGGTATGCCCTGCTCATCGCCCTCGTGGCAGGCACCGTCGCGATCGCCGCCGCCGTCGCGTTCGGCACGTCGCTGCTCGCCGACGAGAGGCAGGCACCGCTCGGCGGGTCCCAGACCCACGCGGCGGCCCGCAACCCCGCCGCGCCCGCCACCTCCACCGGCACCTGGGTCGCCACCTGGACCGCTGCCCCCGTCAGCGCGGAGCCGGACTCCGGGCAGGGCCACCCCGGCAGCACCATCCGCAACATCGTGCACACCAGCGTCGGCGGGGACGCCGCCCGCATCACCCTGTCCAACCTCTTCGGTACCGTGCCGCTCGTCATCGACCAGGCCGCCGTCAACACCCGCCCGGTGACCTTCCGCGGCCGGCCCGACGTCACCGTAGCCGCAGGCCTCCAGGTCACCAGCGATCCGGTCGTGGTGCCCGTCGCCCCGGACGCCGATCTGGAGGTCACCCTCCGCACCCCGTACGCCGCCGGGCCCGTCACCCAGCACCCCAACGCCCACCAGACGTCCTTCCTGGCCGACTCCCAGGGCACCTGGAGCACCACCCGGTGGCGCTATCTGACCGCCGTCGACGTACGCAACGAGGCGTCACCCGGCGCGATCGTCGTGATCGGTGACTCCCTCACGGCCGGCAGCGGCTCCACCACCGACGCCAACACCCGCTGGACGGACGTCCTCTCCGACCGGCTGCGGCACGCCTACGGTGTCGCCAACCAAGGCATAGCGGGCAACCGCCTGCTGCTCGACAGCCCGCTCACGGTGAGCGGCGTGAAGAACGCGGGCGGCCGGAGCGCCACCCACCGCTTCGAGCGCGACGTCCTGTCCGTCGCCGGAGCGAAGACCGTGATCATCGCGCTCGGTATCAACGATGTGCAGCAGTTCCCCCAGGAGCCGGACGCCCGGCGCATCACGGGCGCGCTCCGTGCCCTCACCGAACGCGCGCGCGCCCAGGGACTGCGGGTCGTCGGAGCGACCCTCACACCCTTCCAGGGCTACTCCACCTGGACGCCCGGGAGCAACAGCGTGCGGCTGGCGGTCAACGAGGAGATCCGCGCCGGCCGGATCTTCGACGCGTTCGTCGACTTCGACCGAGCCGTACGCGACCCCTACGCGCCCAACCGGATCCTGCCCGAGTACGACTCGGGCGACCGGCTGCACTTCAACGACGCCGGCTACCGCGCACTGGGCCGAGCCGTCGACCTCGGCACGGTGGACGGTACCCCGAAGGCCGACGCCTTCTGACCCACCCGGCAGCACACGCCCGGCAGCACACCACCCGGCCTCAGCCGAGCTCCTTGCGCCCGTCCCCCGTGTCCGGCTTCTGCAGCCGCAGCCGCTCCTGCTCCTGCAGCCGCCGCTTCTCCGCCTTGCTCCGCTTGCGCTCCACGCCGACCCCGCCCATCAGGGCGAAACCGGTGATCTTCACCCGTGGGGCGTCCGGGGCGGGGTCCGGCTCGTCGTCGAGCTTGGAGTGCTCGCCGAAACCGCCCATGATCCCGAGGCCGTTGACCTGGACGTTGAGGTCCGGCGGTACGGTCACCTGCATGCCGCCCATGATCGTGAAGCAGCGGATCACGACGTCACGCTCCGCGAAGTGGGCCTCACGCAGATCGATCTCGCCACCGCCCCACATCGCGAACGCGGTGAACTTCGGGCCCACCGTCCAGCGGCCCTTGCGGCTGAACCCGCCCCAGAAGGCGAAGGCCCCCGACGAAGTGGGCGCACCACCGATCCGGGCGGGCCAGTTGGCGGACGACCCCTTCGGCTCGGCCACCGCACCCGTCACCGGACGTACGAGCCCACCCGGCACCGGCAGGTCGCGTACGAGCGGAACCAACTCCCCGTGCGTACGCGCCCTGTACGTCGCGTCCAGCCGCTGCTCGAACTCGTCCATCTCCAGCCGGCCCTCGGCCACGGCCTCCCGCAGGGTCTCCGCGACCCGCTCACGCTCCGCGTCGGAGGCACGCATGTCCGGGCTCTCACTTGTCATACCGGCACCCTATAGAGCAATCGCGGGACCGGCCTAGAGAGCAGAATCCGACACGTACATCTTCGCGATCACGGACTCGATGTCCGGCTCCCGCACCGACAGATCGACCAGCGGATAGCCCGCCGCGATCCGCGCCACCAGCGGCGCGGCCGACGCCGCAGCCGGGAAAGCCAGCCACTGCCGGGGGCCCTCCACCTTCACCACCCGCGCCAAGGGCTCCGGCCCCAGCTCGATCGGCGGAAGCTCACGCTCCAGGTCCACGACGAGCGTGCGCTCGCTCTCACCCACCTCGTGCAGCCCGGCCAGCGCACCGTCGTACACCAGACGGCCGTGGTCGATCACCATCACCCGCTTGCACAACTGCTCGATATCGGTCAGATCGTGTGTGGTCAGCAGCACCGTCGTCGACCGCTCCGCGTTCAAGTCCCGCAGGAACCCCCGCACCTTGGCCTTGGAGACCACGTCGAGCCCGATCGTCGGCTCGTCCAGATACAGCACCTCGGGATCATGCAGCAGCGCCGCCGCGATATCGCCCCGCATCCGCTGGCCCAGCGACAACTGACGCACCGGCACCTCCAACAACACGCCCAGGTCCAGGAGTTCGACACAGCGGTCGAGATTCTCCCGGTAACGGCGGTCCGGGATCCGGTACATCCGGTGCATCAGCCGGTACGAGTCACGCAACGGCAGGTCCCACCAGAGCGTCGTACGCTGCCCGAACACCACGCCCATCCGGTGGGCCAGCTTCGTACGCTCCCGGCTCGGATCGATCCCCGCGACCCGTAGCCGCCCGCCGCTCGGCGTGAGGATGCCCGTCAGCATCTTGATCGTCGTCGACTTGCCCGCACCGTTCGGGCCGATGTAGCCGACCATCTCACCGCGCGGCACCCGGAAGCTGATCCCGTCCACCGCCCGCACCTCACGCCGCTCACGCCGCATGAAGCCCGTCTTGCGACGCACGTCGAAGACCTTCTCGACGCCGTCCAGCTCGATGAAGTCCATGTCGTCCACGCCCACTCCTCAGCTTCCCGTACTGCGGTACGCCCGCAGCCCCACCCGCCACGCCAGCCCCGCGAGCACCCAGCACCCCGCCGCCACCACCGGCGGCAGGAACGCCACCCACCGGGGAAGGTCCAGCGGATAGTCCCGCCCCAGCACGTACAGGGCAGGCAGCCAGCTCACGAAAGCCAGCGGCACCACGAACGTCACCCCGCGCACCAGGTCCTTCGCGAAGACCGTCGGCGGGTACTGAAGCATCGTCGTCCCTCCGTACGTGAACGCGTTCTGCACCTCCGAGGCGTCCTGCGCGTAGAACTGGAACGCCGCCCCCACCACGAACACCGCCCCGAAGATCGCCGCCCCGCTCAGCACCATCAGCGGCAGCATCACCACCTTGAGCGGCGACCAGTCGATGTCCAGCGTCAACAGCGCGTAGCCCAGCACCAGCAGGCCCTGCGTGATCCGCCCCAGCCTGCGCAGCGCGAACCGGTCGGCCGCCACCTGCGCCAGCACCGGGGCCGGCCGCACCAGCAGCGTGTCCAGCGTCCCGTCCCGCACCCGGCGCCCCAGCCGGTCCATCGACCCGAGCACCAGATCGGCCAGCCCGAACGCGGTCGCCGACGTCCCGTAGAGCAACGCGACCTCCGACAGGGTGAACCCGCCCAGTACATCGACATGCGCGAACATCAGCATGATCGTGACGAAGTCGAACCCCGTCGCCACGAAGTTCCCGACCGTCGTCATCACGAACGACGCGCGGTACGCCATCGTCGAGCGCAGCCACATCGCCACGATCAGCCCGTACGCCCGCACCCCGTCGACCAGCGGGGACCGCTCGGCGAACAGCGTCTCCGGCTCCACGGCCGCGACACGCTCCGCCCGGACCTCAGCCACCCTGGACCACCACCCTTCTGGTCGCCACCGACTGCAGCAGACGCCCCGCCACCAGCAGCACCGCCGCCCAGCCGGCCTGGAAGGCGTACGCCCGCACGACCTCCCAGCCCGCGTACCGGCCGAGGAACACATCGGCCGGGACCTGGAGCAGCGACGACCACGGCAGGACGCGGGCCAGCTCCCCGAGCCACCCCGGGAACAGAGTCAGCGGCAGCATCATCCCCGAGAAGAACAGCCCGGCCAGCGAGGCGATCTGTATCGCGCCCGCCCCGTCCATCAGCCAGAACGCCGACAGCGCCACCAGATAACGCACCCCGAAGCTCACCACGACCCCGAGCGCCACCGACACCAGGAAGGCCAGCCAGGTCCACGGCGAACCCGGCAGCGCCAGATCGAAGGCCAGCGCCCCCAGCACCATCGGCACGATCCCGCGCCCCAGCAGATGGAACGCGGCCCGGCCCAGGTCCCCCGCCAGCCACCACAGCTGCAGATCCGCCGGACGGTACAGATCGACCGCGATGTCGCCCGTACGGATCCGCTCCATGAGCTCGTCCTCGAAGCCGCCGCCCATCATCGCGCAGGTCATCAGCAGGGCCTGACCCAGCCACACATAGGTCAGCGCCTGCGACATGTCGTAGCCGCCGAGCTGCGGTCTCTCGTCCCACAGGGCGATGTAGGTGTACGCCATGATGAATCCGAAGACGGTGTTGGTGAACACCCCCGCGAGCGTCGCCACCCGGTAGGTGGCATACCGCCGGAACCCACCGGCCGCCACCACGGCATAGAGCCGCACCTCGCCCCCCTCAATCCGCCAAAGCGCACGACGTTAGTCCACGGCGTTCGGCCGCCGCGACCCCATTTCCGTGGAGGGATCCGAGGGTTATCCGTCCGAAAAGTGCACTATAGGAAAATCATCCGTAGTCGAGGAGCCTCCACAGTCATGAGCCAAGAGCCACCGCAGCACGGCGGAGACCCTGGTCAGCAGGGCGCCGAGGGCTGGGCCCCCCGAGACCTCTCGGCCGCGGGCCCCACCACCGACCCCGACCACCCGAACGGCGCACAGAGCCCCAAGGGGCGCAAAAAACGCCCCAATCGGCCCAAGCGCACCGGCTGGCGCCGGGCCGTCCCCACCTGGCGCATGACCCTCGGCGGCGTACTCCTCCTCGCGCTGCTCGTCGTCGGCGGATTCATCGCCGGCTACCAGCTCATCGACATCCCCGCCGCCAACGCCGCCGCGACCGCACAGGCCAACGTCTACGTGTACGCCGACGGGAAGACCGTCATCGCCCGCGACGGCGAGATCAACCGCGAGAAGATCCCGCTGGACCGCATCCCCCCCACCATCCAGCACGCCGTACTCGCCGCCGAGGACCGGGACTTCTACTCCGAGGACGCCATCGACATCAAGGCCACCCTCCGCGCCGGCTGGAACACCGTCACCGGCAAGGGCAGACAGGGCGGCTCCACCATCACCCAGCAGTACGTCAAGAACTACTACCTCGGCCAGGAACAGACCGTCGTCCGCAAGGCCAAGGAATTCTTCATCTCCATCAAGCTCGACCGCGAACAGAGCAAGGACGAGATCCTCGAGGGCTACCTCAACACCAGCTACTTCGGCCGCAACGCCTACGGCATCCAGGCCGCCTCCCACGCCTACTACGGCAAGGACGTCGACGACCTCGACGCCGGCGAAGGCGCCTACCTCGCCTCCCTGCTCAACGCCCCCAGCTCCTACGACGTCGTCGCCCACCCCGAGAACAAACAGGCCGTCCTCGCCCGCTGGGACTACGTACTCGACGGCATGGTCAAACACGACTGGCTCAGCGCCACCGACCGCAGGGCGATGACCTTCCCCGTCCCCGGAAAGGCCAAGCCCGCCACCGCACTCTCCGGCCAGCGCGGCTACATCGTCCAGGCCGTCGAGCACTACCTCACCGCCAACAAGATCATCGACGAGGACACCCTCGCCACCGGCGGCTACCGCATCACCACCACACTCCAGAAACCGAAGCAGGACGCCCTCGTCGAAGCCGTCCAGGACAACGTCCTGTCCAAGACGAGCGACGACCGCGAGGCCGACCGCAACGTCCGCGCCGGCGGCGCCTCCATCGACCCCGCCACCGGCCACGTCGTCGCCCTCTACGGCGGCGTCGACTACACGAAGCAGTACGTCAACAACGCCACCCGCCGCGACTACCAGGTCGGATCCACCTTCAAGCCGTTCGTCCTCGCCGCCGCCCTCGCCAACGGGTCCACCACCCAGAAGGACCGCGACATCACCCCCAACACCCGCTACGACGGCACCAACGAACGCACCGTCCAGAGCGCCACCGGCTCCACCGGCTACTCCCCCGCCAACGAGGACGACGTCGACTACGGCTCCATCACCGTCCGCGAGGCCACCGACAAATCCGTCAACGCCGTCTACGCCCAGATGGCCCAGGACGTCGGACCCGACGAGGTCAAGGACACCGCGGTCGCCCTCGGCATCCCCCAGGACACCCCCGACCTCACGGCCTCCCCGTCCATCGCGCTCGGCCCCGCCACCGCCAGCGTCATCGACATGGCCTCCGCCTACGCCACCCTCGCCGACCACGGCAGACAGCGCCCCCACACCCTCGTCGCCAAGATCAGCAAGAACGCCACCGAGCTCGACCTCCCCGCCAGGAACACCCGCCGGGCCATCAGCCGCGAAGCCGCCGACACCACCACCTCCGTCCTGCGGAGCGTCGTCGACGGCGGCACCGGCACCGCCGCCCTCGGCGCGGGCCGCCCCGCCGCGGGAAAGACGGGCACCGCCGAGGAGGACAAGGCCGCCTGGTTCGCCGGCTACACCCCCGACCTGGCCACCGTCATCGCCGTCATGGGCCAGGACCCCAGGACCGGCATCCAGAAACCCCTCTACGGCGCACTCGGCCTGGCCCGCATGAACGGCGGCGGCGCACCCGCCCAGACCTGGGCCGCGTACACCAGGGCCGCACTGGAAGGCAGCGAGGTACAGGGCTTCGACCTGGAGGCCGACGAGGGCCCCGAAGAGCCCGACCCCGACGCGAGCGGCGAGAGCGAGGACACCGAGGAAGCCGGAGGCACCAAGTCGCCGAGGGACGGCACCGAAAAGCCCGGCACCGGCGATGCCCACAAGAAGCGGGACGGCGACCGCCCCCGCGCACCGGAAGCCTCCCCCGCGGCGGGGGCACCCCGCACGGCCACCCCCGCCGCCGCACCCTCACGCACCCCTGCCGCCAGGGAGGCGTCCGGCGACCACCCCACCGACCGGCGGGGCGGGGACAGCACAGACATCAGGGACGACGACAGGGACAGCCGGAGCCCCTCCGGACCCGTCCGCCCCTGAACGGGAGATCTGCGCCGGACACCGGAACGGAGCCGGACCGGGCCGCCGGACCGAACCGCTGATCGGGCGCGGATCGGGGCGCGGATCGGGGCGCGGATCGGATACGGCACGAGCGGATTGGCCAAAGCTTTGCCCGTGGCTGGATCCTTCCCGCCCTCGCGCCTCCAGGAGCCCGGCACCGGGGCGAGGACGGGCCTCCCCGGGGCATGTCTTCGCAAAGAGCCGTACTGGTTGCGTCCGAAAATCGCGGGGCGGTCCTGCCCAGCGCGTTACGGCCGTGTTGACCCGGACCGAGGGCATGTCACAGGCTCATTACATAGGTGCTGGATACAACTTGTTGCCGTCCGGCCCGCCAGTCCGCCCTGCCCCGGCACCCCGGCCGGAAGCAGTGGCCCGGAGGCCCGACGGCGACCGGAAACAGAAGGAATACCGGATGTGCGGCATCACCGGATGGATTTCCTTCGACCGTGACCTGCGGGCCTCGGCCGACACACTCGACACGATGACGGAGACGATGTCCTGCCGCGGCCCGGACGACCGCGGGACCTGGATCGACGGGCCCGCCGGACTCGGCCACCGCCGACTGGCCATCATCGACCTGCCGGGCGGACGCCAGCCCATGACCGTCGACACCCCCCAGGGCGCCGTGGCCATGGTCTACTCCGGCGAGACGTACAACTACACCGAACTCCGGCAGGAACTCGCACGGCGCGGCCACCGCTTCACCACCGACTCCGACACGGAGGTCGTGCTGCGCGGCTACGTGGAATGGGGCGAGGCCGTCGCCGAACGCCTCAACGGCATGTACGCCTTCGCCATATGGGACAGCCGGCACGACAAGCTCGTGATGATCCGCGACCGCATGGGCATCAAGCCCTTCTACTACTACGAGACCCCCGACGGCGTCCTCTTCGGGTCCGAGCCCAAGGCCATCCTCGCCAACCCGCTCGCCAAGCCGCGCGTCACCCTCGACGGCCTGCGCGAACTGTTCACTTTCGTGAAAACTCCGGGCCACGCGGTGTGGGACGGCATGCACGAGGTCGAACCCGGCACCGTCGTCACCGTGGACCGCGGCGGCCTGCGCCGGCACGTCTACTGGCAGCTGGAGACCCAGCCGCACACCGACGACCGCGACACCACCATCGCCACCGTCCGGTCACTCCTCGACGACATCGTGCGCCGCCAGCTCGTCTCGGACGTGCCCCGCTGCACCCTGCTGTCCGGAGGGCTCGACTCCTCCGCCATGACCGCGCTGGCCGCCCGTCAGCTCGGCGAGACCGGTGAGACCGTCCGCAGCTTCGCCGTCGACTTCGCCGGACAGACCGAGAACTTCGTCGCCGACGAGCTACGCGGAACCCCCGACACACCCTTCGTCCACGACGTGGCACGGATGGCCGGCACCGACCACCGCGACATCGTGCTCGACTCCCACGCGCTCGCCGACCCCGAGGTCCGCTCCCAGGTGATCCGGGCCCGTGACATACCCATGGGCTTCGGAGACATGGACGCCTCGCTCTACCTGCTCTTCAAATCGATACGCGAGCACTCCACGGTCGCCCTGTCCGGCGAGTCCGCCGACGAGGTCTTCGGCGGCTACCTCCAGTTCTTCGACGAAGAAGCCCGCAAGTCCGAGACCTTCCCCTGGCTGGCGCAGTTCAGCCGGCACTTCGGCGACGACGCCGACGTGCTCCGCCCGGACCTCGCCGCCGGCCTCGACCTCACCTCGTACGTCGCGGACAGCTACCACGACGCGGTCTCCGGCATCCAGCGGCTCGACGGCGAGAGCGACCTCGAGTACACGATGCGCAAGATCAGCCACCAGCACCTGACCCGCTTCGTACGTGTGCTGCTGGACCGCAAGGACCGGGCCAGCATGGCCGTCGGCCTCGAGGTACGCGTGCCGTTCTGCGACCACCGCCTCGTCGAATACGTCTACAACTCCCCCTGGGCCCTGAAGTCCTTCGACGGCCGGGAGAAGAGCCTGCTGCGCGAGGCCACCGCCGACGTCCTGCCACGCTCGGTGTACGACAGGGTCAAGAGCCCGTACCCCTCCACCCAGGACCCCAAATACGCCCTGGCGCTCCAGGACCACGCCAAGGACCTGCTCTCCCGGCCCTCGCACCGGGTCTTCGACATCGTGGACCCGGCACGCGTCGAGTCGGCCGCCGGCCGGGACACCCCGCAGATCTCCCAGGCGTCCCGGCGCGGGCTGGAACGCACCCTGGACCTCGCCCTCTGGCTCGACATGTACTCCCCCGAACTGGTCCTGTCCTGACCGGACGGAGACCGGAGCGCACAGCCGGCCGGTGACGAACGGACCCGGGGCGCGGCCGGCGGCCGCGCCCCGGGTCCGGGTCCGCCACGGAGGTGCGCTAATGCCCGGACGTCGCCTTCAGCCCCACCACAGCCACCAGCAGCAGACAGACGAAGAAAATACGCGCGGCCGTCACCGGCTCATGCAGCACCACCATGCCCAGCACCGCCGCACCGGCCGCACCGATCCCCACCCACACGCCGTACGCCGTACCGATCGGCAGCGTCTTCGCCGCCTGCGACAGCAGCATCATGCTCGCCACGATCCCCAGGCCGGTGAACACGCTCGGCCACAGCCTGGTGAACCCCTCGGTGTACTTCATCCCGATCGACCAGCCCACTTCCAGCAGACCGGCCACGACCAGCAGAACCCACGCCACGACAGAACCTCCACGACGAAACACGCGAACAACACGAGTGCGTCGTCTTTGCGGAAACCCGGTACGGCGCGTCTCGTCGGGGTCACACCACCGTAGCAACAAACAGCCGAAAGGCCTGGTGACAACGGTCACCAGGCCCACTCACACCACACCTGCCTACAGATAGAGCCCGGTCGAATCCACCGAACCCTCGAACCGGTCCGCGGCCACCGCGTGCAGGTCCCGCTCACGCATCAGCACATAGGCCACACCCCGAACCTCGACCTCGGCACGGTCCTCGGGGTCGTACAGCACCCGGTCACCCGGCTCCACCGTCCGCACGTTCTGGCCGACCGCGACCACCTCGGCCCACGCCAGACGCCGGCCGACCGCCGCCGTCGCCGGAATCAGGATCCCGCCGCCCGACCGCCGCTCACCCTCGGGCGAATCGGACCGGACCAGCACACGGTCGTGCAGCATCCGGATCGGCAGCTTGTCGTCGGTGGTGCTCATACCGTTGTCGCTCACGCCCCGAACCTACCTGCCCCGAACCGGTCCACACGCCCCAGGGCCCGCACGGAGCCCGCTGTCAGCGCCTCTTGCGACGCGCACACCGGGAGGACCTGGAAGACCGCGAGGACCGGGAGGACAGCGTCAGCAGCGCGACCGCACCGGCCACCACAAGCGCCGCCGGAACCACCCGCTCCAGCCGCGGCGAACCGTCCTCGGCGACGAACTGCGCCTTCACGTCCGAGACCGAACGGTTCACCGCGACGAACGCACGCCCCGCCGTCCGGTCCACCGTCGACGCGACCTTGGCCTTCGCGTCACCGATCATCGTCTTCGGGTGCACCCGCACCCCGATCTCGTCCAGCACCACCGCAAGCTGCTCACGCCTGCTGATGATGTCCGCCTCGATCTGCGCAGGGGTCCTGGTATCCGACACTGCGCCGCCTCCGTGGGTGTCGTCGGGTAAACCTTCATCGACAGTCTGTCAGCTCGGCCGCCCCTACACCCGGCGGCACCCCCTATTACGCTCGGTGCCACACAGCCCGCGTGCCACTCGAGGAGAAACATGAGCGAGCGACTCCAGACCGGCGACACCGCCCCCGCCTTCACCCTTCCGGACGCCGACGGCAACGAGGTCTCGCTCGCGGACCACAAGGGCCGCAAGGTCATCGTCTACTTCTACCCCGCCGCGCTTACCCCCGGTTGCACCAAGCAGGCCTGCGACTTCACGGACAACCTGGACCTCCTCACCGGAGCCGGCTACGACGTCATCGGCGTGTCGCCCGACAGGCCCGAGAAGCTCGCGAAGTTTCGCGAGAAGGAGAACCTCAAGGTCACCCTGGTCGGCGACCCCTCCAAGGAGACCCTGGAGGTCTACGGCGCGTTCGGCGAGAAGAAGCTCTACGGCAAAGTGGTGACAGGAGTGATCCGCTCCACGATTGTGGTCGACGAAGAGGGCAAGGTGGAGAAGGCCCTCTACAACGTCAAGGCGACCGGCCACGTCGCCAAGATCATCAAGGATCTCGGGATCTGACCCCGGTTCGTGGGGATCTCGACCGAAAAAGGTGTGAGCGAGATCGCAATCCCCGGTGGATTCGGTTTGCAACCGCCATGACTGCGCAGAAGCCTTTCCTGGAACACCGTTCGACGAAAGGAACCGGCCATGGCGGCCTCCGACCCCCACCAGGCGGCCGACCCGGATGCGGTCAAACGTCACCCAGCGCTCTTCCGCGCCGTCCGGAAGCGCCAGAACCCCAGGCTCCGCCGGACCGACATCACCATCACCGACGACCAGGCGGTCAAGCGCGCGGTGAAGGCGGCGTCGCTCGGTAACGCCATGGAGTGGTTCGACTTCGGCATCTACTCCTACCTGGCCGTCACCATCGGGCATGTCTTCTTCCCCTCGACGAACGACACCACCCAGCTCCTTTCGTCCTTCGCGACCTTCGCCGTGGCCTTCCTCGTCCGGCCGCTCGGCGGCATGTTCTTCGGCCCGATGGGTGACAAGGTCGGCCGCAAGAAGGTCCTGGCCCTCACCATGATCCTCATGGCGATCGGCACCTTCGCGATCGGCCTGATCCCCTCCCACGGCACCATCGGCGTCTGGGCCGCGGTCCTGCTCATCTTCTTCCGGATGCTCCAGGGCTTCTCCACCGGCGGTGAGTACGGCGGCGCCTCGACCTTCATCGCCGAGTACGCCCCCGACAAGCGCCGCGGCTTCTTCGGCAGCTTCCTCGAATTCGGCACCCTGGCCGGCTACGTCGGCGCCGCCGGGCTCGTCACCCTCCTGTACGCCGTCCTGGACACCGGCCAGATGGAGTCCTGGGGCTGGCGCATCCCGTTCCTCGTCGCCGGTCCCCTCGGCCTCGTAGGCCTCTACCTGCGACTCCGCCTGGACGAGACGCCCGCCTTCCAGAAGCTCGAGGGCGGCACCGCCCACGCCACGGAGGCCGCGGACCACGTCGAGACCACCGCCAAGGGCGACCTCGCCAAGATCTTCCGCCAGTACTGGCCGACGCTGATCCTCTGCATCGCCCTGGTCGGCGCGTACAACATCACCGACTACATGCTGCTGTCGTACATGCCGACGTACCTCTCGGACGAGCTCGGCTACAGCGAGACCCACGGCCTGCTCATCCTGCTCGCCGTCATGGTCTTCCTGATGCTGATCATCAGCCAGTTCGGCAAGCTCTCCGACCGCTTCGGCCGTAAGCCGATACTGATGACCGGCATGGTGGGCTTCCTGGTCCTCTCGCTCCCGGCCTTCCTCCTGATCCGCCAGGGCAGCATCCCGGCGATCACCATCGGCATGCTGATGCTGGGCCTCTCCCTGGTCTGCATGCTGGGCACGATGTCCGCCGCGCTCCCGGCCCTGTTCCCGACCAACGTCCGC
This sequence comes from Streptomyces sp. NPDC102441, assembly GCF_044765585.1. Taxonomy (NCBI): domain Bacteria; kingdom Bacillati; phylum Actinomycetota; class Actinomycetes; order Kitasatosporales; family Streptomycetaceae; genus Streptomyces; species Streptomyces sp. NPDC102441. Next base: position 192,203 of record NZ_JBIWKH010000014.1, read on the forward strand.
TACGGCTCCCTGTCGGTCGGCTACAACCTCTCGGCCTCGATCTTCGGCGGCACGACCCCGCTGGTGATCACCGCCCTGATCAGCTGGAGCGGCTCGAACCTGATGCCGGCGTACTACGCGATGGCGGCGGCCCTGGTCGGCGTGATCGCGGTGGCCTGCATGAAGGAGACCGCCAACCAGCCCCTGGCCGGCTCCCCGCCCTCGGTGGAGACGGAAGAAGAGGCAGCCGAAATGGTCCACGCCCAGAGCCCGGACCCGAAGTTCTGACACACGCCAGTCACGGAAGGGCCCGTACCGCCACAAAGCGGTACGGGCCCTTCCGCATCTCATCGCATTACGGACGTAACCATCCGATTAACGGTTCGTTGCTCCGTACGAGGCCGCGAACGCGCGGCCGGATACGGAGGAGGGGACGTGAGGGTGGTCCGGTACACCCGCGAACTGCTCGAAGAAGCAGCGCGCGAGACAAATAACTGCAACGACGCCGTGCGGTGGTGCGGGGGAACACCGACACCAGGGAGCAGGCGCTACCTGCGGGCCAGAATGTCCGAGTCGGAGATCGACATCTCACACTTTGTCGATACCAGAGTGCGCCACACGGAGGAGAAGTTGCGCGAGCTGGTCGCCTGCTCCAAGAGCGTGGCGGAAGTCGTTCGCCGACTTGGCATCAACCCGGTAGGGGGCAACCAAACCCACATCGGCCGTCGGATCGCCGCCCTCCGTATCGACACGTCGCACTTTCTCCGCACACCCCGACGCCGCCCCAAGGGCGCCCTGGGCAACCCGCTGACCCTGGGCTCTCCGTCGAACGGCAGAATTCCCGGCGACCGGCTGTACCGGGAGCTCCTGCGGACGGGCATCGCGGAGTCGTGCGCCCTGTGCGGCATCGGCACGGAGTGGAACGGCAGGCCGCTACGCCTCGAGGTCGACCATATGAGTGGCGAATGGTGGGACAACCGACCGGCCAATTTGCGCCTGCTCTGCCCGAACTGCCATGCCGTTACGGATACCTATCGCGGGCGCAACCGCCGGAGGCCCGTATGAGCAACCAGAACAAGTACCCACGCGACTTGCTGGCCCGCACCGCAGCCGCCTCCACCAGCCTCGTCGACCTGCTCGGTCGATTGGGTGCACCGCTGGGCAGTAGACCTCTCCGCTACGTGCGCAATCGGCTGAAGCTCTACGGCATCGATACCTCACACTTCGTTGACGACGCCCTCCCCGAACGAAAGAAGCGGTCGTACACGCGGGAGCTCCTCGAGGAAGCCGCCACTCATGCACACAGCATCCGGGAAATACTGGAGTACATGGGGGTCCCGCCCGACGACGGCCCCTACGGCTACATCAGGAAGAGGCTCGACCGCCTTGGGATCGACACCTCACACTTCACCAACGGCCGCAGATACGGCTCACCTCTGACCTCCCGTTACGAACTGGCCTCTGCCGTCGCTGAGTCCAAGAGCATGGCCGGAGTATTGAAACTTCTCGGCCATACAAACAACGGCGCGGCTCGCGCCCGCCTGAAACGGAGTCTCGCCGAATACGGCCTCTCAACCGCCCACTTCACTGGTCAGGGACACACCAGGGGCTCCAGATCTCCTTACCGCAAGGCCGCATCCGAGATCCTTCAGCGCGGGGAGTCCGGCTCCGCACGGACCCGAACCACACTCCTGCGTCGTGCACTCGACGAGATCGGCGTCCCGCGTATGTGTTCCGCGTGTGGCCTCGGGGACACCTGGCAGGGCAAGCGTCTCGTGCTGGAGATCGATCACATCAGCGGTGACCATCTGGACAATCGTTGCGAGAACCTGCGCTACTTGTGTCCGTCATGCCACAGCCAGACCGCAACCTTCTCAAAGCGGCGAAGGCCCACCCAGTACAGTAGTGAAGCGCGGGCCCGTACCCCAGCAGGCTAGAGGGCGCCGGCTTAGAACCGGTGTGTCGTGGGTTCAAATCCCACCGGGCCCACAGGTCAGATGAGGTCTTCACCTTCATATCAAAGGTGAAGACCTCATCTGTCAGCCCACCAGCTCCCGCACCACCGGCACCAGCGCCCGGAACGCCTTGCCCCGGTGGCTGATCGCGTTCTTCTCCGCCGGGGTCAGCTCCGCGCAGGTCCGGGTCTCGCCGTCCGGGACGAGGATCGGGTCGTAGCCGAAGCCGTACGCGCCGGCCGGGACCTGGCGCAAAGTGCCCGTGAGGCGGCCCTCGACCACGCGTTCCGTGCCGTCGGGGAGGGCCAGGGCCGCGGCGCAGGCGAAGTAGGCGCCGCGGTGCGGGGTGTCGATGTCGCCGAGCTGGGCGATGAGCAGGTCCAGGTTGGCCTTGTCGTCGCCGTGAATGCCGGACCAGCGGGCCGAGAAGATGCCGGGGGCTCCGCCGAGTACGTCGACGCAGAGGCCGCTGTCGTCGGCGACGGCGGGGTGGCCGGTGGCCCGGGCCAGGGCGTGGGCCTTGAGGAGGGCGTTCTCGGCGAAGGTGACGCCGGTTTCCTTGACGTCGGGGATGTCGGGGTACGCGTCCGCGCCGACGAGGTCGTGGCTCAGACCCGCGTCGGCGAGGATCGCGTGGAGTTCGGTGATTTTCCCGGCGTTGCGGGTGGCGAGGATCAGGCGCGTCATGCGTCGATTATCGCCGCCCGGTCACGGGGTGCAGACCTTGCCGATCTCGGTGGCCGCGTCGGTGACGGGGGTGATGTCGGGGGTGGCGTCGCCCTTGTCGATGGAGTCGCGGACGTTGGTCACGCCTGCCTGGAGGTCGTCGACGGCCTTGCTCAGGTCGGCGTTGTCGGTGGTGTCGCCGAGGTCCTTGAGTTCCTTGTCGATCTGGTCCAGGGCTTCCGAGGCCTGTGTCGGGTCGTCGGAGGCGTCGGATATCGCCTGCTGGAGGCTGTTGACGCTGGTGGCGATGGCGTCGGCGGTGCGGACGCAGTCCAGGGCCTTGTCGACGGCGCCGCAGCCTACGGCGGCGGTGAGTGTCAGCAGGGTGGTCGTGACGACGAGTGCGGTGCGATGGTGACGACGGCGCGAGGCCATGGTGCGGTCCCTCCCCAGGGTCGGATACGTGGACGGACGCACGGTTCGACCCGTGCGCCCGTACTCGTCACGACGCTGTGCGCTGCGTATTTGGTTGCTTCTTTACCCGGCTTTACTCGCCGAGAGTGCGGGCGAGTGCCTCTTCCTGGAGCTTGGCCAGGTCGGTGCAGCCGGCGGTGGCGAGATCGAGGAGCGCGTTGAGCTCGGCTCGGTCGAAGGGTTCGGCCTCGGCGGTGCCCTGGACCTCGACGAAGCGGCCGTCGCCGGTGCAGACGACGTTCATGTCGGTGTCGGCGCGGACGTCCTCCTCGTAGCAGAGGTCGAGGAGGGGGAGGCCGTCGACGATGCCGACGCTGACCGCGGCGACGGTGCCGGTGAGCGGCTTGCGGCCGTGCTTGATGATCTTCTTGCCCTGGGCCCAGGCGATGGCGTCGGCGAGGGCGACGTAGGCGCCGGTGATGGCGGCGGTGCGGGTGCCGCCGTCGGCCTGGAGGACGTCGCAGTCGAGGACGATGGTGTTCTCGCCGAGGGCCTTGTAGTCGATCACCGCGCGCAGGGAGCGGCCGATGAGGCGGCTGATCTCGTGGGTGCGGCCGCCGATCTTGCCGCGTACGGATTCGCGGTCGCCGCGGGTGTTGGTGGAGCGGGGCAGCATGGAGTACTCGGCGGTGACCCAGCCTTCGCCGCTGCCCTTGCGCCAGCGCGGGACGCCTTCGGTGACGGAGGCGGTGCAGAAGACCTTGGTGTCACCGAAGGAGATGAGTACGGAGCCTTCGGCGTGCTTGCTCCATCCGCGTTCGATGGTGACGGGGCGGAGCTGTTCGGGGGTGCGGCCGTCGATACGAGACATGGCGTCGAGCCTATCGGCTGGCGTGGCCGGGTCTGTTCGGGTGCACCGCAGGCCCCGCTCCGGGCCGGTGGGGGCGGGGAGCGGGGCCTGCGTGCGGACCTGGTGGGCCGGCCGGGTCAGCCGGTCACATCATGTCTTCGATGTCGGCGGCGAGGGGGTCGGCGTCGGTGCCGATGACGACCTGGATCGCGGTGCCCATCTTGACGACGCCGTGCGCTCCGGCGGCCTTGAGCGCGGCTTCGTCGACCTTGCTGGGGTCGTGGACCTCGGTGCGGAGGCGGGTGATGCAGCCTTCGATCTCGTCGATGTTCTCGATACCGCCGAGCCCGGCGACGATCTTCTCAGCCTTGCTGGCCATGTCCTTCTCCCTGGTCTGTGCGTGCGTGGGGCGGCCCACCGTGGGTCCGTTTCGTCACGGTAACGCACGGTTGGCCCAACTTCACGGGCGGGTAACCGCGCAGTCCCCAATGATGACGATCACCGGCGCCCTGCCTTCCGGCAGGGCTCCGCACCGTATCGCGACTGGTCTACACCAGTTTGCAACGCCCGCCAAACCAGGTGTGTTCCGGGAGGATGCCGATGAGTGCGAACGCGGCGGCAGCATCGCAGCGGAAGTGGTGGAACGGGCCGGTCCAGGGGCTGCAGAAGGTCGGCCGAAGCCTGCAGCTGCCGGTCGCCGTACTGCCCGCGGCGGGCCTCCTCGTCAGCCTCGGCAACCTCTTCGACTCGTATCTGGACGGCGCCTTCTGGAACAAGACGTCCAAGGTCCTGCTCAACGGCGGAAACGCCATCCTGGACGGCACCGTCGGACTCCCCCTGCTGTTCTGCATCGGCGTCGCGATCGGCTTCGCGAAGAAGGCGGACGGCTCGACGGCGCTGGCCGCCGTCGTCGGCTTCCTCGTCTACCGGGGGGTGCTGACGGCGTTCCCCGTGGACGGTTCCGTGACGGAGGCCCTCCCCGACGGCGAGCCCCAGAACCCGGGGGTCCTGGGCGGCATCCTCATCGGCCTGCTCACCGCGGTCGTGTGGCAGCGGTACCACCGCACGAAGCTGGTCGACTGGCTGGGGTTCTTCAACGGGCGCCGGCTGGTGCCGATCCTGATGGCGTTCCTCTGCGTGATCCTGGGCGTGCTGTTCGGTCTTCTGTGGCAGCCCGTCGGTGATGCGCTGACGTGGTTCTCCAAGCATCTGATCGACCTCGGCGCGTGGGGCGCGGCCATCTTCGGCTTCGCGAACCGGCTGCTGATCCCGATCGGGATGCATCAGTTCCTGAACACGTTCTTCTGGTTCCAGGCGGGCGAGTTCACCGGCGGCGACGGCAAGACCGTGCAGGGCGACATCTCCCGCTTCTTCGCGGAGGACCCGTCGGCGGGGCAGTTCACCTCGGGGTTCTTCCCCATCATGATGTTCGGCCTGCCCGCAGCGGCCCTGGCCATCGCCCACACGGCGCGGCCGGAGCGGCGCAAGGAGGTGACGGGCCTGATGGTGTCCGTGGCGCTGACGTCGTTCGTGACGGGTGTGACGGAGCCGCTGGAGTTCTCGTTCATGTTCGTCGCGCCGCTGCTGTACGGGGTGCACGCGGTGCTGACCGGTGTGTCGATGGGGGTGACGTGGGCGCTGGGAGTGCACGCGGGGTTCAGCTTCTCGGCCGGGCTGATCGACTACGTCGTCAACTGGCACCTGGATACGAAGCCGTGGCTGATCATCCCGATCGGGCTCTGTTTCGCGGTGATCTACTATGTGATCTTCCGGTTCGCGATCACCAAGTTCAACCTCCAGACGCCGGGGCGTGAGCCCTTGGACGAGGAGGACAAGATCGAGGAGGACCTCACGAAGTAGAGGCTCCCCCGCCCTTCCTCGCGACCCCCGGACCCGACGGTCCGGGGGTTTCGCCGTGTCACCCAGAGTGGTGGCGGAACTACACGGCATTTGGCAGGGAATCGCAGGTTCCTTATCTCACCCTCACCGTGCTAAAACTGGTCTACACCACTGAGTGGTCCAGACCACGCGGCCGCTTTCCCGCCGCGTTCCTCGAGTCGCCGCCTCCCTTAAATCAATGACATGGGCGGCACCTTGCCCCATGGAGGAAGTTGATGAGTACGGATACCGCTGCGCCGGCGCCCGAGAAAAAGAAGGGCGCGGGCATCATGTCCGTCATGCAGCGCATCGGCCGCAGCCTCATGCTGCCGGTCGCCGTGCTGCCCGCGGGCGCGCTCCTGGTCCGTCTCGGTAACCCGGACATGCTCGGGCGCGACTCGTTCCCGGACTTCATCGTCAAGATCGCCGGTTTCATGGCGGCGGGCGGCAACGCGATCCTCGACAACATGCCGCTGCTGTTCGCCGTCGGTATCGCGATCGGCTTCGCCAAGAAGTCGGACGGTTCCACCGCCCTCGCGGCGGTCACCGGCTACCTGGTCTTCAAGAACGTCCTCGCCACCTTCACCGACAGCAACCTGCCCAAGGTCGCGAGCGTGGTGGACGGCAAGATCGTCATGAACGAGGCACCGGTCAACGCCGGGGTGCTCGGTGGTGTCGTGATGGGCATAGTCGTCGCCCTGCTGTACCAGCGCTACTACCGGAAGACGCTGCCCGCCTGGGCCGGTTTCTTCGGCGGCCGCCGCCTGGTCCCGATCCTCTCCGCGTTCGCGGGTCTGCTGATCGGTATCGTCTTCGGATACATCTGGCCGGTGCTCGGCACCGCGCTGCACAACTTCGGTGAGTGGCTGGTCGGTTCGGGCGCGGTCGGTGCGGGCATCTTCGGTGTCGCCAACCGTGCGCTGATCCCCGTCGGCATGCACCACCTGCTCAACTCCTTCCCGTGGTTCCAGGCGGGTTCGTTCGAGGGCAAGAGCGGTGACATCAACCGCTTCCTGGCCGGCGACCCGACCGCCGGGCAGTTCATGACCGGCTTCTTCCCGATCATGATGTTCGCCCTTCCGGCGGCCTGCCTCGCGATCGTGCACTGCGCTCGTCCGGAGCGCCGCAAGGTCGTCGGCGGCATGATGTTCTCGCTCGCCGCCACCGCGTTCGTGACGGGTGTCACGGAGCCGATCGAGTTCACGTTCATGTTCATCGCGCCGGTGCTGTACGCGATCCACGCGGTGCTGACCGGTGTCTCGATGGCCCTCACATGGGGGCTGGGCATGAAGGACGGCTTCGGCTTCTCGGCCGGCGCGGTCGACTTCTTCCTCAACCTGGGCATCGCGACGAAACCCTGGCTGCTGGTGCTGGTCGGCCTCTGCTTCGCGGTGGTCTACTACGTGGTCTTCCGCTTCGCGATCACGAAGTTCAACCTGCCGACGCCCGGCCGCGAGTCCGACGAGGAGCTCGCAGAGCTCCAGAAGGCCGAGGCCAAGTAGTCCGGCCGGTCCCCGTACGACACGCTGAGAGCCCCACCTCCCGCGCGGGAGGTGGGGCTCTCTGCGTGGCCGGGCGCTAGGGTCTTTCGTTTGGATCAGGCTGGAGCCCAGCATGATCCAAACGAGAGGCCCTAGATCTCGTACACCGCGCCCGGCACCGCCAGCTCGACCGGGCCGTCGTAGACGTCCCGGGCGTCGGTGAGGTTGCGTTCGGCGTCCGTCCACGGCGGGATGTGGGTGAGGACGAGGCGTCCCGCCTTGGCGCGGGCGGCGTACTCGCCTGCCTCGCGGCCGTTGAGGTGGAGGTCCGGGATGTCCTCCTTGCCATGGATGAACGATGCTTCACAGAGGAACAGATCAGCGCCCTCGGCGAGTTCGGCCAGCGCCTCGCAGCTGCCGGTGTCGCCGGAGTAGGTGAGCACCCGCCCGTTGTGCTCGACCCTGATCCCGTAGGTGTCGACGGGGTGGCAGAGCTTCTCCGTACGGACCGAGAAGGGGCCGATCTCGAACGATCCGGACTTCAGCGTGTGGAAGTCGAAGACCTCGCCCATCGCGTGGTCGGACGGGGTGTCGGCGTGGGCCGTGGTGAGCCGCTGCTCGGTGCCGTCGGGGCCGTACACGGGGATCGCGGCGGGGCGTCCGCCGTCGAAGCGGTAGTAGCGGACGACGAAGTACGCGCACATGTCGATGCAGTGATCGGCATGGAGGTGGCTGAGGAAGATGGCGTCGAGGTCGTAGAGACCTACATGGCGCTGCAGCTCGCCCAGGGCGCCGTTGCCCATGTCAAGGAGCAGCCGGAAGCCGTCGGCCTCTACGAGGTAGCTCGAGCATGCCGAACCCGCGGACGGGAACGAGCCGGAGCAGCCGACGACGGTGAGCTTCATGGAGCGTGAACCTCCGAGGCGTGGGAACGGGGAGGGTTCGTGCGGTCCGTCGAGCGTAAGGCGCGAAACCACTGGTCGCTCCTCCACGGCCTGCCGTTGTGGGGGAACTCACCTGTGCTGTCACCGGTTCGATGGAAGGCCGGGTGTCGCGGGGCGCCGGTACGGTCGGGATATGAACACGTGGTGGTGGTTGGCGCTGGTCGCCGTTGTCCTGTTGGCACTCGTGGCGACGGTCTCCGACGCGCGGGGGCGGGGCGGGCGTGGTCCGCAGCGTCCGGGCGGGCGGACGCGTCCTCCGGGGCGTGCTCCGGAGCGGAAGAGGGGGCGTCCGCACGGGGTGCCCAGGCCCGGCGAGATCTGGTGGGCGGATGTGCCGTTCGAGGACGGGCCGGGGTCGAAGGACCGGCCGTGTCTTGTGCTGTCGGTGCGGGGTGGCACGGCGGTCGTCGCCAAGATCACCAGCAAGCATCATGAGGAGCGGCCGGGGGTGATCGCTCTGCCGCCGGGTTCGGTGGGGGACTCGCACGGGCGGCAGAGCTTCCTGGAGACGGACGAGCTGCGGGACGTGGCGGTGTCCGGGTTCCGCCGGAAGGCGGGCGATCTGGACGGGAAGGTGTGGGGCCGGGTGCGCGGGCTGGGGTGAGCATGCGGGAGGCGCGGGGCGGGTTCACTCCCGTCCCGCGCCTCCTGGGGTGCGCGACCGCCGGTGCCGGGCGGCTTGAGTGCCTGTCAGGCCCAGAGCTGGCCGTGGAGGGTCTCGATGGCTGCTTCTGTCGTGGTGGCGGTGTAGACGCCGGTCGAGAGGTACTTCCATCCGCCGTCCGCGACGACGAAGGCGATGTCCGCGGACTGGCCCGCCTTGACGGCCTTGCGTCCGACGCCGATGGCGGCGTGGAGTGCGGCGCCGGTGGAGACGCCGGCGAAGATGCCCTCCTGCTGGAGGAGCTCCCGGGTGCGGGTGACGGCGTCGGCGGATCCGACGGAGAAGCGGGTGGTGAGTACGGAGGCGTCGTAGAGCTCGGGGACGAAGCCCTCGTCGAGGTTGCGCAGCCCGTAGACGAGGTCGTCGTAGCGCGGTTCGGCGGCGACGATGCTGACGTCGGGCTTGTTCTCCCGGAGGTAGCGGCCGACGCCCATAAGGGTGCCGGTGGTGCCGAGGCCTGCCACGAAGTGCGTGATGGACGGGAGGTCGGTGAGGATCTCCGGGCCGGTGGTGGCGTAGTGGGCGCCCGCGTTGTCCGGGTTGCCGTACTGGTAGAGCATGACCCAGTCGGGGTGCTCGGCGGAGAGCTCCTTGGCCACGCGTACGGCGGTGTTGGAGCCGCCAGCGGCGGGGGACGAGATGATCTCGGCGCCCCACATGGTGAGCAGGTCGCGCCGCTCCTGCGAGGTGTTCTCCGGCATGACGCAGACGATGCGGTAGCCCTTGAGCCTGGCCGCCATGGCGAGCGAGATACCGGTGTTGCCGCTGGTGGGCTCGAGGATGGTGCAGCCGGGTGTGAGGCGGCCGTCCTTCTCCGCCTGCTCGACCATGTGGAGCGCGGGGCGGTCCTTGATCGAGCCGGTGGGGTTGCGGTCCTCGAGCTTGGCCCAGATACGGACGTCCTCGGACGGGGACAGCCGCGGGAGGCGGACCAGGGGCGTGTTGCCCACGGCCGCCAGCGGGGAGTCGTACCGCATCAGCGCATGCCGCCGGCGACGGCCGGGAGGATGGTGATGCTGTCGCCGTCGGCGAGCTTGGTGGAGATGCCGTCGAGGAAGCGGACGTCCTCGTCGTTGAGGTAGACGTTCACGAAGCGGCGCAGCTGGTCGCCGTCGACGATGCGCTCACGGATGCCGTTGTGGCGGGTCTCCAGGTCGGCGAAGAGGTCGGCGAGGGTCTCCCCGCTGCCTTCGACCGCCTTGGCGCCGTCGGTGTAGGTGCGGAGGATGGTCGGGATGCGGACCTCGATGGCCATGGCGTGGGCTCCTGTCGAAAGCGGGGAGGTGGCGTGGGGCGCGCGTTTGTGCCCCCGCGGGGGTGGTGCGTACGTGATGCGCTCGGACCGCGGCTCAGGCCGTGCGGTTCACGGGCAGGCGACAGCCGGACAGATCGCGCTCGACAGCCTGCACAGGTCGACGTGCAGCCGCGCGACGAGCATCGTGCCCGGGGCCTTTTCGCTCACGTCATGGGGAACCATGCGCTCATCGTATCGATTCCCCACCCCGGGTCCGGAGTTTGATCCCACATGATGGATGGTGAGCGTTCGCCATATGGGACGGCGGCGGGGCCGGTGGAGCCGGGGCGGGCCCGGGGTGTGCCGCCGGACCCGGCCCGGGGCGTCAGGCGGCCGTGGGATAGGCCTCGACGACCTCGACGTCTTCCTCGGTGATCTCACCGTCCACGATGCGGTACGAGCGGAACTGGAAGGGGCCCGCGGCGTCGGAGTCCGCGGTGGAGACCAGGACGTAGTGGGCGCCCGGCTCGTTGGCGTATGTGACGTCGGTGCGGGAGGGGTAGGCCTCGGTCGCGGTGTGGGAGTGGTAGATGATCACCGGCTCCTCGTCGCGGTCGTCCATCTCGCGGTAGAGCTTCAGCAGGTCCGCGGAGTCGAACTCGTAGAACGTGGGTGAGCGCGCGGCGTTGAGCATGGGGATGAAGCGTTCGGCGCGGCCGGTCCCCGCCGGGCCGGCGACCACTCCGCACGCCTCGTCGGGGTGGTCCGCGCGGGAGTGGGCGACGATCTGGTCGAAGAGCGTCTGGGTGATGGTCAGCATGGCGCCCAGGATAGACATCCGGGCCCTCCCGTACCGAGGGGTGGTACGGGAGGGCCCGGATGCCGGACAGGACCGTTGGGGCGGCCGGTGTACCGAAGGCGTGGTCAGCGCTTGGTGAAGGCGGAGCCCTCGGGGTTGCGGGCCTTGAGCACCAGGTAGGAGACGCCGAGGATGAGGCCCCACACGGGTGCGCAGTACAGCGAGACCCTGGCGTCCTTGTCGATGGCCATCATGATGATGACGAGGCCGATGAAGGCGAGGGCGAACCAGCTGCTGAACGGCGCCCCGGGTGCCTTGAAGGTGGACTGGGGCAGTTCGCCTCGGTCGGCCTTGGCGCGGAAGCGGATCTGACAGATCAGGATCATGATCCAGGCCCACATGCCGGAGATGGTCGCGAAGGAGACGACGTAGTTGAACGCGTCACCGGGCCACTGGTAGTTGATCCAGACGCCGACGAGCATCAGCGCGGCGGAGAACGTGGTGCCGACCAGCGGGAGCCCGTTCTTCGTCAGCCTGGTGAAGGACCTGGGGCCCTGACCGTTGAGCGCGAGGTCGCGCAGCATGCGTCCGGTGGAGTACATGCCGGAGTTGCAGGAGGAGAGCGCGGCGGTGAGCACGACGAAGTTGACGATCGCGGCGCCGATGCCGAGGCCCATCTCCTCGAAGGCCTTGACGAACGGGGAGACGCCGGGCTTGAAGGTGTCCCACGGCACGACCGACAGGATCATGATCAGCGCGCCGACGTAGAAGACGGCGATGCGCCACGGCACGGTGTTGATGGCCTTGGGCAGGACGGTCTTCGGGTCCTTGGACTCGCCGGCGGTGACGCCCACGAGTTCGACGGCGAGGAAGGCGAACATGACGATCTGGAGCGTCATGAGCGTGCCGCTGATGCCGTTGGGGAAGAAGCCGCCGTCGTTCCAGAGGTTGGAGACGGTCGCGGTGTCGCCCGCGTCGGAGAAGCCGAGGGTGAGCACTCCGGCGCAGATGAGGATCATGCCGAGGATCGCGGTGACCTTGACCATCGAGAACCAGAACTCGAGCTCACCGAAGAGCTTCACCGAGATCAGGTTGGCACCGTACAGAATGACGGTGAACACCAGCGCCGACAGCCATTGCGGGATATCCCACCAGTACGTCATATAGGTGGCCGCGGCAGTGACTTCGGTGATTCCGGTGACGACCCAGAAGAGCCAGTACGTCCAGCCTGTGACGAATCCGAAGAAGGGGCCGAGGAATTCGCGTGCGTACTCCGAGAAGGAGCCCGACACCGGGCGGTACATGAGGAGTTCGCCCAAGGCCCGCATGATGAAGAAGATGACCAGACCCGCGATGGCGTACGCCAGGATGAGGCTGGGCCCCGCTCTGTCGATGGCTTTGCCCGCGCCGAGGAAGAGCCCCGTGCCGATGGCCCCGCCGATGGCGATCATCTGGATCTGGCGGGCTCCCAGGCCACGCTGGTAGCCCTCGCCCGCCGGGGCGTCCGCGGCCTCCCGGCCGTCCGGCTGCCCGTTGTCGACCTGCGCCGATGTCATGGTTGCGCCTTTCTCCACGCCGATCCGCGCCGTCGTCGGCGTCGGATCAGGTCCTGATCCCCCCGGATATGGATGGAGTGCCGCCGGCGTTCGGCCGGCCTGTAGCGCCCCCGGGGACAGGGGTGGCGTCCCCGGGCGGTCGTGCAGATTTATCACGGGTACCCGATGAGGCCACCGGACATTATGTGGCGCACGCCACAGGAAAAAGCGGACAAGGGTTTCCAGGCGCTGCAAAGAGAGCCGTCCGGGTGACAGGATCGTTATTCGGATTTGAGCATCCGTTGAGCGAACCCGGCGGGCCCGGCGATCCTGTCCGGCCGCAGCCTGGCATCAGTCGGGCATCAGCGTTTCCACGAGGGTTTCCTGGAGTGCGCCGAGCCAGAGATAAGCCATCACCATCGGCTTGCGCGGATCGCTGTCGGGGAGCCGGTAGAGCGATCCGTCCTGCCCCTCGTCCTCGTCGGACACCTCGAGGCGGGTGCCGATGGTGATCCGGAGGTCGTTGAGCGAGCCGAGCCAGTGGTGGCACTCGTCGGGGGTGAGGGCGAGCACGGCGCCGCTGTCCGCCACGGGCGAGAGCGCGTCGAGCGACCGTACGACGGCGAGGGCGTCGTCGCGCTTACGGGTGCGCAGGTCGTTCTCGGTGAAGCGGCGGAACTCGGCTGACGCCTCGCGCAGCTCCTTGTCCGCGTCGCCGTAGGCCTCGGGGAAGAGCCGGGCCAGGGCGGGGTCGGACGGCGGTTCGCTGGGGCCCTCGGCGAAGAGGGCGGCGAGCGGGTCCTCGCCCTCGGCGGGCTGATCGCCCGGGCCGATCAGTTCGAGCAGCTGAACGGCGAGGGAGCGCAGGATGGAGATCTCGACCTCGTCGAGCGCGACGGACGCGCCGCCGCCTGGGGTGGCCTGGAAATGGCCGGCCATGAATTCTCCGATGGTGGGTCGGGCGGAGGGGGCAGCGGTCGGGTCAGTTGCGGTCCTGGGTCAGCGTGGCCCAGAGCCCGTAGCCGTGCATGGCCTGGACGTCGCGCTCCATCTCCTCACGGCTGCCGCTGGAGACGACCGCGCGGCCCTTCTGGTGGACGTCCAGCATCAGCTTGTGCGCCTTGTCCTTCGAGTAGCCGAAATAGGCCTGGAAGACATACGTCACATAGCTCATGAGGTTGACCGGGTCGTTGTGCACCAGCGTCACCCAGGGGACATCGGGCTCAGGGACGGCGAAGGTCTCCTCGGCCGATTCGGGACGTTCGATCTCTACGGGGGCAGCAACGCTCACCTACCCCATGCTGCCACCAGAGAGGGCCCCGCGCACAAACGGCGCCCCCATCTCGTCAGTTTGACGAATAGGGAGTAGCATCCCCGGCATGAACTCAGCGGACCTTGGGCGACGGGTCGGTGTGCCGTCGACCGCGCTCTTCACCGACCAGTACGAGCTCACGATGGTGCAGGCCGCACTGAAGGCGGGCACCGCGGACCGGCGCTCCGTCTTCGAGGCCTTCACCCGCCGCCTGCCCGAGGGCAGGCGTTACGGCGTGGTCGCGGGCACCGGGCGGGTGCTCGACGCGGTGGAGAACTTCCACTTCGACGACGAGATGCTCACCTTCCTCCGCGACCAGCACGTCGTGGACGACCGCACCGTCGACTGGCTGGCCGACTACCGCTTCAGCGGCGACATCTGGGGCTACCCGGAGGGCGAGGTGTACTTCCCGGGCTCGCCGCTCCTGCGGGTGGAGGGCTCCTTCGCCGAGTGCGTGCTGCTGGAGACCGTGATCCTGTCGATCCTCAACCACGACTCGGCGATCGCCGCGGCCGCGTCCCGGATGTCGGCCGCCGCGGGCGGCCGCAGGCTCATCGAGATGGGCGCGCGGCGCACGCACGAGCTGTCGGCGGTGGCGTCGGCCCGCGCCGCGTACATCGGCGGTTTCCACTCCACCTCGGACCTGGCGGCCGGCTTCCGCTACAACATCCCGACCGTCGGGACGAGCGCGCACGCCTTCACGCTCCTGCACGACAGCGAGCGGGACGCCTTCCGGGCCCAGGTGGACTCGCTGGGCCGGGGGACCTCGCTGCTCGTCGACACCTACGACGTGACCGAGGCCGTGCGTACGGCGGTCGAGGTCGCGGGGCCGGAGCTCGGGGCCGTACGGATCGACTCGGGCGACCTGCTGCTCGTCGCGCACCGGGTCCGGCAGCAGCTGGACGAGCTGGGCGCCACGGAGACGAAGATCGTGGTGACGTCCGACCTGGACGAGTACGCGATCGCCTCGCTGGCCGCCGCGCCCGTCGACACCTACGGGGTGGGCACGCAGCTGGTCACCGGGAGCGGGCACCCGACGTGTTCCATGGTCTACAAGCTGGTGGCGCGTGCGCGGTCAGCCGATCCGGCGGATCCGCTGCTGCCCGTGGTGAAGAAGTCGCTGGGCGCGAAGTCGTCGAGAGGTGGCCGCAAGTGGGCCGCACGCCGGCGGGACGAGGCGGGGGTCGCCGAGGCCGAGGTGATCGGCAGCGGTGAGGTCCCCGCGGAACTGGCGGACCGGCAGATGCTGGTGGAGCTGGTCAAGGGCGGCGAGGTGATCGGCCGGGAACCCCTGGAAGCCGCGCGGGAACGGCACGTCGCGGCCCGGGCGGGCCTCCCGATGTCGGCGATGCAGCTGTCCCGTGGGGAGCCGGTGCTGCCCACGGAGTACATGTGAGACCCGCAGGGTACGCGGGAGCCCATGGGGTACATGTCAGGCATGCCCGCCCATGGGTGTCCGGCCGCGGCACGGCCGGACCCGGTTCCTCCGGAACCGGCCCTGCCCGATCGGGCGTGTCGGGGAAGGAGAGCCGACGTGTGTGCCCCCTCCCGCGGGGTGCGCCGAGTCTCTAGGCTCGGTGACATCCCGACCGTCGCCGGTCCGCGGAAACGCCGGAACCCCACCGAAGGACAACCGTCATGCATCGCGCCTTGATCGTCGTCGACGTTCAGAACGACTTCTGCGAGGGCGGCAGCCTCGCGGTGGCGGGCGGCGCCGATGTCGCCGCCGCCATCACCGACCTGATCGGTGAGGCCCAGCCCGGCTACAGCCATGTCGTGGCCACCCGGGACCACCACATCGACCCCGGCGACCACTTCTCCGTGGCGCCCGACTTCGAACACTCCTGGCCGCCGCACTGCGTCGCCGGCACGGAGGGCGTGGGCTTTCACCCGAATTTCGCCCCCGCCGTGGCCTCCGGCGCGATCGACACCGTCTTCGACAAGGGGGCGTACGCCGCGGCGTACAGCGGCTTCGAGGGCGTCGACGAGAACGGCACAGGGCTCGCCGAGTGGCTGCGGGACCGTTCCGTGACCACGGTCGACGTCGTCGGCATCGCCACGGACCACTGCGTGCGGGCCACCGCCCTGGACGCCGCCCGCGAGGGCTTCGTCACGCACGTCCTGCTGGACCTGACCGCCGGCGTGGCCGAGAAAACCACGGAGCGGGCCCTGGAGGAGCTGCGGACCGCAGGCGTGGAGCTGACCGGCAAGCCGGTCGTCTGACGCCCCTGGCGGCGCTCAGGCCGCCGGGCGGGCGGGCCCCGCGTATCCGGAGGACCCCAGCAGCGCCCGTATCGGGTGCCAGAGCTCCTGGCCGGTCTGCGGCGCCGTACGCCAGAGCAGCCCGTCCGGGTGGTGCAGGACCGCAGTGACCTCGTCCGGGGTGGGCGGCTGGGCGTTGCCCCTGAGATAGACGGCACGCAGCCCGAGGTTGCGCAGCCTGGTCAGGGCGCGCGCCCGGTTCACCGCGTGCACCAGCACCCGCACGGGCTCCCCGGGGCCTGATCCGCCGACCGGCCCGTTCAGGGTCAGTGCCACCACCACAGTGCCGTTGGGCAACCTGCAGAATCCTCCGCCTGCCATGCTTCGCGCTCCCCCGTAAGACTTCGTGTCAATAAGGATCGGTAGGACGCACCTAAACACGACCGGCCGCCGCCCCGCTAGGGGGCGACGGCCGGTCACGCTTTGACCAGGCTTTTTTCGGACTACTTGCCCGAGGGGCCGACCTTCAGGGTCATCGTCGAGCCGCTGAGCGGCTCGTTCACGATGGTGATCCGGGTGTTGGTGTCAGTAACCTTGACACTTCCTGTCGGGTTTTCCTCGTACCAGTAGGTGCCCTTGCGGTCGTCGAAGACCGGGACGCCCAGCGACGGCTTGATCTTCAGCGCCACGTCCGCGTTGTGCAGCGTGAAGCCCTTGTTCGGGTACCAGCTGAACGGCGCGTCGAAGGGCTGGATCTTGTTGCGCAGGAGCGTGCCGTCCGTCCACTTCAGCGGCTTGGCGTGGGAGTCCACCGGAAGGATCAGACCCTGGCCGGGGTGGACCGAGGTGTTGTTGTCCTTCTGGGAGGTGTCCCAGAGCCACATCATCAGACCGTTCTGGTACGCGTAGTGCTCGACCCAGTCGGGGCGGGTGGTGGTGAAGCCGAAGTTGTACGGGCCGACCTCGAGGGTCTTGTCGTACGAGACGTACTGGCGGTTCTCGGCGATGTAGTACTGCGGGTAGTCGTTGGTGAACGACTCCCCGATCCGCGAGAAGCCCTTGGACGTCCAGCCGTTGTCGTCGCCCTCGGCGTCGTCCGTGAAGAGGGCGGAGCCGTCGGCGGTGACCGTGATGGCGTCGGCCGTGAAGCCCTTGCCGCCCGCGCCGCCGTCCGTCTGGTAGCGGAAGCGGAGGTCGATCTTCTTGCCCGCGTAGGCGTCCAGCGGGAACGAGAGCTTCTTGTACGCGCCGGAGACGTCCGTCAGGGCCGGCTTGTCACTGGCGTCGCGCGGGATGGCCTTGCCGTCTGCCGTGCCGTCGAGCGCGGTCCAGCTGGTGCCGCCGTTCTCGGACACCTCGGTGTAGAGGTAGTCGTAGTCGGCCTCGATGTCGTACCAGCCGGACAGGTCCAGCGACGCGGCCGACTTCCCGGTGAGGTCGACGGAGCGGGTCAGGGTGTTCGACAGGTCGTCACCCGCGTCGCTCCACCACTGCTTGGAGCCCTCCGCGGGCTTCGTGACCGTGGTGGTGACGGCCTTCTCGGGCAGCTCGACGACGAGCGCCTGCTTGTCCTTGGTGTTGTACTCCGAGACCCCCAGCTTGTGGGTCGACTTCGTGGCGGCCTCGGCCGTGTCGTAGTCGAGCCAGCCGAGCTGGAGCTTGTCCCAGGCGGTCATGTCGCCCGGGAGGTTGCCTATCTCGCCCTTGCCTGTGCCGAGCCAGGAGCCCGCCGACATCAGGGACCAGAAGCCGACCGAGTTCTCGCCGCCGCCGGAGGTGTCGTACAGGTCCGGGAGGCCGAGGTCGTGGGCGTACTCGTGGGCGAAGACGCCCAGGCCGCCGTTCTCGGGCTGCGCGGTGTAGTCGCCCACCCAGATGCCCGTGTCGCCGATCTCGGCGCCACCGGCCTTGTTGCCCTCGGGGCCCGTCGCGCCGGCGTTGGTGCCGTACGCGTACCAGCGGTGCGCCCAGATCGCGTCGGTGCCCTCGGTGCCGCCGCCGGCGGACTCGTCCTCGCCGGCGTGGACCAGCTGGAAGTGGTCGATGTAGCCGTCGGGCTCGTTGAAGTCGCCGTCGCCGTCGAAGTCGTAGCGGTCCCACTCGTCGTACTGCGCGAGGTCGGCCTTGATCTCGTCCAGGGTGCGGCCCTTGGCCTTCTGGTCGTCGACCCAGGCGGTGACGCCGTCGCGGACGGTGTCCCAGACGTTGGCGCAGTTGGTCGAGCCGCAGTAGTTGGAACCGTAACGGGCCTCGTTGTACGGGACCTTGACCCAGTCCGAGACCTCGCCGTCCACGGAGTAACGCCCCGAGGACGTCTTCTCGTAGTACGTCTTCAGCGATTCCTTGCCCTTGCCCTCACCGAAGTAGAGGTCCTGGAAGTGGGCCTGGTTGTAATCGGCCTGCCAGGCGGTGCTGTTGTCCTTCGCCGGGTCGGGCTCGGATATCTCGTTGTGCTGCGGGCCAGGTGTGCCGCCGTACTTCTTGACGGGCGGCTCCGGGCCGTCGCCGTCGGGGTCGAACATCGTGGTGTCGTCGACCTGGTCGCCGAACTCCACGAGGATGGTGAAGATCTTGTCGGTCTTCTCGCGGCCGAGCTCGACGTACTTGCTCCTGCCGAGCTTGACGACCTTGGAACCGCCCTTGGCGGTCATCTTCTTGTCGCCGGACAGGACCTGTTCCAGCGCGGCCTGACGCCGATCGTCCTGCTCCTTGCTGAAGGGCCCTTCCAGGTCGTGCTCCTGCGCCTTGGCCGGCGCGGGATCGCGGCGGTCCACGATTGCAGCGCCCGAGCCTGACGTCCTGTCGTCCGCCTGCGCCGTGGCGAAGGCGGATGCCGTCGCGGCGGTGGCGGCCAGGCACACGGCTACGGCGGTGGCGCGTAGCGCCCGTCTCTGAGTGGTCACTTGATGCAGTCCTCCCCGGCGTTCGCGTCCGCGGCCAGGGGGTGAGTGCGGGCCGCGCGCGTTCAACGCGTCACAAGTGACGACATTCGATCGGAGTTATGAGAGAAAAGACAGATCTTGACTTGGACATACCAAGTGCACTATGTGGGAGCCGTTTCCCGGTATCCGGACGCGAATCCAGGACGGCCGGCCCGCCGACCCGGCGCGTCGAAGACCCGTACCCGACGAGAGCGTGACTCAGTGCGCCCCCCGTGCACCAGTACCGGGGGTTAGGTCACGCTTACTACCCGTTCCTCACGGGCATCCACCGTCGTAGAGTCGATTGACAGTGCGAACGTGTTGAGAGACTTCCCTATCCGACGCCCCGAGGACGGATACCGCCATGCCGCGTCCGACTGCCGCACAGTTCTCCTACGGTTCGGCCACCGTCGTCTTCTCCGCCCTCGCCCTGCTGTTGCTCTTCCGCACGGAATCGGGCATCGGTGTCGCCGCGGTCTCCACCGTGGCGCTGGCGCTCGGCCTGCTCGTGGCCGTGGCCCTGCCGCCGCGCACGACGGCCGCCCGGCGGACGGCAGCACCGTCCACCGCCGCCCGTACCCACCGCACGATCGAGGACATCGAGATCGCCACCGCCCGACGGGAGCACATCGGCGAGCACTCGCTGCACCGCTAGGGTCTTTCGTTTGGATCATGCTGGATCAGGGAGCGGGGTCTGGTGCCGTACATCGCAAGGCGGAGGAAGGCGACAGGGCGGAGCCCTGGCAACTGACGACAACGCCGCGAGGTGCGGCACCAGGGCACGCGAGCCCAGCATGATCCAAACGAGAGGCCCTAAGTCCCTACGCGCTGACGACCACGGTCTTGCCCGCCTTGTCCTGCAGACCCTGCCGGTAGGGCTTGTCCGTGAACATCAGCACGATGTTGATGAGCCACCACAGGCAGGGGCAGCACAGCAGCGCGGGGAGCCAGAGCACGACGGCCCGCATCAGCGAGGAGCTCGTGTCGGGGACCGAGCCGTCGTTGAGCATCGCGACGCGCATCTTCAGCAGCCGCTTGCCGGGCGTCCGGCCGTCCTTGTGGGTGAAGTACGTGTCGTACGCGACGTAGACCACCAGGCCGATCAGCGACCAGACCAGCTGATGCCCGGAGTAGGTGTTGCCGATGGCGTTGCCGAAGTCGTCGTTGCCGTCGTCCGACGAGACGTCGACCGCACCGCCGAAGGGCAGCGAGATCAAATACAGCGGGATCGAGATGATGAGGAAGTCGATCAGCCGCGCCAGGATCCGCTTGCCGGGTTCGGCGAGCGGCGGCATGCCCGCCAGCGGATCCGCTCCGCCGTAGGGGCCGCCGCCGTACGGGTCGC
This sequence comes from Streptomyces sp. NPDC102441, assembly GCF_044765585.1. Lineage (NCBI taxonomy): Bacteria > Bacillati > Actinomycetota > Actinomycetes > Kitasatosporales > Streptomycetaceae > Streptomyces > Streptomyces sp. NPDC102441. The sequence goes on from NZ_JBIWKH010000014.1 coordinate 212,382, forward strand.
GCGGCGGCGGGGGCGGCCCGCTGTCGTAGGGCGAACCGCTCGGCGGAGGCCCCTGCGGCGGGCGCTTCGAGAAGGGGTCGTCCTCGGGCGGCGGCGGAGGCGGTGGTTCGTTACTCATGGGGGCAGTGCACCCCGGCCCGCGAAGGCCCGCAACGGCTGAGGTCCCTTCGGGGGACGGGGCGTCAGCACACGGGCGTACGGACCGCTTCCGCTTCTCCGCCTAGCTCTTCAAGGCGTAGAAGGCCATCGGGGAATTCGGTTCGAAGCCGATGCGTGGGTACACGGGCGCTCCGGCTGCGGTCGCGTGCAGCGTCGCACGGGTCAGGCCGGTGGCCCGCCCTCCCTCGTACAGTGCCTTGCGCGTCACCGCTTCGCCGTAGCCGTTGCGCTCCCACGCCGGGGCCGTGGCGACGAGCACGACGAAGAGGCGGCCGGCCACCTCCACCGTCGCCGCGCACGTCACCGGCACGCCGTCCCGCACGCCCAGGTAGGCGTGAACCCGCCCCTTCCACAGCGCGGAGCCGACGAGGCCGTCGCGGCCGTCCTCCAGGGGGAAGCCGTAGGCCTGGGAGTTCAGGTCGGCGTAGGCCCGCAGGTGTTCGTCCGTCGTCACCCGTACGAACGTCAGGTCGAGGTGGGCCGGCTCAGGAAGGGGCAGCAGGTCTCCGGCCATGCCGGTGCCGGGGAAGGCGTGTTCGAGGCCCGCCTGTCCGGCCTCCGTCGCGAGTGCCTCGCGCGCCTCTCCGGTGAGGAGGTCTTCGAAGACCCACAGGAACCCCGGTCTCCTCTTGGCGCGCATGATCTCCGCCGCCTGGCCCAGCCGCTGCCGCACGAGCTCGGGTTCGGCGCCGACGTCGGTCAGGGTGACGCAGTTCCAGAAGGCGAACCGGGAGTCGGCCCACCGCACGGCGATGCCCGGAAGGTCGCGCACATCTGCGGCGGCGTCCCGGTCGAGCACCAGGTCACGCCAGCCCACGACGAGCTGCTCCATCGACTCGATCGCATCCGCGAGATCCTTCACCAGGGCTCCTGAGAGGCGTAGAACGAAGAAGGAACCGAACGAGCGGAACCCGGGACTCCCCGGGGAGCTCGCTCAGCCCGCGACGAAGGTGCGGGCCGCCTTGTCGTGCCAGCACTGTCGCCACGGACGGTCGATCAGGCACCAGAGCACGTTGACCACCCCGACCACGATCAGGCCCAGCACCCCGTACACCAGCCAGCGGCGCAGGGCGGCGCCCATGGCCGGCGTGTCGTGGGACTCGATGTCCCGTACCTCCAGGCCGCACAGCTTCTTGCCCAGGGTGCGGCCCCACTTGGCGGTGGGCACGGCTTCCAGGACGCAGCCGAGGACCAGGAAGACGGCGAGCACCCCGCCGAACAGCGCGGCCGTGGTGGAGTCCAGGAGCCAGACGGTGACCGTCTCACCGGACAGCTTCGCCGCTTCGATCTTCTGGTCGATGTGGTCCGTCGCCTGGGTGACCAGCGGGAAGCCGGCCGCCCCTACGAGCACGCCGAGGACGATCGTGTCGATGACCCGGGCGGCCAGCCGCTTGCCGAGCCCTGCCGGCCTGGCCGAGGTCTGGGACCGGGCCATCTGCTGGAACGGATCATCGACCGGGGGCTTCCAGGGCACCACGGGCTGCTGCTGCTCGGACCTGCCGCCCTGCTGCTGCCCGGGCATCGGGATCTGCTGCTGCGGCTGCTGCGGGCGGCCCGCCTGCCCCGGCTGGGCGAGCTGGTGGACCTGCTGCGCCCAGGACGCGGACCCGCCACCGGGGCCCGGGGTCAGAGGCGTGTGCAGCCCCGCCGCCTGCGCCTGCGGCGGGGTGGGCGACGGATTGGGAGCGGGCGGCTGCGCCGTGCCGCCCGGCGGTACGGCACGGATCGCCATCGTGCCGTCGGCGGGGGCCGGGCCCTCGTCACGGGGGCGCGGGGCCCGGCCGCCGGGGCCCACCGCGCGGATCGTGACCGTGCCGTCGGTCGGCGGGCGGCGGCCGGCGTCGCCGCCGCCGCCACTGCCGGGCCGGTCGACGCGGATGGCGACGGTGCCGTCGGTCACCTCGTCGTTGCCGTCACGCATGCCGGGCAGGGCACGGCGCGTCGGGTCCTGGGTGCCGGGCTGCCTGGGGTCGACGGGCGCGCGGTCGGCGGGCGCGCCCTCCGGCGGGGCGGAGGCGGCGGGCGACGTCGCGGACGGCGTCCCCGCTTCAGGCGTCCCCGCTTCGGGCGTGTGCGACTCAGGCGTGTGCGACTCAGGCGTGTGCGACTCAGGCGTGTGCGCCTCGGGCGTGTGCGCCTCAGGCGTACGCGGATCCGGGCCGCCCCACGAGACGCGGTGGTCGCGTTCGCCGCCGAAGCCGGTCTGCCGGGAGGTGTCCGCCTGCCAGGCCGGTGCCGGCCTGGGCCGGCCCGGGGTCACGTCCACCTCGCCGATGCCTGCGCCGGTGTCCCCACCGGCCGCGTCGGGGGCGTCGACCTCGTCGAGGTACATGGGTCCGGTCTCGTCCACCGGGGCCGGCCGCTGCGGGGCCGCGTCGGCCGCCGGGGCGGGCGGCGTCGCCGGAATCGTCTCGCCCTGCTCGGGCGCGGGCCGGCTGGTACCAGGGACCCACGAAGCGCCGTTCCAGTACCGGAGGTATCCGGGAATGGACGGGTCGGGGTAGTACCCCTCGCGGGGGCTTTCGTCACCGGGTGCCGGGGTTGGGGCGCTCATCACCGTGGTCCCGTATCTCTTCGAGGCCTCAGGCCGGCCGTCGGGGGGGGGTGGCCGACCTCAATACAAGGGTCCACATCTATCAGACCACCGAGCACCCCCGGGCCGGTCCTGCCGTTTGGACCACTTTCAGGGTCCAGGGAAGTTTTTCTGGGAAGTCGCGTCATAGACGTCCGGGAGGGCGCTCTCTCCTTGTGCGGACCGGTCACGGGACCGGCCCCTACGAGCATCGGAAGGTCGTGCACCCTCATGCAGAACGCCGTGGAACGCGAACTGGAAGTGAAGCTGGTCCTGTCCCCCGAGCGGTCGGTGCCCGTACCCGCCCGGCTGTCCTACTTCACCGACGACCCGTACGCCGTGCACATCACCTTCCACATCGGATCCGAGTCGCCCGTGCACTGGACGTTCGCCCGCGAGCTGCTGGTGGAGGGCGTGTTCAGGCCGTGCGGGCACGGGGACGTACGGATCTGGCCGACCAGGGTCGAGGACCGCGGCGTCATCTGCGTCGCGCTCACCTCACCCGACGGCAACGCCCTTCTGGAGGTGCCGTCGGCGGCCGTGGCCGCGTGGGTGGAACGCACCCTGCGGGTGGTGCCGCCGGGGACCGAGACCACACTGCTCGGACTGGACGGGGCCCTCGCCGAGCTGCTGGCCCCGCTGCCCGCCGACGACCTGTGGCTGAGCGATCCCTGGACCCAGGACGATCCGCAGGACGGAGAAGCCTGAGCGGCGGTGTGCGCGGCCGTCAGAACAGCTTGCCGGGGTTGAGCAGTCCGAGCGGGTCGAAGGCGGCCTTGACGCCGCGCTGCAACTCGACCCCCACCTCGCCGAGTTCGCGGGCGAGCCACTCCTTCTTCAGTATGCCCACCCCGTGTTCGCCGGTGATGGTGCCGCCCAGTTCGAGGCCCAGCGCCATGATCTCGTCGAAGGATTCACGGGCCCTGCGGGACTCGTCGGCGTCGGTGTGGTCGAAGCAGACGACGGGGTGGGTGTTGCCGTCGCCCGCGTGGGCGCACACACCGATGGTGAGCCCGAACTTCTCGGCGATGGCAGCCGTTCCCTCGATCATCGCTCCCAGCTGGGAGCGCGGCACGCACACGTCGTCGATCATCGTGGCGGACTTGACGGTCTCCAGCGCGGGGAGGGACAGCCGACGGGCCTTGAGCAGGAGTTCGGACTCGGCCGCGTCGTCGGCGGGCACGACCTCGGTCGCCCCGGCCGCCGTGCACAGCTCCCCGACTGCGGCGAGGTCGGCCGTCGGGTCGGGCGTGTCGAAGGCGCAGAGCAGCAGCGCCTCAGTGGTCTCGGGGAGGCCCATGGAGGCCATCGCGTTGACGGCGCGCACCGTCGTACGGTCCATCAGTTCGAGGAGTGACGGCGTGTGCCCTCGCTCCATGATCCGACACACCGCGTCGCAGGCAGCGGCGGCGGACGCGAACTCGGCGGCGAGCACGAGCTGCCGCGGTGGCTGGGGCCGCAGGGCGAGGATTGCCTTGACGACGATGCCGAGGCTGCCCTCCGAACCGACGAAGAGCCGGGTGAGGTCGTACCCGGCGACGCCCTTCGCGGTGCGCCGCCCGGTGTTCAGCAGCCGCCCGTCGGCGAGGACGACCTCCAGTCCGAGGACGTATTCGGCGGTGACGCCGTACTTCACGCAGCACAGCCCGCCGGACGCGGTCCCGATGTTGCCGCCGATCGTGCACATCTCCCAGCTCGACGGGTCCGGCGGGTAGTACAGCCCGTGTTCGTTGACGGCCCGGGACAGCGTGGCGTTGACGACGCCCGGCTCGACGACCGCGATCCGGTCGACCGGGCTGATCTCAAGGATCCGGTCCATCTTCACCAGGGAGAGCACGATGCAGCCGTCGGAGGCGTTGGCCGCGCCCGACAGTCCGGTCCTCGCGCCCTGGGGGACGACGGGGATCCGCAGGGCCGTGGCGGTCCTCATGACGTGCTGGACCTCCTCGACCGTGCGCGGGAGCACCACGACGGCGGGGGCGCCCGCGTCGCAGAAGCTCGCCATGTCGTGGGCGTACGAGGCGGTGACGTCCGGGTCCGTGATCAGTGCCTCGGCGGGAAGACCCGCGCGCAGTCGTTCGACGAGAGCGTCCATGATCCAAGCGTGGCACCCGGGGCCAATGGTGTGAACCCGTCTGCGTCAGACTTCGCGGAGCGCGATGCGATCTTCGTACTGACGCAGAGTGATGGTCATGGATGCCAAGCCGCAGCAGAACCCGGAGCCGCCCCCCTCCACCCTGCCGCCCCAGGGTGCGACGTCCGTCCCACCGCCTCCCGCGCCGATGCGCACCACGCTGCGCAGGGCCGCGTTCGGCGCGATCGCCGGCGCCGTGCTGGTGACCGGTGCGGTGATCGTCGTACCGGACGACGCGGAGGATGCCGCGCCCCCGGTGCCGGGGCCCGTGGCGCGGGCCGAGGCCGCGGCGGCGGCCGGTTCCCCCGCTTCCCTGTCGGACCTGACGGCCCTGATCGGCGACCGGCAGAAGTGGGTGGAGACCCATCCCTCGGACGCACCGTCCTGGGCGGTGCTCGGTACGGCGTACGTGGAGTGGGGACGGCGGTCCGCGGACGCGGCGTACTACACCCGGGCCGAGCAGGCGCTCCAGCGTTCGCTGGCCGCACAGCCGGGTGAACGCGGCAACGTGGAGGCCTGGGTGGGGCTCGGGGCGCTCGCCAACGCACGGAACGACTTCCTCGCCGCGAAGAAGTGGGGCGAGACGGTCCGCACACGGCAGCCGAAGGACTGGACGGTGTACCCGGTGCTGATCGACGCGTACAACGGCCTCGGCGACTACGCGGCGGCGGGCAAGGCGACGGAGAAGTTCGGCACCCTGCGCAAGGGCGCCCCCGCCCTGGCCAGGACGTCCGACATGTACCGCAACCAGGGCTGGCGCGAGGACGCCCTGGCCACCGCCCAGGAGGCGGCGGACCACGCGGCCGCCCCGGCCGGGAAGGCGGCGGCCCTGCACCGCCTCGGGGACCTCGCCGGGGAGCGCGGGGAGCCGGCGGAGGCCCTCGCGCAGTACGACGCGGCCCTGCGCACCGACCGCGGCGACCTCTCCTCCCTCGCGGGCCGGGCCCGCGCCCTGGCCGCGCTGGACCGCACGGACGAGGCACTGGCGGACTACCGCACGGTGACGACGAAGCTGCCCCGCCCCGAGTACGTACTCGAACTGGCCGAGCTGTACGAGTCACTGGGCCTGGACGGTGACGCCCGTACCCAGTACGCGACCCTCCGCGACCTCCTCACGCGGGCCAGAACGGCGGGGGTCAACGAGTCCCTGACCGAGGCCCGCTTCGAGGCCGACCACGGCGACCCGGAGGCGGCGGTGGAGCTGATGCGCACCGAGTGGGCGGCGCAGCGCCGCAGCGCGGCGGTGTCGGACACCCTGGCCTGGTCGCTGCACCGGGCGGGCCGGAGCGAGGAGGGCGTGCAGTACGCGGAGCGGGCGGTGGAGACGGGTGTACGCGACGCCTCGTACGCCTATCACCTGGGGGTGATCGAGAGTTCGCTCGGCCAGGACGGCCCGGCCCGCGGTCACCTGGAGGACGCCCTGCGCACGGACCCTGGCTTCTCACCACTGGCCGCTCCCCTCGCGCAGGAGGCGCTGGACGCCTTGGGCGAGCCGGCGGCGGGCGGCCCCGCGGCCGTGCAGCCTCAGGCGCCCTCCGCCGTTCCGGAGCCCACTCAGGAACCCACTCAGGAGCCCGCGAAGAAGCCGGAGAAGGGGGCCGGGAAGGAGCCCGCGCCGGAGACCGGGAAGCCGTCGGCGCCGGAGCCCGCACCGTCGGCTCCGCGGGCCGAGCCCGGTGCGGCGACGGCGGCCCCGTAGACCACATGCGGAAGGGGCCCTTCTCCCGGCCGGCCGCCGGGAGAAGGGCCCCTTCGCGCGGTGGCTACAGGTTGCCGCGCTTCTCCTGCTCGCGCTCGATCGCCTCGAACAGCGCCTTGAAGTTGCCCTTGCCGAAGCCCATCGAGCCGTGCCGCTCGATCATCTCGAAGAAGACCGTCGGACGGTCCTGGACCGGCTTGGTGAAGATCTGCAGCAGGTAGCCGTCCTCGTCGCGGTCGACCAGGATCTTCAGCTCGCGCAGGGTCTCCACGGGCACACGGGTCTCGCCCGCCCACTCCCCCAGGGTGTCGTAGTACGAGTCCGGGGTGTCCAGGAACCGCACGCCGGCCGCCCGCATCGCCTTCACGGACGCGACGATGTCGTTCGTGGCGAGCGCGATGTGCTGGACGCCCGCGCCGCCGTAGAACTCCAGGTACTCGTCGATCTGCGACTTCTTCTTCGCGATCGCCGGCTCGTTGATGGGGAACTTGACCTTCAGCGTGCCGTCGGCGACGACCTTCGACATCAGGGCGGAGTACTCGGTGGCGATGTCGTCGCCGACGAACTCCTTCATGTTGGTGAAGCCCATGACCTTGTTGTAGAAGGTCACCCACTCGTTCATCCGGCCGAGCTCGACGTTGCCGACGCAGTGGTCGATGGCCTGGAAGGTCCTCTTCGCGGCCGGCTCCACGATCGGGTCCGCGGCCGTGTAGCCGGGGAGGTACGGCCCGTCGTAGCCGCCGCGCTCGACCAGCGTGTGGCGGGTCTTCCCGTACGTGGCGATGGCGGCCAGAACGACCGTGCCGTGCTCGTCCTTGACCTCGTGCGGCTCGGTGATGCCCCGCGCGCCGTGCTCGACGGCGTACGCGTAGGCCGCGCGGGCGTCGGGGACCTCGATGGCGAGGTCGACCACACCGTCGCCATGGGCGTGCACGTGGTCGGCGAGGAAGGTGCCCCATTCGGTGGACGCCTTGATGACGGAGGTGAGGACGAAGCGGGCCGAGCCGTTGGTCAGGACGTAGCTCGCGGTCTCGCGGCTGCCGTTCTCCGGGCCGGAGTAGGCGACGAGCTTCATGCCGAAGGCGGTCGAGTAGTAGTGCGCCGCCTGCTTGGCGTTGCCCACAGCGAAGACCACCGCGTCCATTCCCTTGACCGGGAAGGGATCGGCCTGCCGGGCGGTGTCGGGCGTGGTGTGCACAGTCTCAGTCATGTCCGAAGGTTCCCGCCGCTCCGCAAGGTGCGCAACAGTTCGCGGATCCACTGGTCAATCCGTACACCCTGAGGCCAGGATGGGCGGGCTGTCCGTACAGGCTGACCATCGGGAGGCGGATCATGGCGATCGATCGACTGGACGGCCGGCTCATCGTGCTGCTGGCCCGTGAGCCCCGGATCGGTGTGCTGGAGGCGTCGCGGCGGCTCGGGGTGGCGCGCGGGACGGTGCAGGCGCGGCTGGACCGGCTTCAGTCCAATGGCGTCATCCGCGGCTTCGGCCCCGACGTTGATCCGGCGGCCCTCGGCTACCCCGTCACCGCGTTCGCCACGCTGGAGATCAAGCAGGGCCAAGGCTCCGACGTACGAGCGCATTTGAGCAGCGTGCCCGAGGTCCTGGAACTGCACACGACGACCGGCCACGGGGACATGCTCTGCCGGCTCGTCGCCCGCTCGAACGCCGACCTCCAGCGGGTGATCGACCTGGTCCTCGGCTTTGATGGCATCGTCCGGGCCTCCACGGCGATCGTCATGGAAAATCCGGTGCCCCTGCGTATTATCCCGCTGATTGAGCAGGCTGCACAGGACACCGACTGAGCCGAGGGAGCAACATGTGAACTTCTGGGAGTATTTGGGCACAAGGCACCAACAGCTGCTCACCGACGCGTTCCAGCACGTCAGCGCGGTCTTCCAGTGCATGGTCATCGCTACCGTTCTCGGTGTCCTGATCGGGGTCGTCAGTTACCGCAGTGGCTGGGGCGGCTCACTGGCGGTCACCTCCACCTCGGCGATCCTCACCATCCCGTCGCTCGCGGCGATCGGCCTGCTGATCCCTGTGGTCGGCCTCGGGGTCCCGCCCACCGTGATCATCCTGGTCCTGTACGGCCTGCTGCCCATCGTCCGCAACTGCATCGTCGGGCTGCGCGGGGTCGACCCCTCCCTCGTCGACGCGGCGAAGGGCATCGGGATGTCCCGCACGAGGCGGCTGCTCAAGGTGGAGCTGCCACTCGCGTGGCCACCCATCCTCACGGGCATCCGGGTCTCCACCCAGATGCTGATGGGCATCGCCGCCATCGCCGCGTACGCCTCGGGTCCCGGTCTCGGCAACGAGATCTTCCGCGGACTCGCCTCACTCGGAAGTGCCAACGCCATCAATCAGGTCCTCGCCGGCACGATCGGCATCGTCATCCTCGCTCTCCTCTTCGACGCCGCGTACGTACTGCTCGGGCGGCTCACCATCCCTAGGGGGATCCGTGCCTGAGACCGCCGCCACCGGGTCGACGGAGTCGGCCACCCCGCCCCGTCCCGCGACCACCTCGGGCGCGACCATCCGGCTGGAGAACCTCTCCAAGTCCTATCCGGGCAGTCCCTCCCCCGCCGTGGACAACGTGTCCATGGACATCAAGGCCGGTGAGACCGTGATTCTCGTGGGCCCCTCCGGCTGCGGGAAGTCCACCACGCTGAAGATGATCAACCGTCTGATCGAGCCGACGTCCGGGCGGATCAAGATCAACGACGAGGACGTCACCGACATGGACCCGGTGAAGCTGCGCCGCCAGATCGGCTACGCCATCCAGTCCTCCGGTCTCTTCCCGCACATGACCGTCGCGGAGAACATCGCCCTCGTGCCGAAGATGACGGGCTGGTCGAAGTCCGGGGTGAAGGACCGGGTCGAGGAGATGCTCGATCTGGTCGGGCTCGACCCCCGGGAGTTCCACGGGCGGTACCCGCGCCAGCTCTCCGGCGGACAGCAGCAGCGTGTGGGCGTGGCCCGGGCACTGGCCGCGGACCCGCCGGTCCTGCTGATGGACGAGCCGTTCGGTGCGGTCGACCCGATCACCCGCGACCACCTCCAGGACGAGCTGATCCGCCTCCAGCACGAGCTGCACAAGACGATCGTCTTCGTCACCCATGACTTCGACGAGGCGATCAAGCTGGGCGACCGGATCGCGGTGCTGCGGGAGCAGTCACACATCGCGCAGTTCGACACCCCGGAAGCGATCCTCACCAACCCGACGGACGACTTCGTCTCGGGGTTCGTGGGGGCGGGGGCGGCCCTGAAGCGGCTCAACCTCACTCGCGTACGGGATGTGGGCATCGCCGACTTCCCCACGGTGACCGTCGAGGACCCGCTCCAGTCGATCTTCAACAAGCTGCGGGACGGCCAGCACAACGAGCTGCTGATGCTGGACCGTCGCAACCGTCCGTACAAGTGGCTGCGGCGCGGCGACCTGATGCGGGCCAAGGGCTCGCTCGCCAGGGCGGGGCAGCTGGTGCACGACACGGTGACCCGGGACGCGACGCTGCACGACGCGCTGGAGGCCGTACTGACCGACAGCGGCGGGCGGGTCGCCGTGACGGGACGGCGCGGAGAGTTCATCGGCGTCGTCGACATGCACACCCTGATGAACTCCGTGCAGGAGCTCCTGGAGGCCGACCGGCTCACCGCGATGGAGCACGAGCAAGACCTGGAGGAGCTGCGCGTCCACCGGACGGAGCAGGAGCTGGAGGGGGGTGACGGCGGGCTGTGACCCCCAGTCGTCAGGCACCCCCCAAGGGGGAACGGCCGTCCGGAGAACACGACGTGGGAGGCCACTCCTTCCGTGACGAGGAGACGGAGCCCACCCCGACGTCGCCCGCTCCCGCGCGCCGCATCACCTGGAAGAAGCTCGTGCTGGTGCCGGCGGTCTGCGCCGTCGTCCTCGTGGTGACCTATCTGTGGATCTCCAACGTCGACCTCGACTCGATCGCGCAGAACTCGCTGGCCGGCGACAACGTGCAGGTCCGCTGGTGGCAGCACGTCAGGCTGACCGCGATCTCCACCATCTGGGTGCTGATCATCGCTATCCCGCTCGGTATCGCGCTGACCCGGCGCGGCCTGAACAAGGCCGCTCCCTGGGTCACGGCCCTCGCGAACATCGGCCAGGCCACGCCGGCGATCGGGCTGCTGGCCCTGCTGGTGATCTGGCTGGGCATCGGCCCGTCGACCGCGATCACCGGCATGGTGATCTACGCGGTCCTGCCGGTGCTCTCCAACACGGTGACGGGTCTGAACCAGATCGAACCGACACTGGTGGAGGCTTCCAAGGGCATCGGCATGTCCGCCATGGGCACCCTCACGAAGGTCGAACTGCCGCTCGCCGTCCCGCTGATCCTGGCGGGTGTACGCACCGCCCTCGTGCTCAACGTGGGCACGGCGACCCTTGCCACGTTCGGCGGCGGAGGAGGACTCGGCGACCTGATCACCTCGGGCATCCAGACACAGCGCATGCCCGTGCTGGTGCTCGGGTCCGTACTGACGGTGGTGCTGGCACTGCTCGTGGACTGGCTGGCATCGCTTGTCGAACTGTGGCTGACGCCGCGTGGACTGGAGGAAGCGTGAGGGTACGTACGGGCCTGGCATCGACGGCCGCGCTCGCCCTCCTGCTCACGGGGTGCGGGCTGAAGAGCGGATCACCGCTGGTGGACGAGGTGGAACCGGGGTCCATCGGGAAGGGGCATCCCCTCAAGGGCGCGTCGCTGACGGTGACCTCGAAGAACTTCAGCGAGAGCATCGTCCTCGGCCAGATCATGGGGCTGATCTTCAAGGCGGCCGGCGCCGAGGTCCTGGACCGGACGAACCTGCCGGGGTCGATCAGTGCGCGCGAGGCGGTCGTCAAGGGCGATGCGGACGCACTGTACGACTACACGGGTACGGCGTGGATCACCTACATGGGCCATGCCGAGCCGATTGTCGACCCGCAGAAGCAGTACGAGGTGGTCCGGGACGAGGACAAGGGCAACGGGGTGACCTGGCTCCCGCCGTCCACGCTCGACAACACGTACGCCCTGGCGATCAGCAAGAAGAACAACGCCAAGTACAAGCTGAAGACCCTTTCGGACGTGGCAGCGCTCGCGAAGAAGAACCCGAAGGCCGTGACGATCTGCGTGGAGAACGAGTTCGCCTCGCGCGACGACGGGCTGCCCGGCATGCAGAAGAAGTACGGGATGAACCTGCCGGCCTCGAACATCCAGAAGATGGACGCGGGGATCATCTACACCCAGGCGTCGAAGTCCAACTCCTGCCTGCTCGGCGAGGTGTACACCACCGACGGCCGCATCAAGGCGATGAACCTGGACGTCATGGAGGACGACAAGCAGTTCTTCCCCAACTACACCGCCGCCCCCGCCATCCACACGGCGACCCTCGACAAGTACCCGGAGATGGCCGAGCTGCTGGCGCCGATCACCAAGAAGCTGACGACGCCGCTCGCGCAGGAGTTGAACTCCAAGGTGGACGTCGACGGGCAGGACCCGCACGAGGTGGCGAAGGACTGGCTGGTGAAGGAAGGATTCATCAAGGAGGGCTGAGCGGAACGGCGACTTCCAAAGAAGTCGTTGCAAAAAACGTGTTGCAAAGCTGTCTTTGCAACTCTATGGTCGTGACATGCCCACGAACGAGCCGTCGGAAGACGGCACCTCCCCGCATGCCGATGACCTGAAGATCCACCACGTCGACACCCGCACCCTGCGTGGCCTCGCACACCCCCTGCGGATCCGGCTGCTGAACGCCCTGCGGGAGTTCGGCCCCGCCACCGCATCTGGACTCGCCGACCGGCTCGGCGAGTCCAGCGGGGCCACCAGCTACCACCTGCGCCAGCTCGCGACGTACGGCTTCGTCGAGGACGACCCGGAGCGCGGCAAGGGGCGCGAGCGGTGGTGGAAGGCCGTCCACATGGGCACGTCCTTCGGGCACAGCGAGAACTTCCTGCAGCACCCGGACCCCGAGGTACGCGGCGCCATCGGAATCGTCCTTCACGAGGTCGCCGGCACACACACCCAGGAGCTGAACACCTGGCTGGGGACGATGCACGAATGGCCCGAGGAGTGGCGCCGGGGCTGGGACCTCAGCGACTTCAAGGTGCGTCTCACCCCGGAGCTCTCCCTGGAGCTCGCGGAGAAGATGCAGGAGCTGGTGAACAGCTACCGCGGCCGCGTCCCCGAGGACACCGAGGGATCAGCCGTCGTCCGCACCCACGTGCACGTTTTCCCGCGCCCCACCGACTGAGGGGATCACCGTCATGCACAGCGACATCCACACCCTGCTGCACACCTACCGGGCCACCGAACTCCAGCGCGAAGCAGTCGAGTTCAGCCCGCAACCACGCCCCCGGCTGCGCCAGCGCATGGGCTGGACGATGATCGAGCTGGGCCTCCGGCTGGCACAGAGCCGGCCGCACCCCATGCGCGCCGCACGAACGGCCTGACGGTGGACGGGGGGTACTTCCTGGCGACGCTGAGCCCGCTGGTCTTCCCCGCGTGGCGGACCATGGAGGGCCCCCAGCCGCAGGTCAGCAGCCCGGGGCCTTGCCCCCCTGGTCCAGGGCCCGCAGCGAGGACACCGCGCTCTTCAGCGTCGTGACGGAGATCAGCCGCAGGCCCTCGGGCCGCTCGGCCTTCGCCTCGTTGCACTCGGCCTTCGGCACCAGGAAGACGGTCGCCCCGTCACGCCGGGCGGCCTGCGTCTTCAGGGAGACCCCGCCGACCGGGCCGACCGTACCGTCGGACTCGATCGTCCCCGTACCGGCGATGGTGCGGCCGCCGGTCAGGTTGCCTCCGGAGCCGTTGTCGGAGAGCTTGTCGATGATGCCGAGTGAGAAGAAGAGGCCCGCGCTCGGGCCTCCGACGTCGGCGAGGTGCAGGGTGACGTCCACCGAACCGGGCTTCATGTCCAGGTAGTTCAGAGCCGCGTCGACGGCGACGTTCTGCGACTCCTCCATGTCCTGGAGGTTGTGCTGCTCGATCTCCTTCTCGGAGCCACCGGTCGGATAGACGGCGTCTCGCGGCATGACCGCCCGGTCCGTCCTGAACCAGCTGTCCACCACGTCCCCGACGCCGACGTCGGCCGTCGGCGACGTCGCGAGGATCGTGGTCATCAGCAGCTTGCCGTCGGTGGGGTGGGTCGGCGCGCCCTTGATCGTGATGACCGGTGCCCCCTTGTCGTCCCCCAGGACGTTCGCGGTGGTGCCGGGCTGCGCCAGGGTGAAGGGCAGCGGCGCGAAGGCGGCCGTACCGAACAGTGCGAGGACCGGCAGCGCGCAGAGGGCGAGAACGCGGGGGCGAGAGAGACGAATGGCCACCCGACCAATCTATCCGCCGCGCACCGCCGGCTCCGACCGCCCCGGCGCGGATCCGGCACCGCGGGCGGTCGCAGGCCGGCGCGGCGGCCGGCCGGAGCCGGCACCGCAGCCGGTCGCTCTAACGCAGCGCGTCGGCGACCTCACGGGCCGCGTCGAGGACCCTCGGCCCGACCCGTTCCGGCACGGCGTCCGCGAGCATGACCACACCCACGCTGCCCTCCACGCCGGAGACCCCGACGAGCGGCGCCGCCGCCCCGCAGGCACCGGCTTCGAGCTCGCCCTGGGTGAGGGTGTAGCCCGGGTGGTCGACCGTCTTCTGCCGGGCGGTGAGGATCGCCCGGCCCGCGGCGCCCCTGTCCAGGGCGTGGCGGAAGCCGGCCCGGTAGGCCACGTGGTAATCCGTCCAGGTCGGCTCGACGACGGCGACCGCGAGCGCGTCCGACCCGTCGACGAGCGTGAGGTGGGCGGTGGCCCCTATGTCCTCGGCCAGGGAGCGCAGCGCGGGCAGCGCCGCCTCCCTGACGAGCGGATGCACCTGCCGGCCCAGCCGCAGCACGCCCAGGCCCACTCGGGCCCGGCCACCCAGATCACGGCGGACGAGGGCGTGCTGTTCCAGGGTGGCGAGCAGTCGGTAGACCACGGTGCGGTTGACACCGAGTTTGTTCGACAACTCGGTGACGGTCAGGCCGTGATCGGTATCGGCGAGCAGTTTGAGGACACGCAGTCCCCGGTCGAGCGTCTGAGAAGTCTCCGCGGTCACGACGCCCATCTCCCTCGTGGTGAGCGGGGCGGTTGTCTCTCCGGAATGCCGACGCCGGTCCCACGGCGACGCACCGAGAGGCCGCCGACTGGCCATGGCACCGGCTGCGCTCCGCGGCCACACTGCCACGGGGCGTTCATGTTTCGGGGACATTAGCGAGGGAGTCCGCTCAGCGGAAGACCTCGTCCAGAATCCGGTCTCCCTCCGGGACGGCGTTGCATAACCGCCGGTCAGCGGCGGACCGTCCGGAACGCGAACATCTACGCGCGTTCAAGTCGGGTGACGCGGCCGCCACGCTCCGTGCATCATGCGTGAACGATTGTTAACACACCGTGAATAATTTTCGTAAAAATCTTCCCGCCCGGGCGCCCGGCACACCCTCACGCGCCCCGAAGGACGGAGCGCGCCCCGCGTCGCTCCGGCACCGCGACGCCCGCAACCTCCGCACTGAAACTCCCCGCATCAGCTGTTACCAATTCTCCACACATTACTTACAATTGATCACTTCAATGCATGGTCGACTCTTGGGAAAAGTGCCGGTCCCGATCGATGGAGCGGCCCGCCGTAGACCCACCGCAAGAGGGGCATACGGGAATATATCGGTGACACGGGGAGGGCATCCGCCAATGGCGTGGGACGAATGGGAACAGCTGAAATCCGAGGCGGCCGAGAGGAACTCGGCGCGCATGCAGTTGAACCAGCTGCCGCCCGAAGCGGGAGGCGGGCCGCCACCCCAGGGCGACCTGAAGGTGAACCAGAAGGATCTGGCGGCGATCGGCAATGTCGCGTACCGGATGTACGGCGACCTCGAGAAGGCCGGTGACCACGCCCGCGCCTCCACCCAGAAGGCAGCCGGAACGCTGAAGACGGAGACATTCGCCCTGGGCGGGGCCCTCGAACACGTGGCCACACGCTGGATCGACCAGGTCCGCTCCCTGATGGACGCGTGCGCACACATCTCGAACCACCTCGACTACACCAAGGGCGCCCACGCCGGCGACGAGGTCTACATCGGCACGGTGGTCAGCAATATCGACATCCTCGGCAAGGGCTTCGACGAAAAGGCGGGCGGCTGATGGATCTCGACTCCCTGCGCTTCGCGAACTTCACCGACCTGGACGCGGCGATCACCGACTGGGAACAGATGGTCGCCAAGCTCAAGATTCTCCAGGAAGACGCGAAGGACGACCTCAAAGCCAAGTCCGACAAAGCGAACTGGGCCGGCGAGAACGCCACCGTCACCCGCACCTTCGTGGACAAGACGGCCGGAGAGTTCGCCGACGCGCACACCCAGGCCGAGACGATCAAGAAGATCATCACCGACACCCGCGGTGAACTGGTCGGATACCGCACCCAGCTGAACGCGGCCATCGAGCGCGGGCTGACGAAGAACCTCACCGTGCGCGACACGGGAGAGGGGGCCTTCACCGTCACCATGAACATCCACCCCGACCGGGCGGCGAAGGGCACCACGGTGCCGGAGCACTCCCAGGACGACGTCGACAAGTTCTGCACAGAGATCCAGCACATCCTGAAGAACGCCACGGAGAGCGACACCTCGGCCGCCAAGGTGCTCACGCTCTTGGTCGACCAGGCGAAGTACGGCTTCTCCGACGCCAGTTACGCGGACCGGGACTCCGCGGCCAAGGCCGTGGCGGAGGCGGAGAAGCTCGCCAAGATCCTCAAGAAGGACCCGCACGACGTCACACTGACCGAGCTCAACACGCTCAACACCACCCTGGCCGCATACAAGAACGACCCGCTCTTCGCCGAGCGGTTCGCCACCCAGGTGGAGCCCAAGAAGATCCTGGACTTCTACGCCGGAGTCGCCGACCCGTACCAGGGCATGGGAAGGGACCCGAAGTTCTTCGAACAGGCGAAGCAGCTCCAGAAGAACCTCGGCATCACCCTGGGCACGGCCACGATCTCCGACAGCGACAAGATGCAGGAGTGGGAAGGGAAGATGGTGAAGCTGGGCCCGGGCCGGCTCGGCATCGACGACGCCAACGACCCGACGGGCTTCGGCGTCATGAGCAACCTCATGCGGTTCGGTGACTACGACGACCAGTTCCTCAACTCCTATGGCGACAAGCTCATCGCGTACGACAAGGAACGCAACGTCGAGGACATGAGCCCCTGGGTCAACAACTGGAACCAGGGCGACCTCAACTTCTGGGACAAGAACGACCGGGGCCGCGACCCGATGACGGGCTTCATGCAAGCCCTGGGCCACAACCCGGAAGCCTCCACGCAGTTCTTCGCACAGCCCGAGGGCGCGGGGGCCACGGTCGACAAGGACGGCGAGGTCAACGAGCACCTCAAGTACCTGACCCAGGACCGCATCTGGCTTGCGGACCCTACGCTGGACGGCGACGCCAAGGTCAATGCGGGCAAGGACGCACTCGGCTACGCGATGGAGTCCGCCACCACCGGCTACTCGTATGACTCCGATGTAATGACAGGGAAGGAGCCGATGATCCCCGGCAGCGGGGACCGCCGAACAGCCGCCGCAGCCGGTGTCATGGAGCAGGTGGCGTACTTGTACGGGAGCGAGAAGGGTCCCGACATGCTGCACGAGCAGTCCGAGCTGGCGGACAGCCTGGGCAAGATGGCCGGCGCCTACATCGACGATATCGACTACAGCTTGTCGGGTATCGGGGACCACGCGAAGGACGACGGCGCCTTCCCCGCCAAGTACGACGGGCGGGCGAACTTCGGCAACACCGGCGCCGTCAACTTTCTCAGTGTTCTGGGACAGGACGAGACATCCCACAAAGCGGTCACGACGGCGCAGCACCTCTACACGCTCAGCGCACTGGACGCCTACCCGGCCACCAGTGAGAGGAATATCGACAACGCTCACGACGCGTTGACTACTGGTGCCGAGGCGCGAGGCATCCTCGACCACGCGCGCGTACAGCAGGCGGAGATGGACTTCGAGAAGGGCTCCGAAGAGGCCAACAAGTCCCTGGGCCGTTCCGGGGACTGGATCAAGCTGGGTACCGGAGTGGTCGTAGGAGGCGGTATCGCGGCTGTCCCTCTGCCCGGTAGTACCGCCGCAGCCCTGGTCATTGCACCGATGGTGGCAGACACGGCGGGGGAGGCCATCAATACGTTCATCGGCCACCAGGTCGACAAGGGTATCGACGCCGCCGAAGAGAGCCCCACGGCGCAGGCACAATTGACCAGCCAGCAATTCTACGATCAGGGCACCTCGCAACTCGGGCAAGCCTACGTGGATTACACCGAGAGGAATCCGAAGATCGGGGAGTTCGTCGATGACGCGAACTGGACGCAGGAGATCGAGTACAGCTACGACTCAGGGTCAGGCCAGGGCGACCGACAGGGACGCAGCCCGCACGAGGACTGACAAGCAGTGCAGCAAACAGTCAGCTATGCACATGTCGGAGCGTTCATGAAGACAACAACGTACTGGGCTGCATTCGCGGCTCTGGTCATCGCTGGGGTGACCGGATGCAGCAATGACAGCAGTGAGGTTGAGGAACCGGACGTGCTCTCGTCCTCCCAGGTCTGCGACGGAACCCTGTCCCCTGCAGCGGCCGCCGCGCTGGAGCGCATCGGGGGCACTGATGGTTTCACGGAGATCCAGATCGCAGGCGACAAGGACTACCGATGGTCGCTGGAGGAGGCTGAAAAGCACCTCCAGGGCGCAGCGTTCTCTCACCGCTGCCATGTGTACAAGGAAGACGACGAGAGCGGGCATCCGCTCATGAGCATCCGCTTCTCAGCAAAGTCGAGCCACCCGGACCCGGTCGAGGCTGCACCGAATAGAGATCGCGACAAATTCATCTACCCTCTCGGCCTTTACGCAGCCACGACGGGGTATATCGGAGCTGATCTTTACTTCGCTTGCCCCACTGAGGGAGCCAAAGGCCGAATGCCCTATGTGCAGGCCGACATGTTCTCACTGGAGAACCAGATGAAACCCGGCAGCTCCGTCAAGGACCGCATGACAATCCTCAACTCCGTATCCCGCGCCCTGGCCGAGGAG
Organism: Streptomyces sp. NPDC102441; assembly: GCF_044765585.1. Classification (NCBI taxonomy): domain Bacteria; kingdom Bacillati; phylum Actinomycetota; class Actinomycetes; order Kitasatosporales; family Streptomycetaceae; genus Streptomyces; species Streptomyces sp. NPDC102441. Next base: position 231,046 of record NZ_JBIWKH010000014.1, read on the forward strand.
CTCGGCTGCACCGCCCAGGCCAAGCTGCCCGCCAAGGTCCCCGACGCCCTGTCCGAATAACACCGAGGCCCCGGTGCACGCGCGGATCACACCGCCCGAGCACCGGGGCCTGTCGGACCTCCAAGCTCACCGCATCCGGGTGGCCCACTCCTGGACCTTCTTGATCCGGTCCTGGATCTGCCCGGCCGTCGCCTCCGCGCTCGGCGGGCCGCCGCACACCCTCCGCAGCTCGGTGTGGATCACCCCGTGCGGCTTGCCGCTCTGGTGCGTGTACGCCGAGACCATCGTGTTGAGCTGCTTGCGCAGCTCCAGCAGCTTCTTGTGCGTGACCACCGGCCGGTTCTCGGCCGCCTTCTCCAGCAGGTCCGCCTCTTCCGCCGGCTTCTGCCGACTGTGCGCGATCTGCCGGGTCTGCCGCTTCTGGAGCAGCAGTTGCACCTGGTCGGGTTCGAGGAGGCCCGGGATGCCCAGGTAGTCCTGCTCCTCCTCGCTCCCCGGGTGCGCCTGCATGCCGAACTCGGCGCCGTCGTAGAGCACCCGGTCGAAGACCGCGTCGGACTCCAGCGCCTCGAAGGGCAGCTGCTCCTCGGTCTCCTCGTCCTCGAGCTTCTCCGCGTCAGCGAGGAGCTGGTCCTCCTCGGCGAACGGGTTCTCCTCGTCGCTGCCCTTCTTCGGCTTGTCGAGCACGTGGTCGCGCTCGACCTCCATCTCGTTCGCGAAGTCGAGGAGCATCGGGATGGTCGGCACGAAGACGGAGGCGGTCTCTCCCCGGCGCCGCGACCGTACGAAACGTCCGACGGCCTGGGCGAAGAAGAGCGGCGTCGAGATCGTCGTGGCGTACACGCCGACCGCGAGACGCGGGACGTCGACGCCCTCCGACACCATCCGAACCGCGACCATCCAGCGCGACTCGTCCTCGCTGAACTTGTCGATCTTCTTCGACGCCGCCTTCTCGTCGGAGAGGACCACGGCAGGGGACTCCCCCGTCACCTTCTTGAGGATCTTGGCGTACGCGCGCGCCGACTCCTGGTCCGTCGCGATGACGAGCCCGCCCGCGTCCGGAATGCCCTTGCGTACCTCCGTCAGCCGCTTGTCGGCGGCGGACAGCACGTTGGGGATCCATTCGCCGGTGGGCGCGAGCGCGGTGCGCCAGGCCTGCCCGATGGCGTCCTTGGTCATCGGTTCGCCGAGCCGGGCCGCGATCTCGTCCCCGGCCTTGGTGCGCCAGCGCATGTTGCCGCTGTAGCTGAGGAAGATCACGGGGCGGACGACCCCGTCGGCGAGGGCGTTGCCGTAGCCGTAGGTGTAGTCGGCCGAGGAGCGGCGGATGCCGTCGTTGCCCTCCTCGTACGCGACGAAGGGGATCGGGTTGGTGTCGGACCGGAAGGGCGTACCGGTGAGCGCGAGCCGCCGCGTCGCCGGGTCGAACGCCTCCTGGCAGGCCTCGCCCCAGGACTTCGAGTCACCGGCGTGGTGGATCTCGTCGAGGATCACGAGCGTCTTGCGCTGCTCGCACCTGTTGCGGTGCAGCATGGGACGCACGCCGACACCGGCGTACGTGATCGCGACCCCGTGGTACTCCTTGCTCACGGGGCCGGCGCTGTAGTCCGGGTCCAGCTTGATGCCTATGCGGGCGGCGGCCTCCGCCCACTGCTTCTTGAGGTGCTCGGTGGGCGCCACGACGGTGATCTGCTGCACCACGTGGTGGTGCAGCAGCCATGAGGCGAGGGTCAGCGCGAAGGTGGTCTTCCCGGCGCCGGGCGTCGCAACCGCGAGGAAGTCGCGCGGCTGGTCCTGGATATACCTCTCCATCGCACCCTGCTGCCAGGCTCGCAGCTTCCCTGCCGTGCCCCAGGGGGCGCGGCCGGGAAAGGCGGGTGAGAGGTGGTGGGAGGCGGTAGTAGTCACGGTCTCCGGTTCGGGTCTCTCGGGTACGTGGGCGGCTGCCGATACGACAACCGGGCCACCCTACCGGCGGGCGGCGCGGAACCCCCCTGGGCGACGCCTCTCGGGAGGATAGTGCGACAGCGGTCACACCTCGGCGACGACCAGCTCGCGCAGCCCCTGGGCGATGACCTTCACCTCGTCCACCTCGCCGGTCGCCACCGCGATGACCAGCCGTTCCGCCGCATCGATGTCCGGGCGCAGATCGACTCCGTTCATCGCCAGGAACGAGACGCAGGACAGCCATGCAGTCCGCTTGTTGCCGTCGAAAAGTGGATGGTTGACCGCAAGCGACTGGAGGAGCGCCGCGGCCTTGTCGATCACGTTCGGGTAGGCCTCCTCCCCGAACATGGCAGCGGACGGACGGTGTGCCGCGGACTCCAGGAGACCGACGTCCCGCACGACGACCTGCATGTCGTCGCAGGCGTATCCCGCGATGACGAGGATGTCCTCGGAAGAGAGATAGACGCAGGTCACTTGAGCCGGTCCATGAGCTCGCCCCACTTGGCTGCCTGCTCCTTGGCGGTCTTACGGACGATGGCTTCCTGAGCCGTCCGGGCGAGGTAGTCGTCCACAGCCTTGAGCAGTATCGCGTGCATGCTGGTGCCCTCCTGCTCGGCCCGCTGCTTGAGTGCCTCGGTCTGGTCGTCGCGGAGACGCAGGTTCATGGCCATACCAGAACGGTACCACCGCGTGGGGCCACACCAGTACCACTCATTCCCGGCGAGGCTGTACTCGGCCCGCCACCCACACCCCCACCAGCGCCACAGCCGCCATCGGCAGGAACACCACCGCGAACGCCCCGGGATGCGCCGTGGCCGTACCGCTCCCCACGGCCCCGTGCGCGGCCGCACCCACCGAGCCGCCGCCGAGTGCGGCGAAGGCGGCACCACCGGCGGCGAGCAGCAGCGCGTTGGACAGCCCGTCCGAGATCTGGAGGGCTGCCGAGTTGGCGCCCGCTTCGTTCGGGGCCGACAGCTTCAGCAGCAGCACGCTCGTCGACGCGATCACCATGCCCATACCGAAGCACCCGAAGCCCCAGACCACGGCGAGCGTCCACACCGGTACCGCTTCGATCAGCACGCTCGGCGCGGCGAGGATCGCCAGCGTCACGAGCACCATGCCCACGGCCATGAGGGCCCCCCGGTGGGGCTCCATCCTCGGCCGGGCCAGTACGTACGAGCCGAGCGCCCAGGTCAGGCCACCGGCGGCCAGGGAGAGACCCGCCAGCGTCGGGGACAGGCCGCGCTGGGTCACGAGCATCAGCGGGACGAAGGACTCCGCGACGATGAACGAGCCGGCCGATATCCCCCGCAGCAGGATCACGGCAGGCAGCCCACGCGCGGCCCGCACGGTCCCCCGGGGCAGCAGCCCGCGCACGGCGGGAACGAGCAGCGCGGCACCGGCCAGCGCCGGAACCAGGGAGACCCACCGCAGCTCCTGCCCCGCGTACTGGAGCAGCCCGGCACCCGCCGAGATCCCGAGCGCGAGCCGGATACGGCGCCGGTCGAACGGCTCCGCCGCGGCCTCCGCGTCCACGGGCCCTCCCGCCATACGCCGGATCGCGGGCAGCGCCAGGCCGAGCGGCAGGAGGATGAGGACCGGGATGCCGACGAAGACCCAGCGCCACCCGAGGTGCTCGGTCACGGTCCCGGAGGCCAGCGGGCCGACGACGGACGGGACGATCCAGGCGGCCGAGAACCCGGCCATGATGCTCGGCCGGATCCGCTCCGGGTAGGCCCGCCCGATGACCACGTACAGCGCCACGATCACGAGACCGCCGCCTATGCCCTGGACGGCACGCCCCAGGATGAACGTCCACATGTTCGCCGCGGTCCCGGAGAGCAGCAGCCCGGCTCCGAAGGCGCCGATCCCGGTGGCGAGCGGGGCGAGCGGCCCACGCCGGTCGGCCCACTGCCCGGAGAGCACCATGGCGAAGAGGCTGGTGGTGAAGTACGCGGAGAAGGCGAACGCGTAGAGAGGGATGCCGTGCAGCTCACGGGCGGCGACGGGCATGGCCGTACCGACGGCGGTCGCCTCGAAGGCGATGAGCAGGACGACGGACACGATGCCGACGCTGAGCGCCCGATAGGTCCGCCCGAGCACGCTTTCCGCCGGTTCGGCGACGGTGGTCTCCACGAGGGCGGCGGTGACCTCGGCGTCACGGGGTTCCAGGGCGGTCATGCGCTCCAGAGTAAGGGCCACAACCACGGGTGACCCCTGTCGGTGGGCGGGATCAGGCTGGTCCCTTCGTCGTACGACCACGGCCACCGCTCGGCCTCTCCCGGGCCGCGAACGTGAACGCGGTATGGCAGTCACGTTGCGGCCGGCCCGGACCCCTTGGCCCGGCCACCCCGGCCCCGTACGGTCGACAGCAGATCAAGAAACGCACGGCCGTGTGCCCGAGAGGTTCAGGGGCTCGACTGCAACTCGAGTTACACCGGTTCGAATCCGGTCACGGCCTCCACGCGGGAGAAGCGAAAAGGAACGGCCGCCCCCATGGCGCGGGGGCGGCCGTCTCTGCGTGCGCGGGCCTGCCACCACCTCAGGATTTTGGCCGCGCCTTCTGCCGGGCCCGCTCCTCGGACTCCTGCATTTCAAGGATCCGGAAGACATGGGAACTCGCCCGCTTGCGTGCGCTCCCGCTCGTGAACAGCGCCGCACCCGCGACGGCGGGGGGTACGGCAAGAAATCCGATTCCGAGGAGTTCCGGCCAGTCTCGCTCGGCGCTGCACAGCTCTCCCGCGCCTTGGCTGTACGAGGTGCTCTCGCTGTCGTAGAACACCGGGGCCTCGCAGGCGATTTCATCAAGATGACCCTGGCCCTGCACACTGAACGGGATCAGCAGCAAGTACCCCAACCAGAGGAACAGGGCTGCGGACACCGCCATCAGACCGGCGCCCCAACTCTGCTGCCGTCCAGCCCGACGATCGAATTCCTGTCGCGCCGGCCATTGCATGAGAAATCTCCCAGTGGTTGTTCAACTCGCTTGTCCGGACACAGAGAGCAACCAGCGGGCCTGGACTGCGACGGACCGTTGGTGCGGTCAGGCCTTGGCCGCACTCGTCACGAAGGCCGTCCACACGGCAGGGGCGACGGTGAAGGTGGGGCCGTCGGTGACCTTGGAGTCGCGGACGTGGACGGTGTGGGGGCAGGTGGCGACCTCGACGCAGGCACCGCCCTCGTTGCCGCTGTAGCTGGACTTGAACCAGGTCAGCCGGGGTCCGTCGCTCACAGTTGCCTCACCTTCGTCTCGATGATCTCCGCAGACTTCCAGGGGTTGAGCGCCTGCGCCCAGGATGCCGAAGAGGTCGAGCTGGTCGCTCACTTGCTCCGGCTTTGAGATCAACCTACCGCCGCCCTGCGCCTCCACATACATCAAGTTGCGGCCTTCCGCCGTGGACATCAACTGCATAGGACCCATCAGTCCCGCATGCGTGTGTTGAGCCGACGGCATCACCTGAACCGTCAGGTGGTTGTGCCGCTCCACGCAGTCCAGCACGTGCCGCAGTTGCTCCTTCAGCACCTCCGGTCCGCCCAGAGTCCGGTCCAGGACCGACTCCTCGATGACGTACCCGATGCGCGGCGGCGGCGTGCGCGACAGCACCGTCTGCCGTTCCAGCCGTGCTCCGACGTGCCGGGCGATCTCGTCCTCCGTGTACGCCGGCACTCGCGACCGGTACAGCGCGTGCACGTACCTGACTGCTCAGGGGGTGCGCATCAGATTGCGGAGGCCGGCGACGAGGGCCGGGACGTCGCGTTCGACCTCGGCCGGGGCTGCGGCCCCTGACGATTCCGCCGACTGGTGCGTGATCCCGCAAGGGCGGCAGAGGCCGTCCGGGAGCGCTTCGGCCGGGCCGGGGCGGCCGCAGTCGGTGCACTCGACCAGGAGACCGCGCGCAGGACGAGCGGCGGGCGGGCCCTGGGTCGGTGCGGGCAGGTGGGGCGGCATCTTGTCGGTGAGGCGGCGGCGTACCAGGCCGACGGGTGAGCCGACGCGCTCGGGGAGCCCGGCCGTGAGCGCCGAGGCCAGGTGGTCGGCGCTGACGCCTCGCGCGAACCATGCGGCGGCGAGCGGCTCCGGCGTGGCGCAGTCTGCGGCGGAAAGCGCCAGGCGGGGCTCGCTGCGGCCGAGTTCGACGAGGGCGAGGTAGGCGGGGGGCGGGGCCGCGGCAGCTGTGGGTGCGTTCACTGCGGGTCGCCCCGCTGTGCGCTGCTGGGGTACGGCCGCCGGCTCGGCGGAGGGCACGGGTGCCCGCTCCGGGGCGGCGGCCGGATCGCCTGCGAGCTTGGCGGTCCACCACTCGTTGTCATGGGCGGTGCGGGACCAGTAGGTGAGCGTCACCCACCGGCACTGCCCGGCCCCTTCGACCCGGCAACGCACACGGCGCAGGTGTCCGGCCACGGCGAGGGCGCGCAGGGCGGTGCCGATGGCCATCTGGCCGTACAGCGGCAGGTCCTTGGCCAGCGACTTGATGTCCATGGCCGCACCGTCGGGCAGGTGGTCGACATACGCGGCGACGTAGCGTTCACGCTCGGGGAGGAGGGCGAAGGCGCCTGCAACGGAGGGGCCTTGGGCCGGAATCGTCTGCTTGCCGTAGCCGCTGTGGGCCCTGCGGTACGGGCGCGAGGCTGCGGGAGCGGGCGGGGCGGAGCTAGGCTGCTGGATAGCCACGAGATCGTCCTTCTTGGGTGTGCGATCTTGGGTCAGACCCCGGCCGGTGCGCCAAACACCGCGTCGGGGTCGTCTCGTTGTGGGCACCGTAAGCAGCCGCGACTCTCCGCCGCAACTCGATCACGACTAGTCATACTTGCTGGCCGTGATGGGGTTGGAGGGAGGGGAGGTTTCCCCAAAAAACCCTTACCTACCCCCCGGATGAACAACACGTCTCGAACCCCGGCCCTCGCGTCTCAGCCCTCGAAGCCCGAAGCTCAAGCGTCGACCCCGCAGGCATCCCCCAACCCTCGAACGAGTGACAGGACCGCACCCGGCGCTCGGGCCCCGAGTCTCGGGGCCCGAGCGCCGGGGTCACCATCCGACCCCGCTGAGCATCTACTTCGGCGTGAGATCGGGGGTCTCGGGCAGCCCCGCGTTGCTCTCGCAACCGAGTTCCTTCACCAGCTTGAGCGAAACGGCATGCAGGATGGTCATGTTCAGGTTGCGGTACTCACGATTGTCCGGAGCATCGCTCTCGCCACGCCCGAAGCTGCCATGGACGCGCAGGGGCGTCTCGTCCGAACCCTTCAGTTGAGGGGTGACGCACTCGAAGTAGAGTGCGGCGTTGCTGCGTCCAACGGAGGACTGGACGCCCATGGTGTAGAGCTCCTGGCCGGCCGGGAGCCCTTCATCCTCCACGTCCTGGGGGGCATACATGGAGAACTTCACCCCCCCTCTGTCGGTCTGTTTGGCGCCTTTCGGACTGAGCTCACAGAGCGTGTTCACCCCACCCCAGGAACGCCCTGATCCATACGCTTCCTTGAGCGCGGAGACAGCCTTCTCCATGCCCTTGGGGCTCTTCACGAAGAAAAGCTTGTCCCCGGTCACCTTTTCGACCATCCCCGCCAGAGAACCGGAGAACACATCCCCGCACACCTGCTCGGCCCCGACGAACGGGTCGTCCTGTTGCTCCTCCTCCGCGGCGCACGCCACGCTCCCGGCGCTCATGACCATCACCAGAGCGGCGGCCGTCAGCCATCGTCTCACCCGTGCACACCCACTTCACTCATGCCTACGCCTCTTCTCGCCATCGTCCGCTGCCCCGGTCGGCGACCGGCCGGCTCCGGGTGCACATCCGGCACAGAGCACCCCGCCCATGTCCCTCGCTCAGCACTCAGGACTCCGGGCTCACGCCCTGGACGCGCGCACGCAGATTCCCATCGCCGTAGCCGAGCATCCTGGAATCGTCCAGATCCTCGGCCAGGTCTCCGCCCGTCCTGGCGTCGAGCTTTTCGATCTCGTCCCTGTGCTGGGCGACGAACGTGTCGACCGGAGTCTCCGTATAGGTCTCTCCCGCCTTGTAGACGGCCGCCTGCTGTTCGGAGGTCAGATCGTCGACCTTCTCCTTGTTCTTGTCGACCGCCTCCTCCCCCATACCGCCGACCACGTCCCCAATGAGCGTCTCGGCGGCTCCGGTCGCTACGTCGGTGAACATCGGCACCAGCAGCGCACCCGCGCCGATGACCGGGGCTGCGGGCAGGAAGAAGGCGGCCGTCGCCACTCCCGCACCCAGCGCGGCGGTGCCACCGAACTCAGCCCAACCGGACCGTCGCTCCGCGGCCTTCTCGAAGTCCTCATGCGCTTTGACGCCCTCGGCCACGACCTGGTCCGCACGCGACTGGTCCAGCATTCCCTGGACCTCGGATCCAATCTTCACCGTTCGTCGGACATCGCCCGTGTCGATCTCGCCGTCCTTGCCGACCTGCGCCTCCAGCGCACTGGTCGTGTAGATCTGCTCGGCGGCGCTCAACGACGCGTAGGCATCGGGGTGGTGTCCCAAGGCGCCCAGGAACTGCCTGGTGATGTCACGCCCGTTGGAATCGAGGGTGTCGGAGAAGTCGAGATGGCCCTCCCGGCTCCCAGCGGGCGCGAAGACGCTGTCGTCCTTGTTCTTGTCCATCGCCCAGTTGATGTCATCAATGTAACCGGCGCCCATCGCACCCAGGCTGTCGGACAGCGATTCCTGGGTCTTCAGCAGCTTGGCGTCTGAGTACTTCTCCATCACGTCGCGCATGACCGCTGCGTTATCGTCGTCCCGCACCACGCTCGCGTCCGGGTGACCGGCCGGGTAGCCGAGAGTGGCCGACTCCAGTGCGTGGCCCAACGCGTCGGGCATCTGGTTGAGGGAGTTCTTGAGCTCGTCCTCGTCCAGCGAGTTGACGTCGGGGAAGGACTCCCACTTCTCGTTGCCGAAGAAGTCGAGGTAGTTGTCGATCGGCGTGTCGCCGTTCTTGCCCAGATCGGCCGTGGCGCCCTTGTTGACCGTGCCGTCCTCGTTGTACGCGGTCGGCGGGTCGTTGAAGAAGTGCTTCGACGCGTCCGGGCTGTTGCCGAGCGCTTCCAGCATGGCGGTCGCCGGGTCGTAGCCGGCCCCGTTCACACCGGACGGGTTGAACGGGTTCTTGAACGGACTGTTCACCACCTTGTTGTCGGCGAACATGTACGGGTCCTTCTGGTGCAGCTGCGCCACGTGTTCGGCGATCGGGTTGAGGAACGCCTTGTCGTAGTTCCCGTACCGCATGATGCCGCCGAGCAGCTGGTAACCGTACGGCCCGTTGGAGTCGTACTTGGCCAGCGGGACGCGCTCCGTGCCCATCTTGCGGAGCTCGGGGCCCCACTCGTCGGAGAACGCCTTGTCGTGGGAGGCGGTGGCCAGGTTGAGCCCCAGGTTCTTCTGGAGTGCCTGGACGTCCTTGAGCCGCTCCTTGTCGACCTTTCCGTACTCGTACGTGTCCGTGGAAAGCTGCCCGAAGAACGCCAGCGACTTCTCCGGGCCGAGCTTCTCGTAAAAGTTCTTCGAGAACTCCACCGACTTGCTGTTGTCCGCCAGCAGTTCGTTGAGCGCCTGGAGTTCGGTGTGTGTGATGTCGCGGCCCTTGGCAGCCAGTGCGGCGGCCCGGGCGGCCTCCTCCTGGTCCATCTTCGTGTACTTCGGGGCGTTGAAGTCCTTGCGGTCCGTGACGTTGGCTTCGAGGGAGTTCTTGAAGGAGACGTCGGTGTCGTTGCAGTTGTCGACGATCAGGTCGATCTTCTTCTGCCAGGAGGCAATATTCTCCTTCTCCTGCTGAAGATACTTGCTGTAATCGGGGTCGTGCCGCGCCGTGTTGTCCTCGGACAGCGGATGCTTGGCACTGACCTTGCCCGCGGCGTCGACCTTGATTCCCGCCGCGGGGCCGTCGTGGTCCCGGATGCTGATCAGGTCGTCCTTGGCCTTCTTGATGGCGGTGTGACCCTCTTCGAGGATCTGCTTCACGCCCTTGGCCTCGGCCGCCGCGTCTGCGACCTCCTTGACCGTCTTGCCGATGAACGCCTTCGTGACACCGGCGTTGAGGCCGTCCCAGTCGGCCTTCTCCGCCTTGGCCTTCATCCCGTCGGAGGCCTCGGTGGCGAGCCTGTCCAGATCGCCCGCCATCTTCGACCAGTCGTCGACCGCGGTCTTCAGCTTCCCCATGGGGGCGTCGACTATGTCCTCGTACTTGAGCGTGCCCATGTTCCCCCGCCCCCTACTTAATGTATTTCGAAAGCGCGGAGATCGGCGCCAGATCTCCCTGGATCTTCACGTCGTCCTTCGCGTGCTGGGCCTTGGTGTAATCCAGGTGATTCGAAATGTGCGCAAGAGAATCCAGCAGCGTCTTCAGGTGTGTGTTCCAGCGATCATGCACCTTGAGCACCGCCGAACCGCTCGCGAAATTGCCGTTGGTGAGCGCGATCGCCGCGTCGAAGGTCGCAGCCCGGGCGTGATCGCCCTCCCGCGACACCTTCACCCGCAGGTCATAGGCGTCATTTCCGATAGCGCCGAGGTCGTCCCGATTGACCACCAGATCGCCGCTGCTGCCCCCGCCGCCACCGCCCTCGGCAGGAACGTGGTTGATCTGCATGGCGGTCCGCTGGGCCGCCGACGCGCGCAGTTCCGCCCATTCTTCCTCGAACGACACGAATTTCCCCCACGTCCCACGTATGCAGACCGCTTCGCCCGACACATGCGGTCACCGACCTCCTCACCGTATCGTCTTCCGCCGCGCGGCATCCGTGTGATCCCGAGCCGGATATCGGCCCGCCCCTGCGCGCCAGTCAGGGCCGCACGGGGCCCGGTGCCGGCCGCCGCCCGCCGGCGCGTGCGCGACTACTTCTGCCAGAGCACGGGGGTCTTGAAGCGACCGCCGTTGTCCTACTGGTCGAGTTCTTCACCTGCTCGAGCGCCACCGCATGCAGGATGGTCATGTTCACGTTGCGATACTCACGCCGGTCACGGCCGACCAGGACGTTTCAGCAAGATCGTGTTACGCGCTCTGCAATGTCCGAGGGTGGCGCCCGTCGCGTCGTCCCCCGTCCGAACCTAGAAAGGCCCCTCGCGTTGTCTGCCCGTGGAATTCTCCGGCGTCACCGATTCATCGGCGCGGCCCTCTCCCTGTCGGCCGTCGTCGCCCTCGCCTCCAGCCTGTCGGCGTGCTCTGGCGACGACCCGCCCAAGAAGGCGTACACCGTGCCCACGTCGCTGTGCGGGGTCGACGTCGACCCCGCACAGGTGAAGGCCCTGCTGCCGGGCGGGGATTCCGTCTCCCCGGCGTCCTCGGAGCCGAACGGAGGAACGACCCGCTGCGACGTGTCCGTGGACGGCAAGGCCGCCCTGCGCCTCACCCAGACATGGTGGGGGGCGGGGGAGACCGGGGTGACTGTCGCGGAGGCGTACGACGGCACGGACGGCGGGGCGACGTCGCACGACTACCGGTTCGTCTACGCCGGGAAGGCCGGTGTGGGCAAGACCGCTTCTTCCTGCAAGTCGTCGGAGCATCCGGAGCAGGACCTCTACGCGGTAATCCAGGTCCTCGACTCCGGCATCGACGACCAAACGGCCATGAAGAGTCTGATCACCGACTACACCAAGGCGGTCGACCAGTCGGCGGCCTGTGAGTGACCTTGCCGCGCGGAGAGGGCCGAACCTTCGCCGACGCCGAGTGCCGTAACCGACACGATGTGGCCCTCAGCCGCCCCCATGGCGCGGGGGCGGCCTCTGTTTCTCTCTCTGCCGCCGGTGGTTCGGCCCGCAAGGCTGCGGAACCACCGGAGATACCGCGCCAGACACAACGTCTTTACTTCGGAGTAAGCACAGAGGTCTTCGGCAGACCGCCGTTGTTCTCGCAGTCGAGTTCCTTCACCAGCTTGAGCGCCATGGTGTGGAGGATGGCCATGTTCATGTTGCGGTACTCACGCGTGTCGGGCGCGCCGCTCTTCCCACGCCCGAAACCGCCCTGGATCCGCAGCGGCGTCCTGTCCGAACCTTCCAACTGGGGACTCACGCACTCGAAATAGAGCGATGCGCCACCTCGCCCCACCGAGGATTGCGTACCCATCGTGTACAGCTCGCTGCCATACATGGAAAACGAGATGTCGGCCTCGTCACCCAAACCACCGGGCCATTGCCAGACCGGCCGCCGTCGTCCATCGCCTCATCCGCGCGCTCCTGGTGCGGTCACGTGCATTTCAGCTCACGCTGCGTGAAGTCGGCGAATTGCTTCAGAAGACTCGGTAGGACCCGGCGAACCTCCTGCTCGTCATTCTCCGAGCGGAAGGTGGTCAGGCGCAGCTCGATGTACGAGCCAGGAGTAGAGGGATCCTTCGAGGGCTGACAGACGATGTATGAGGCTGCCCCGTTCTCCCATACGAGCCCCTTCTTTCCCACGTCGACCGAGCCGGGGGCTGGCCCGACGATGGACTTCCAGTCGATCCACTTCTCGTAGCTCCGGCGGATGGCCATCGCCTGGAATGACGGACGGCCGTCGATATCGACATTGCAGGTCGGCATGTCCAGGTTCTTTGCCAGCACGAACGCGCGCGTGTGCAGCGCGGCCTCCTTGCCTGTCGGTAGCAGCGGGGCTACGGAGTCGGCAGCGAAGACGTCCCAGCAGAGCCGCTCGGGGAGTTCCGGAACGGCCTCGGCCTCCCCGGAGCATCCGGCCAGGAGCGAGGCCAGTATTACGGGAGCTGCTACTGCGACGGCCTTCCTGAATTGCAACACGGCTACTTCCCCCGGGGCATAGAGCTGGCCACCAGGTCACGTCCGACGGAGTGAGCCGTTGCGGTCTGTGTGGAGGCGGAACCTTTGTAGTCATTGACCTGTTCGGGCGTCAGCCCTGCCGCCCTGCCGCCTGCATCGACCGCTGCCACGGCTGCGTTCTTGGCTGCAGTTTCCGAGTCCGTGTAGCCGGTTCCGGTTTCGCGGCGCGCCTCACCTGACGTGTCCTCCTTTGCACTCTCCAGTGCGGCTTCGGTGACATCCTCCTGAACCCAACCCACTACGTCGCCGGCTAGTGGGACCATCTCCAGGTACTTGGCACCTGCCGCCGAAAGGACGCGATTCGTCCATTTTGCATTGTCTGCCGTTCCCTTATCGCATTCCTCTGCTTCATGAGATTTTGCCTCGTGAACCGCCTGGGCTCTTGCCTCGGTCATCATGCCCGCGATCTCCCCTCCCGGATGGACGGCATTGCGCACTGCCTCACCCATGTCATGGTGGGCCTCGGGGTGACTGAATGCGTCGCTCACCAGTGCCGTCGTGTAAGCCTGCTGTGCGTTCGTGATCGCTCCATAGGCCTGCGGGTCCTGTGCCACAGAGCCGAGGAACCCGGCCATCTGTGACTTTTCAAACTCCGCGAGCTCTCCGAACGGCTTGATCTGGCCGGCCCCGTTTTCTGCCGTGGCCTGCAAATCCGGCATGTACTCCGCCGCCATGTTGCCGAACTGCTGGGAGAGCCCATTGAGCGGGCCCGGGGGGTCGCCAGGCTTGGCGGCCACGAGCTCGGGCTCTGTGCCGATCTTTTCCACGACCTGCTCCATCACCTCGGCCATGGCCTTGCTGTGGGAGACCGGCGGTGCATCGTCGTCACCCGGTACGCGGCCCGTGACCGCCGCCTCCAGGGCGTTGCCCATAGCCGTCTGGCCAGGGGTGTACTCCCCGTTGCCTGCCGCGTCGTACCAGTCCGCCGTCGGCTTCTTGTCAAGCATGTAGTCGACCACGCCCTGCGCGTCCTTGCCCTTGATCTCGGCGTCCGACAGCGTGACGATGCCGTCCTTGTTGGTGTCCTCGCGGATTCCCTCATTGAAGAACTCCGTGGCCGCCGCCGGGTTGTTGCTCATCGCTTCCATGAGGCCGGTCATCGGGTTGAAGCCCTTACCGCCGGTCTCGTCGAGGCTGATGGCCATCTTCAGGTCGGACGGCAGGTTCTGGGACCAGATCTCCGGGTTCTTCTTGTCCAGCGCCACCATGTCGCGGCCCACCGTGGTGAGGAAGTCCTTGTCGTACGTACCTTCCCGGAGGAGCGCTCCAAGCGCCTGATAGCCGTAGACCTTCGTGCCGATGCCCGTGACGCGCGATACGTCCATCTCCTTTCGGCCGGCCTTCAGGAGCTGTGTGGTCCAGGTGGCATCCAGATGGTTCGGCGTCGAGGTCTGGGTGGCCAGGCCGAGCATCGCGCCCATGTCGTTCTGCATGTTGCGGACCATGGAGGCCCGGTCCTGGCCGAGGGGGCCGAGCGAGGTCGCGTCCAGCGACATCTTCGTATAGGCCTCGAGCGTTCCCTCCGCACCGAGCCTGCGGTAGAAGCCGGTGGCGAACTCGGGATCATCTCGGTTGTCGTCGATGATGTCTTCAAGTGCCTTGAGCGCCTTCAAATTGCGGGCGGTGCCACCTTCGCCCGTGACCGTCCTCATCAGATCGGCGGCGCGGTCCACCTGCTCCGCGTCGAGACTGCTGAACTTCGGTGCGCTGAAGTCGTTGCCACCCTGCACGTTGGCCAGAAGGGCCCGCCTCAGGGAATCGTCGGCATCGGAGCAGTCCTCGACAAGCCGGTCGATCCGCTTCTGCCAGGTGATCACGGCGGCCTTCTGCCTCTGAAGAGCCTCCGGATAGTCCGGGTCGTTACGTGCGCCAACGTCGCCCTCCAGGTCGTACCGGGGCGACACCTTGCCGGCGGCGCTGATCAGGATCCCGGCCTTCCCTGCCTCCTCGTCCCTGATCCTGACGAGCTCGTCCTTGGCAATCCTGAACGAGGTGTGCGCGTCCGCCAGCAGCAGCTTGATGCCCTTGGCCTCGGCCGCCGCGTCCTCGAATTCCTTGGCTGTCTTGGCTATGAAGGGCTTGGTGACACCCGCGTTCACGCCGTCCCAGTCAGCCTTGTCCGACTTCGCCTTCATACCGTTGCGAGCGTCGTCAGCCAGTGTCTCCAGCTTGGTGACCATCTCCGACCAGTCGTCGGCAGCAGTCTTCAACTTGCCCACAGGGGCGTCGACTACGTCCGCGTACTTGAGTTCGGACTTCATTTCTGCGCTCCCCCGGCCACTACTTCAGGTATTCCCTGAGCTTGGAGATCGGCACCAGGTCGCCACCGATCTGCACATCGTCCTTGGAATGAACGGACTTGGTGTAATCCAGGTGGTTCGAAATATGTGCACAAGAATCCAGCAGCGTCCTCATGTGCGTGTTCCAGCGGTCGTGCACCTTGAGCAGTGCGGAACCGCTGGTGAAGTTGCCGTTGGTAAGTGCGATGGCCGCGTCGAAAGTGGAAGGACGGGCGTGGTCACCGTCCTTCGACAGCCGGACGCGCACCCCGTAGGCATCATTCCCGACAGCTCCCAGGTCGTCCTGGTTGACCACCAGGTCGCCGGCCCTGCCCCCGCTCCCGCCGCCCTCGGCCGGAACGCTGTTGATCTGCATGGCACTCCGTCGCGCTGCCGCCGCGTCGCAAAGCCCGGCCCATTCCTCGTTGAACGTCATGAATTCCCCATCCCCGTCCCGTCGCCCTGCGTGGCCGACGATCGTCACCACTGTCTCACTCCCGGTAGTTGTCCTGCCCCCAAGCTCCTCAGTTGGCGGAAATTGGATTCCTACGCTGGCGGAAAGAGATGGACCGATCCGAGCATTACGTACCAAAGTCATCAAGACCGGAGACCTAGCGAGCAGTTAGCAGCGGACGTATGGCAGGGCGTAAGATCTGGCGCCTTGTCCGGGCATGGATTCAACGGGTTCACGGGGAGTGCGTATGGCCGCCGTCGTCTTCTTGTTCGTCATCGCCGCCGCATTTCTGGTCATGGCGCTGGCCGGCCCCTACCGGCTGTACTGGCGGGCCCGGCCGCACGCACCGCGGCAGCCGTCGGACACGGCTCTCGCGCTGGGGCGGGTCGCCGCGTTCGGGGTCGCTGGGGTGTTCGTCTTCGGGGGGTGCTCGGTCCAGGAGGGCGTCGACAAGAGGGCCTGGAGTGCGAGCGAGGTCAGGGAGGCCGCCGAGCACGCGGCCGAGTTCATGGCCGCCGACACGCAGATTCGCGGTGACGCCACGGACGGCTACGCCTCGCTGATCGAGGCGCGCGTCATAAGGGCCGGCGAGGACCAGGGGCCCTCGTACGGCATCTACGTGGAACGGGCCGGTGAAGGGCACGACTACGAGATATCGGCGTCCGGATCGGGCGCCCCACCGTCTGCATGCACGTCGCGGAGGAGAAGTCGTCGGAGGGCGGAGTCTTCGTCCCGGGAGCGACCGGCGGCAACAGCAACTCCATTCCCGAGTACGAGATGACCGCCACCGTCGACGATGGCGCCTGCTGAATATCCAGGCGGTCCGGTACTGCGACGGCCCGCAGGTGTGGATCAGCCCGTGACCGTACCCGCCAGGAAAGCGGACCAGGCGGCGGGGGCGACGGTGAAGGTGGGGCCGTCGGTGACCTTGGAGTCGCGGACATGGACGGTGTGGGGGCAAGTGGCGACCTCGACGCAGGCCTCACCCTCGTTGTTGCTGTAGCTGGACTTGTGCCAGCCGTAGGCGACTTCGATACAGGCGCCGCCCTCATTGCCGCTGTAACTGGACTTGAACCAGGAGAGCTCCGGCCCGATGGTCATAGTCGCCTCACCTTCGTTTCGATGATCTCAGCCGACTTCCAGGGGTTGAGCGCCTGGGCGCGCAGGATGCCGAAGAGGTCGAACATATCGGCCACCTGCTCCGGCCTGGAGATCAACCTACCGCCGCCCTGACTCTCCGCGAAGACCAGATTGCGCCCTTCCCCTGTACACATCAACTGCATCGGCCCGTTCAACCCCGCGTGCGTGTGTTGGTCGGAGGGCATCACCTGCACCGTCAGGTGGTTCATCCGCCGCATGCAGTCGAGCAGATGCAGCAGTTGCTCCTTCAGCACCTCCGCGCCGCCGAGCGTCCGGTCCAGGACCGACTCCTCGATGACGTACCCGACATACGGCGGCGGCGTACGCATCAGCACCGCCTGCCGTTCCAGGCGCGCCTCGACATGCTGAACGATCTCGTCCTCGGTGTACGCGGGTTTGCGCGCCCGGTACAACGCGTACGCATACACCTCCGTCTGGAGCAGCCCCGGCAGCAGCATCGTCTCGTACGCGCTGATCACCCGCGCCTGCCGTTCCAGCCGTGCCCAGTCCAGGAACTTCGCCGGGTACTTCTCCTCGTCGATCAGCTCGGTGCACGCCTTGAGCGCACCGCCCGCGCCGAAGACCCGGTCCGCGTCGGCCAGCAGCTCCAGCCCAGGGATGCGCTCCGCCCGCTCGACCGCCCCTATCAGCGACTCCGAGATCAACAGCTGCTCCGCAGCGGCCTTCTGCGTGAGCCCTGCCCGCACCCGATGGATGCAGATCAGATCCCCCACCAGCCTCCGCACCCGCGACGGCTCGCCACTTGCGCCCACAGCCACCTCTACCTTCTCCACATCCCGCCGTTGTGCACCTCTTCCTACTGGTCACGCTACGCAGCGGTCGGAATGCTTAGGGTCATGACGAGCAACAAACGCCCCGAATGGGTACCTGTCTCCGGGCATCGACTCCACCTGACCGGCGTCCACTTCGATGCCATCCGACTGCGGGGCGTACGGGGCGAGGCAGTGCTGCACCACCTCGGGACACTGACCGACGGCGAACCGGGCCCGGTCGTGCGGGAAGTCGCGGGCAGCCGGTGGACCTACTTCCTGATCCCGCCCGGTTCGAGCAAAGAGTACGACTGGCCGCCGGGCGCCAGGTGCTTCGGGCCGGCAGCCCGCGACCAGTACGTCGGTATCCCCGCACCGGACGGCAACACCTATCCGCTGAGCTGGCGTTGCGGGGCGCCGGAGGAGGGCGAGTTCGTGGACGCGGAGCTGCTCTACGGGCTGGTGATGGCCCAGCTGGCACCGGAGGTCGAGTAAGACGGGCCCGGTCAACTGCCGGGCCGGGCGGGGAGCGCGTCCAAGGCCATGGCTCGTACGCGTCGCCCAGTACAGCCGTCAGGACTGAGGGCGTGCAGACGAATCGGCCGCCAGCCGAAGCTGACGACCGATCGCGAAAAACCGAGGGTCGGCCGGTGTGGCGACGAGCGTCACCCGGGGCCGCGGGGGCCTACTCGACGACTCGCACCGCACCCGAAGGACAGAGCGCGCCGGCTTCGCGTGCCAACGTGCGCTCCCCGGCACCGGGTTCGGCGGCCAGCACCGTCACCAGGCCCTCGTCGTCCTGGTCGAACACGTCCGGCGCCGTCAACGCGCACAGACCGGCTCCCACGCAGACATCCCGGTCGGCTGTCACACGCATGACTACTCCCTCCGCCGCGGTCACCAGGTGACCGGCAGTTCGTTCACGCCCTGGATCGTCGTCCCCGGACGCAGGTCCAACTGGTCGACAGACACCGCCAGTCGCAGGTTGGGCAGCCGTTCGATCAGCGCCGTGAGAATGACCTCCAGTTCGAGGCGGGCCAGGTTCTGGCCGAGGCACTGATGTACGCCGTAGCCGAACGCCAGGTGGTGGCGCGCCTCGCGTCGCACGTCGAAGACATCCGGGTCGGCGAAGACCGAGCTGTCGCGGTTGGCTATGGAGTTGGTGACCATGACGCCCTCCCCGGCCCGGATGAGCTGCCCGTCGATCTCGATGTCGGCCGTCGCGATACGCCCCCCGGCGATGTCGGCGATCGCCAGAAGACGCAGCAGTTCCTCCACCGCGCCCGGCACCAGTGACGGGTCAGCGCGCAATGCAGCGTACTGGTCGGGGTGTTCGAGCAGGGTGATGACGCTCAGCGACGTCATCGACGCGGTGGTCTCGTGGCCCGCAACCAGCAGGAGGATCGCGGTCGACACCAGCTCCTCCCGGTCGATCGTGCCCTTCTCCAACTGCTCCGTGACGAGGGTGCTCAGCAGGCCCGGCCCGGGCTTGCCTCGCAGAGTGTCCACCAGGCCGCCGAGGTACTCCTCCAGGTCGTCCCGAGCGGCACGCGCCCCCGCCGCATCCGGCGACTGGATCAGCCGCTGGGACGCGTCCTGGAAGAAGTCGTGGTCGGCGTAGGGCACGCCGAGCATCTGGCAGATCACCATGGACGGCACGGGCAGCGCGAACTGGCTGACGAGGTCGGCGGGCGAACCGGAGGCGATCATCCGGTCCAGAAAGCCGTGCACGATCTGCTCGACGTCCGCCCGCATCCCCTTGATGCGCCGGACGGTGAACTCACTGATGGTCATGCGCCGCTTCGGCCCGTGCTCCGGCGGATCCAAGCCGATGAAGGCGGGTCGGCGGTCACGGAAACTCTCCACTCGCCCCGAGGTCGCCGGGAAGTCGACGCTCCTCCGGTCGGAGGAGAGCCGGGGATCGGCCAGCAGCTTCCGGGCCGTGTCATACCCGGTCACCAGCCATGCCTGACGACCGTCGTAGAGGGTCACACGCTGCAGCGACCCTTCGCGTGCCCGGAGGTCGTTGTACTGATCGGGGAGACGGTAGGGGCAGGTGCGGTCACTGGGGAAAGCGGGCGCACCTGAGGGGGGCGTCGCAACGATCTCGGTCATCAGCAGTCCCTCGACACTCTCGACGCTTAAAGAACGGTCAGTTCTCTAACGCGAGGTTAGGCTGACCCATTCAGCGCTCGCAATGGGTGCTCAACAAATGGCTGGGAGTCATGCCTCCAACCAACGGGGACGCGCCGGACCGGATGGACGGCGACCATCGAAGAAACCCTCGCCGCCGAGGCGAGGAATTGAAGAACGCCATCCTGGCGGCAGCCCTCGATGAACTCGCCGAGGTCGGCTACGCGGGACTGACGATGGAGCGCGTGGCCGTGCGGGCCCGCACGGGCAAAGCCGCCCTGTACCGCCGATGGCCCAGCCGTGCCGAACTCGTCGTCGAAGCGTGCACCGTCCATCGCCTCTCCGACGTCGACATGCCCGACACCGGCGCTCTGCGTACCGACGTGATCGCCGCACTACGTCAGCTCTGCGCCAACCTGGCCACATCGCATGGCGATATCCTCCGCGGTCTGCTGGCCGAAGCCATGCACGACCCCGAGCTCGCCCGCCTGGTCCGCGAACGAGTGCACACCGCAGGCCCGGGGCCGATCCAGGCTGTTCTGCTGCGCGCAGTCGCACGTGGCGAGATCGAGCCGTGGATCCCCGCCTCACGGCGCGCCACCGTGGCGGTCGACCTGCTCCGCAACTACTACTTCCTCCACGGGGCGCCGATCCCGGAGGGTGTCATCACCGAGATCGTCGACGACGTCTATCTCCCGCTGCTCCTCGCGCCGCCGGGTCCCCTACAGAACACCGGCTCGGGCCAGGCAAGGAACGGCACTAGCGGAGACACCTAGCAACGGGTCATCACCCTGCGTGATACAGCCTGGTACCCCTGCGGGCTTCAGACGGTCGGGCCCGGAGGGCCTCCGTACGGCGCGTTGGCTCCAGGGCCACCGGGCGGGGGGCCGTACTGCGGGTACGGAGGCTGGGATTGCTGCTGGTGTGGGTACGGGGGCTGGTACGGCTGCGGGACAACCGTGGCTGCGCTCCGGCGGCGGGAGCGAACGACCAGGACGGCCGCCGCGACTCCGATGAGGGCTACCGCGCCGATGCCCAGGCCGATCCAAAGGGCGGTGTTGCCGTTGTCGTCGGTAGCCGAGGCTGCGGCGGCCGGCTTGTCGCTCTCTTCGGAACCGCCCGTGGCCTTGGACGGCTCGGCGGAGGGCTCCGGAGACTCGGCCGCCGCGAGATCCGGGAGCGGGTACTCGTCGGCGGGGCCCGGGTCGCCGGGCGTCTTCAGGGCGATCCGGGGGCGGACGATGCCGTAACCGATGTCGTCCACACGCTCCTCGCCGGTCGTGGGTCCACCCGCCGTGTTGAGCAGCACCCGCAGCACCTGGTTGTTGGTCCAGTCCGGGTGCTTGGACCAGATGAGTGCGGCGGAGGCGGAAGCGAGGGCTGTGGCGTCGCTGGTCCCGTGCGAGGTGCAGAGGTCTGTCTCGCTCTTGCAGGCGTGAATCATCTCCTCGCCCGGCGCGGAGAGGTCTACCTGGGGGCCGAACTGGGATTCCTCTGTCCTCTGCAGATTCTTGCCAATGGCCGCCACACCTACAGCCCCGGGAGTCGCTCCCGGGTATTTGACACTATTAGTGCTCTTGGCATCGTTACCCACTGCAGCGAAGACCAATGAGCCTTTCCCAAGCGCGTACTTGACGGAGTCGGTCAACTGCTGTGAACCCTCACTCGTACCCAGCGAGATGTTGATGACCTTGGCGCCCTTGTCGGCGGCATACCGGATGGCCCCAGGCACCTTCGCGTTGAACTGTTCAATGTCTTCCGCAAGGTTGGCAGCCTTGTCGGGGACCCGGACAGGAAGAATCTTCACACCGGGCGCCAAGCCGAACGCACCGTCTCCGCCCCGGCTGTCGCCCGTTCCTGCGATCAGGCCAGCCATCCCCGTACCGTGACCGTCGTAGTCAGAGTGCTCATCGCCGGACTCCCCCGGAGCGAAGTTCTTCCCGTCGAGCACCTGCCCTTGCAGATCAGGGATTGACGTATCGACCCCTGTGTCGATCACCGCAACGGTGACGCCGTTCCCTGTGCTGCTCCGCCACATCTCCTCGGCCTTCATCGACGTCAGGTGCCACTGATCCGAACGGACCGACTCCGCATGAGCAGTCCCTGCCGTGGCAGCTACCAGAAGTGTTCCAAGCACCACCAGAACAGAGGCCCTTGTCCAGCCCCCGTGCACACCGCTGGCAAGCATTCGCGTCCTTATCCGGAGTCGTTCCATCAGTCGATGACGGGCGGCACTGCTCGACGGCCACCCTGCTTCCACGTCTCTTCATCTTCGATCAAGTAGTCCGGACGCTCACCGCCCTCATCACGGCGGGGATCTCCGGGCCGACGGCTTGACGGTGCCCGCAACCCGCCTGCCGCCTGTCCAGCAGCACGCCCGTTTTCGTTGCCCCGAACAAGGCCGGTGCCACCAGGCGTGAAGGGACGTTCACCTGAACGCCCTGCTTGCCGAGGCCGGCCACCGACGACTCCGCTGTTTCCTCCAGCCGGTGGGCGCCCGCCCATGGCCCCGCTCCGAGCGGCGCCGCCGGCACCCATCCCGCCATTCCCCATGGGGCTCCGCCCCTGCGCCCCCTCACCGCCGACAACAGTTCCGCGAGAAAGCCCTCGGCTGGCGGGCTGGGCTACCGGCCGACCACCGGTGATGCCGGCATCACGAGGCATGCGGCTTGCCGAGCCCGAACTGGGCAGCCCTGCGCTCTTCGCGTTGCCGAAGGGACCTAGAGCCGACCGTGAACCGCCGCCGAACGCGGGGGGTACGGGGAGTCCAGAAGCCAGACCGCTGTCCGGCCTACCCGTCACCGGCGGTCCCTGCTGTGACACCGAGGGCGTGGGCGATGACTGTGGCAGAGTCGCTGTGCTGTTGACCTCCATGCTGACCGGGGTTTCCAGGTTGGGCAGCACGCGGACCACTGATGAGTCAGGAGCGCCTTGGCTTCCTGAGCCCGTTGCCTGCGAGGACTCGGAGTGCGTGGGCACCTCGCGAATCGCGCCTCCGCCCTCTCCGGCTCCCCTGCCGCCAGCTGGACCGTAGGTCTCGGAGCCACCGTAGCCAACTGCTCGCTCCGGCACGATCGCCCCCGGCGGCGGCGGAAACGCAGGCCTCTCCAAGCCGTCCAGCTGCGAAGCCGACAACGCGTACGACTGCGCCAGCTTCCGCATCTCCGCCGCAGCCTCCTGGCGGTTCGCCTCCTTCGCGGCGATCAGAGTCTCTGCCGACTTCTGCGCCACCGCGGACGCATCCGGGTCGTTCCGCGCCGCCCGCGCCGCATCCAGGTTCGCCTGCGCCCCCGCGTGCGTACGCGGGATGGCGACCTGCGCCGTGGCGAGCGAGTCGGAGGCCTGGGCCAGCCACTTCGACGCTCCCTCGCTGTAGTCGCCGAGGCGCAGCGTCGCGTTGGCAAGGTCGTCACTCCAGGTGCGAAAGGCCGTGGCGCCGTCGCCCTTCCACTCGACAGCCTGCGGACGGACCTTCAGCTCCTCCGCGATCTTGCGGATCTCGCTGGCAGCACTGATCAGTCGGTCCGACGCACCCTGGATCGCCCCACTGTTGGCCATGTCCAGCCAGGCCAGCATGGTCTCGTGGCTCATGCTGTCGAAAGGTGTGCCCTGCCCTGCTTCCCCGTGGTCCATCCCTAGCCCCCGTCCATCCGCCGTGCCGTTCTCATGCACGTCGTCATCATCAGATCGCCCCGGTGGTCGGCACCGGCTCGGGCACGTCCGGGGTCGCCTGCCCGTTCTGCTGCCCCGTCGGGTCGTACTCGCCGCCGTAGTGCTTCTTCGCCTCGTCCGAGATCGCGAGCATGCGGCGCCGGGTGTCGGCATCCAGGTTCTCGTAGCCGTTGTGCGACGCCAGGACCGCGATGCTCATGCCCTCTATGCAGTCCGAAAGGGTCTTCGAAAGCGTTTCGAGCTCGGTGATCACCGTCTGGTACGACACGAACAGACTTGCCGCTTCGGCCCAGTTATTGTCGCCCCCACCGAACTGGGCGCGCTTCACCGTGTCCTGTCCGAGCTGGGTGGCGTCCGCCGGTGACTCCTTGAGCGCGACCAGTATCTCGTCGATTCGACTACGGAACTTCTTGAAAGACGTGAGTTCGGTGGCCAGTCCAACGGCGGCAGCCGCCGTTGTGACACCCATGAACGGCACGCCGACCAGTCCCGCTCCGGAACCCTCACTCGGCAGCACAGCACCCTCCCCCGGATACAGCCGACTACAAGCTTCAGGGTCACTCTAGCCAGCGCCTGTGACACACCGCGCCCCAGGTTGCACATGCGGTGCTCAACTACATCCGAAGCGTTACGCCTTGGGCGGTGTCGCCACCGCCGCCTGCGGGCGGATCGGGAGGCGGTTGACCGGGCGGCCCGTCGCGGCGCGGACCGCCGAGGCGACCGCCGCCGGGGAGGTCACCACCGGGGCCGCCGAGGCCGGCTTGGCGCCGAAGGGGGCCACCACGTCGCGTTCCTCGATCAGTTTGACGATGCGGATGTCCGGCGCGTCCAGGGCCGTCGGAAGCGCGTAGCCGGTGAGGTCCGGGTGGCGGATCAGGCCGCGGGCGGTGCGGAGGTTCTCCGTGAGGGCCGCGCCGATGCCCTGGGTGACGCCCGCCTCGATGCGGGTCGCCAGCTGGGACGGGTTGAGGATCCGGCCGACGTCCTGGGCGACGGCCATCTCCACCACCCGGACCGAGCCGAGTTCGATGTCGACGTCGACGACCGCGCGGACCGCGCAGAACGCCAGGCCCACGAACGCGTCGCCCTGGCCGGACTCGTCGAGGGGCTCCGTGGGATGGGGGCGGCACTGGGCGGTGGCCCAGAGTTCCTTGCCGTCCATCGCCTCCATGACCGTCGTGGACAGCACACCGTCGTACGAGGTGATCTTGCCGTCGGCGATCTGGAGGAGCTCCGTGGACATCCCGAACTTGTGGGCCAGGGGCTGGAGCAGCTGGGTGCGGACCATCTTGGCGGCGCGTTCGATCGCGCCGCCCGAGACCCAGGTGTGGCGGCCGTGCGTCGCCGGACCCGCGGGGGGCTGGTCGGTGTCCACCGCCGCCACATGGACCTCTTCGACGCCCAGAGTCTCCTGGACGATCTGGCGGGCGAGCGTGGTGAAGCCCTGGCCGGTCTCGACGGCCGCGCAGATGACGGTGGCGACGCCGTCGTGGACCCGGACCGTGGCCGTGGAGACCTCGTCGGTGCCCTCGGCGCCGAGCATGTGGACCATGCCGAGGGCGTAGCCGACACCTCTGCGTACGGCCCCGGGTTCGCCGGCGCCCTCCGGGCCCCCGGGGAGCAGCCAGTCGTCCTCGGGAGTGTCCTTGGGGAGCGCGGGGAGCGGGAAGTCACAGAGCGCGCCAAGGAGTTCCGCGACAGGCGCGGGGCAGGTCACGGTCTGGCTCGTGGGCAGGATGTCGCCCGTGGAGAGGGCATTGCGCAGACGGAGCTCGACCGGGTCCATGCCCAGCTTCGCCGCCAGCTTGTCCATCTGGCCCTCGTACGCGGCGCAGACCTGCATCGCGCCCTCGCCCCGCACATGCCCGGAGGGCGGGTTGTTCGTACGGACCGCCCAGCCCTCGATGAAGGCGTGCGGTACGACGTACGGACCGCAGGCGAAGGCCACGGCGGCGGCCAGGGATTCGGACGAGGAGTCGGCGTACGCGCCCGCGTCGAGGAGGATCTGTGCCTCGACCTTGACCAGCCGTCCCTCGGCGTCCGCGTGGTGGCGGTAGCGCAGCAGGGTGGGGTGTCGGTGGGCGTGTCCGAGGAAGGACTCCTCGCGGGTGGCGGCCAGTTTCACGGGGCAGCCGGTGCGCAGGGCGAGCAGGCCCAGCGGGATCTGGAAGCCGGGGTCCTCCCGGTCGCCGGTCGCTCCGGGGACACCGGTCACGACGACCTTGACCCGCTCGGGGTCCAGGCCGAAGCAGGCGGCGGCCAGATCGCGGTCGGTGTGCGGGTCGGTGGACGCCGTGTAGAGCTCGACGCCGCCGTCGGGGCGGGGCACGGCGAGGCCGGCCTCCGCACCGATCGGGGCGGGGTCCTGCCGGCCGATGCGGTACAGCCCCTCGACGATGACCTCGCCCACGGTGTCCGGGTCGCCGTAGCGCAGGGGGATGTGGCGGATGAGGTTGCCGTCGGGGTGCAGCGGTTCGGCGGCGAAGGCCTTCTCGGGGTCGGTGACGGGTTCGAGGACCTCGTACTCGACGGTGATCGCCGCGGCGGCCAGCCGGGCGGTGTCGGGGTGGTCGGCCGCGACGGCGGCGATGGCCTCGCCGTGGTGGCGTACGAGCTCCGAGGCGAACACGGGACGGTCGACGACCCTGCGGCCGTACGAACCGTCCCCCGGGATGTCCTCGTGCGTGACGACGGTACGTACCCCCGGCATGCCCGCGGCGGCCGTCGTGTCGATCGACAGGATGCGCGCGTGCGGGTGCGGGGAACGCAGCACCGCGGCCCACAGCAGCCCCTCGGCCCACAGGTCGGCCGCGTACGGGAAGGTGCCCTCGGTCTTGGCACGGGCGTCGGCGGGCGGCAGCGAGGTGCCCAGTCCGAGCGCGGGCAGCTCCTGGTCCGGGTCGGGGCCCTCGGGCGGCGGTGTCGTGTGCGTGGTGGTCGCGGTGGCTGCGTCGCTGGTCACGCCGCCTCCTTGTCGTTCGCTCCGCTACGGCGGCTGGTGGGGGTGGGGATGACCGGTGGTGCGGGAGACGGCGCGGTGTTCACCGGACGTCTCCCTCGTGTGCCTGGACGCTGCCCGCGCCGGGGGCGGCCTGGTGCGGGATGCGTGGTTCGGCGTCGTCCGGGGCGGTCGCCGCATCCGCGGTCGCCTCGCGGCCCGCGACGACGTCGCGTACGGCGTCGAGCACACCCCGGTAGCCGGAACACCGGCAGAGGTTGCCGCACAGGGCCTGCCGGGTCTCCAGCTCGCTGGGGGCGTGGTTGCCCTCCAGGAGGTCGTGGACGGTCATGGCCATCCCGGGGATGCAGAAGCCGCACTGGACGGCCCCGCACTCGGCCAGGGCCCGCTGGACGTCGGACGGTTCGCCGTCCACCGCGAGTCCCTCGACGGTACGGACCTCGCTGCCCGCCGTGGTGGCGGCGGGTACCAGGCAGGAGGCCACGAGCCGGCCGTCGACCTGGACGTTGCAGGCACCGCACTCGCCCTGCGAGCAGCCGTCCTTGGCGCCGGCGAGGCCGAGGCGCTCCCGGAGGACGTAGAGCAGTGATTCACCGATCCAGGCGTCGCTGACAGGGCGGTCCGCGCCGTTCACATGGAGGACGTACGAGGCGGAGGGGTGCTCGCTGGGCCCGGCCGAGGGGGCCTGGCCGGCCGGCTCCTCCGGGGGCGCCAGGCCGTGTTCGGGAGCGGGTTCGAGGCCCGGGCCCCCCTCCGGCGCCTCGGCCTCGGGGGTCTCGGTGGCCGGCTCCAGGATCTCCGCGTCCGGCTCCGGGGCTTCGGCCACGTGTCCAGCGGCTTCGGCCACGCGTCCAGCGGCTTCGGCCACGCGTCCTGTGGCCTCCACGGCGGCCTCGGGGCCCTCAGGGGCCTCCTCGGTGGCCGCGTCGGTCTCCGGAGCTCCCACGGGATCCGAGGCCCCGGGCGGGGCCTCCTCCGGGGCGGCCTCGGGTTCGGCGGCGTGCTCCTGCGTCGCCCACGGGGCGGGCGCACCGCCCGGCAGTGTGGCCGGGGGCGCGTCCGCGTACCACTGGGAGGCCATCGCGGACGCCGCGAACTCGCCGGACTCCTCCGGGAGGTCGCCGTTCGCCACCGGGATCGTCCACTCGCCGGTGTGGCCGGCGGGCTCGGGAGCCGGTTCGGGTTCGGGCTCCGCGGGGACGGCCTCGGTGAAGTTCCACTGGGCCGTCGTGGACGACGTCTGCGCGTACTGCGACGTGTCCGGGTAGGGCTGCCGGTACGGATCCTGCTGCTGGTTCGGGTCGGGCCAGTGCACCGGCCCCGGTACGGACTCCGCACCCTCGGAGGGGCCGGCCGCCCGCTCCTGCTGGCTCTGCGTCTGCACGACCCAGCTGCCCGTGGCCGCCGGGTCGAGGCCCGCGGCCGGGGTCAGCGGCAGGATCATCGGCGGTACGTAGCTGTGTCCTGGGGCGGCCAGCGGGTCGCTCCCGAGGCCGGCGAGGTCCTCCGGCGGGATGTGGACGAAGGCGGTCGCCTCGGCGTCGTACTCACCGCCCTGCGGGGTCGGCTGCCAGCCGGCGTACGGGTCGGGCTGCCCGTGCTGCTGCTCGGGGTTCTCTTCATTGCTCACGACAGTGCCCTCCCCAGTGCGCGTCGGGCGAGCGCGGCGACCGTGCGCCGCAGGTGCAGGACGGCGGGCGACAGCGGAGGTGCCTCTCCCCCGTCGTCCGGTGGAGCCTGGTCCGGGATGCAGGCCGCCGCGACGTACTCGCCGAAGGCGGCCAGAGCGTCGGGGGCCAGGCCGCGTTCGCCGTCCCAGTCGATCAGGGAGGCGATCCAGCGTTCGGCCTCCAGGGGCCGCAGAGGCATCGGGGCGATCGCGCCGACCGCGCAGCGCACCCCGCGCCGCGCCGGGTCCAGGACGATCGCGACGGAGGCGGTGGCGCGGCCGGGCCCGGTGCGGCCGGTCGCCTTGAGGAAGACCTGGGGGGCGTGGAGCAGCGGTACCCGGACGAAGCCGATCAACTCGGCGGGCTCGAGCATCTCGCGGCCGGCCAGCAGGTGCGAGACGGGGATCTCACGGCGGGAGCCCCCGGGGCCCGCGATGACCAGCTCGGCCTCCAGGGCGGCCAGGACCGGCAGGGAGTCGCCGGTCGGGGCCGCGGTGGCGATGTTCCCGCCGAGCGTCCCGGCGTTACGGATCTGGGGCGGGCCCGCGGCGCGGGAGGAGGCGGCCAGCGCGGGGATGAGCGCGGCGAAGTCGGGCCGGCCCATGCGTGCGTGGGTGAGGCCGGCTCCGAGCAGGGCGTGGCCGTCCTGGTAGTGCCAGCCGCGCAGCTCACTGATCCGGCCGAGACCGACCAGCCCCGAGGGACGCAGGAGCCCCTTGTTGACGGCCGACATGAGGTCCGTGCCCCCGGCGACGGGGACGGCGGCAGGCATGGCGCCGAGAGCCGCCACGGCCTCGTCGAGCGAGGCCGGGAGCGTCACCGACCGCATCGCCTGCGGTGCGTGCGTGGTCAACCCAGCTGCCCCTTCCCGGTGTCCCGGCAGTCCCGCCTGTCCGCCGTACGGTACGTGCTCACGGCCGGGACGTGGCAACTCTGGCACATCTTCCAGGCTGCCCGACGCGAGGGTCCGCGAAGGGTGTTTCCGTCCACGACCAGGGGAAAAGTCACTTTTGGCAGTCCTTCTGCCCTGCGCACGAATTGACACTCTTCAGCGGGTTCGTACGACTTATTCGGGCCCCCTGGCCGACAGACGGGGCGGGGGTCACACAGTCGGGGGCGGTCCCTCGATCGGGCGACCCAGGACGCCGGGCCGGCGTTGCCACGGCCGGGGGCCCGTCGGCGGCCGGTAGCCGACCCCCAGGGCGTCGAGGCGGGCGTAGTGGGTGTTCATCCGGCGTTCGAAATCGGCGAAGTCCCGCTCCCCCGGGGCCGGGAGACACGACCAGGCGACCTCGGCGAAGGCGGCGAGCCTCGGGAACACCTGGTAGTCGACCCGGTCCCGGTTCTGCATGACCTCGGTCCAGACGTTGGCCTGGGTGCCCATGATGTGCCCCGACGCCTCCTCGGAGAGGCCCGGGGGCACGGGCTCGAAGCGGTATACGTCCTCCAGGGTGCGGACGTATCCGATGGGCATCGGCTCGTCGGGGCCACCGTCCTGACGGTAGTCCAGGTACACCTGCTGCAGGGGGCACATCACGACGTCGTGCCCGGCCTCGGCGGCGGTGGTGCCGCCCGCGTAGCCCCGCCACGACGTCACGGCCGCGCCCTCGGCGAGGCCACCCTCCAGGATCTCGTCCCAGCCGATGAGGCGGCGGCCCCTGGCGGTGAGCCAGCGGTCGAAGTGGCGGATGAACCAGGACTGGAGCTCGTCCTCGTCGGCCAGTCCGGCGTCTGCCATGCGCGCCTGCGCCGTCGGCGACGCCTTCCACTGGTCCTTGGGGCATTCGTCACCGCCGATATGGATGAACGGCGAGGTGTCGGCCGGGAAGAGTTCGAGCACCTCTTCGAGCACCCCCTCGAAGAAGCGCAGGGTGTTGTCAGTGGGGGCGAGTACGTTCGGATTGACGCCCCAGGTGTCCCACACGGAAAGCGCGGAGGTGTCGATGACGTCGGTGTTGCCCAGTTCCGGATACGCGCTGATGGCTGCCTGCGAGTGGCCCGGGATATCGATTTCGGGGACCACCCGGATATGCCGCTCGGCGGCGTACGCGACGATCTCGCGAATGTCGTCCTGCGTGTAGAAACCGCCGTGCGGGGTCTCGTCCCAGAGTTCGGAGGCGCGGTGGCCGTATTTGGTGCGTGCGCGCCAGGCGCCCGCCTCCGTGAGCCGGGGGTGACGCTTGATCTCGATGCGCCAGCCCTGGTCGTCGGTGAGGTGGAAGTGGAAGACGTTCAGTTTGTGTGCGGCCAGCAGATCGAGCATGCGCAGCACGCCGTCCTTGGGCATGAAGTGCCGCGCCACATCGAGCATCAGACCGCGCCAGCGGAAGCGCGGGCCGTCCTCGATCTCCGTGAAGGGGACGGCCTTCCGCGCACCGGCGGCGACAGGCGCGCGGCGGAACGCCTCGGGGTCGAGGAGCTGACGGAGGGTCTGCGCGCCCCAGAACACTCCGGCCGCGCTTCCCCCGGTGATCCGTACGCCCCAGGTGGGCGCCACACCCAGCCGGTAGCCCTCGGGCTCCAGCGAGGGGTCGATGCCCAGTTCAATGGTGTTCGGGGCGCCCTCGGCGTCCACGCCGGCCGGAGCGAGCGGCAGCCCGAAGGCGGCTCCGAGCGTGGTGCGCAGCCAGCGCTCCGTGGTCTCGGTGCCGGGGCCCGCCGACAGTGTCGTGGCCTCGTCGAGGACGAATCCACCGCTGCCTTCGCCGCCGGTCCGAGCCGGTGCCGGAATCAGGTTGTCCATGTGTCAGTCCTTCACCGCGCCGCCGAGTCCGGAGACCAGGCGCCGCTGTACGAGGACGAAGAAGACCAGCACGGGAATGGTCATCACCGTCGAGGCAGCCATGATCCCTCCCCAGTCGTTCTCGTCGGGTTTGAAGAAGACCAGCAACGCCATGGGCAGCGTCGACTGGGAGGTGTCGCTGATGATGAACGACTTCGCGAACAGGAAGTCGTTCCACGTCGAGATGAACGAGAAGACACTGGTCGCCACGAGACCGGGAAAGACCAGCGGGAAGAGGATCTGCCACAGGAACCGGGTGCGGCTCGCCCCGTCGATGTAGGCCGCCTCCTCCAGGGCGTCCGGGACCGCCCTGACGAAGCCGCGCAGCATCCAGATCGCGAAGGGCAGCGAGAAGGCGAGGTGCGGCAGGATCAGTGATCCCAGCGTGTTCA
This sequence comes from Streptomyces sp. NPDC102441, assembly GCF_044765585.1. NCBI lineage: Bacteria > Bacillati > Actinomycetota > Actinomycetes > Kitasatosporales > Streptomycetaceae > Streptomyces > Streptomyces sp. NPDC102441. The sequence goes on from NZ_JBIWKH010000014.1 coordinate 262,013, forward strand.
GCTGCCCGAAGTCCCGCATCAGGAAGAACAGCGGGATCGTCAGTGCTTCGACCGGCACCATCTGCGCCACGAGGAACATGATGAGCAGGGTCGTGCGGAATCTGAAGCGGAACCGGGTCACGGCTGTCGCGGCGAGGAAGGCGATCAGCGCGGACGCGATGACCACCGTGCCGGCGACGACCAGGCTGTTGAGGAAGTAGCGGCCGAATTCCTGCTGTTCGAAAACCCGGCGGAACGAGTCCAGGGACGGTGCAAGCGTCCAGGGGCGGGCCTCGGTGGACTGGACCTCGCCCGCCGGCTTGAAGGCGGAGAGCACCATCCAGTACAGCGGGAAGGCCACCACGACGGCGATGACCAGAGCCGTGGCCTCCGCCGCCAGCCTTCCGGGCCGGCGGACGCGCAGCAGCGTGCGTGCGCTCACAGTTCCTCCCCCTGGCGCCGCACCAGGCGCAGATAGACGAGCGTCACGGCCAGCAGGATCACCAGCATCACGACGCCGATCGCCGATCCGAGGCTGTACTGCGAGGACGCGAACGCCTTCTGGTACGCGTACACGTTGAGCACCAGGTTCTGTCCGGCGATGCCGCCGCCGTTGGTCATGACGTAGATCTGGGTGAAGACCTTGAAGTCCCAGATGACCGACTGGATGGTGACGACGACGAGGATCGGCCGCAGCATCGGTGCCGTGACCGCCCGCCAGATGCGCCACTGCGAGGCGCCGTCCAGCGAGGCCGCCTCCAGCACCTCGGTGGGGATCGCGCGGATGCCGGCGTACACGGTCACCATCACGAACGGGAACGAGCACCAGAGCACTTCCAGGAGCACCAGTGCGAAGGCGCTGTAGCGCCCGTACGTCCAGGAGAAGTCGCCGAGTCCCAGCACCTTGTTGACCGGGCCGAAGTCCGGGTCGAAGAGGAACACCCAGACGGTCGATCCGGTGATCGCCGGGGTCGCCCAGGCCCCCAGCGCGGCCATCATGAGCGCGAGCCGGGGCAGGGCGCGGATCCGGGTCAGCAGGACGGCCAGGGCGCAGCCGACGAACAGGGTGGCGAGCACACAGGCCGCGGCGAAGACCACGGTCGCGAGGAGCACCTGCCAGAACTGGCTGTCGCCGAAGAGCGTGGCGTAGTTGCCGAAGCCCTGGAAGGTGGTCGGTTCGCCGCCGCTGACCTGGGCCTGGGTGTACTCCAGGAAGGAGATCAGGCCCAGCTGGTAGATCGGGTAGACGAGGAGCCCGCCGAGCAGGACGAGCGCCGGGAGCAGATAGAGCCAGGGGGTCCAGCCGGAGCGGCGCGCGGGCGACGCCGGACGGCGCCGGGGCGGGCGGGCCGGCGCCCCGCCCGCACGGGGCGGGGCGGGGGCCTTGTGCGGTGCGGTGTTCGCGGTCATCGTCAGCCCGCTTCGGCGAACGCCGCGTCCATCTTCTTCGCCGCGTCGTCCGAGGCGGCGGCCACGTCCTTACGGCCGCTGACGATCTCCTGGAACATGGTCGGCAGGATCAGCGAGGCATCGATCTGGCCCCAGGCCGGGGAGGCCGGGACGAACTTCGCGCCCGCGCCGAGCGTGTCGACGAAGGGGCCGACGAAGGGCTCCTTCTTCGCGGCGGTGCCGAGCACGTCCGTGTACGTCGGCAGGAAGCCCATGGCGTCGAACATCTTCGCCTGTGTCTTCTTGCCGGTCAGGGACTTCATCAGGTCGACCGCGAGGGTGCGGTGCGAAGTGCTCTTGAGCACGCCGATGTTGTTGCCGCCGGCGAACGCCGGGGCGATCGAGTCCTTCTTCACACCGGGCAGCGGCACGACGGCGTACTTGCCCTTCACGGTGCCCGCCTCGACCGCGGTGTGGCTGAAGTCGCCGCCGATAGCCATGGCCGCCTTGCCGGACGCGAAGGCGGTGACGGTCGCGTTGCCGCCCATGGCCGCGCACTTGGAGGCCGGGCAGTTGTCGTCGCCGAAGAGCGAGGTGTAGGCCTCGATGCCCTTGCGGGCCTTCGCGCTGTTGACGGCGGACCGGTAGGCCACCCCGGTCTCGTCGGCCAGCTCGCCGCCCTGCGCCCAGATGAAGGGCATCGCGCCGTAGGTGTACGCGCCGCCGACCGCGAGACCGTAGAGGTCCGGCTTCTCCTGGTGGATCTTCTTGGCGGTGGAGATCAGCTCGTCCTGGGACTTCGGGGGCTCGATGCCGAGCTCGTCGAAGACATCGGTGCGGTAGTACAGCGCCCGTACGCCGACGAAGAGCGGCGCCCCGTACACCTGGCCGCCGACCGTCACGGACCGCTTGGCGGTCGGGTCGGTGTCCTTGGCCTCGTCCCAGGCGGCGAACTCCTTGCTGACGTCGGCCAGTCCGCCGTCCTTCACATAACCGGCGGTGTCCGTGTTGCCGTACTCGATGAGGTCGGGGGCGCTCTTCGGGTCGTTGAAAGCGGCCTTGATGCGCTGGGCCCGGGTGTCGACGGGTATGTACTCCACCTCGACCTTCGCGCCCTCGTGGGACTTCTCGAAGCCGGCGACCGCGGCGTCGACGACCTTCTCCTTGGGCTTGTTGCCGACCTCCTGGAAGAGCCAGACGCGGAGCGTCCCGGACTTCTCGTCACCCTCGGCGCCGGTGTCGGAGGTCTGCGGCGCACAGGCGGTTGCGGTGAGGCCGGCCAGCACAAGTGCCGTGGCCGGAGCTGCGATTCGAGCAGAAAGCTTCATCCGGGACCCCTACCGGTCAATCGTTGCATTCCATGCAACGCGCGTTTCGTTCTGCACAACTCGCAGGAGACTAAGGGCGCCTCAGCATGCCGACAAGTGGTCTCAACCACTCTGTGACCTCGCGGCGCAGCCCGTGCAACGCGGACCCGCGCTCCCGCCGCGTCAACGGCGGGAGCGCGGGGGTGCCCGGGCATGCGAACGGCCCCCGCGCCACGCGTCTCCGCGCGCCCCGGGGGCCGGGTCAGGGTCCGGAAAGAGTTATGAAGGATAAAGGGACATAAGGGCTGGAACGGGCTACTTCTTGCCGCTGTTGTCCTTGCCGCCCTTGCCCTTGTCCTTGTCGCCGCCGGCGCCCATGGACTCGTAGATCTCCTTGCACATGGGACAGACCGGATACTTCTTCGGGTCGCGGCCGGGGACCCAGACCTTCCCGCACAGTGCCACCACGGGAGTGCCCTCCAGGGCGCTCGCCATGATCTTGTCCTTCTGGACGTAATGGGCGTAGCGCTCGTGGTCACCGTCGCCGTTCGACACCTGCGGCGTCGGCTCTACGAGGGTCCCCGTACCTGCCCCGCGCTCGGGCTCAAGAGTGCTCATAACTGCCAAGCGTACTGAAAGCTCCGCGCATCAGTTCAGCGAAGGGTCGTCCGGATACGTCGCGATCATCGCCAGTTCGCTGCGCTGCCGCCGCAGAACCGAACGCCAGAGGTTCTCCGGGCGTGGCGACGAGACGTCGCCGGGTTCCGACTCGACCACGAACCAGGCGCCGTCCGTCAGCTCCGTCTCCAGCTGGCCCGGCCCCCAGCCCGCGTATCCGGCGAAGATCCGCAGCGAGCCGAGCGCCGCCGCCAGCAGCTCCGGCGGCGCGTCCAGGTCCACCAGGCAGATCGCCCCGTGCACCCGGCGCCAGCCGATTGGTGCTCCCCCGCCCGATCGGGGCCGGGAGCCGGGGAGAGCCCCCTCGTCCCCCGGGATCACCGCCACCCCCAGCGCGGAGTCGAGCGAGACCGGACCGCCCTGGAAGACCACGTCCGGCTCGCCGGTCAGGCCGGCCCAGGACGCGAGGATGTCCCCGACGCCGACCGGGGTCGGGCGGTTCAGGACCACGCCCAGGGAGCCCTCCTCGTCGTGGTCGAGGAGCAGCACCACCGCACGGTCGAAATTCGGGTCCGCCAGGGCGGGTGCGGCCACGAGCAGCCGTCCTGTGAGCGAGGACACCTCCGTCATGGCACAGATGATCCCGCATCTCGGCCCTCCGCGGGGGCCAAGTGGCGCGCCCGGCCCCGGACGGCGCCCCTCCGCAGCTCAGGGCGCACGGGCGCCGCACAGACGCACGGGGAGCGCACGATCGCGGGGCTCCAGGACGGTCCGTACGGACGGTGACGCTCCGCAAGGGCAGGGGATCAGAACGTGTTGTGGCGGATTCATGACGCTCATATACCCCCCGCAGCCTTACGGAAGGAGGGCGGAAGCCCATTACCCTTTTGGTGGCCCCCTGCCCGACCACTCCGGAACGCGAGTTACATGACCGGCACAGACGATGTCCTGCTTGTCCACGGCGGCACCCCGCTGGAGGGCGAGATCCGCGTCCGAGGCGCCAAGAACCTGGTGCCCAAGGCAATGGTCGCCGCGCTGCTCGGCAGCGGGCCCAGCCGGCTCCGCAATGTGCCCGACATCCGCGATGTGCGGGTGGTCCGGGGGCTGCTGCAGCTGCACGGCGTGACCGTCCGCCCCGGCGACGAGCCGGGCGAACTCATCCTCGACCCGTCGCACGTCGAGAGCGCGAACGTCGCCGACATCGATGCCCACGCGGGCTCGTCGCGCATCCCGATCCTCTTCTGCGGCCCCCTGCTGCACCGTCTGGGCCACGCCTTCATCCCCGGCCTCGGCGGCTGCGACATCGGCGGCCGGCCGATCGACTTCCACTTCGAGGTGCTCCGCCAGTTCGGCGCCACCATCGAGAAGCGGGAGGACGGCCAGTACCTGGAGGCCCCGCAGCGGCTGCGGGGCACGAAGATCCGGCTGCCGTACCCGTCGGTGGGCTCCACCGAGCAGGTGCTGCTGACCGCCGTCCTCGCCGAGGGCGTCACCGAGCTGTCCAACGCGGCGGTCGAACCGGAGATCGAGGACCTCATCTGCGTACTGCAGAAGATGGGCGCGATCATCTCCCTGGACACCGACCGGACCATCCGGATCACGGGTGTCGACCGGCTCGACGGTTACACCCACCGGGCGATCCCGGACCGCCTGGAGGCCGCCTCCTGGGCGTCCGCGGCGCTGGCGACCGAGGGCAACATCTATGTGCGCGGCGCCCAGCAGCGCTCGATGATGACCTTCCTCAACACCTTCCGCCGTGTCGGGGGCGCCTTCGAGATCGACGACGAGGGCATCCGCTTCTGGCACCCGGGCGGCGCGCTGAACGCCATCGCCCTGGAGACGGACGTGCACCCCGGGTTCCAGACCGACTGGCAGCAGCCGCTCGTGGTGGCCCTGACGCAGGCCGCCGGACTGTCGATCGTCCACGAGACGGTCTACGAGTCCCGGCTCGGCTTCACCTCGGCACTCAACCAGATGGGTGCGCACATCCAGCTCTACCGCGAGTGCCTCGGGGGCTCCGACTGCCGTTTCGGGCAGCGGAACTTCCTGCACTCGGCGGTCGTGTCCGGCCCCACGAAGCTCCAGGGCGCGGATCTGGTCATCCCGGACCTGCGCGGCGGGTTCTCGTACCTGATCGCCGCCCTGGCGGCCCAGGGCACGTCCCGTGTGCACGGCATCGACCTGATCAACCGCGGCTACGAGAACTTCATGGACAAGCTCGAGAAGCTCGGCGCGAAGGTCGAGCTCCCCAACGGTTCACTCGTCTGACGCTCCCCCGGCGCGCTCCGGCGCGCGCACAGTGCTGCCGCACACAGCATTGCGCACCCTCGCACCACAGTCCGCCGCCCCGGCCCCCACGAGGGACCGGGGCGGCGGACTTTTCCGTGCCCGGCCCACATCGGCCCGGCGCCACATCGGCCGCGGCGCCGCATCGGCCCGGCGCCGCGTCAGCACGACGCCCCAGAACGCCCGTACAGAGCCGAACGGGGCGTACGGCCCTCCCTGGGGACGCCGGAGGGCACCGGGGCGCCGCAGGGCGCCTCACAGCGCCCGCACGGGCGGTGTGCGCGGGGATGAAGGCCCCCGGATGCGGTTCCGGGTATGCCGAAGGGCGGCCGCCCCGGTCAGGACGGCCGCCCTTCTTGTTTGCCTTGGGGACTTACTTACCCTTGGCGGCTTCCTTGAGCTTCGAGCCCGCGGAGACCTTCACGCTGTAGCCGGCCGGGATGTTGATCGGGTCGCCGGTCTGCGGGTTACGAGCGGTGCGAGCGGCACGGTGGGTGCGCTCGAAGGTCAGGAAGCCGGGGATGGTGACCTTCTCGTCGCCCTTGGCGACGATCTCGCCGACGGTCTCGGCGAGGGCGGCCAGAACGGCGTCGGCGTCCTTGCGGGTCACCTCGGCACGGTCGGCCAGGGCGGCCACCAGCTCACTGCGGTTCATGTTTGTACTCCCGTGTTCTTCTTGCCTGTGAGGCGTGAGATCGAAGCCGATGCTGCCAGGGCCCTCTGACAGTCCCCGGACCCGGGTCTGCTGTCAGACCCTCGCGCCCGAATACGCATCCTGCCCCCACCTGCGGCGCTAACGCCAATCCGGAACCCCTCGGCGTCACACGAAAAGCACCACTGATTGCCCGTGATGACGTTCCGTCGACTTGTTGGAGCGGTCCGCAGCGGATGCCGGGCCTGTGGGGCTCGCTGCCCGCCCACCCTAAAGGGGCGTTTGGGACGCCGCGACCCGCGACGCGCCGTACGGAGCACCCGGACGTGAGCTACGGCACCGTCCGCAGGAGCCGTGGCCGACCCCCGCGGACGGCGTGTGACAGGGCCGTCGGGACCGAACGGCCCAGGGCACGCGAGCCCAGCATGATCCGAACGAAGGGCCCTCAAGCGGGGTCGGGCGCCGCCTCGGCGACTCCGGCCGCTTTCGCGGCCTCCCTGACGGCTCCCGCGACGGCTCCCGCGACCTTGTCGTTGAAGACCGAGGGGATGATGTAGTTCGCGTTCACCTCGTCCTCCGCGACGACGTCGGCAAGGGCACCCGCGGCGGCGAGCATCATCTCCGTGTTGACGGTGCGGGACTGAGCGTCCAGCAGACCGCGGAATACACCCGGGAAGACCAGCACGTTGTTGATCTGGTTCGGGAAGTCGGAGCGCCCGGTGGCCACCACAGCCGCCGTCTCCCGGGCGATCGCCGGGTCCACCTCGGGGTCCGGGTTCGCGAGCGCGAACACGATCGCGCCCTCCGCCATGGCCGCGACGTCCGCGCCGTCCAGGACGTTGGGAGCAGAGACGCCGATGAAGACGTCGGAGCCTGCGACGGCCTGCTTGAGGGTGCCGGTGACGCCCTCGGGGTTGGTGTTGTCGGCGATCCAGCGCAGCGGGGAGTCCGGGGTGGCGTCCACCAGGTCCTCGCGGCCCGCGTGCACCACACCATGGATGTCGGCGACCACCGTGTGTTTGACACCGGCCGCGATGAGCAGCTTCAGGATGGCCGTACCGGCCGCGCCGGCGCCGGACATGACGACCCGTACGTCACCGATCGCCTTGCCCACCACGCGGAGCGCGTTGGTCAGCGCGGCGAGCACGACGATCGCGGTGCCGTGCTGGTCGTCGTGGAAGACGGGGATGTCCAGCGCCTCGCGCAGCCGTGCCTCGATCTCGAAGCAGCGGGGGGCGGAGATGTCCTCCAGGTTGATGCCCGCGAAGCCGGGGGCGATCGCCTTGACGATCGCGACGATCTCGTCGGTGTTCTGCGTGTCCAGGCAGATCGGCCAGGCGTCGATGCCGGCGAAGCGCTTGAAGAGGGCCGCCTTGCCCTCCATCACGGGGAGCGACGCCATCGGGCCGATGTTGCCCAGGCCCAGCACCGCCGAGCCGTCCGTGACCACCGCGACGGAGTTCCGCTTGATGGTGAGACGCCGCGCGTCCTCGGGGTTCTCGGCGATGGCCATGCAGACCCGCGCCACACCGGGGGTGTAGATCATCGAGAGGTCGTCACGGTTGCGGATGGGGTGCTTGGACGCCATCTCGATCTTGCCGCCGAGGTGCATCAGGAACGTACGGTCGGAGACCTTGCCGAGGATGACACCCTCGATGTCGCGCAGGCCTTCGACGATCTCGTCCGCGTGCGAGGTGGAGGAGGCCGCGATCGTGACGTCGATCCGCAGCTTCTCGTGGCCGGAAGCGGTCACGTCGAGGCCGGTGACCGAGCCCCCGGAGGACTCCACAGCCGTGGTGAGCTGGGAGACCGCTGTGCCGCTCGCGGGCACCTCCAGCCTGACCGTCATCGAGTACGAGACGCTGGGCGCCGTTGCCATGGCCGAGTCCTTCGCTTTCCTGAGCTTCGTTGCCGCACGCAGTCGGGGCTCAGCCCCGCACGTGCGTTCCGATCGTCGCACCTACCGGCCGGTAGCAGGTAATGACTGCCACCTTTCGGAAAGTTTTTTCCACCATACGAGAAGTAATCGTGATGCGTAACCCGTAAACAAGAACAGACCCGCGCCACCAGGAGGTGACGCGGGTCTGTCTTCTTCGAGCTGGATGACACCGGCCCGCCATGCTCGCCTCGCGGCAAGTGGTCGCTCGAAGCGACTAAGGTTGGGCCCGGGGGCTTGGATCGAGCCGGTGCCGTCTCCAGGCTAACAAACACCCCGGAGAAGTGATTCCCGCGCGACGGGTTGACCCCGGAAAAGTACTCCGCACGCGGGAACCGGCCGCCGCCCCTCAGTCCCTCAGCAGGTCGGGGACACCGTCCCCGTCCGGCATGTCGCGCTCCCCCGAGACCACGGTGAGCTGCTGCGTCGCACGGGTGAGTGCCACATACAGAACCCGCAGCCCCGCCGGGGACTCGTCGGCGATCTCCGCCGGAGAGACCACCACCGTGGCGTCGTACTCCAGGCCCTTCGCCTCCAGGCTTCCCAGCGCCACGACCCGCTCGCCGAGCTCCTCCAGCCAGGCGCGGGCCTCGGCGCGGCGGTTCATGGCGACGACCACACCCACGGTGCCGTCCACCCGCGCGAGCAGCCTCCGCGCCTCCTCGCGGACGGTCGAGGCGAGGTCCCCGTCCCGCACCGTCTCGAAGCGCGGTTCGACCCCCGTCGAGCGGACCGCCACCGGGGACTCCATCCCCGGCATGGCCAGCGCAAGCACCTTGGCCGCGAGCTCGGCGATCTCCGCCGGGTTGCGATAGTTCACGGTGAGGGTGAACCGGCGCCGCGGCCGGTTGCCGAGCGCCTCGTCACGGGCCGCTGACGCCTCGTCCGGGTCCGACCAGGAGGACTGCGCCGCGTCACCGACGATCGTCCAGGTCGCGTGCCGGCCACGGCGGCCGACCATCCGCCACTGCATCGGCGTGAGGTCCTGCGCCTCGTCGACGATGACGTGGGCGTACTCGGTACGCTCCGCCGCCAGCCGCTCGGCCCGCTCCCACTGGGTCTCCTCGCGCTGCGGCATCAGCTCCTCCAGACCCGTGAGCTGGTCCAGCGGGCCCGCCTCCCGCTGCCTCTTCGGCCGGGCAGGGGCGCCCAGGAGGGTCTGCAGCTCGTCCAGGAGCGCCACGTCGTGGACGGAGAGCGGGCCCTTGCCGTCCTCGTCCAGCCGCCTCAGCGAACGGGCGAGACGGCGCACCTCGCCCTGGTTGAGGATCCGGCGGGCCCATCGGCCCAGCCGCCGCTCGTCGGAGAGCGCGGCCAGCACCCGGCGGGGGGTGAGCTCCGGCCACCAGGCGTTCAGGAAGGTGAGGAACGGGGTCTCGGTGGACACGTCCTCGTCGAACGAGGAACGCAGCTCCGCGGCCAGCTGCGGGTCGGTGTAGCGGCCCCGGCCGGACGACTTGTTCCAGAGGGCGTCCAGCAGCAGCTTGCGGGCGCGCGGGCGAAGCAGGTTGACCGGCGCGGTGCCGCCGAGGACGTTGTGCCGGATCCGCCGGAGCTCGTCGGCCTCCAGCTCGACGCGCGCGCCGAAGGCCACCACCCTCAGCCGGGTGGGGGTGCCCGCCTCCGCGGGGGCCTCCCCGAACTCCAGCTGCCCCTCCTGGGGGGCGGGCCGGGGCGCGGGCTGCTCAAGCGCCCCGCGGGCCGCCTTGCGCAGCACATGGAGCATCCGGGACGAGCCCTTGATCCTGGCGACGGCGGGCTCGTCGTACGTGGTCGCCCCCTCCGCACCCGCGGCCTCGTCGGAGAGCGAACCGACCGCACGGATGGCGACCTGGCCCTCCTCACCGAGCGAGGGCAGCACCCCTTCGGTGTACGCGACCAGGAGGGGGGTCGGCGAGACGACGAGGATGCCGCCCGCGTACCGGCGGCGGTCCTGGTAGAGGAGGTACGCGGCCCGGTGCAGGGCCACCGCCGTCTTGCCCGTGCCGGGCCCGCCCGAGACCTCCGTGACGGAGGCGGCGGGGGCGCGGATCACCAGGTCCTGTTCGGCCTGGATCGACGAGACGATGTCCCGCATCGTGTGACTGCGGGCCTGGCCGAGCGCGGCCATCAGGGCGCCGTCGCCGATGACGGGCAGCTCGTCGCCCTTCAGCCGGGCGGTCAGCTCCGGACGCATCAGGTCGTCCTCCACCCCGAGGACCCTGCGGCCCTTGGAGCGGATGACCCGACGGCGTACGACCCGGCCCGGGTCCTTCGGCGTCGAGCGGTAGAACGGCGCGGCGGCCGGCGCCCGCCAGTCGATCACCAGCGGCGCGTAGTCGGAGTCGAGTACTCCTATGCGGCCGATGTGGAGGGTCTCCGCGATCTCCGCGGTGCTGTCCTCCCCCACGGCGTCGTCGGCCGCCTCCACGGAGGTGAAGGCGCCGTCCGGGCCGCGTTCGCCGTCCTTGCCGGGCAGCAGGTCGATCCGCCCGAACAGGAAGTCCTCGAACTCACTGTTCAGCCGGTTGAGATGAACTCCGGCTCGGAAGACCTGCGCGTCCCGTTCCGCGAGTGCCCCGGGGGTACCTACCTGGCCCCGTTTACTGGCGTCCTGCATGAGAAATTCCGCCTCGTCGATCTTCTCTTCGAGACGGCGGTAGACCCGGTCCAGATGTTCTTGTTCGACACCGATTTCCCGGTCCCGCAGTGAATCGACAGCGGCATCCTGCGCGGCCACCGAGGCCCCCTTCTGACGTGCATCAAGCAGCCGTCAACCGTACGTGAAAGGGGGCCCCCGGCGCACCTGCCGCCCGGATCGTGTTTCGGGGCCTTTGTGCGGATCAGGGGGCGTCACGGCGCAGCCTTCACGCGGCGCCGGTGCCTGGCCACCCGCTCCCGGTTGCCGCAGACCTCGCTGGAGCACCAGCGGCGGCGCCGCCCCCGCGACGTGTCCAGGTAGAGCCGCCGGCAGGCGTCGCCCTCGCACCGGCGCAGCCCCGCCCGCGCGACCGGGTCCGTGAGCAGGTCCACGGCGTCCCGGGCCACCGCGGCGAGCAGTTCGCCGCACACCGGGTCCGCAATCGGCGCCCGTACGAGCGCTCCGCCCTGGCCGCGCACGGCCCGCAGCCCCGGCGGGGCGGCCGCCGCCAGCGTGTTGACGCGCTCCAGCGCGTTGTCGGCGCTCCCACCGGCCAGTTGGGCCGACATCAGCCGGTCGATTCCCGTACGCAACTGCCGGAAGCGCGCCACCCAGGTCTCGTCGACGGCCGTCAGCGGCGTCCCGAGCGGGACCAGCCGCGAGGCCACCAGCCACTCGGCGAGACGCGCGGGGCGGTCCAGCCGCTCGCAGGCGCCGGAGGCCGCCCCTGTCGCCACCAGGTCCAGACAGACGCGCCCCGAGTCGAACCGCCGGCCGTACGCTCCCGTGCCCGCCGCCATGAGCCTGTCACCGCCTCGGGGGTCACCTGTGTCACCTGTGGGAGAGAGTCATCCCCAGAGTGCCCTCATCCGGCCCGGCCCGGAACCCCTCCTGCCGGGTAGCCCGGGCCGGTCCCGCTCAGCGCTGCGGCGGGCCGTCGTGCAGGATGCGCTGGAACATCCGGTGGTCCTGCCAGGCGCCGTCGATGTGGAGATAGCGCGGCGCCGTGCCGTAAAGCTCGAATCCGCACTTCGCCAGCACCCGCTGCGAGGCCGCGTTGTCCACGACCGTCCCGGCCTCGACCCGGTGCAGGCCGAGCCCGTCACGTGCCGCCTCGCAGACCCGGTCGACGGCCGCCGTGGCCAGGCCCCGGCCCGCCCGGTCGACGTCGATCCAGTAGCCGAGGCGGGCGTTGCGGAACACCCCGTGTTCGATGGAGGCGAGCGTCATCGCCCCCACGACCCGGTCCTCGTCGTCGGCCAGCGCCCAGGGCATCGCACGCCCCGCGTCCCGGTCCGCCAGCAGCGTGGTCAGCCGCTGGAGCTGGCCCTCGGGGGTGTAGAAGGCTTCGGGGCGCACGGGGTCCCAGCGCCGCATGTACGCGCGGCTGCGGGTGAGGGTCTCGGCGAACGAGGCGGCGTCGTCGAGGGTCACGGGCCTCAGCCGGACACCGTCGGTCAGGGGGTGGATGTCATTGATCATCCCCTGACCGTAGCGGCCCTCAGGAGGCGCCGTACTTGGTGTCCGCCGAGGGATCCAGCGCCAGCCGGTAGCCGCGCTTGACGACCGTCTGGATCAGCCGTGGCTCCCCCAGCGCCGTACGCAGCCGGGCCATCGCCGTCTCCACCGCGTGTTCGTCGCTGCCGCTGCCGGGCAGTGCCCTCAGCAGGTCGCCGCGCGAGACCACCCAGCCCGGCTTACGGGCCAGCGTGTGCAGCAGGGCCATACCGGCCGGCGGCACCGGGCGCAGGGCGCCGTCGACCAGCACCGCGTGACCGCGGATCTCGACGTGGTGGCCCGCGACGGGCAGCGCACGGGCCCGCGCGGGCAGCTGGGCGCAGAGAACCTGGACGAGCGGCCCCAGCCGGAAGCGCTCCGGCTGGACGGTGTCGATCCCCTTGGCCTGCAGGGGCAGGGCCGTGACCGGCCCGACGCAGGCGGTGACGACGTCGTGGCCCAGGGCGTCCAGCACCTCCGGGAGCATGCCGCGGGCCTCCGCCCGGTTCAGGTAGGACGCGGCGGCGGGGGCACTGGTGAAGGTGAGGGCGTCCAGGCCGCGGGCGACGGTGACGTCGAGCATGCGGTCGAGCGGTGCGATGTCCTCCGGGGGCATCCACCGGTAGACGGGTACGCCGATGACTTCGGCGCCCGCCGCACGGAGCGACTCCACGAAGCCCGGCAGGGGTTCGCCGTGCAGCTGGAGCGCGATCCGGCGGGCCGGTACGCCTTCCCCCAGGAGCCGCTCCAGGACCTCGGCCATGGACTCCGACTGAGGCGACCACGCCTCGGTGAGCCCGGCCGCCCGGATGGCGCCCTTGACCTTGGGGCCACGGGCCAGCAGCTCTGTACCGCGCAGCAGTTCGAGCAGGTCGTCCCCGATTCCCCAGCCGTCGGCGGCCTCCACCCAGCCCCTGAAGCCGATGGCGGTGGTCGCGATCACCACGTCGGGTGCGTTGTCGATCAGTTCCTTGGTGGCGGCCAGGAGTTCGCTGTCGTCCGCGAGCGGCACGATCCGCAGCGCGGGCGCGTGCAGAACCGCGGCGCCCCTGCGCGTGAGGAGCGTCCCGAGCTCCTCGGCGCGACGGGCTGCGGTCACCCCGACCGTGAAGCCCGACAGGGGCCCGTGCTGTGCGTCGTCGTCGTGCATGGCGTGATACCCGGCTCTCGTCCCGCTGTTGCTCGATGATGCGGAGGACCGAGACTGTCAACCCTGCGTGACAGTCTCGGTTCACCTGTATTTCCCGCCCGTTACGTCGTACGACCTACTGTGGCCATCCTCACACCTCGGCATAGCTGAGCTGGGGCTTCGCGGCCACCGCTTCGGTACGCCGAAGGTATACCGCCCACGTGAGGGTGAAGCAGACGGCGTAGAAGCCGAGGAAGCACCAGAAGGCGGCCGTTCCGGTGCCCGAGGTGGCGAAGGACTGGCGGAACGCGAGGTTGATCGCGAGACCGCCCAGGGCCCCGACCGCCCCGATGAGTCCCATGGCCGCGCCGGAGAGCCGCCGTCCGTACGCCGCGGCCTCCTCGCCCCGCAGGCCCTTGGCGATGCCCTGCGCGTGGAAGATGCCCGGGATCATCTTGAACGTGGAGCCGTTGCCCAGGCCCGTCAGCACGAACAGCGCGATGAAACCGACGAGGAACACCGCCAGCGACTCGATGCCCGAGGCGTAGACGACGACACCGGTCGCGGCGGCCATGGCCGCGAAGTTCCACAGGGTGATCCGGGCGCCGCCGTACCGGTCGGCGAGCCAGCCGCCCGCGGGCCGGATCACGGAACCGAGCAGCGGACCGATGAAGGTGAGCGAGGCGGCCTGCAGCGGGGTCCGGCCGAACTGGGTCTGCAGGACGAGCCCGAAGGCGAAGCTGTAGCCGATGAACGAGCCGAAGGTGCCGACGTAGAGCAGCGACATGATCCAGGTGTGCGGCTCGCGTACGGCCTGGAGCGCCGCCCCCGTGTCGTTCTGGACGGGCCTGAGGTTGTCCATCCGCAGCGCGGCGCCGAGGGCGGCGACGACGATCAGCGGTACGTACACCCCGAGCACGATCCGAGGGTGCGTCGCACCCGCCGTGCTGATCACCAGCAGCCCGATGAGCTGGACGACCGGGACGCCGATGTTGCCTCCGCCCGCGTTGAGCCCGAGTGCCCACCCCTTCTTGCGCAGCGGGAAGAAGGCGTTGATGTTCGCCATCGACGAGGCGAAGTTGCCGCCCCCGATCCCGGTGAGCGCGGCGACGACGAGGAACGTGGTGTACGAGGTGCCGGGCTCCATCACCCAGAAGGCGGCGACCGTCGGCAGCAGGAGGGACAACGCGCTGAAGATCGTCCAGTTGCGTCCGCCGAACAGCGCGACCGCGAAGGTGTACGGCACCCGGACGATGGCGCCGACCAGGGTGGCCGTGGAGATCAGGAAGAACTTCCCGGCGGGGTCCACGCCGTACTCCGGGCCCATGAACAGGACCATGACGGACCACAGGGACCAGATGGAGAACCCGATGTGCTCCGAGAGCACGGAGAACCACAGGTTCCTCCGGGCGACCTTCTCGCCCGTCTCCCGCCAGAAGGTCTCGTCCTCCGGCTCCCACTGTTCGATCCAACGACCGGCCATCACGCGCCTCCACAGGGGGTCGGGGTGTTGTCCTGCCGACGCTAGGGAGTCCGCGTTTCGGTGCGGTGCCGTGAGGTGACCGGTGCGCAACCTTGCTCTCACTCGGCCGCCGGGGGTGCGGTGAGCCGGGCCCGCCGCACCCCTTCGGGCCGGTCAGGCCCGGCGGCCGCGGCCCGCCCCGTTCGGCCACAGGCGGGGCCGGCGCTTGGCGGCGACGTCCTCGACCCAGCCGAACGCCAGTATCGCGAGCCCTATCAGCGGCCAGATCGCGATCAGGACCAGCACCTCGTACGACTGTTCTATATACGTACCGAACGTGTCGCCGAACCACGGGACGGACCAGAGCTCGTCCACGAGATGCGCTGCCGCCATCAGCAGCAGGTTGTGCCACAGATAGATCGTCACGGCCCTGTTGTTGGCCAGCGTGACCAGGCTGTCCCACCCGGCGAGCCTGCCGGGGAGCTTCTGCCAGGACGGGGCGTAGATCAGGAGAATCGCGCAGAAGCCGAGTGACCAGGTGGCCTGGGCGAGCGGGATCTCGTCGAGGTTCCAGCCCTCCGCGGTGAGGTGCCCGGACGCCCACCACAGGCCGAAGCCCATGACGATCGCGGCGGACGACACCGCGATGTAGCGCGGGATCTGCTTGAGCAGCCCGTCGTTGTGTGCGAAGCCCAGGATCCAGCAGGACCCGAACACCGCGAAGTCGACGAGCCCCTCGCCGAAGGTGCCCGGGACCGTGACGAGGCCGGTGCCGATCACGGCGGTGAGGGCGAGCGGGGCGAGCAGCGTGACCCACGGGAGCCTGCGGAACGCCTTCAGCAGCAGGGGTGAGGCGAGCACGAACCAGAGGTAGGCGCGTATGTACCAGAGCGGTCCTGCCGCCTGGTCCGCCCAGCTCAGCTCCAGCCATCCGCCTTCCGAGCCGCTCTCCCAGGGGTACGGAGGCGAGCCGAGCGGGAAGAGGTAGCTGCCGAGCTTGATGAACCACCACAGCCCCTCCTCCCGGACGGGCTTCCAGCTCAGCGCGAACATCACCGGCACGATGACGAGCGAGAACGCCCACATCGGGGGGAGCAGCCTGCGGAGCCGGCTGCGGATGACGCTTCCCGCCGGCCGGGCCAGCGAGCGGGCCATCAGCGAACCGGCGAGGGCGAACATCACGCCCATGGAGGGGAAGAGGACGGTCAGCCAGGCCCAGCCGAAGAGGTGGAAGACGACGACCCGGACCAGGGCCACGGCCCTGAGCAGGTCGAGATAGCGGTCCCTGCCGGGCTTGGCGCGGGGCGCGGAGGCCGCGTCCGCCGGTGCCACGTCCGGAGCCGGGACGGTGGCGGCGGGCACGTGCTCCGGGTACGCGGCGGGCACGTGCTCCGGGTACGCCGCGGGGGCCTGCTGCGGGTACGCGGCCGTGTCGTACTCCGGGTACGCGGCGGTGGCCTGCTCCGCGTACGCGGCCGTGTCGTACTCCGGATACGCGGCGGTGACGGGCGGGACGGGCAGTGGAGCGGTGTGCGCGGGGTCGGCGGGCGCCGGGTAGGCGCTGCCCTGCTGCGACGGCGCCCAGGAGGCGTCGGAGGACGGCCAGGCACCGTCGTCGTATCCGGAGCCGTCCCGCAGAGGCCGGTCGGGGTAGGTCATGCCACCGGCCTCCGGTCCTTGTCCGTGTCCTTGCGGCGGTTCTGTGTGCCGCCCGGCGCCTCCACCACGCCCGTGCGCCGCAGCTTCTGCCAGCGCAGCCGGCCACCGGTGAGAGCGGTGATCCAGGACTGGAGCAGCACGACGTACATCAGCTGCCGGTACAGGATCTGCTGGAGCGGCAGGGAGATCAGATGGGTCATGCGCTCCCGGTCGAGCCGGAAGGCGTACGCGGCGCAGACGGCCTGCACCAGCAGCACGCCGAACCAGGCGGCGACCGTCTTCCCCGTCGGGCCGAAGACCAGTCCGTACAGAAGGAAGACGTCGATGAGGGGCGCCAGCAGGGGAGCGACGACCATGAACAGGGAGACGAACGGCAGGCCCACGCGCCCGAAGCGGCCCGAGGGCCCCCTCTCGATGACGGCGCGGCGGTGCTTCCAGATGGCCTGCATCGTGCCGTAGGACCACCGGTAGCGCTGCGACCACAGCTGCTGCACGGACTCGGGCGCCTCGGTCCAGGCCCGGGCGTTCTCGGCGTAGACGACGCGCCAGCCGTCGCGGTGCAGCGCCATGGTGACGTCGGTGTCCTCGGCGAGGGTGTCCTCGCTCATGCCGCCGATCCGGTCCAGTGCGCCCCGGCGGAAGGCGCCGACCGCACCGGGGATGGTGGGCATGCAGCCCAGGAGGTCGTACATCCTGCGGTCGAGGTTGAAGCCCATCACGTACTCGATGTGCTGCCAGGCGCCGATCAGCGAGTCACGGTTGCCGACCTTGGCGTTGCCCGCGACGGCTCCGACCCTGGGATCGGCGAACGGCTGGACGAGCTCTCGCACGGTGGAGGGTTCGAAGACGGTGTCGCCGTCCATCATCACGACGATGTCGTAGCGGGCGTGCGCGATGCCGTTGTTGAGGGCTGCGGGCTTGCCGGCGTTGCGCTGGCGTACGACCCGGACGTTCGGGATCCACATCGCTTCGACGAGGTCGGCCGTGCCGTCCGTCGAGCCGTCGTCGATGACGATCACCTCGACCGGATAGTCGCTGGCGACCAGCGACCGCACGGTGGCCTCGATGCACTCGCGTTCGTTGTACGCGGGAACGAGGACCGACACGGGCCGGGTGAGCTCCTCGCCCCAGCTGAAGTTCCTGCGGCGCACCTTCCTGGCGTGCAGGAAGGACAGCAGCAGCATCAGCCCGAAGCGGACCATCACCAGCACGCCGATGACCGCGAGCCCCACCACCAGGACACCGGTGATGCGCTCGGAGATCTCCACCGCTCCTACGAACGCCTTGCCCTTCCAGAGCGCGAACCCGGTGACCGGGGTGTGCGCGCTGGGGGCGCCGAGCGCCGACGTCAGGTTGGTGAAGTCGTAGCCGCGCTCCTGCATCTGCGGCAGGAACCTGCCCAGGGCGTCCACCGTCTGGGACCGGTCACCGCCGGAGTCGTGCATCAGGATGATCGCGCCCTTGCCGTGCTTGGGCGTGGCTCGCTCGATGATCGCGTGGACGCCGGGGCGCTTCCAATCCTCACTGTCGGTGTTGTTCACGACGGTGAGGTAGCCGCGGCTGCCGATGTACTGCGTGACCGGCCAGGACTTGTTGTCCATGGCGTCGGAGAACGAGGAGTACGGAGGCCGGAACAGCGACGTACGGATGCCGGCCGCGCCCGCCAGCACCAGCTGGTTCTGGGAGAGCTCCCAGTCGATGCGGCTGGTGGACTGGAAGGAGAGGTCCGGGTGGTTGAAGGTGTGCAGCCCGACCTCGTGCCCCTCGTCGACCATCCGCTTCACCAGGCCCGGGTAGCGCGAGGCCATGGTGCCGGTGACGAAGAAGACGCCGTGCGCGTGGTGCTTCTTGAGCTCGTCCAGGACCTTCGGGGTCCAGACGGGGTCCGGGCCGTCGTCGAAGGTCAGGACGATCTTGTGATCGGGTATCCGGAGCGTCGTGGCGTCCTCGTCCGCCGCGCGGGCGTCGATGACCGGACCGCCGTCGAGCACCTTGTCCGGTACCTGGCTGGTGGGAGCGGGCGCCTGGATCCGGTGGTCGGCGAGGATCTCGCTGTGCACGTATCCGCGCAGCATGAGCATGGCGAGCAGGGCCACAAGAAGGAGTGACGGAAGCAGATAGCGCATGGGAAGTCTGCGCCTGACGGTCCGCTTCTTCTTCCGGTTGTGTCTGCCCCGCGAAACGGGGGGTGTCATCTACTGAGCGCCTTCTTGTGGTTGCACCGCTGATTCCGAAGGGTCCGGGGAGGCCGGCGGACTGTCGTCGACGGACGGCTCGATGGTGGCCGGCGGTGGCGTGTCACCGGTCGGCTGTTCGGTGACCGGGTCGCCCGGGACGACCGGGGCCGAAGAGGTGCCGGTCCGCGGAGGCTTGCTGGACGCGGAGGCCGAGGTGCTCGCACCGGGCGCTGCCGGGCCGGACGCGGAGGCGCCGACAGACGGAGGGGGCACGACGACGCCGGAGGCCGAGGCGCTGGGCGTGGTTTCGGGGCTCCCGGACACGGTGGCACCGGTCGGGGCGGGCCGCACCTCGACCTCTTCCGCGTGCTTCTCCTCCTGCCCGGAGAGCGGCAGCCAGGGAGCGCTGGAGTTTCCGCCGAGCACGGCGACCACGAGCGTCACCGCGTACACCGCGCAGATCGCGGCGAGTACCCAGCCCACGCGCCGGTACGTCTTGCTGCGACGGCCGCTCTCGTCGACGAACACCGGACCGTCGGACGGGTCCGGAGGACTGGGTTCTACGGGCAGCTCGGAGAGCTGCCGGCCGAGTCCGTCCAGTTGGACGGTGACGTCGTTCGGTTCATGCGTGTGCCCGGTTCGGGTACCTTCGCGCCAATTTTCCACAGGTGATTGCACTTCCCCCACTCAAAGAACAGGTGCGCGGGAAATGACTGGAATCGTGCCATCGGACCGGGCCCCCACCCTGTCCGCGCGCCACCTGCCACCGTGCACCCGAAGCATTGAATGTAGCGCACGCCGGCGACCGGCAGCGGGTGGTATCACCGGTTGTTCATGAACAGTGACCCATGAGTGACACATCGGTTTCCGGCAGCCACGAGGCCGGTGGCCGTGCCATCCATCCTTCCGCCCCCGCGAGTTCGGCCGCCGCGGCACGCAACGCGGCCAGGCCGGGGTGGTCGAGGCCCCTGCGCCAGACCATGAGCAGAGGCGACAGCGGCACCGGCCGCACGAGCGGACGCAGCACCGTCCCCGGCAGCGGCGGGAAGCCCGCGACGGCCAGCACGGGGTTCCCCGTCTTCGCCATGACCCGTTGGAATTCGGCCACTCCGACGGCGAGCGGGGCCGGTGGAGCCAGGACGATGTCCCACTCCGCGAAAAGCAGGGTCGCGAGGTCCGTCCACTCGAGCGTGCGCGTATTGCCCGCCCCGGCGTAGACGGTTTCCCCGGTCAGGTCGCTCATGGCGACCTCCGCACGTCCGGCCAGGGGATGACCCTGCGGCAGGAGAACAGCCATCGGCTCGTACCGCACCGGCTGTACGGAGAGCTGCGCGAGCACGGCGGGATCGAGCCCGGCGGCGCGCCCGAAGGAGACGTCGAGCCGCCCCGCGAGCACCTCACCCGCCGCCCAGGACAGCCCGCTCTCGAAGCGCGCCATCAGCTCGCACTCGGGCGCGAGCTCCCGTGCCCTGGCCAGCACCCGGGCCGCCGTCATCCCGTCGGTGTTGAGATCCACGAGCAGC
This sequence comes from Streptomyces sp. NPDC102441, assembly GCF_044765585.1. Classification (NCBI taxonomy): domain Bacteria; kingdom Bacillati; phylum Actinomycetota; class Actinomycetes; order Kitasatosporales; family Streptomycetaceae; genus Streptomyces; species Streptomyces sp. NPDC102441. Next base: position 282,247 of record NZ_JBIWKH010000014.1, read on the forward strand.
GGACGGTCCGCCGGGTCCGCGAAGGCGGCGGAGAGCGCCGCGTGCGCGTCCAGCACCCGCCGGGCGTGCGGAAGGAGGCGTTCCCCGTCCGGGGCGAGCGACACCTGCCGGGTCGTACGGACGAAGAGCTCCCGGCCCAGCTCGCGCTCCAGCCGGCGGATGTCCCGGCTCAGCGCCTGCTGGGCGACGTAGATCCGGGCGGCGGCCCGGGTGAAGTGCAGCTCCTCGGCCACCGCCACGAAGGCACGCAGGAGCCGGGGATCGATGTCGGACGAGGCCACGGAGACAATTTACAACAGAAGTGCGTCAATGACCTCGGATCAGGTGTTGGACGCCACAGGCCACCGATCCGAGGGTAAGGACGTGCCTCACGAAACCACCACCCCCGGCCCCATCCGCACCTCGCCCGCCCCCGCCCCGTCCAATCCGTACCTGCGGCTGCTCGCCACTCCGGGCACGCGCGCCTTCACGGCGGGCAATCTCCTCGCCCGGCTCCCCATGGGGATGTTCAGCGTCAGCGCGGTCATCATGATCGCCGGGGCGCACGGTTCGTACGCCCTGGCCGGAGCCGTCACCGCGACCGGCCTGGCCGCGACCGCCGTGGTCGCCCCCTGGACGGCGCGCCTCGTCGACCGGTACGGGCAGGCCAGGATCGCCGTGCCCGCCACCGCGCTCGCGGTGCTCGGCTCGCTGTCCCTGGTCCTCTGCGTGCACTACGGCGCACCGGTCTGGACGCTCTTCGCCGCATACGCCGCGACGGCCACCACCCCGAACACCGGCGGCATGTCGCGGGCCCGCTGGTCCCATCTGCACCGGAGCGACCCGGCGGCCCTGCACACCGCGAACTCCTTCGAACAGGCCGCCGACGAGCTGTGCTTCATGCTCGGCCCGGTCCTCGCCGCATCCCTGTGCGGGGCGCTCTTCCCCGAAGCCGGCACGCTCACCGGGGCGGTCCTGCTCATGACCGGTGTCCTGATCTTCGCCGCGCAACGGGCGACCGAACCGCCGGTGGCCCCCCGCACACGGGCGGCCTCCCCCCTGCGCACCCCGGGCATCCCCGCCCTGCTCGCCGTCTTCCTGGCGACGGGGGCGGTCTTCGGAACGATGGAGGTCGTCTCCATCGCCCACGCCGGAGGAGCGATCCTCGCGCTCCAGGCCGGCGGCTCCTGCGTGGCCGGGCTGCTGTACGGGTCGACGCGCCCGGCGGCGGCCGTCGGGCGCAGACTGCTGCACTGCCTGACGGGGATGACCGCCCTGATGTCGCTCCCCCTGCTCGCCGCGGCGACGACCGACTCGCTGCTCTTCCTGGCGGGCTGCCTGCTGCTGGCGGGCGCCGCCACCGCGCCCACCATGGTCACCGGCATGACCCTGATCCAGCGGCTCACCCCTCAGGCACAGCTCAACGAGGGCATGACGCTCGCCGTCACCGCGCTGCTCGGCGGCATAGCGGCGGGTTCGGCGGCGGGCGGCTGGACGGTGGAGCACGCCGGCACGGTGACCGGATACGCGGCGCCGATGTGCGCGGCGGCCCTGGCGCTGGTCATCGCGACGGCGGCGCACACGGTGCGGCGCCGATCAGGGCTCAAGGGGCTGTCATGAGGTTGCGGAGGCCGCTGACCAGGGCGTGTACGTCACGTTCGGCGGGCACCTCCACGGGAGTGTCCGGAGCCGGTGTGCGGCAGGGGCGGCAGAGCCCCGCCGGGAAGGGCTTCGGGCGGTCCGGGTACGCCGCACTCGGTGCACTCCATCATGATGCGGCGAACGGGGGTACTCAGCCTGGCAGTTGTCGGTGCCTCAGGCAGCCGGGCCGGGATCTTGTCGGTGAGCCGACGGCATACGAGGCCGATGGGTGGGCCGACCTGGTCGGGAAGCCCGGCGGTGAGGGCCCGGGTGAGGCAGTCGGCGTTCACACCCCGGTCCAGCCATGCGGTGGCCGGCCCTTCGAGCGCCGTGCGGTCTGCGGCGGACAGGGCCAACCGAGGCTCGCTGCGGCCGAGTCGAGGGCCTGGCACGGAACGAACACAGGCCCTCCCGCATCTACAGGTACGGTGCCTCCTCGGTGTCGGCGTCGTATCGAAGCCGACGCACACCGTTCCGAAAGGAAATTTCAGATGATCAGCCTACGTACACGCTCAACCGGCGCCCCGCGCGGACGACGCAAGCGGACTGCAATGGTGCTGGCCGCGGCCTCGGCCGGCGCGGTGGTGGCCACCATGCTCACCGGCGGATCCGCCAGCGCTGACAGCGGCGGCTCCCTCGCCCTCCCTCTGTCGGCCCCTGGGCGCTACCTCCGGTTGTGCCTGGACGTCCTGGGAGCCTCACCCGCGAACTACACACCGGTTCAGGTCCATGAGTGCAACGGGACCTCTGCCCAGAAATGGAACGAAATCACGCTCAACCGCACTGTCCGGGCCCTCGGCAAGTGCCTGGACGTCCAAGGCGGCGGCACCGCCAACGGCACCAAAGTCGACCTCTACCAGTGCAACGGCACTGCCGCCCAGCTCTGGCTACCCTGGGGGGGCCAGGATGCCCTCTACAACCCTCAGTCCGGCAAGTGCCTTGACGACCCCAACGCGTCCGTCAAACCCGTTCAGGTACAGATCTGGGACTGCAACGGTGGCGTCGGCCAGCAATGGGAGCGAATAGCAGGTTAGCCTCGATTCGGCAGCGGCCGTGATGCCTGATGGGGTTGGCAGTCCGCCCTGTTCATCCCGCATGATCGCGGGTGGGCCGCTTTTGCAGTGCTGGGGATCGCCGTAGCAGATGGGATCTCCTCTCCCGCCGCCTTCGGCACGTCCGGTTCGGCGGGTGGGGACGGGCGAACCGACACCTGAAGGGTGCACGGCGTCCCGTCCCCAACCCAACACCGTCCACGGCCGGGCAAACCAGGGCGCCGAGTACGGCCGGTTCAAGGGCGTCCGCGCCCTGCACCCGCTCCTCGCCACCGGATCATCGGCCGGTCCCGTTGTCGGCAGCGAAGCAGTCGGGCCGGCGCCCGGTCCTCATCGTCTCCTCGCCGATACACGGGCACGCACTGACGACATTCGCTCCATATCCGAGCGCCGCCTCGTAGGAAGGCAACCCCTCGGCATCATCAGCGAGAAGGAGAAGGCCGAGGTACGCAGCTACCTTCGCCTGATGCTTGACCTCTGAGGAGCCCGACCGCGTCCGCACGACGCGAAAAAGCCTCCGCCCCGCGAGAGAACTCGCGGGGCGGAGGCTTACATGGGGTTGTGGAGATGGCGGGAATCGAACCCGCGTCCAACGGTGCGGAACCAGGGCTTCTCCGAGTGCAGTTCGCTGCGCTTTTCTCGGCCCCGGAGGTCACGCGAACAAGCCTCCGACAGGCCCAGTCACTGTTTGATTTCCTTCTAAGCCCCGTGACCGGGCTTAGAAGTTTAGATCCCTTAGTGATGCCAGGATCCGGGTCGGGATCACTCCCGGGCTGACACTCCGCAGAGTCTTCGCTTAGCTGCTAATTAGGCAGCGAGGGCGAAGGCGGAGGAATCGCGCTTGGAATTGGCGATTATTGTTTGCGACATATGGTTTACGAGATCATTGCCGCTTCCTCGACTCGCTTCCCCTGCTTCGACATCCGCTGTCGAAACCGATCATCCCCATGTTGATTTTTCAATCCGCGCACCTTCGCTGAGGTGCACGGCCCATCGTACGTGAACAACGCACGCGGATGCCACTGCATTCCGGCAGCGCCGGGGCGCGGGCCCCGGCCGTGTGGCGGCTACGCGCTGCGCTGGCGCCGGCGGGCCGCCGAGATCGCACGGTTCGTCTCCCGCGTGTCCTGCTTCTCGCGCAGCGTCTGACGCTTGTCGTACTCCTTCTTGCCCTTGGCGAGCGCGATCTCGACCTTGACGCGGCCGTCCTTGAAGTACAGCGCGAGCGGCACGATCGTGTGGCCCGTCTCCTGCGACTTGGACTGGAGCTTGTCGATCTCGGCCCGGTGCAGGAGCAGCTTGCGCTTCCGCTTGGCCGAGTGGTTGGTCCAGGTGCCCTGCACGTACTCCGGGACGTGGATGTTGTGCAGCCACGCCTCCCCGTTGTCGATCTGGACGAAGCCGTCGACCAGCGACGCCCTGCCCATCCGCAGCGACTTGACCTCCGTGCCCATGAGCACGAGGCCGCACTCGTAGGTGTCGAGGACGTGGTAGTCGTGCCGCGCCTTCTTGTTCTGCGCAATCATCTTGCGCCCGGTGTCTTTTTCCTTGGCCATAGTGCGGTCATTTTCGCACTACGACCCACCCCCGAGGCCACTCAATACTGTTTCGCCCCGCTGCTGGGCCTCCGGACCTGCCCCGACGTCCGGCGTGATGCCGGTTCCCTCGACGCTGCGGCCCGCCGGAGTGCGGTAGTGCCCGACGGTCAGTTCGGCCACCGAGCCGCCCGGAAGCTTGCTGGGCAGCTGCACGGAACCCTTGCCGAAGGTGCGCGATCCGACGGTCACCGCCCTCCCCCGGTCCTGCAGCGCGCCGGTCAGCAGCTCGGCGGCGCTCATCGTGCCGCCGTCCACGAGGACGACCACGGGCCGCTCGGTGTCCCCGCCGGACTCGGCGTACAGCGCGTGCTGCTCGCCGTGCACGTCGTAGGTGGCGACGAGCCCGCCGTCCAGGAAGGCGGAGGAGGCGGTGACCGCCTCGTTGACCAGACCGCCCGTGTTGGCCCTGAGGTCCAGGAGGATTCCCGCGTCCCCGGGCACCCCGTCCACGGCGTCGCGGACCGCGGTGCCGGTGCCCTTGGTGAACGCGGCGACCTTGATCAGCACAGCCGATGAGCGGTCCCCGCCGAGCCGCCGGACGCTCACCGGATCCGTGCTGAGCCTGGCCCTGCGCAGGGTCGTGGCCCACGAGTGCCCGCCTCGGCTCAGGCCGAGGACCACCGAGGAGCCTTCCGGCGCCTTCGCCCGGTCTCCGCGCAGCAGCGCGACCACTTCGGCGACGGGGCGCTTCTCGACCGGGCGGCCGTCCACGGTGTGCAGCAGGTCACCCTTGCGCACACCTGCCAGATCCGCCGGCCCGCCCGTGCGGACCCCTGTCACGGTGACCTCACCGCGCACCGAGCGGCGGGCGGAGATCCCCACCCCGGTGTACGAGCCGTCGAGGGCCTGCTCGAACTCCTCGTACTCCCGCTCGTCGTAGACCGCGCCCCAGCGGTCCCCGCTGCGGCTGACGACCTCCTCGGCGGCGTCCGTGCCGGACTTGCCGTCGGCCTCCGCGTCGGCGACCGCGTCCGCGATCTCCTCGCGGTCCACGGAACCGACGGTCGAGGACACCGCTCGGGTCTTTATCTCCGTGCCCGAGCCGTCCTCACGGGGCAGGGACCCGGTGGCCGCGGCGGTGGCCAGCACGCTCGCGAACACCAACGTCAGGGCCGCCCCGCGGTAGATACCTCGGGGTTTCAAATGGTACGTAAGGCCCGGCATGTGGCCGAGTGTAGGACAACGCCCCGGCCGCACACGGTTCGTTGGCCGTATGCGGGACGGGGCGCTCGTCACACCTTGAGGTACTTGCGCAACGCGAAGAGAGCGGCAACCGCGGGCATCAGCAAGCCGATCGCGAGGACCAGCGGGAGCTTCGTGAGAACCGCTTCCCAGCCGATGAAGTCGATCAGGTTCAGCTTCTCCTGGAGGGCGAGTCCGCCGTCGATCAGGAAGTACCGCGCCGCTATCAGGATCACGCAGGCGAGCAGTCCGCCGATCAGACCGGCGAACGCGGCCTCCATGATGAACGGCATCTGGATGTAGAAGCCCGAGGCCCCCACCAGCCGCATGATGCCCGTCTCCCGTCTCCGGCTGAACGCCGAGACACGGACGGTGTTCACGATGAGCATCAGCGCAATGACAAGCATCAGCCCCATCAGGAAGATCGCGGCGACGTTCATGCCGTTCATCAGCCCGAAGAGGTTGTCCAGGATGCTGCGCTGGTCCTGGACGGACTGCACCCCGTCACGGCCGGCGAAGGCCGTCGCGACCACCTTGTACTTCTGCGGGTCCTTCAGCTTGACGCGGAACGACTCCTGCATCTGGTCCGGGGTGATGTTGCCGGCCATCGGCGAGTCGCCGAACTGCTCCTGGTAGTGCTTGTACGCCTGGTCGACCGTCTCGAAGAGGACCGGCTTCTCGACGGCCTCCATCTTCTCCAGGTCGGCCTTGATCTCGTTCTTCTGCTCGGCCGTGACAGCGCCCTTGGCGCACTTGGGCACGTCCTTGGCGTCGTTCTTGTTGCAGAGGAAGATCGAGACGTTGACCTTGTCGTACCAGTAGGTCTTCATCGAGCTGACCTGCTCGCGCATCAACAGCGCACCGCCGAACAGGGCGAGCGAGAGGGCGACGGAGATCACGACCGCGAAGGTCATCGTGAGGTTTCGACGAAGACCGACGCCGATCTCCGACAGGACGAACTGGGCGCGCATGGCGTCCTTTCAGTACTCGAGGCTCAGTGCTGGTAGCCGTAGACGCCACGCGCCTGGTCACGGACGAGACGGCCCTGCTCGAGCTCGATGACGCGCTTGCGCATCTGGTCGACGATGTTCTGGTCGTGGGTCGCCATGATCACGGTGGTGCCGGTCCGGTTGATCCGGTCCAGCAGCTTCATGATGCCCACGGAGGTCTGCGGGTCGAGGTTGCCGGTCGGCTCGTCCGCGATCAGCAGCATGGGGCGGTTGACGAACGCCCTCGCGATCGCGACACGTTGCTGCTCACCACCGGAGAGCTGACCGGGCATCCGGTCCTCCTTGCCGCCGAGACCCACGAGGTCGAGAACCTGCGGCACGGCCTTGCGGATCTCGCCGCGCGGCTTGCCGATGACCTCCTGCGCGAAGGCCACGTTCTCGGCGACGGTCTTGTTGGGGAGGAGCCGGAAGTCCTGGAAGACCGTGCCCAGCTGGCGGCGCATCTGCGGCACCTTCCAGTTGGACAGCCTCGCGAGGTCCTTGCCGAGCACGTGGACCATGCCCTGACTGGCGCGCTCCTCCCGGAGGATGAGCCGCATGAAGGTGGACTTGCCGGAGCCGGAGGAGCCCACCAGGAAGACGAACTCGCCCTTCTCGATGTCGAGTGAGACGTCCCGGAGAGCTGGACGGCTCTGCTTCGGGTAGGTCTTGGAGACGTTGTCGAATCGGATCACGGATGCACCACGGTCGGCCGGGGGTAGGTGAGCGTGACCATACGCGAACCAGACTGACGCGTGCAGTCGGCGTCCGGCAATGAGGGATTTGTGACGGAAAGCGGCATGGCACGAAACGGGGCGTGCCGGACCTGTCCCGGCGGGCCGCGCCGAAACCCACGCGAGCTGGCACAGTGGTAGGGGGAACCGTTGCGTTTCCCGGAGCGTTGTGCGGAGAGAACGTGAATGCGGCTCCCGCCGCGCGGGAGGAGGACTGCGCATGACCTACGACCGACTGGTGTGCGCGAACTGCGCGGCGCCTGTGAACGAGGGCCGCTGCCGTGTCTGCCGGGCGAGCCGGGAGCGGATGCAGGGAGAAGGGCCGTTCGCGGGGCTCAACCCGGCGATGCTGATAGCGCTGATGGTGATCCTGGTGGCCGCTCTGGCCCTGCTGGCACACCAGGCGATCTGAGAACCTGAGCCGGAAGCCTCGCCTCCGCTGTCCGGCGGGCCGAGATGTGCGCGTACGGCCCCCAGGAAGCGTTTCGGTACGCGAAAGGGCCCGGAAGGTCCATGTCGGCTCTTCCGGGCCCTTCAGCGTGCGTCTACGGCCTTCAGGCCGCCGTGCGACCGCCGCCGGCCAGACGCGGCAGGATGCGGAAGCCGATGCCACCGGCGATCATCGTCGCGGCACCGATCAGCAGGAACGTGGTCTCGGCCGCACCGGTCTCGGCGAGCTCGTCCTTGCCCTTGCCCTGCTCGACCGGCTGGTTGCCGACACTGTCCGTGTCGGTGTTGTCACCGGCGTCCGGGTAGGACGGGTCCGAGGGCGCTGCGGGGTCCGTCGGGTCCGAAGGCTCGGACGGGTCCGAGGGCTCACTCGGGTCCGTCGGGTCCGTCGGGTCCGTGGGATCCGTCGGGTCCGTCGGGTCCGTCGGGTCCGTCGGGTCCGTCGGGTCCGTGGGGTCCGTCGGGTCCGTGGGATCCGTCGGGTCCGTCGGGTCCGTGGGATCCGTCGGGTCCGTGGGATCCGTCGGGTCCGTGGGGTCCGTGGGGTCCGTCGGGTCCGTCGGGTCGCCCCCACCCGGGTTGGTCGGGTCGGTCTCGTCGCCGCCGCCCGGGTTGGTCTCGTCGCCGCCGCCCGGGTTGGTGGCGTCGCCGCCGCCCGGGTTGGTGGCGTCGTCGCCGTCGACGACGTTGATGATGTCGTCGAGCACCGTCGCCTGGGCCGCGCCCGCGGCGCAGAGCGAGGCACCCGCAGCGATAACCGCACCAGCGGCTATACGCGCGACGCGGATTCGCGTCTTCTTGGTCATCTGTTGCTACCCCCAGTAGCTGATCTTGTCGATGGAGCAGCCCTATGCGGTCCACGGCCCTGCGGGGTCACACACTCTGCAGGGCCACGCCGTACCGTGGTCATCCCGCCCGCCCCCGTTCACACCTGTCCCAGACATACGCATGCTGCTCTAGCACCCTGTCCAGAGTTAAGGACTACGTCAAGGCGGTTCCGGGGGGATAGAGGGCGCTATGGGGGTTCTTGACAGGTATTCGGAATCACGACTGTGACTCATTCACCACAGCTTCCCCTCAACTCCCCCGCGCCCCCGGCGGGGTGAGAACGCGAAGGGCCCGGACAGGTGGCGGTTTCTAGCGATCGTTGCAACACGTGGTCGGTTGTCTAGGCCGCGAGGAGTTTAGCCAGACGCTCGGCTGGGGTTTCCCAGCCGAGCG